>CADAKH010000001.1 GCA_902788505.1 Oscillospiraceae bacterium
GCTACAGAGGTTGCTAAGCTCTTAAGAGGTAAGCACAAGCCCACATATACTCCTTTCCTTGATACCGGTGATAATGTAATCGTAATCAACGCTTCCAAGGTAGTTCTTACAGGTAAGAAGCTCGACGATAAGCTTTATCGTCATCACTCAGGTTTCCCGGGTGGACTTAAGGAGATCGACTATCGTACTTTGATGGCAAAGAACCCTGAGAAGGCAGTAGAGCTCGCAGTTAAGGGTATGCTCCCTAAGAACTCTCTCGGCCGTCAGATGTTCAGAAAGCTTCACGTTTATGCCGGCCCCGAGCACGAGCAGGCAGCTCAGAAGCCCGAAGTTCACACATTTTAATCGGAGGACTAACTAATAATGGCAGCAAAGAAATCTAGCAGCAAAGTATATTATTACGGCACAGGCCGTCGTAAGGACGCAGTAGCAGCCGTTCGTTTGGTTCCCGGTAAGGGCAAGATCACAATCAACGGCAAGGATATCGACGATTACTTTGGTCTCGATACACTGAAGCTCATCGTTCGTCAGCCTCTCGCTCTTACACAGACTGAGGATAAGTTTGATGTTATCGTTAAGGCTGTTGGCGGCGGTATCTCCGGCCAGGCTGGTGCTATCCGTCACGGTATCTCCAGAGCTCTTGTTGAAGCAGACGAGGAGAGCTACAAGGCAGCACTTAAGGAGAACGGATTCCTCACACGTGACGCACGTATGAAGGAAAGAAAGAAGCCGGGTCTCAAGAAGGCAAGAAAGGCTTCACAGTTCTCAAAGCGTTAATCGTAAAAAAATTGAGTTTTTCAAAACCCCCGAGATTTCGGGGGTTTTGTTTTGCCTGTTTTTTAGATTCGGTGGTTATTGGATACAGTCGGTACTTCCGCACGCGCGCGTTGATTGATTTTTGAAACGAATGCCGTTCCCGCTCCGATAAATGTATTATTACCAATTTCGACGTTATCACAATTAGTGACTTTATCTTCGCTTATGCAATCATCTCCAATTAAAACATTTTCAGAAATACAGACATGGCTACCTATTCTTACACGTTCTCCAATGCGTGTGTTTTTTCCGACGCAGGAGAAGAACCCGATGCTACTACTATTGCAAATATAAGCATCTTTATCGATACATATGGTTTCTGACATTATAAAGTCCTTTCTATGCCGTTGGTATTTTTGTATTCATCAAATCGTTCCATCAAGTGTTGCTCAATGTTAGCAGGCATACGTTTATGAAGGACGAACCCATCAGGATGCATCATAATCAAATTATCGGTTTGGTACTTCTCAACTGCTTCAACAAGCATGGACACTTCGTTTTCATATACTCTTTGTGCAAGCGCGTGAAAGGTATCTGTTTTATATACAGGGATGAGCCTACGCTCAATCACTTGTCCTGCATCCACGTAATCACCTATCAAATGTGTGGTTACACCTATCGGCTGGTTTTCTACAATTGCCCATTTGACGGCATCTAACCCCCTGCAATTTGGAATATAGCCTGGGTGAGCATTTATAAGTGTATGAGTTTTAACAAATTCCTCTGGAATGATTCCAGCCCCTGCTATAAGTATTATGCGATCTGTTTCAATCTGAAAATCCGCCAATTGTCCTTGCTTATATTGATAACTTAGATTACTGCATAGCTGTTCCATTGGTGGAACGTTATAATTCATTTCGGGTCGATGCTGATATATTGGGAAGGTTTTCTTTTGATAATGAAAAGGAATGGCATATACTATAACATCTTTATATCCATTTGCTTTGAGAATGCTAATGAGGTCAAAGGTTTTTCTGTGTTTTACTGGATAAGTAAGCACCCCGATTTTTTTCATAGTTGTACCTTCTGTTCCATAAAGGAATTCAAATAGCTATTGATATCTAAACGTATTATATATAAATATCTAATTGTAGCATATTCGACGATCCGCTATCAATCTAGACTTAATACAAAGCGAGGTATGAATATGAGCAAGGAACCAATCATAATAAAAAACGGGGCGAGGATGGAAGCAAAATTATTACCGTTCGAATAAAAGAAAACATTCTGAGAGCATTGGACGAAATTGCCGCTGAGAGCAATTATTCCAGAAATGAACTTATAAATATAATATTAAGCCATGGGATAGAAAACATTGAAATACAGTAAATGGTAAAGAAGCGGCGGAGTGTTCCGCCGCATTTGTTATTCGTATGGTACATCCATTATAGTATCTATTTCATGGGGGATATGGGACGCCCTCTTTTTCGCGTGCACTTCCATAATCGCATCCGCATCGTTGTGACGGATTAAGATGTGTCCGAAAAACACGAAAAATCGTTCATTGCGGACACGAAATGCCATTTTAGTGTCCGTAATAGCGAGAAATAAGACTTTTCCGGACAACTGCAGAATTGAAACAGATCAATCTTTGCTCATTACACACCTCTGCTATAAAGCAATTCCGGTTTTGCTATTTATCTTCCTTGAATGTACAATTATCACGCAAAGCGAAAAAGGATACTTACTCATGATCAAGTTTAAGACGACATCTCCTGAACAGACGGAAAAGTTCGGTTACGAACTTGCCACGTCTTTGTGCGCCGGCGACGTCATAGCATTGACGGGCGATCTCGGTGCGGGGAAGACTTGTCTTACGAGAGGTATTGCCAAGGGACTTGGTTCGACGTCGCATGTATCCAGTCCGACTTTTACGATAGTCAATGAATATGAGGGTGGAAGGCTCCTGCTTTTCCACTTCGATACATACAGACTTTCTGGTCCTGATGATTTCCTTATGAGCGGACTTGATGAGTATTTTTTCAGGGACGGCGTGTGCGTCATCGAATGGAGTGACATCATTGAGGAACTTCTTCCGCAGGACACAATAAAGATGACAATAAGGGGCGACGGCAACACGCGAGTTTTCGAGTGTGAGGCAGGCGAAAAGTATAACGGCTACATAGAGAAAGCCGTTGCAATATCTGGAGCGGAAAAAGAAGAATGAGATTACTTGTTTGTGATACATCCAACAGCAACTGCAGTGCCGGTGTTTTCGAAGACGGCAAAGAGATCTGTTATGAACTCTCATTTGAGACACTGACTCATTCAGAGACATTCATGCCGCTTGTTCACAGGGTCATGACAAAGGCGAAGATAAAGCATGAGGATCTTGACGGTTATGCGGTAACCGTAGGTCCCGGCTCATTTACGGGGATAAGGATCGGTCTTGCTGCAGTAAAAGGAATGGCACTTGCTGCAGGTAAAAAGTGTATTGCAGTCTCATCTACCGAGGCGCTCGCGAGGTCATGCGAGAATGTGACTATGACTGCCAAAAACGAGACGCTGATAATACCTGCGATCGATGCAAGGAACAACAGGGTTTTCGCACAGGCGGCAGAAGATGATACGCTGAAGTCACTCCTTGAAGAGAATGCATATGATGCAGATGAATTCGTATCGAAGATAGAGAAGATACCCGAGATAATATACGGTGCAAGAAGACAGATAATAGTTGTCGGAAGCGGCGCAAACGTCATGAAGAAGGCTTTCGAGAAAGCCGGATCCAAACTTAATATCTACTATGCGCCGGGCGCTGCGATAATGCCGAAGGGTGTTGCGGCATCTACGTTTGCAAGCGGAAAATTCATTGATGCAAGAGATTTAAAAGCATCTTACTGCGCGGTTTCACAGGCTGAAAGGCTCAGAAAAAATGGCTGATACCGACCTCATAATCAGGCCAGCAGAACTGAAAGATGTCAAGGACATCATGGCTCTGGAACAGGGTTCAATCGCACACCCGTGGATAAAAAGCGAGATAGAAAAACTGATCACGGACGACAATAAGATATGTCTTGCGGGAGAGCTCAAAGGTGAGGTCGTATGTTATGTCGGTGCCGATATGGTTTTGGATGAATGCAGCATCGGCAATATCGTGACAAGAAAAGATCACAGGGGTGAAGGTCTGGCAAGCATGCTTTGGGCTGAACTTCTGAGACTTCTGAAAGAGAAAGGCATGGCCAAAGTCTTTTTGGAGGTTGAGTCTGATAATGTGCCTGCAATAGCGCTTTATGAGAAGTCCGGATTTACCGGATACGGCTTACGACGCGACTATTACGGCCAGGGCAGAGATGCTGTCCTCATGCTAAAAGATATCTGATTGTTATTTTTAACAAAAGGTTTTGCCAAAAATATCTCATTTGGGTTAAATAGTCGAAATTGGGCAAATCGAATTGTTTTTGGTTGATTTTCGAAAGGCTCAAAAATATACTTATGTCGTAATAAATGAGGGGATGTACCTTACTATGACTAAAGAAAAGATTGTTTTTGATTGTGAAGATGCTTTACAGATGAAGGCCGTTGCGGTCATGATCCAGAAGGCTTCACAGTTCCACAGCACAATCTATATTGTTAGAAGCGGCAGAAGAGCAAATGCAAAGAGCTTGCTTGGTGTTATGTCCCTCGGAATCGAGAATGGCGCCGAGATCGAGATAGAAGCTGACGGCGTTGATGAGAAGGAAGCTTGCGAAGCACTTGTTTCCCTTCTTAAGAATCCTAAGATCGCAGTGTAATGCCCGCCGGTAAATTCGACGCGCGTCTGGACACTGTTCCTTTAAGCCCCGGAGTGTACCTTATGAAGGACTCTTCGGGCTGTGTTATTTATGTAGGAAAAGCGAAGAAACTCAGGAACAGGCTCAAGAGTTATTTCGGAGGCGGAACGATATCAAGTCCGAAGGTAAGGGCGATGGTATCGCACGTTGCAGACTTTGAATACACGGTAGTCGGCTCCGAACCTGAGGCACTTCTGCTCGAAAACAACCTCATCAAAAGATACCAGCCAAAATACAATATTCTCTTAAGAGATGACAAGGGATATCCTTATATCTGTGTCACTCTGAATGAAGCATACCCGAGAGTTTTCAAGGCTTTCAGGCCTGATCCTGAAGCGCGTAAAAAGGGCGCGAAATACTACGGTCCTTACATGAGTTCCGATTGTTTTGAAGTGCTTCAGGCGATCAATGATATCTTCCCGCTCAAGCGCTGCAAGAAGATCTTTCCGAGAGATATCGGCAAGGAGAGACCTTGTCTCAACTATCACATCGGCAAGTGCATGGCGCCCTGTCTAGGTACGGTGAGCGGTGACGATTACCGTGAGATGGTAGGTCAGATCGTGCAGTTCTTTGAGGGTAAATACGACGGCATCGAAAAGGACATAAAAGCGCAGATGGAAGAGTGTTCCGCCAATCTCGAATTTGAGAAGGCGGGTGCTTTAAGAGACAGGCTTTATGCACTCCGTGCGATCCGCAAAAACCAGAGAGTTTATCTTGATATCGAACGTGATGTCGATGCGATCGGACTTTATTCCGACTGCGGTGAAACATGTGTAAGAAAGCTTGAATTAAGACAGGGAAGAATAGTGGGATCCTCAACTTATTTCTTCACCGGCGAAGAGGCCGACAGGGAAGAGATACTCAAGAATTTCATCATGCAGTATTACGAGGATGCGCCGTTCATTCCGCCGCTTATACTTGTTCCTTTCCGTATGGAAGAAGACGATCTTGAAGTGATCGAGAAGACTCTTACCGACAAGCTCGGTAAGAACTGCAGACTTCATGTTGCGGAGCGCGGAGAGCTTCGCGAATTATCGGATCTTGCAAACAACAATGCCCGCGAGATGATGGTCCGCAGGATCTTGAGAGGCGGCAATGCGAATGCAGATCCGTCGGTCCCTTTAAGATATCTGGAAGAGCTTTTGGGTGCACCTGAAGGAGCGATATCAAGAGCCGAATCTTTCGATATTTCCAACCTCGGAAATGACGATATCTGCGCAGGCATGGTCGTGTTCAAAGACGGCCGTGCAGACAGGCAGTCCTACAGGCTTTTCAAGATGAAGAGAGTCACATCACAGGACGATTATATGTCGATGAGAGAGACTCTTGAAAGACGGTTCAAACACAATGAGGAAGACGGCTTTAAATACCCTGATATCATCCTGGTTGACGGCGGCAAAGGCCAGCTTGAAGCGGTCGCTTCCGTAGTCAGATCCATCAAGGGAACGGAGAAGATATACCTTGCGGGAATGGTCAAGAATGACAGGCACAAAACGTCGGGAATCGTTTTCGAGGACGGGCGCGAGATAAGGCTTGAAGGAAGGACACTGACTGATGCCGAGATGGGACTTTTGAGATTCCTTACGAGCGTTCAGAATGAGGTCCACAGATTCGCGATTTCATACCAGCACAAACTTGCCGGCAAGAGAAACATAAAGTACAAGCTGGAGAACATCGAAGGCATAGGTCCTGCCAAGCGCAAGATTCTGCTCTCGCATTTTGGTACAATAAAAGCCGTGGAAAATGCTTCCGAGGAAGAACTCCGTGAAGCCAAAGGTATTTCGGACAAGGACGCTTCGGCAATCTATCAGTATTTCCACAGGGAGTCTTGATGGCAATCTACGCATTGGCAGATCTTCATCTGTCCCTGAGCTGTCCCGACAAATCCATGGAGGTGTTCGGGCATTCGTGGGGCGACTATATCTCGAGAGTGAAAGATAACTGGGAAAGTACGGTTACCGCATCTGACACTGTACTCATTCCGGGCGACATATCCTGGGCGACTTATATCAACAAGGCTGAAGAGGATTTCAGGTTTATATCTGACCTTCCGGGCAGGAAGCTTTTATCGCGCGGCAACCACGATTACTGGTGGACGACGATGAAAAAGATGGAGGAGTTTTTCGCTGAAAAAGGTTTTACGGATCTTGAGTTTGTAAGGACCAATGTTACCGAAGCAGACGGGTGTCTGATCACGGGCACGAGAGGCTGGATGATAGAGACCAAAGAGAGCCTTGAAGGATCCGACAACAGGAAGATCTACGAGCGCGAAAAACTCAGGATCGGCATGTGCATTTCAGAGCTCGAAAAGGCTGACCCCAAGCATGAGAAAAAGCACATCATGATGATCCACTATCCGCCGGTCACGGCCAAACAGGACTTCACCGAATTTGCGGATCTATTAGCTGAAGGCGGCGTGGATATCTGTGTTTACGGACATCTTCACGGCAAGGCACATAAGAAGGTCTTTGAAGGTGATTTTAAAGGTATGGAGCTCATCTGCGCATCGGCAGATTACACGGAGTTCAAACCGGTTAAGATCGTATAGGAAATTTTGCCTTCAAAAATTTTTTCAGGCCTGCAAACGCAATGAATTAAGGCGTTTGCGGGATACATAAATTTTATTTGATAGACAGCCTTTATATAATAATATATAATAATTTACGAGCCGAAGCTCCAGGGATAATCCCTTCAGCGGCGGCTCTTTTTTGTCTATATCTGCATTAGAGGTAATCACATGGCATACTCGATGACAGGCTTCGGCCGTGGCGAGAAGATTTTCGACACAAGAAAATACAATATCGAACTCAAATCCGTTAACTCGAGATTCTGCGATATCTCGATCAGAATGCCCAGAATGTTCAACTATCTTGACGGTGATATCCGCCGCGTTGTAACTGACAGGCTTTTAAGAGGCAAGATCGACATCTTCATCAATTACGAGGATCAGGGCGAGGCAGGTCAGACTGTTACCGTCAATTCAGGCCTTGCAAAGGAATATTCCGAAGCTGCCAAAGCTATCAGCGCAGTTACCGGAAGAGAAGATGATTTCGGCGTTGCAAGGATCGCAACGATGCAGGACGTATTGAGCGTTACCCAGAATGAGATCGATGAGGAAGCTGCTTCAAAAGAGCTTCTTGAGACACTCAATCTCGCGATCGACGGAATGCTCGCTATGAGGAAGAGAGAAGGCGACAATCTTGTTGAATCCATCCTTACAAAGATCGGTTCACTCGAGACTATCAGAGGTGAAGTCGTTACCAGAGCCCCCGAGGTCGTTGAAGCATATAAGCAGAAGCTCGCTTCAAGGATCAACGAGATCTTAACGAGCGACCAGAGAGAGTTCTACGATGACAACCGTCTTGCAGCTGAAGTAGCGATCTTCGCAGACAAGTGCGCAATAGACGAGGAGATGGCAAGACTTTCATCACACTTCTCACAGGCAAGAAAGATCCTTGCAGAAGACGGTCCTGTTGGCAAGAAGATGGATTTCCTTGTACAGGAGATCAACCGTGAGGTCAACACAACAGGCAGCAAGGCAAATGACATAGAGATCACTTCAAGAGTTCTTTCAATGAAGAACCTCGTCGAAGAGATCAGGGAACAGATTCAGAATCTCGTATAACGGAAGGCGGAATATGGCATCCGGATTTATAGACATCGGTTTTGGAAATATCGCACAGGCATCACGCATCATCTGCGTTGCTTCAGCTGAGTCATCTCCTGTAAGACGCATGATGCAGGATTCAAAAGACAGGGGAACGCTGGTTGACTGCTGTGCAGGCAAGAAGTGCAAGTCGGTAATAGTAACTGACAGCGGACTCGTATTAACATCAGCGCTTGCTACATCAGAGATAAAGGAGATGCTGGGATGAGTGATTTCAGAGGATTGATAGTAGCAGTATCAGGTCCTTCAGGTGTCGGCAAGGGCACGGTCCTTGCGAGAGTTGAAGAACTTTTGGAACAGGCTAATCCCGGAAGCGTAGGTCATTCGATCTCTGTTACGACAAGAGCTCCGAGAGGTCAGGAAAAAGACGGCGTCGAGTATTATTTCAGAACCACGGAACAGTTCGAGCAGATGATCAAAGACGGCAAGATAGTCGAGTACGACAAGTATGTTGATAACTACTACGGTACACCGTCAGATCCGCTTGCCGAGATGGTAGGCAAAGGACAGGATGTTCTTTTCGATATCACAATTGAAGGCAGTCTCGCACTCAACAGAAAATTTGACGATGACACGGTAACGATATTCATCCTTCCTCCTTCAATGGAAGAGCTCGAAAACAGACTGAGGGGAAGAGGAACCGAGACTGAAGAGAAGGTTCAGAAAAGACTTGAACAGGCAAAGTCGGAGATCAGGCGTGCAGGTGAATTTGAGTACATAGTAACCAACGACGATCTCGAGAAAGCGGCAAGAGACATTCTTGCGATAATCACCGCTGAAAAGCTTAAGGCTTCGAAGAATATACACACAGCTAAAGAACTTGAATAAAAGGAGAAGAGAGGTAAAAAGATGTTAACAGATCCTTCAATCGAGAAACTCAAGGCAAAGTCAGCAAGCCCTTACGACCTTACCGTTTTGGTAAGTAAGCGTGCCAGAGAACTGACAGACGGCGCACAGCCCATGATCGACGATGAGGGTGCAGCAAATGTTGTATCACTCGCATGCCGTGAAGTTGCAGCTGACAAGGTAGTTGCAGTAGCCGGCGATGTAGAGGATGAGGCAGTCATCCCGATCACAAGAGAAGAGAAGATCAGAAGAAGAGAAGAAGCCGAGAACAGAAGAAAGATGCTTGAGGAAGAAAGAGCTGAGAGAATGTCTGCTACAGGCGATCTCAACTCCAAAGGCCTGGATGATCTCATCAATGCCCTTGCAGGCGGCTCTTCAGACGAAGAGAAAACAGCAGTTGAAGGCGAAGATGAGCCTGAGACAGAAGATGAAGAATAAAAAGCAAGGGAGCTAAAGATCGATTATGGCAGTAGAAAAAACAATGGATAAGATAGTTTCTCTTGCTAAGGTAAGAGGCTTCGTATATCCGGGTTCCGACATCTACGGCGGTCTCGCAAATGCGTGGGATTACGGCCCGTTAGGTGTTCAGCTTAAGAATAACGTTAAGGCAGCATGGTGGAAGAAGTTCGTCCAGGAGAGCCCTTACAATGTAGGACTCGATGCTGCGATCATCATGAACCCCAAGACATGGGTCGCTTCAGGCCACGTCGGCGGATTCTCCGATCCTCTTATCGACTGCAAGCAGTGCAAGGCGCGTCAGAGAGCTGATAACCTTATTGAGGATTGGAATAAGGAAAACGGAATCGAGAACGTACCTGTTGAAGGTATGAGCCCTGAAGAGATGGTTGCTTACATCAGAGAGAAGAACATTCCCTGTCCTGTATGCGGCGGCCACAACTTCACCGACATCCGTAAGTTCAACCTGATGTTCAAGACATTCATCGGTGTTACCGAAGATTCAACAAATGAGGTTTACTTAAGACCTGAGACAGCTCAGGGTATCTTCGTTAACTTCGCAAATGTTCAGCGTTCCTCACGTAAGAAGATCCCGTTCGGCATCTGCCAGATCGGTAAGTCTTTCCGTAACGAGATCACACCCGGTAACTTCATCTTCCGTACAAGAGAGTTCGAGCAGATGGAGCTTGAGTTCTTCTGCGAACCCGGTACTGACCTCGAGTGGTTCGACTACTGGAAGAAGTTCTGCCACGATTGGCTCATCGGACTCGGTATCAAGGAAGAGGAACTCCGTACAAGAGATCACGCAAAAGAAGAACTTGCTTTCTATTCCAGAGCTACAACAGACTTCGAGTTTGCTTTCCCTTTCACAGACTGGGGCGAACTCTGGGGTATCGCAGACCGTACAGACTACGACCTCAAGCAGCACATGGAATACTCCAAGCAGGATCTCTCATACTTCGATCCCGCAAAGAACGAGAAGTACATTCCTTACGTTATCGAGCCTTCGCTCGGTGCTGACCGTGTAACTCTCGCTTTCCTCTGCTCTGCTTACGATGAGGAAGAGCTCGAAGGCGGCGATGTTAGAACAGTTATGCACTTTCATCCTTTCCTCGCACCCATCAAGATCGGTGTGCTCCCTCTGTCAGCTAAGCTCACAGACAAGGCTCAGCCTATTTTCGAGAAGCTCTCCAAGAAGTACATGTGCGAGCTTGATGACCGTCAGTCGATCGGTAAGCGCTACAGAAGACAGGACGAGATCGGTACTCCTTACTGCGTAGTTTACGATTTCGATTCCGAGAATGACGGCTGCGTAACCATCAGAGAAAGAGACTCAATGAAGAACGTCGAGTACGAGCCCGGAAACATAAGATTCCCTATCGATAAACTCGATGAATTTTTCTCAGATAAGTTCGATTTTTAAGGAACATATCTGTTAAAATAAACTGATAAGTTTTTAGCAGGCTAAACAGCCATATGAGAAACAAAAAAACCAATAAATGAAAGGCGGATAAAAAGAATGACAAAGTACGTTTACCTGTTCACCGAAGGCAACGGAAACATGCGCGAACTCCTCGGAGGTAAGGGCGCTAACCTTGCTGAGATGACAAACATCGGTCTTCCTGTTCCTCAGGGATTCACGATCACCACGGAGGCTTGCACAAAGTACTACGAAGACGGCCGTCAGATCAATGACGAGATCATGGGCCAGGTTATGGAGTACATCGTAAAGCTCGAAGAGATCACAGGCAAGAAGTTTGGTGATCTCGAGAACCCTCTCCTCGTTTCCGTAAGATCCGGTGCAAGAGCATCAATGCCTGGTATGATGGACACAATCCTCAACCTCGGTCTTAACGAGCAGGTTGTTGACGTTATCGCTACAAAGTCCGGTAACCCCAGATGGGCTTGGGACTGCTACAGAAGATTCATCCAGATGTATTCCGACGTTGTTATGGAAGTCGGTAAGAAGTATTTCGAAGAGCTCATCGACAAGATGAAGGCTGAAAGAGGAGTTAAGCAGGACGTTGAGCTTACAGCTGACGACCTCAAGGAACTCGCTTCACAGTTCAAGGCTGAGTACAAGGCAAAGATCGGTTCTGATTTCCCTACAGATCCTAAGGAGCAGCTCGTTGGCGCTATCAAGGCCGTATTCAGATCATGGGACAACCCGAGAGCTAACGTTTACAGAAGAGACAACGATATTCCTTATTCATGGGGTACAGCAGTTAACGTTCAGTCCATGGCATTCGGTAACATGGGTGACGACTGCGGTACAGGCGTTGCTTTCACAAGAGACCCTGCTACAGGTGAGAAGGGACTTTTCGGTGAGTTCCTCACAAACGCACAGGGCGAGGACGTTGTTGCAGGTGTAAGAACTCCTATGAAGATCGCTGAGATGGAGCAGAAGTTCCCTGAAGCATTCGCTCAGTTCACACAGGTTTGCAACACTCTTGAGACACACTACAGAGACATGCAGGACATGGAGTTCACAGTTGAGCACGGTAAGCTCTACATGCTCCAGACAAGAAACGGAAAGAGAACAGCTCAGGCTGCTATGAAGATCGCTTGCGACCTCGTTGACGAAGGTATGAGAACACCTGAGGAAGCAGTTGCAATGATCGATCCCCGTAACCTCGATACACTCCTTCACCCTCAGTTCGATCCCGCTGCTCTTAAGGCTGCAGAGGCAATCGGTAAGGGCCTCGGTGCTTCTCCGGGAGCTGCTTGCGGTAAGATCGTATTCACAGCTGACGATGCAGTAGCTTGGCACGACAGAGGAGAGAAGGTAGTCCTCGTAAGACTTGAGACATCTCCTGAAGACATCACAGGTATGAAGGCTGCAGAAGGTATCCTCACAGTACGTGGTGGTATGACATCACACGCTGCAGTTGTTGCACGTGGTATGGGTGAGTGCTGCGTTTCCGGTTGCGGCGACATCGCTATGGACGAAGCTAACAAGCAGTTCACACTCGCTGGCAAGACATTCAAGGAAGGTGACATCATCTCCCTCGATGGTTCTACAGGTAAGATCTACGATGGCGCTATCGCTCAGGTTGACGCTGATCCTAACAACGGTTACTTCGGCCGCATCATGAAGTGGGCAGACGAGTTCAAGAGACTCGAAGTACGTACAAACGCTGATACACCTAACGATGCTAAGAAGGCCCGTGAGCTTGGAGCTGAAGGTATAGGTCTCTGCCGTACAGAGCACATGTTCTTCGGTGAAGGCAGAATCGACGCATTCCGTGAGATGATCTGCTCCGATACAGTTGAAGAGCGTGAAGCTGCTCTCGCAGTTATCCTTCCCATGCAGCAGTCCGACTTCGAAGCTCTCTATGAGGCACTCGAGGGTCATCCCGTTACGATCAGATTCCTCGACCCGCCGCTTCACGAATTCGTTCCTACAGAAGAAGCAGACATCAAGGCTCTTGCAGATAAGAAGGGTAAGTCTGTTGAAGAGATCAAGACATTGATCTCTTCTCTCCACGAGTTCAACCCTATGATGGGTCACAGAGGATGCCGTCTCGCAGTTACATATCCTGAGATCGCTAAGATGCAGACAAGAGCAGTTATCCGCGCTGCTATCAACGTTAACGCTAAGCATCCCGACTGGAACGTTACACCTGAGATCATGATCCCGCTCGTATGCGAGATCAAGGAGCTCGTAAACGTTAAGAAGGTAGTCGTAGAGGTTGCTGACGAAGAGATCAAGGCTGCAGGCGTAGACATGTCCTACAAGGTAGGTACAATGATCGAGATCCCCAGAGCTGCTCTTACAGCTGACGAGATAGCCAAGGAAGCTGAATTCTTCTGCTTCGGTACAAACGACCTTACACAGATGACATTCGGTTTCTCCAGAGACGACGCAGGCAAGTTCCTCACAGCTTACTATGAGGCAAAGATCTTCGAGTCCGATCCGTTCGCACGTCTCGACCAGAACGGCGTAGGCAAGCTCATGAAGATGGCTATCGAGTCCGGTAAGGCAGTACGTCCTGACCTCCACCTCGGTATCTGCGGCGAGCACGGCGGCGACCCGACATCTGTTGAGTTCTGCGACGAGATCGGTTTGGATTATGTATCCTGCTCACCTTTCCGTGTACCGATCGCTAGACTTGCTGCTGCACAGGCTGCAATCAAGCACAAGGCTAAATAAATAATTAACATTAAGTTATAAGATACGCCCGGAGCGATATGCTTCGGGCATATTTCTATTTCAATTAATCCATTACACAGTGCAGAGTAGGTATATCATCAGTAACTTTGATGAACCGGCTCTCTTGCCGGTTTTGTTTTGTGTGGCCGAAAACCATATTTAGACAATTTCTTCCATTTGTCCTAAATGTGCAATCTGTTACGTCTAACACGAAGCGGTTTATGCTATACTCCACGAAAGAAAATGGTTGATGGCAGCGGAAGGGAGGGCTGTTTTTGAAGATCGATCCGACAGTAAAAAAAGAGACAATATATGTATGTGTTGTTACTCTGATACTCAGCATGCTGATGGAATCGGTATTCCTGATCTTAAGGCAGTGGCATCTTACTGTTCTGTTCGGAAATCTTGTAGGAGCAGGAACAGGCATCCTTAATTTCTTCCTTCTGGGCCTGTCTGTTCAAAAAGCAGTCAAAAAGGAGGAAACGAGGGCAAAAGAGATCCTTCGTGCATCCCATGCCCTGAGATACGCGCTAATGGTTATTCTTGTACTGATAGCCATACTTATCCCGTCCGTATTTAATATGTGGGCTACACTGATATCCCTGCTTTTTGCGACCATCGCTGTCTATACGAGAGCAATATTCAATAAAGATAAGAAAACCGGTACAGCTTCTGCACCGGCTGCTGCAGATAATGCTGATAACGGAGGGGACGGGGAAGAATGAGCATAGTGTTCCTTATTCTCAGCATCCTCTCGATGGCGGCCGCCATAGCCGTTAAGGTTATGTTTGTCCCTGCATCTGACGGTATCGCTATATCGGGTGCACATGTATTCTTTACCATCAAAATGCCGATACAGGATCTCCCGATAACTGAAGCACAGGTCAATTCCTGGTGTGTGATCTTTGCAGTTCTATTCCTGTGCCTTTTTCTTACGACGGGTCTAAAGACACGTAACATATCAATAAGGCAGATGGTCGCAGAATGGATCGTGGAGAAGGTGACAGGTCTTGTAAGGACAAACATGGGAGAATACTTTGAAGGTTTTGCTCCTTTTATAGCCGCGATCTTAGGATTATCAGGTTTTTCGAGTCTCTCATCGCTTTTGGGACTCTTCCCGCCGACATCCGACATCAATATCATCGCCGGCTGGGCAATACTGGTATTCTTCCTAATCACATACTATAAGATGAAGGCCGGCCCCTGGATCTATCTTAAGAGTTTCGGTCAGCCACAGCCTCTCCTGGCTCCTCTTAATATCATCAGTGAGGTTGCCACTCCGATATCCATGGCATTCAGACATTACGGAAATGTCTTATCCGGTTCGATAATTTCGGTGCTCATAGCAGTGGGACTCACCAAATTGTCTAACAGCCTGTTCTCATTCCTGCCGGGAGCACTTGCCGACTTCCCTTATCTGAGGATCGGTATTCCTGCTGTACTGTCGATTTATTTTGATCTGTTCTCAGGATGTCTCCAGGCGTTTATCTTCGCCGTTCTTACCATGCTGTATGTGGCAGGCGGTTTCCCTGCTGAGGAATATGCTGCAAGGAAAAAGAGAAGACAGGAACGCGCTGCAGCCAAAGCAGCATGTTCACAGACCGCTGGAAAGCATGCGGAAAATTAATATATAAACAACATACGGAGGTATTTAAATATGTTGGAACTTGCAATCGGAATCATCTTAGGAGGATGCGCTCTTGGTGCCGGCTGCGCCATGATTGCCGGTATCGGTCCTGGTATCGGAGAGGGACATGCAGTTGCTAAGGCCTGCGAAGCTATCGGCAGACAGCCTGAGTGCAAAGGTGACGTTACTTCAACAATGCTCATGGGATGCGCTGTTGCAGAGACAACGGGTCTTTATGCGCTCGTTATCGCCATCCTCTTGATCTTTGTTGCACCGGGAAGATTCGTGGATCTTCTCATGACTACGATCGGCGGCTGAAACGGAGTCTGACACATGCAGGATCTGGATATTATTTCAGTAAATATCTGGCATATAGTCATCTCGCTCGCCAATCTCGTAATACTCTTCCTTATACTCAAAAAGCTTCTTTTCAAGCCTGTAAATAAGATCGTTGATAAGAGACAGAAAGAAATCGAGTCTGAGTATAAAAAGGCTGAGAAGACGCAGGCTGAGGCTGACTCGATAAAGGCTGAATGGGAAGGTAAGATGGCAACAGCGGAAGCTGAGGCCGATAAGATCATACGTGATGCAGTCGAACGTGCGGACAGCCGTAACGAGGTCATGCTCTATGAGTCCCGTGAGAAAGCTGATCAGATCATCCGTAAGGCAAAGGCCGATATCGAACGTGAGAGGAAAGATGCAAGAGAAACGATCAAGAAAGAGATCGTTGACGTATCTCAGACCCTTTCCGAGCAGATCATCGGACGCGAGATCAACATGGATGACCATCGTGACCTGATAGATAAAGCCATTGATAAGATAGGTGAAGAGCAGTGACTAATGTAGGAAGAGAATATGCGATCGCATTATTCGAAGCCGCCTATGAGGACGGTTCACTGGATGCTGTAAGAGAAGATCTTACAGAGATCAGAAAGCTCCTTAAAAAGGAGCCGGATTACATCTCTTTCCTGATGAATCCGGGAATCCCCAAGGAAGAGAGGCTCGATTCATTATCCGAAGCTTTCGAGGATAATGTCGAAGACCTTCTGTATTCATTCCTTGCGGTAATGGTCACAAATAACCATATAAACGAATTCTTCACTGCTGCGAAAGAATTCGAGGGGATGTATGAAGACTATAAGAAGATCAGTTTTGCCGTTATTACCAGTGCGGTCAAACTGACTGATGAGGAAAAGAGAAAGATCGTGACACGCTTAAGAAAGGTTACCGGCAAAGCCATCTTGCCCATATATAAGGTCGATGAATCGATCATCGGCGGAATTACCGTAACCTGTGATGGAAAGTTCTTTGACGGAAGCGTTGTCAGGAACCTTAAGAACATAAAGGAAGTGATATCGTAAATGGCAGGAAAACCTGAAGAAATAAGCAATATCATTAAAGAGCAGATCCGCAATTACAAGACCCGTGTGGATATGGGTGAAGTCGGAACTGTTGTATTGGTCGGTGACGGCATTGCCTCCGTATACGGACTCCGCAACTGCATGTCAACAGAGCTTCTGGAATTCGAAGACGGTTCAGTCGGACTAGCCCAGAATCTTGAGAATGACACTGTCTCGGTTGCGATACTTTCCGATAAGTACGATATCAGGGAAGGAACAAAGGTTAAGCGTACAGGAACGGTTCTCTCGATCCCTGTAGGCGAGAGTTTCTTAGGAAGAGTAGTAAATCCTCTAGGTGAGCCTATTGACGGCAAAGGTCCTATCTTCGGTGAAGCCAGAAGACCTGTTGAGGCTGAGGCTCCCGGCATTATCGAGAGACAGAGCGTATCAACACCTCTGCAGACCGGTATCAAAGCCATTGACTCCATGATCCCGATCGGACGCGGCCAGCGTGAGCTCATCATCGGTGACCGTCAGACAGGTAAGACCGAGATCGCAATCGATACGATAATCAATCAGAAAGACAAGAATGTCATCTGTATATACGTTGCCATAGGCCAGAAAGCTACATCAGTCGTATCCCTGGTCGCTGATCTCGTAAGAGAAGGCGCAATGGCATATACGATCGTTGTGTCTGCAACTGCCGCTGAGAGTGCACCGGTCCAGTACATAGCTCCTTATTCGGGTTGTGCCATGGCTGAGTATTTCAGAGAGCAGGGTAAAGACGTTCTCATCGTTTACGATGACCTGTCAAAGCATGCTGTCGCATACAGAGCTCTGTCACTTCTTATCAGGAGACCTCCGGGAAGAGAAGCTTATCCGGGCGATGTATTCTATCTGCATTCAAGACTTCTTGAGCGTGCGGCATGTGTTTCACCGGAATTCGGCGGCGGTTCCATTACCGCGCTCCCTATTGTCGAGACACAGGCAGGTGACGTATCCGCCTATATCCCGACAAATGTTATCTCCATCACTGACGGACAGATCTTCCTTGAGACAGAGATGTTTCACAGCGGCATTATTCCTGCGATAAATCCGGGTATCTCAGTATCCAGAGTCGGAGGATCTGCGCAGGTCAAGGCTATGAAGAAGGTTTCCGGCGAGTTAAAGCTCTTGTACTCTCAGTACCGTGAACTTCAGGCTTTTGCGCAGTTCGGTTCGGATCTTGATGCGGATACACGCGCAAGACTCCATCTTGGAGAACGTATCGTGGAAGTGTTAAAGCAGGATCGTAATGCACCGGTTCCTGTCGGAGGCCAGGTTGGAATCATCTATGCGGTAATCAACGGTTATCTCAACGATGTTGCACTTGAAGATATCAAGGATTATCAGGAACGTCTGTATGAGAAACTCGATCACGAGCATAAAGACTGGATGGTAAGGATCAGCCAGGGATCCTGGACTGAAGAAGATGAAGAGGAGCTTAAGGGCGTCCTTAACAGGATGAAAAGGAAATAAGACATGGGCAAGGATATAAAGTCTTTAAGGACCAGGATCAAGAGTTTTGATTCCACATTGCATCTTACGGGTGCAATGGGTCTTGTTGCTTCATCAAAGATAAAACGCGCATGTGATGCCATGGCTGCCGGCCGTGAATATTCAGCTGCCATATCTGATGTTACGAAGAGACTTGCTTCATGTCCTGAATGCAGTAAGAGTCCTTATTTCGGCATTAACCGTCCCAAGCCGGAAGAAGATAATGAAGATGGTTCTGTCTCTGCAAAGAGTGTTACAAGACTTATCATAATAGCCGGTGACCGAGGACTTTGCGGCGGATACAACGCCAATATTTTCAGGACTGTAAGGGATATGGAATATGTTGACATCCATCCTGTCGGAAAGAGAGCCTTTGAGAGATACCGTCCTGAGACTGAAGAGGAAATGAACGATGATGAGGAGCCTTTATATCAGTCTTCTGAATACTATACATATGAGGAAGCCGAGGCTGAAGCAAAGCTCTGCTGCGAGGATTTCCTTGCGGGAAAGATCGACCGTGTCGGTATCGTATATAACAGATATGTGTCGATAATCAGCCAGGAACCGGACGTTTTCTGGATCCTTCCGATGGAGAGAGGAACGGAAAGATGTGTTGATACGGGTGTTTTCGAGCCGTCACCTGAGGAACTGTTCGGGAATATCGTTTTGAAGTATTTTGCAGCCAAATTATATGCACTCGTAAAAGAGAGTTTTGCGTGTGAGGTCGCTGCGAGAAGAATGGCGATGGACAGCGCTAAGAAGAATGCACAGCAGATGATCGATAATCTGACGCTTGAATATAACAGAGCCCGTCAGGGTACGATTACTCAGGAGATCACTGAGATCGTAGCCGGTGCGGGAAAGTAGGAGGTTCGTAATGGACAGTAATAAAGGAATGGTCGCGCAGGTAATGGGCCCTGTCGTGGACGTAAGGTTCGCTGAAGGGTGTCTGCCTCCGATCAACAATGCTCTCGAGATCATGATAGGCGAGAGACGTCTCGTGGTCGAGGTCGCCCAACATATAGGAGACAATACGGCAAGATGCATCGCAATGTCTTCTACTGACGGTCTTAAGAGAGACTCCGAAGCAATCGATACAGGTAAGCCTATAAGCGTTCCTGTTGGACGTGAGACACTGGGAAGAATATTCAATGTTCTGGGTGAGCCTACTGACTTAAAGCCGGCACCGGTAAATGCTCCCCGTTGGGACATTCACAGACCTGCGCCCGAATATGCTAATCTCTCATCAAATAAAGAGATCCTCGAGACCGGAATCAAGGTCATCGACCTTTTGTGCCCTTATTCCAAAGGCGGTAAGATCGGTCTGTTCGGAGGTGCGGGAGTAGGTAAGACCGTGCTTATCATGGAACTTATCAACAATATCGCCAAAGAGCACGGCGGCCTTTCCGTTTTCACCGGTGTAGGCGAGCGTACACGTGAAGGAAATGATCTGTTCAATGAGATGAAGCAGTCAGGAGTTCTTGATAAGACCGCCCTGGTATACGGTCAGATGAATGAACCGCCGGGAGCACGAATGCGTGTTGCTCTGTCAGGCCTTACAATGGCTGAATACTTTAGAGATAACGAGGGCCAGGATGTGCTCCTGTTTATCGACAATATCTTCAGATTCACGCAGGCAGGTTCGGAGGTGTCAGCACTTCTCGGAAGAATGCCTTCAGCTGTAGGATATCAGCCAACACTCGCTAATGAGATGGGTGCTCTGCAGGAGAGGATCACCTCGACCGTAAACGGATCCATCACATCTGTCCAGGCTGTATATGTTCCTGCGGATGACCTGACCGACCCTGCGCCGGCAACGACATTCGCACATCTTGATGCCACTACGGTATTGTCCAGAAGCATCGCTTCACAGGGTATCTATCCTGCCGTTGATCCTTTGGAATCCACGAGCCGCATCCTGTCACCTGAGATCCTTGGCAGGGATCACTATGAGACTGCAAAGGAAGTTCAGCGTATTATCCAGCGTTATACGGAACTCATGGATATCATTGCGATCATGGGTCTTGATGAGCTGTCAGATGAAGATAAGGTGCTGGTAGAACGTGCGCGTAAGATACAGAGATTCTTATCACAGCCTTTCCATGTATCCGAGAAGTTTACCGGTATCGAAGGCACATATGTGCCGCTGTCTGAGACCATCCGCGGTTTCCGCGAGATCATAGAGGGTAAGCACGATGATCTTCCCGAATCGGCATTCCTCTTCGTCGGAACGATCGATGAGGCTGTGGAAAAAGCTGCAAGAAGCGGTAAGAAGTAATGAAAACATTTGAACTCAAAGTCATAACGCCGAAGGGCGCTGTTATCGACAAACAGGTATCAGGTCTTTATCTCCGCGGCAGTGAAGGTGATCTTGCCATATTTGCAGAACACATACCTTTTGTAACAGCTGTCCGTGAAGGCAAGTGCACCATAGTCTACGATGATGCATCAGATGATACTGAAGCGGAGATCGGAGCAGGTATGCTCAATGTTACCCGTGATAATGTAACGCTTATTACCGAGACATGGAAAGCTTGAGCTGATTTTAATAAAATACTGAAAAGAACAGGGGTTGTCGCAAAAGTGAAGTAAATTCACTTAGCGGCGCCCCTTTTAAATGTTCAAAACTAAGCGTTTTCAGCTCCTGAAGATGCTAAAACAAGCTTCAAACGCTCAGATTTGTAGAAAACTCTGATTTTGAGCATGCTAACGCCGGTTCAGAACGTTTTCTGAACTTGTTTTTGCTTTTTCTACGCTGATTCCGGGAGCGGAAAAAGAGATAGTCCGATTCGGTTACTTTGAATCCTGTAATGAAGTTTGTTCAGATCGAAGGCTATCGCCAGAATAAGATATTCTGTACGGACGTTTTCTGCGCCTCTCATAAGGAATCGTTTAAATCCGTAATCTTGTTTTGTTATTCCGAACACACCCTCTGCTTGTATGGATCTGTTTATCCTGAGCTGAATACCTTTTTCTGAAACGATATTCTTTCTGCTTTCTTCTCTGAAATAATCGAATCTCTCACTGACTTGGATCTTCTTGGAATAATTGCCTTTGTAACACTTGCCGTAATAAGGACATCCTTCACAGGATTCGCATTTATAAATCTTAATGGTGCTCTCATAACCCATGAAACCTTTCTTGTGTTTGTTTCCGGATAGCTTGAGGATCCTTCCGCCTTTACAGGTGTATACATCCTTTTCCTCGTCGTAATCCATTGCAAGCCTGAATTCCATATCCTTTTGGAATTTCTTTGTTTTGGAATACTCGTAGTTGGATGGTTTTATATATGGCGTGATTCCATTGCGCTTGAGATAGTCGTAATTCTCTTCGCTCTCGTAGCCTGCATCGGCAATCAGATTGTCGAAGTTCCTGCCGTAGTTTCTGTTAAGCTTGTCCAGAAAAGGAATAAGAGTACGGACATCTGTTCGTTCAGCTGATACATCTATTCCGACTATGTATTCGCTCTCAACGGCTGCCTGGATGTTATAGCCCGGCTTTAACTGACCGTTACGCATATAATCTTCTTTCATGTGCATAAAGGTCGCATCTTTATCTGTCTTGGAATAACTGTTTCTGCCTTTAAAGATGGCCCGGGCAGTCTCGTACTTTTGTTGTCTGGTCTTAAAGCCTTCTATTGTTTCTATCTGTCTCTGTATGTCAGTCTTTCTCTTTCCTGAGCCATAAACAAACGCTGTTCCCTGATGGTCTGCTATAAGTACCAAGTCACTCAATACTTTCTGAAGATATTCAGCTGAGATATATTCGGGAAGTTTAGTGAATCCCAGTTCTTTCATAAGATATTTTGTAGCCTTCTCCTGTAGTTTGGCTTCGCTCTTCTCGATAAAGCCTTTCCAAACAAAGGTATACTTGTTTGCATTGGCCTCTATCTTAGTTCCGTCGATGAATAGATTTTCAAAATGGATCTCGTCAGCCTCAGCCAACAGTTTTACCAATTGTGTTAAGAGCCCTTCTACACAAGATGTGAGATGTTCTCTGCGGAATCTGGTAATCGTACTGTGGTCTGGAGCTTTTTCTCCTTTGAGAAGATAGATAAAAGCAAGGTTGAGTTTACAGGCTTTCTCTATCTCGCGTGAAGAATAGATATGCTGGGAATAGGCATATACCATTATCTTGAACAGAGTCTTCGGTGAGACTGCGGGATTTCGTCCTTCGGACGAGTAGATCAGGTACAATTCTCTGTAATTTATCTCCTCTAAAACCTGATCTATGAGTCTTACCGAATCGTCCACGGGAATTAAAGTTTCAGTGAAAATTGGAAGTGCCAGTTGAATACAGCTCCCGTTTTTGCTATAGTCAGACTGTAATGTTAGAAGTTTATGCACAAAAATATTCTAACAATAAATGGGCCCTTCGGGACCCATTTTCTTTTGCCAATAAGTTAGGGGCCATCGCTTTCGTTTTGCGACAGCCCCTTGTTGGTTTATGTTAACGGTTATATCAGACTTCGCCGACCGAACCGCTCTTGTAGATATATTTCTCTCCGGAATGGGCATCAGAGTAAGCCTTTGCAGATTCAAACACTGCTTTCGCCCTGTTTAACTGTTCGATGTTATCCTCATCAAGGATACTGCAGATTTCTGATATGCCCTCGTTATTGAAA
This sequence comes from Oscillospiraceae bacterium, assembly GCA_902788505.1. GTDB lineage: Bacteria > Bacillota > Clostridia > Saccharofermentanales > Saccharofermentanaceae > Saccharofermentans. Next base: position 22,836 of record CADAKH010000001.1, read on the forward strand.
CGGTTAAGGCCTGAATCAAGTTTTCCTGCACCATCGCGGAGAAGGAGGATCCCTTCAGTGAATTCGGGAATGCTGTCCTGAAGAGTAACGATACCATTGTAGAGTTCCGTTGCTCCGCTGCTCAATCTGTCCGCACCGTCTGCCAACTGTTCGGCACCGCTCTTAAGGTCAGAAGCACCCTGAGCACACTGGTCAACTCCGTCGGTATAGCTCTTAAGACCGATATAGAAAGCATTGTAACTGTCCAAAGATGCCTTAAGAGAGATAAGACTCTGGGCGCCTTCAGATGCTGCTGTTAACTTGGACTGTACGGTATCACTTGCCATGGCATCGCTGATGGCTTTGTCGATCTGCTCATCGGTGTTCTTATCTATCAGGGCCTTGATCTCGTCACTGGACATCTGCTCATCAACTTTTTCCGCGATCATTGCCTGAACGGCATCGCCGGACATCTGGATATCAGTCTGTTCTGATACTGCCTGACGTATCTGTTCACTGTCTTTCTGCAGTTCCACCTGTTCGCTGATCATTGCTTTGATCTCGTCTGATTCCATCTGTTCATTTACTTTGGCATCAATAAGTGAACATATCTCCTCTGTGGCCATCTGCTGCTCTATTGCATTGTTTATCTCAGTTTTCGTGCTGTCATCCAGAGCATCGAAAGTGTCTTCGTCCAGACCTTTTGCAGCCAATACCTGAGATCTGACCTGATCTTTTACTTCAGATGTTACCTGCAGTGTGACCTGTGATCTGACAGCTGATGTAACCTCAGCTGTTACTGTCGGCTCTGCCTGCTCCCAGACAGCATTTTCGACCTGTGATTCAACTTCGGCTCTAACTGCTTCGGTTACTCTTGAGGTGATATTATCTTTAACGGCACTTTCTACCAACGCATGAATCTCGGCTCTTTTTGCTTCGACTGCAGCCGTGACTTCGGATAAAGCCTGTGTATATACGGCGTTGTCATCAAGGGAAGAAATCAATGAGTTTAATACTTCCTGATAGTTATCGATGGTGAGGTCAGGACAATCAAGACCCGCATCACGGATCTGCTTGGTTGCTGTGTCGAGCAGTGCATTGAAAACCTGTACTGCGCCGCCGACGATATCATCACTGTTTGAAGATAATTCATTAAGACCTGAACTTAATGAGTCAGCGCCTGCGTTTAGATCTTTTGCGCCTTTATCAAGTTCAGCGGTGCCGTTCTTTAATTCCAGTGCACCGTCCGCGAGTTTATCAGTTCCGTCTGACAGTTTGCCGCATCCGTCGTAAAGTGTGTCAAGGCCGCCGCAGAGAGCATCGGAGCCGTCGAGGATCTGCTTCATTCCATCTGAGAGCTTATCTGCTGATCCGTTCAGTTTTTCCGTATCTATATTAACATCATCTGTAATGTCGAATTCCGAGAGAAGATCCGGCAATGCGACAGACATTGTCATATCGAGTGCAAAATCTTCCACATCAGCGGTGATCTCCACATAATCCGTGAGTTTGTCTTCTATTTCTTTGATGTTATCGTTTGAACTGTCAGGATCCATCGCATCCTTAAATCCCGGGACGGCAAGGCCTACTACAAAGAATCTGCTGCCGTCATCAGTAACCTTGCCTGAGTTTACGGTGACATTGGAGAATTTTTCCTTATCGAGAACCATTCCAGACATCATGGTGACGGGAACTGTGATCTCTTCGGTCTTACCGTTGATGCTGATATTTGTTTTGACATGGTTGTCATAATCAAAACGGATGGTAACCTTTCCGCTCTTGCCTGCAAGATCTTCAGGCTTTATCCGTTTGCCGTTAAGGTAATAACTGATCTTTACGCTGACGGGGATATCGGATTCTTCGCATCCGCTGAGCTTTTCAATGTTTCCTTCAGCATCGGAGATCACATAGAATGTATCGCTGGTATTAACGGTTTTTCCGAAGTCGCCTGAATATGCGATCGTACTTGTGCCGTATTTGGCTATCGGATCAGTATCTTTGACATCATCCGTGGTGAATGCGCATCCGGCGATGTTTGCCGACATTGTCATTACAAGTAATAATGACAATGCTTTTTTCTTATCAATATTGTTTTTCATATTAATATGCCTCCAGATGTTTAATTTTTACTTTTTTATTCATTCCCAACGTTGTCGCGCATATGACTCTGTCAAAGACATAGAGCAGCGGAGGGAGTATCAGTATTACCGCGAGGACGGAGATAACGGCACCTCTTGCCATCAGCATGCACATGCTGCTGATTATGTCTATTTCAGAGTAAACCGCTACTCCGAATGTCGCTGCGAAAAGTCCTGAACCGGATACCAGGATCGACGGGATCGAAGTATAGAGCGCGGTGTGTACTGCTGTCTTTTTATCCTGCCCTCTGATCCTCTCGTTCTTATAACGTGTCGTCATGAGGATCGCATAGTCAACGGTCGCTCCCAACTGGATGGTGCTTATGCATATCGGCGCGATGAACGGCAGGCTCTGACCAAGATAGTGGGGAAGACCTAAGTTGATGAATATCGCGAATTCGATGACGGATATAAGTATCATCGGAAGGCTTATGCTCTTTTCTGCGAATGCGATGATGATGAAGATGGCGACGATGGATATTATGTTGACGACTCTGAAGTCCTTATCGGTAGTCTCGATCATATCCTTCATGCAGGGTGCTTCACCTATAAGCATTCCGGTGGGATCGTAATGCTTTAATATCATGTTCAGATTATCTATCTGATTGTTTACCTGATCTCCGGCTACTTTATATTCGGAGTTGATAAGGAACAGTTCCCATTTATCGTTCTCGAGAACACTCTTTAAGGAGTCCGGAATAATGTCTGAAGGAACGTCAGAACCTAACAGGCTCTCGAATCCGAGTATTGTTTTGACACCGTTAACTTTTTCCATCTCACGGATCATCTCTCTCTTTGTTCCTTCATCCAGAGAAGAGTCGACAAGGATCATGTGTGTTGATGCGATATCATACTCGTCACGGAGTTTGGAATTCGCGATAACATATTCCATGTCTTTGGGAAGGCATTCTCCCATGTCATAGTAAACTTCATTCTCCGTTTTTTTGTAACCGTAGAATGCAGGCGGAATAAGAAGCGCGAAAACAATGAGAAATACAGGGAACACCTTGATCAGGTGACCGGCAAACTTTCGTGTGTCGGGAATAAGGGAACGGTGTGATGCTTTGCTTAACGGTTTATCCAGCATCAGTATCAGAGCAGGGAGGACCGTAACGCATCCGATGACTCCTAATATGACACCCTTGGCCATGACGATGCCGAGATCGCGCCCCATCGTGAAAGTCATGAAGCACAGCGCTATAAATCCCGCAACGGTCGTAACCGAACTTCCCAATACGGAAGTCAATGTCTCATTGATTGCCTGAGCCATTGCGGCTTTGTGACCTTGGTTCAGGGTTAACTGTTCATTGTAGCTGTGCCAGAGGAATACCGAGTAATCCATTGTTACTGCAAGCTGCAGTACGGCAGCCAGCGCTTTTGTGATGTAACTTACCTCACCGAAAAAGTAATTGCTTCCGAGGTTTAAAAGTATCATCATTCCTATGGATGCCAGGAATATGAAAGGTATCAGCCAGTTATCCAGCAATAAGATCATTGCTGCAAGAGCGAGAGCTACTGCAATGCCGACATATATCGGCTCTTCTTTCTCGCACAGATCCTTAAGGTCTGTGACAAGGGCTGACATGCCTGACACAAAACACTGTTTTCCGCAGATGCCGCGGATCTCACGTATGGCATCCATGGTAAGATCATCAGACGTCGATGTGTCAAAGAAGACAGCCATCATAGTTGAATTGTCTGTGTTAAAAGCGTTATAGAGTCTGTCCGGCAGCATTTCCATAGGGACTGACATGTCTGCAAAAGAATCGTACCAGACAACAGAATCAACATGATCGACCTGTTCGATCTCAGCCTTTAACCGGCTGACATCTTCAGGAGCCATGTCCTCCAATATGATCATAGAGAATGCGCCTTTACCAAAATTGGATAAGAGTTCGTTCTGGCCCTTAACTGTTTCCATGTCTTCCGGAAGGTAGTTGAGCATATCATAGTTGATACGCGTGTTTACCATACCGAGTACGGCGGGAATCATTAACAGTAATGTCAGGATCAGTATTGGGAAACGGTATTTAACGATAATCTTTCCCGTTTTCATTCACGTTACTTCCTTTCTTGCGGGCATTAGCCCTTTATCGATTGGAAGTATCGTATTTATTTCATACGGAATGAATGGTCATTAGACCGTGAGTATACAAAAATCAGACATTTGGCGTTTTTTGTTCAAAAACCGGTCAGGTGTTTTTGGCTCTGTCGAGCATCATCTCGGCAACACCCGAACGGAGTTCCAGAAATCTGATGAGTCTGTCATGTTCATCGGTCTTCATGCCGCGGTTGATCCATCCCATAACTTTGCCGAAGCATTCATCTTCATAAGAGTGAAGGATTATCATGCGGTCATCTTCTGATATATCGTCAGCTTTGAAGAGTACTTTTCCGTATTCTGAGATAACATATTCGCATATGCGCCAGAGATGCAGCTCAAAGAGTGCTCTGTCTGCCGAACTGCAGACATGCCATATTATCTTTCTGTTCTGTTCAGCGAATTTCATGATAGCGAGCATAGCTGAATTGATTGAATCAACGGAAGGGTACCTGGCGATCAGTTCATCCGCTTTCTGTTCCACGATGTATTCTATAAGAGCCGGAATATCTTCAAAATGGTAGTAAAAAGTATTACGGTTGATATTACATTGATCAACTATGTTCTGAACGGTGATCTTGCTGACCGGTTCGTTCTCCAATAAAGTCATGAAAGCATCACAAATATATTGTTTTGTTCTGACTGCCATGATGAGCACCTCTGTTTTTTTATAAATTATAATATAGAAAAAAATGTCTTATGTGTCTACTTTCAGAAATGAATCAGGACAAAATATATCGCCGGTGTCTACCGGCAGAAAAAAGAATTAAAGAAAAAATGTTTTTGGTGTCCACTTTTATTGACAGGTACAGGTACAACGAAAAAAAGTGAACTTGATGAAGTGACTCACAAAAATGTAATCTGAGCTGAAAAAGTGACTCATAAAAATGTAAATCATGTTGAAAAGTGGCTCATAAAAATGTAAGATTGGAATAAAAGTGGCTCATAAAAATGTTGAACGTCGTTGATTTCTTTGTTGGAGTGAAGCTGTTGGAGGGCTCTAATTATGTATTTGAAGCGCAAAGCAGATGAATATTTAGAGGCTTGGTATAAGAATCCGGACAGAAAGCCTCTCATTGTTAAAGGTGCGCGCCAAGTTGGAAAGACTAAAACAATCAGAGAATTTGCCGGCAAACACTACGATAGCATTATAGAAATAAACTTCTTTACAAATCCGAATTATCAGGGAATAACTGAAGCGGGATATTCAGTTTCTGATATTATTAAGATTATAACGAGGATCAATCCTGAGATTAAGATCGTACCAGGTAAGACGCTTATCTTCTTTGATGAGATTCAGAGTTTTCCTGAAATCACAACATCGCTTAAGTTTTTTAAGGAGGATGGGAGATTTGATGTTATATGTTCGGGATCACTCTTGGGGGTGAATTATAACAGAATCGACAGTATCAGCGTCGGATATAAGACTGATTATGATATGCGCTCTATGGATTTTGAAGAATTCCTTTGGGCTAAAGGTTATGGCAATGACGTAATCGGGGAGATGTTAAATCACATGGTTTCCGGAGCGGCATTCACTAGTGTTGAGAATGATCTATATTCTAATCTTTTCATCGAATTCTGTTTGTTAGGCGGTATGCCGGAGATTGTTGCTTCATATATTGAGAAGGAATCTTTTGAAGGCAGTCTCGTTCTTCAAAAGCAACTGCTTAATGACTATGAGAGTGATATCCGCAAGTATTCAGAGGGATTAGATCAAGCCAGAATTGTAAGTGTTTTCAGGTCTATTCCAGCGCAACTTGCCAAAGAGAACAAGAAGTTCCAGTTCAGGAAAGTAAGAGAAGGCGGTCGTTCCAAAGACTACATGGGATGCGTAGATTGGCTTAAAGATGCGGGAATTGTAAATGTGTGCAATTGTCTGTCTTTTCCTGAGCTGCCGCTAAAGGGTAACGAAGATCCAAGCAAATTTAAAGTATATATGGCTGATACGGGACTTTTGGTTGCTTCTGTTGATCCTGAAGCACAGACTGATCTAAGGGCCAATAAAAATCTAGGTATCTATAAGGGTGCTCTATATGAGAATTTCGCAGCCGAAGCTCTGGTTAAGCAAGGTTATGATTTATACTATTACAAGCGCGAAAATTCCACTCTGGAAGAGGATTTCTTTGTAAGGTCTGCTGATGATCTAATTCCTGTTGAGATCAAGTCGGGAAATGATCAGTCGAAGTCAATGAAAGAACTGATCAATAATGATAATTATCCGGATATAAAATACGGCATCAAATTTTTATCCGGTAATATAGGTGTTACTGATAAGGTGAAAACATTCCCTCACTTCTGTATGTTTTTGTTAAAAAGATATATCGAAGAGACTATATGACATAATAGGCAGGAAATTGGCCCTTCAGGCTGCAATCAAGCACAAGGCTTAATCCTTTAGCTTAATCGCGAAAAGATAAAACCACATATGCCCGGAGCAAATGCTTCGGGCATATTTCTTTTCCCGGGATCAAAGAACTCGCATGATATAATTATTTTGTCTTAGGTGAAACAATGGATTCTGTAATTGTTTAGAAAAGGCGGATGTAATCTATGGCTAAGAAAAGCAAGGGCAAAATGTCACTAAAGAAAAAGATAATACTGACTGCGGTTCTGATACCTGTGGCGGTATTGCTGGGTATATTGCTTTTCAATCTCCCGAAGATCATTTATTTTGGAACCGGTCTCGTGATGAGGATCGATACAAGCGGCAAGAAGATTGATACGACATTGACGATGGATCAGAAACTCAGTGATTTCGAGTATATGTATGAGATAGTATGTCTTGGAAATCCTGCGAAGGATGAAATTGAGAAATCATATGGTATCTCTTACGATGAGATCCATGACACATACCGTGAATACGTCATTAATTCCAAGACCGACTACGAATATTTTTCAATAATGGCCTGTTTTCTTGCTGTTCTTCCCGGCCAACACAACGCCATGTCTATCCCTAACTATGATAAGGATACGAGCAGCTTCATGCTGACAGAGATATATGCTCCACAGGAGTTTAAAGATTATGCATATTCATGGAGGGAAGAATTCCATAATGAAGTTATCAGCTACCATGATTATGGTCTTTTCGCATTTAAGTATTTCGATGGAGCATATTACGGACTGGCTTCTGACAGTACGCTTTTTAAGATTAACAGTGACTATAAAGGCGGTCAGCTTATTACGTTAGACGGTAAAGATCCCAAAGACATGTGCTTTGATTTTCTTTCGAGAAATGTGCCTGTTTATGATGGCGGAAATAACTGCTTTTACAGAGATAGATTGTTTTTTAACGATGGAATTGGAACGCCGCATGAGGCAGAAATTCTTATGCCTGACGGAACTATAGTTATCACGACTATCTATGAAGCGGCAGGCTATGAAATTGCATTAGCCGATGGTTTATCTGCCTATCCTGAACTCAGACCATCTTCAGACGATTCCGGTTCTTCTGCTTCCGATCTTTCTGCACCAATGACATATACGATCGCAACTGATGCTGAGAGAAATCTGGTGTATCTTGAATCAACTTCCTGTGATTTGTCAGAAGCTGAAAGACTTACTCAGGATCTTAACCAAGCTTTAAGCGAGACTGACGCTGATACTGTAATAATCGATCTGCGTTCCAATGGCGGCGGTTCTACGGATTTTGTAAACGAATATATTCTTCCGTTAGTGTTCAGCCATGACGTGACATATTCGACTGATGTTATCGGATGCAAAAACAGCTATACCAAAAACTATTATAACAACCTTTATTACAGGTACTATATCAACAGACCTTTAAGACTTGAAGGTGATCATTTTATCTATCGTGAAGACTTTAATGTTAAGGGTCAGGCCGCGAAGAACTACAAGATATACATATTGACATCTGATACGACTTTTTCTTCTGCTGATCTCATGACCCGTATCTGCAAAGATTACGATAATGCTGTTATTGTAGGCACCTATACACAGGGAGAGGGTATCAGCGGTACTCCTTTCAGATGTTATCTGCCAAACAGCCGTTTTATGTTTACATACACACCGACAGTTGCTTCCGGTGCTACGGATGATTCATTCTACGGAACAGAACCGGATATTTTTATTCCACTTACATATGATGAATACAGTCAGAAGAAAGACCTTGAAAGTCAGGGAGTGGATGCCGGAAGTTACGAAGTGCGTCAGATGTGGGATAAGACACTGATCTACGTTCTGGGTCTTGTCGATAACATTTGATCTGTTTTTCTTGAAAGGCAAGGTAGTGTCATGAGCAGGAAAAAACATAGTGTTGTAAAAACAGTGGTGCTCATTGTTGTACTGGCAGTTCTTGTATTCTTTTTGTTTCCCAGAAAGTGTCATCTTAAAGATGGCGGCTCTGAAATCATTTCCAGTTTTCCCTGGGGTGTGGGTATTGTTTATTCTGTTGAGAACCGTCACTCCTTGCATAATGAAAACGGAAACACGTACTATGAGATCGGCACCATCGTTAAAATCTTTGGAATAGAAGTCTATAACGATGCACATGTTGATTATGATCACCCGCTTTTACAGTTAACGGATGAGGAGATTGAACGGGTATACGAAGCAATAGAGTCGCCGTCTGTTTGACAACGATGAAGAGTTTTCCATAAAAGCAATTAAACGGCCGAATATAATCATTCGACCGTTTGTTTTTGTCTTATTATCTTTACAATGTGCAAGTATAATTAGTAGAAGAAAACCTTTGTTATCACGTTGTTCTCGAGACAGATTCCGGTAAAGGTGTGGTTTTCGACTTCCAGATCAAATGGACTGTTTTCACTGTAAGAAGAAGTACAGCCTCTCCAGAAAAATTCATCTATACTGCTGACATATCCCATCGTAGCAGAACCGCACTGAAGAGCATTTTTCCTTTCTTCAGGTGTCAGTACCACGTCATTTGCATCACAGTCTCTGATGTAATGAACAGAATCACAGATCAATACGTCAGGAGAAACTTTTAATCTTACCGGTTTGGACACTACCATTACCGGAACATCATATTGATACAAAGCCCATGTTCCAAATGTTGTTTCTCTAAAATTCAGACCTCTTTCTTCATCCGGACGAAGGTATATTCTATTGCCTGTAAACTGAGTCAGATATTTCCAGTTAGCATGGTCACTTTCGACATATCTTTCCTCGATTTCCTGAACTGTAAACGAGAATAGGTCAGGCTGAAGATCCAGTGTTTCCAGCACCGTTAGTTTTGCTTCGGATTCCAGAGAGATTTCTTTTCCAACCTCAAGTGAATCAATGAATTCCTGTCCAACTTCTAAAAGACGCCAGGGATAAACAACATATGCTTTGCTTCCGTCTTCTTCAACGCTGCTTATGGGCGTCATGGCTACCATAAAGTATCCGCCACCGCTTAAAATGTGTCCAAGCTTAACGTCGTTTAACGGAGAATCACTATAGTCAAAAGTATAATCGGAAGGGAATGGTTCTGTTTCAAACGGGAGCTTTCTGACTGTTTCACTTTCTGTTAAGGTTATTTCTTCTGATGATTCTTCTGATGATTCAACAGGTTCGGTTGTGCTGCCCGGATCTGCTACAGGTTTCATAACAGAACAACTTGATAAAGCGAATAGAGTTGCCAAGCTGATAGCAAATACTTTGTAGTTTTTCTTTGCAGGATTTTTTATGCTTTCAATTCTCTTTTTCATCAACTTATATCCCCCTTTCATTCCTGCATAAACAGTAAATCCAATAGACATTCTGGATTGACGCTGAAGCAGATCAAACAATGTCTGCGCATACTCTTTTGATACTTCTGTTCCGTATATGCTTAAGACTTCTTCATCACATGCCAATTCACAGTCCCGACCGGATAGAACGAATGCTGCCCATATAACAGGGTTATACCAATTAAGTACCAACACCAAATATCTGAGTATTACCCATATCGAATCACCGTGCTTATAGTGACATGCCTCGTGACAGATAACATATTTGTTCAGACTGTCTGAATACTCATCTACATATATTTTGTTTATTAACAGAAACGGTGTTCCCTTATGACCTATGCTGAATATTTCCAAATTGCTGACAGGATCTTTTCCGACGTATTTTCTCTTGCGCTTGCAATGAATTATGAAGCCGATATTGAATAATGCCAGACAAACCATCATCAATGCTGATACTGCTGCGATAACAGGCTTGATTATGTCTTTCCAATTCAAAGAAACACTGTCAGTTATATTCTTCTGTGCAGTCTGGTTATCGGTAACTTGTTTTACATTTGTTTCATTATTAGCAACAGTATTGTATTCGTTACCTGGCGTGACGCTTTGCGATATTAAATCATCGGGTATTTCTTTGTTGTACGATTCTGCATCGATAGTAACAGCACTATTAACATTAAATAATTCTTGAAGCTCGTCTGCTACCGGCACATTTATCTTAAGAAAAGGAGCAACAACCATATAGACTGGAATTACAAGCCAAAGAGCATACTGCTGCCTTTTCTGAATCTTTCCGTTTGTAAGAGCGCGGATGATTATTATGGTAATCGCGATCAGCGAAACCCCGATAATATATCGCAGCATATTACATCTCCTCAATCATCTTCTTGATTTCTTTTAGCTGTTCTTCTGTAAGAGCTTCAGAACCGATAAGGTTTGAGATCATAAGTCCCACATTGCCGTCATAGACTTTATCAATGAAAGTCGCAGTTTCCTCTAGTTCTGCCTCTGTTCTGTCGATTACCGGATAAAACCGTTTGGTTCTTCCTTCCTGATCGAAGGAAACAATGCCTTTATCAACCATTCTCTTGAGCAACGTAATGATCGTATGTTTTGTCCAGCCTGTACTTGCAAGGAGTTCCTTTGTAAGTTCGGTCAATGTCATTGGACCGTTCTTCCAAAGGCAATTTGTTATTTTCCATTCCGAATCAGTTAAGCGCATATATAGACTCCTTTATATTGGTGTACTGATGTACACCAAAAATATAACACGTTGGTAGACGGGAGTCAACCAAATGGTTTTGGCGTGATAAGCGGACTGGAGGGAATAATATGAGGTCACGCCTTATTTATGTATTTCCTGAATTCAAACGTTTTCTAGTATAAGAAGATAGTGAGGACTTGGATCAGAAATACAAAGGTTACATCAAACTGTCAAGTGTATTCCAGCACCTTACAGTAGTCTGCATAATCCAAAATGTGCCTGGAGTTTATAAGTCTTCGGGCATATTTCTATCTAAATAAATATCATGAATTAAACGCATGTTATAATTATTTTATTTGAAGGGAGAATACTGATGGAGCTGATAAAGAACAAACATTGTAAGACGGCGTTGTGCAGGCTGGTCCTGTTCATCTGCACGGTCATGCTCGTTATCGTCAGTCTTCCTTATGCAGTATATGCAGATACGGATCCGCAGGTTGTCCGTGTTGGATATTACGAGAATGAAGTCTTCCAGGAAGGTGCGCAGGAAGGTGTTGTAAAGAGCGGTTATGCCTACGAGTACTACCGCAAACTTTCCGAATATACCGGCTGGGAATATGAATATGTTTACGGTGATTTCAGCGACCTGTATCAGATGCTCTTAGACGGCGATATAGATCTGCTTGCAGGACTTGCATGGAGAGAAGACCGTGCTTCCATAATCGGTTATCCGAATGCGGTTATGGGTAATGAATCTTATTACCTTGTTAAGTCTGATGACAATGCGGATATCACGGCTGATCCGGTCACTTTAAACGGATGCAGGATCGGTGTCCTGGACAGTGCAATGGTCGGTGTTCTTGAGCAGTATCTTGAGAACAATCATGTAACAGCCGAGGTGGTTGTTTATCCTGATTACACGCAGCTGTTCGATGCCTTCGATTCTCGTGAGGTTGATGTTCTTGCTGCAGAGAGCGACGGTGCTCACGGAAGAGAGCATGCTGAAGTCCTGACTGTTTTTGGAACTTCAGATTACTACCTTTGCGTAAGCATCAAACGTCCTGATCTGCTGGCCGAATTGAATTCTGCACAGACGCTCCTGGCTGCGGAAGAACCCAACTATCTTAATACGCTTCGTGCCAAGTATTATTCCGTCAGCGTTACGGCGAGAGCTTTTTCGCAGACTGAACGTGAATGGATGAATGAGCATACCACGCTGCGTGTCGGCTATCTCGAGAACTATCTGCCTTACAGTGACACAAACGATAAAGGTGAAGTTACGGGTATAGTCAAAGACATCATTCCTGCGATAATGAATCCGCTTGGACTTCAGGATATCGAAGTGATTTACATAGGATATAAAAGCTACGATGATATGGTTGCCGCTGTGTGTTCGGATGAGATCGACGTGGCTTTCCCTGTAGGCGGCGGTCTGTACTATTCAGAAGAGAACGGAATCTATCTGTCAAACCCGGTTTCATCATCTCCTGCAGAGCTTGTTTACAGGGGCGAATTCAGCGAAAAGACGACGGAGCATTTTGCCGTTAATGAGAATAACCGCATGCAGTATTATTTCGTGCTTACGAATTATCCTGATGCGGAGATCACTTTCTATCAGTCAAGCGAAGAATGTCTTGATGCCGTGCTCACAGGCAAAGCAGCCTGCGCCACGCTGAACGGATTAAGAGCAAACGATATTTTGCGCAACAAAAAATACGAAGACTTATCTCTTTATCAGACAAGTTATAACGATGCAAGATGCTTCGGTGTAAAGATCGGTAATGAAGGACTTCTCAAGCTCCTCAACCGCGGAGTGAACGTGCTAGGAGATGATTACGCACCGAGCATATCGTACAGGTATACAAGCGGATTGTATTCCTACAGTTTCCTCGATGCACTGCGCGACAATATGGCTCTGGTCGGAACCCTGATCCTCCTGGTTGCCGCTGTGATCGTATTCCTGTTGTTCCGTGATGTTCAGCGCAAGAAGCATGAAGTTGAAGAAAAGGAAACGGCACGAAAGGAGCTCGAGGCAAAAAACACGGAGCTTGCTGACAGCCAGAAAGCATTGTCTGATGCGCTTATCTCCGCCGAACATGCAAACCGCGCAAAGACAGCGTTCCTGAACAACATGTCCCATGATATTCGTACGCCGATGAATGCCATTGTTGGTTTTACCGCGCTGGCCGCTTCCCACATCGATAATAAGGATCAGGTGCAGGATTATCTCGGAAAGATCTCAGTATCCAGCCAGCACCTTCTGGCGCTCATAAACGATGTATTGGACATGAGCAGGATCGAAAGCGGAAAAGTGAATATAGAAGAGACAGAAGTGCATCTTCCGGATGTTATCCACGATCTGAGAACGATCATCCAGCCCAACATCGCATCCAAGCAGATGGAACTGTTTATTGATACTCAGGACGTTATTCATGAGGATATCATTGCTGATAAACTCAGGCTCAATCAGGTGCTTCTGAATATCCTATCCAATGCGATCAAGTTCACTTCTGAAGGCGGTACGATCAGTTTCCGTGTTATTGAGAAACCTTCGGCAAAAGAAAACATTGCTGATTTTGAATTCCGCATCAAAGACAACGGAATCGGCATGAGCGAAGAATTCCAGAAGACTTTGTTTGAAGCTTTCTCCCGTGAGAAGACCAGCACTGTCAGCGGTATTCAGGGTACAGGTCTCGGCATGGCGATCGCCAAGAATATCGTGGACATGATGGGCGGCGAGATCACGGTTAATTCTGTCGAGGGCAAGGGCAGCGAATTCATTGTTGAGATTCCGTGTAAGATCAGCAGTGTCTCTCAAAAGTTTGAACCGCTTCCGGAACTGCAGGGCCTTCGTGCGCTTGTGGCTGATGATGACGTGGATACCTGCCTTTCAGTTTGCTCGATGCTGCGTGAGATCGGCATGAGACCTGATTGGACGAACTACGGAAAAGAAGCTGTTATTCGTGCTAAGGATGCATTGGATCAGGCTGATGAATTCAAGGCTTATATTATCGACTGGCAGATGCCTGATCTGAACGGTATTGAAACCGTACGCAGAATTCGAAAAGTTATTGGAGACAGCACGCCGATCATCATCCTGACTGCATACGATTGGGCTGATATAGAAGATGAGGCAAGAGAAGCAGGTGTAACCGCATTCTGTTCCAAGCCGCTGTTTATGTCCGAGCTGAGAAGAGTCATGGCTCAGCCGTTTATGGCAGATAATGAAGAAACGGCAAATGAGAATAGTGAACAGGAATCAATGCCTGATTTCTCAGGCAAACGTGTTTTGCTTGCTGAAGATAATCAGATGAATCAGATCCTTGCAGAAAATATCCTGAAGAATGTAGGCCTGGATGTGGACATCGCCGGTGACGGAACAGAGGCAGTCGAAAAGATGATATCCGCACCTGCCGGTTACTATGACATTATCCTCATGGACATTCAAATGCCCAAGATGGACGGTTATGAGGCGACAAGCAAGATCCGTGCTCTGGACGATAAAACGAAGTCTTCAATTCCGATAGTAGCCGTTACGGCGAACGCCTTTGAAGAGGACCGTCAGATCGCTATGGATGCAGGCATGAACGGCCATCTTGCGAAGCCATACGATGTTCCTGCGATCATGAAAACACTGAAAGAATTGATAGGTTGAAAGAGGACGTTAAGATGCATATCGAAAGACGCGGCGTGGAAGTATTTCCCATTACGATCGCACAGCATTTAGAACTGCTGAAGAAATGCGGTTTCCGCTCTGTGAATGTCTTGTGGACATCTTACTTACAGGCGGGATTCTGGGCGATAAAGTAGAGTGTTTCTCTGTGATGTTTTTACAGATATCACAGGTGATATAATTATCCCGTAACATGCAAAGATAAAAACGCAACGCATACCGTAAGATATGCCAGAGCCGGTAGGTAGCCCGGCCGTCCTGTTATACAGGGTAAGTAACCTGCCCCTCCGGGTTGTCCGTTCTTTGCTCATCAATCTTAAAGGAGGGATTGTCATGGGCAAGATACGTTGCAGCCTGACGGTGTATTTTGAGGAGCCCTTTTGGGTAGGCGTTTTCGAACTGATCGAGAACCGAAAAATTTCTGCAGCACGTGTGGTTTTTGGTGCTGAACCGAAAGATTACGAACTGTATGAATATGTTCTCAGATACTACACAGGACTTCATTTCAGCCCGGCTGTGGACACTGTTGTAAAAGACATTGCAAAGAATCCCAAAAGGATTCAGCGCGAAGCACGAAAGCAGACTTTGGAGACCGGTATCGGTACCAAGTCGCAGCAGGCGATCAAATTACAGCAGGAGCAGAACAAACAGGAACGTAAGACCAGAAGCCGTGAACAAAAACTGGCAGACGAGAAGCGTGAGTTTGAACTGAAACAGCAAAAGAAAAAAGAGAAGCACAGGGGGCACTGAGCCCCCTTGCTGATCTCAAAAAATGGGGAGGATTAAAACATGACTTTTCAATACTTGTTTGGCGAAACAGACACGTACATTCAGGCCGGTTTATTGCTGATAAGTTTGATCTTTGCAATATTGGGAACTTTTACCTCTGATACTGCAAGGGGAAAGAAGCAGCTTGGAATCTCTTTGATCTTTGTCATTATCTTCCTTATGTTTATGCTGTTCGAAATATTCGCATACGGCATAGGTCAAGGTTAATGAGAAAAATAACAGAAAAAGGAATTCAGGAAATGATACAGGTAAAACGTGTTGATGAAATAGATGACAGGATCGGTGAATTCATTAATCGTGAATTCACTGTTTTTGCAGAAGAAAGCGGAGTTGTTCTTAACTTCGATGAATTCTGTTTTGTGGCTGAGGATAATGGTCAACTTCTCGGTGCGATAACCGGACGCGCATACTATAACGAAGTCCATATCGGAGATCTGATCATTGGTAAGGATAATAGAAAGTCAGGAATCGGAAGCCAACTCGTTAAAGCGGTCGAAAATGCTTATAGCGGCAAAGGCTACGAAAAGATCACTCTGACCACATTTGGTTTTCAGGCTCCCGGGTTTTATAAAAAACTCGGGTATGAAACAGAGTTTGTCCGCGTCGATAAGGATCCAAAACTCAGCAAATATTTTTTTGCTAAACCTTTGGAAGCTTGAAGGAGACAGGATAGATGATTACACATACAGGAACTCAAACGATCGAGACGGAACGTTTGATACTCCGCAGGTTTGAATACTCGGATATTGATTCAATGCTCCGCAACTGGATTGCTGATGAAAAGACACAATGGGATTACGGCGAACCGTATTATTCTACTCCTGATGCAGTGCGTGAACTTTTCGATACGAAGTATATTGTTTCCTATTCAAAGGATGATTATTACCGCTGGGCAGTAATAGAAAAAGAGACAAAAGAATGCATCGGACAGATCGCGTTTTTTACCATGGATACAAACAACAGATATGCTGAGATCGAGTATGTTATCGGACCTGCATTCCAGGGAAAAGGATATGCTACCGAGATGACGAAAGCTGTTATTGCATTTGGTTTTGAAAAGCTGAATCTTCACAGGATTGAGATCGACTGCAGGACGGAAAACGAAGCATCACGAAGAGTAATCGAAAAGTGCGGACTGACATATGAAGGAACATTCCGTGATTTCTTCTGGCGTAAAGATCACTATGAAGGAAGAATGGTTTTCTCGATCTTAAAGCAGGAATGGATAAATGATGACAAATAAAGATATATTGCGTATAGCAATGGAACAGTCTGGTCAAATATCAGATCTGTAAGAAATGCCGTCAAAAGCGGTCTTATTCCTGCCTGGGCTGAAATGACAGTTAAACCGACAGACACTGTAAAGTCGATGAACATATAATTGATTTGCTAATCAGCAGGAAATGAATTAGACTGAAAAATGGGAAAATAGGATATGGCTATAACAACAAAACAATTTCAAATATTGACGGATATAAATCTTGTATGGGATTTTCTGGTTGATATTTACGACAGGAAAAATGGCAGCGGTATGCCTGCTCCGTTTTTTGAGCATGCGATCCGTGCGTCATGGATGGATGCATCTTATTCGCATCTGGACAGATTGTGGTTTGTTGCAGAAAGTTAAATCAGCAGATTGTTTGAATAAAGAAAGATGAAAAGTGAAATGTTTGAGCTAAAAGGAACGTGGGACGGAGCTTTACGGTCTGAAGAAGAACTGGAATTAATAGACAAAGAAAAAGCTGACGAAGCCTTTAAGACTCAGAAAAAGAAGATGGATGATTTTCTGTGTAAAAAGGGCTTTGTAAAATACAAGACCGGTTCATACTTAAGAAGAAATAAGCTTGATATATTGGAATTTATCGGCCTGCAGAAAGACCACTATGGCTCGAAAACATTTACGGTCAATTATGCACTTATACCCTTATACACTCCTCATGACTTCTTTTATTATGATTTGACAGACAGGCTCGGAAAACTGATCAGGAACAGGGATACCTGGTGGGATTACGCAGATGATGAGATTGCTGAGATCAGTTTTCGAAATGTCATGGATGCAATAGAAATATTTTTGTTGCCATGGTTTGAAAAAATGGAATCCGGAGAATCACTTAAGGAAGAACTGTTGCGTGAGAATAAGATACACGAGAGCTATGGAGGAGATGCTGAGCATTACTGTTATTGGTTGGATGCGTTAGACAGCGAAGAAGATTTCACGGAAATAATAAACCAGAATATTAGAAAGTTTAAACTGCCAAAGCAATTGCATTAACTGATTCTATTCAACTGCATAGGTGAGGAGCTTGGCATACCTTACTGATGAATTTGGCAGGTATATATAACTTGCCTGCATAGTGTTAAGCGGGTGCAACATTTGCACCAAACTTGACAAGTTGGTGCAAATATTGCACTATTAAAATGAAACTGGTGCAAACTGTGCGTTCGATTGTTGGGCGAGGTGCAAGATGAGTAAGGTTAAAGAACTGAGATTAGAAAAAAAGTTAACACAACAGCAAGTGGCAGATCTGGTAGGTATTTCGCTTAGGTCATATAAATCGTATGAGAACGATAAAGATAAAGAAGGCACTATCAAATATGCTTACATTTTGGATAAGCTCAAAGCTTTGAATCCTATAGATGAGGAACACGGCATTCTGGATATGGATTTCATCAGAGATAAGTGCAAAGAAGTATTTGATGAATATCCCGTGCACTATTGTATTTTGTTTGGATCTTATGCCAAAGGAAAAGCAACTGAATCTAGTGATTTGGACCTTTTGGTTTCATCTGATGTGAAAGGACTTAAGTTTTATGGGTTAGTTGAAAAACTCAGATTAGCCTTACATAAGAAAGTAGATGTACTTAATTTGGATCAGCTTAAGGATAATCTTAAACTAACTGATGAAATACTAAGGGATGGTATTAGAATTTATTCCAATGCTTTTGGAACAATTGAAAGATAATTAGATAAATGTATTCATATCATTATTTCCTGTGGGGATGTAAAGAGAATGTTTAACCGCCGAACCCGTAGAATGCGCCCACAGATAAGTAGGTACAGCCAAGGAAGAACACTGATACGATCAAAGTAATGATCAGTCTCAGAAAGACCCTTAACAATTTCAATTTTTTAGGCAACGGTTTTATCATCATAAAAGCCGAAAAGCTGATGACGAAGACCAATGAATTAATAAGCATGACATTGCTTATGGCTTCCAGCGTATTCCAAAAAGCCGGCGGAGCACCGTCAAAAGAATGTCCGTGGATTTCAGCATTTATAAGGTAAGCAAGCCAGCACAGTCCGAAGACGGCTGTGCATATGATTGGCAGTTTGGTTCTTACAAATCTTAAGGCTTTAAGCATCGTACTTTTTAATCTATCCATATTCTTAATATACCATGTTCTTCTCGTGAGCAAACACTGTCTAAGAAGGTTTCGGCCAACCGATATTTTGTAGAAGGCGGAATTCTGGTTTATAATAATAAAGTATTTTTGCGAGAAGTTTGGAAAACTTCGGAATAAAGGGAGAACAAAATAATGAAAAAGAGGATTGCAGTCTTTGTGGCGGCAGGCATGTTGCTGACGGCAACATCATGCTCTAAAGCACCTGTGGAATCACAAAAGGAAACTCAACCGGAAACAACCGTAACATCAACAACGCAAAGTGAAGAGTCTGCTTATGTACCTGACACTGAAAAGCAGTATTCTTCTGATGTTGATGCTCAGATTGAGATCATAGCCAACAGTTATGGTTTCATAAAATCTGATTATTCAGCGTATTTAGAAGCATATTCATTACCGTCGTTTGCGGTTGCGGATCTGAATCACAACGGAAGGTTGGAGGTTATCGTTTCCGCAATTACAACTTCGGGTGCGTTATCAAACACGTTCTATTATGAGATTTCAGAAGACTATTCAACATTGGAAAGACTCAGGGTTGACGGTGAAGACAAGCCTGATGAAGCCGGAGATTTTCTCATGTCCAAAAACAATGAAGACCATACTTCGTTATATGCCTGTTATATGAAAGACGGCGAATACTATTATCTGTTGGAAGACGTTTACAACGGCGGATGGTCCTACAAGTTCATTATGTATTATGCATATTCTTTCAATAATGGAGTTAACAGAAATTTTGTCGGCGGCTGCGAATTCAGTGCTGAGCAGGTTGATGATAAGACTGTTGTTAACACATGGCTGCGGGCACCGAATGTCTTATTCGACAGCGATGAGTCATATCTGGAACACTTGAACACATTCTGGGATGATTATGAGAAGCAGTCTTCCTGTGAGATCAAGTGGATGGAATTAAGTGATGATACAGACTTTGCTGCTGCAGTTGCAGAATCCTACGATGGTTTTAATCCCAATTCCAGACATCAGGCAACGATCACTTATGACTACCACTATTTCACCGACCGCATTTGGGCAGTGGACGGCACTGAATGCGAGTATGTGCTTCAGGATTCGTAATAGGGTTGCATGAAGAAAAAACTTAAGGTTGTAATACTTACTGCAAGTTTTTTGCTCGCTCTCGCAGTGCTCTTAGCTTGTCTGCTTTATTTCGGAGTGATACATATCAATAACCCTGAAATAAAAGGACTTACGGTACGTGGTGTTGATGTTTCTTCCTATCAGGGAAATATCGATTGGCCTGTGCTGGCCTCTCAGGAAGTAGATTTTGCTTATATAAAAGCTACAGAAGGTTCATCTTCACAGGACCCGTATTTCAGTCATAACTGGCAGGGTGCGTCGAAAACAAATATCAAAGTTGGCGCTTATCATTTCTTCAGTTTTGAATCTGCAGGTTCTACACAGGCTAAGAATTTTATCGATACGGTCGGAACTGCTGATGATATGCTGCCTCCTGCAATAGATGTTGAATACTACGGAATTTTCACTTCGGCAGAAACTATCGATGTTGATGCGATCAGGAAAGAACTCAGGATAATAGTCGATATCCTGACAGATGAGTACGGCGTAAAACCGATTATCTATGTCAGCGAGAGTTCTTACAGGACAATTGTTCAGGGTTATTTTGAAGACTGCGGTTTGTGGTACAGGAGTGTTTACTCCGGTATACCTGCTGATGTCGATTGGGTGTTCTGGCAGTATTCGAACAGACACAGGCTCAAAGGTTACGACGGTAAAGAAGTTTATATCGATATGAATGTCTTTTCCGGAAACGAAAATGAATTAGCTGAATACACTATATAAAAGTTAATCTTAATCAGTCAGCAGTGCGCGGTATACGATATCTTCGTATTCCGCGTATTTCTTTGCTTTCAAAAGGCGCTTGATATCACGTTCGTTGCCGTCGAAAAGGAACTGCCAGTAAGTCCAGAGTTCCCTCATCTTATAAAGGACATTGATATCGGGTGAGATGTTCTTCTGATACTCATGGTAAAGGGTGTCATGAAGTTTCCTGAGTTTTGTGAAGTCAGTCTCTGTTGTGAATCTTTTGAGCTTGTCAGCAAGAGACGGATCGGATATGAGACCTCTTCCCAGCATTACGGGGTCAAGACCGCTTTTAAAACGGCCTGTAAGCTCGTCGTAGTCTTTAACGGTAAAGATGTTTCCGTTGTATACGAGAGGACATTTGGCGTGCTCCAGAGCATATTCAAAGTATTCTCTTCTGGGTTCTCCTTTATAGAAGTCTGATCTTATCCTTGGGTGTACTATCAACTCGCTTACGGGGAAAGCATTGAAGATCTCAACAAGATCGTAAAACTCGTCAGGATCGTAGTAGCCGAGCCTCGTTTTAATGGATATCTTCATTCCGTCAGATTCGGCATAGGAATAGATGTCATCCAAAAACTTTTGAAGTGCCAATGTCTCGGGAAGGAACCCCGCGCCTCTGCCTTTCGCACAGACGGTTCCTGAAGGGCATCCGAGATTAAGGTTCAATTCGTTATAACCCATTGCCTTAAGCTCTTTTGCGGCTTCAATAAAGTATTGCGATTTGCATGAAAGGATCTGCGGGACCAGGTTGATCCCGGGATTGTTTTCGGGTATGAGTTCTTTTCTGTCCCGTGGTGTCAAAGGGCACTTTTCGGAAGGTGAGATAAACGGCGCAAAATACTTGTCTATGTGGCCGTAGAGACCTTCATAGATATTACGGAATCTATGATTTGTAATGCCTTCGAGCGGTGCGAAATATATCTTCATCAGATCCTGGTTCCTTCGTGACAGATTGAATATATTCTATCCTTAATTAAGAAGAATTGGAGGTTTAATACAAACCTTTAGGGTGTGGTAATATTATTCAATCAATTATTAGGAGGCTGTTCTATGTTCAGAGAAATGAGACGTTTTAAACAGCAGGTAAGTGATGAGGAGTGTATCCGTGTCTTAAAGGAACAGCCCAGAGGAGTCCTTTCGATGATAGGCGATGACGGATATCCTTATGGCATTCCTCTTGATCACTGGTATTGCGAAGAGAATGGCAGGCTTTATTTTCACGGCGCCAAAGAAGGTCATAAGATCGATGCAATAACCAAATGCGACAAGGTCAGCTATTGCGTTATGGATGAAGGTTTTCGAAAAGAAGGCGAATGGGCTCTGAACATAACCTCGGTCGTCGTTTTCGGCAGAATCAGATTTGTTACAGATCAGGAACTGAAAGTGAAGATAGGAACAAATTTGTGCCGAAAATTCTCTGATGATGAAGAATACCTTAAACACGAAATTGAGTTCGCGCTTCCGAGAGCTCAATGCTTTGAACTGATTCCTGAGCACATGACCGGCAAGCTGGTAAACGAGTCATGAATAGAGGCAGAATATGAAGTTCAAGCTTGATATTAAGCGGATAATTATTTGTTTTCTTGCAGTGTTCGGAATGGGATTCTTTCTCTCGTTTCTGATGCTGTGCGGACTCGGTACAGACCCTTGTTCTTTCATGAACAAAGCAATCTCCCTTAAGATAGGAATGCTCTTCGGTACATGGCAGCTTATCATCAATGCTGTAATGCTGATAATCGTCATATTCTGGGACAGATCGAGCCTTGGCTTCGGAACAGTATTTAACATGGTGCTTGTCGGTTACTATGTTGATTTCTTTGACTGGGTATGGAGCAAGACGATTCCTTCTCATATGTTCACAGATATCATTACAAGGTGGCCTGTATTTCTCGGTGCGCTTTTGTGCTTTATCATCAGCGCGGCCGTATACATAAATTCAGATATGGGTGTTGCACCTTACGATGCACTGCCGAAGATAATCACGCAAAAGGTTGCCGACAGATTTCCGAAGTTCCCTAAGATGCTTGTCCGTATGGGGTGGGATTTTGCGGCCATTCTTGTCGGAATCCTTGCAGGAGGAACACCTGTTGTGGGAATATTATTAATGGCAATCTTCTTGGGGCCTGCAATAAGTCTTGTGGGTAAACTGTTTTTCAGCAAACAGAAGAAAACTAAATAATCCGGAGGTGCTGTATGGCATACGATCTGCACATTTTCAGAGGAACCAACTGGTGGGAAGGAACAAATGCACCGGTTACCGAAACGGAATTGCTTTCAGTCAGCGGTGTTGAAAAAATGGGCGAGATCTCAAATGTTAATCCTCAGTCGGGTGTTTCAATTAAGATGAATGCAAACGATATGTTTTCGTATAACGGTGCTGCGATAAGGTTAAGGAAGGGAATGATTACCGTTGCTGCCCGTAATGAAGATGCCGTTGAGACCATAAGACCTCTTGCACAGGCTCTGGGCGCCGTAATACAAGGCGATGAAGGCGAGATGTATTGATCAAAAAAGACGGCACAAGGATCCAGGATTGCGAGATCCGCGGCAAGCGTATTTAACTTAACTAAATGGATAACGAAGAGATTATTGAGATAAATAAAGAATATTGGGATCAGCACGCTGATCTTTGGTTTGGTACGACAGCGCTTCCCAAGTATGGTGTCCGTTTTCCGACAGAAGATGACCTTCATTTGTTCGGCGACGTAAGCGGCAAGAAGATGCTCGAGATTTGCTGCGGAAGCGGCCATTCACTTCTCTATAACGCGGCAAAAGGCACAGGTGAATTATGGGGTGTCGACCTGTCTCAAAAGCAGCTGGATAATGCTTCAAAACTGCTTGGAGAAAACGGTTACAGTGCAAAGTTGATCTGCGCAAAGATGGAAGATGATTTAGATGTTCCGAAGCATTATTTCGATTATGTTTATTCTATCTACGGTATAGGATGGACAACGGATCTTCAGGGAACTCTTGATAAGATTGCATCTTATCTTAAGAAGGACGGCATCTTTATCTTCAGCTGGCATCACACACTTAATTACTGTATCGCATGGTCCTGTGATGAGAGAAGTGATGTCATAGAGAATGATAAGTTTGTGATGACCAGAAGTTATTTCGACGAATCGTATTTTAAAATGCCGGTCCATGACAGTGAGATCGTGCTGCGCAACCGCAAGATATCCACGTATATAAACGCACTGGCAAAAGCCGGGTTTGTAATAGAACAGCTCGTTGAAGAAAGTGATACCGATTCTGAAGAAGCAGCAGACAAAACAGACCTGAAAACCAGAAAAGCGGAAATGCTGCCGATCTCGTTTTGCATTAAGGCCAGAAAACTATAAATTTGCACTTCGGGTGCCGTTTTTTCCGCCCTTTTTTTGCCTGATGATGTAAAGATACAAGTAAATTGTATAATGGGTCTTGGACATATACGGAATGACGATCGGGGGATCAAAGGAATGAAAAAAGTAATAGCCGCTCTCATGACGGCAGTCATGGTGCTTGGAATAACTTCCTGCAAGAAAGACCTGAAGACTAAGACCAATATTGAGAATGAGATCTCTAAGCTTCAGACCGTTGACGGAAACATATGGATAAATACCGATAAGGAATATGAGAACATGGTAAATGTTCTTCTTTATCAGGCACAGGAAACTGAGCTCAGAGGTTCTTTGATAGTTGCGACTGATGATGAAGTTATCTTTGCATCAGGCACGGGGCTTCTCGATAATGATGGTAACGAAGTCTCGCTCTACACGACATATGAAATAGGTTCCATAACAAAATCTTTTACTGCTGTATCAATCATGAAACTTGTCCAGGAAGGCAAGGTTTCCTTGGATGACACGCTCGAAAAGTATTTCCCTGAATACAGCGACTGCGCTTATTACGACAGGACATCCAAGGTGACCATAAGCAATATGCTTCATATGCGTTCCGGCATTCCGGATTATGTTAATGAGCCGACACTGTTTTTCGATGCCGAGACGATAATGAATGCTCTTGGATATGACGCAGAGTTTATGTCCGAAGAAAGCATAGTTCATCAACTGTATAACTCAGTTGACGATGATACGATCATGAGGAGCGTGTTCTCATGCAGGCCGCATAACGAACCTGATACTGAATTTCAATACTCAAATACGAACTACTTTATTCTGGCGGTAATACTCGAAAGAGTTACAGGCAGATCTTACGAAGAATATCTTACGGAAGAGATCTTTAAGCCGTGCGGAATGAAGGATACCACCTCGATGAGTTTTGGCGATGTAACAGCTTCCATTAAGGATGATGCATGGTATACCGAACCGTGCCAGACCAAAGGCTGCGGCGACATCCACTCGACAGTTGTGGATCTTTTGAGATACGACCGTGCACTGTTCGGAGGTTATCTTTTGAACGATAAGACCATGGAAGAATTCTTCTATCCGATCGACGGTTATGCATGCGGCTTTTTCAAGGAGAAGGAAGACCTTATCAATCACGGCGGTTCGACTCACGGATTCCATACGGAGAACTACGTCATAGAACGCAACGGCAAACATCTTTATATAATAATGTTTGCAAATCAGAAGGAAAATACCGCGTTTATGATATATAAATATCTGAACCCTTTGTTTGAATCAGAAGACTAAAGGCAGAAATATGGACAACGAAAAATTGATAAAAGATGCAATAGAATACGTTTCAAAACTGCTGGAAAGTAATTCCGGCGGACACGATGCCGCTCACTCTTTGCGCGTGTATAATAACGCACTTGCTATCGCAGAAAATGAACCCGGCTGCAATCTGACGGTCGTGTCTCTGGCTGCCATTCTTCACGATGCAGATGACCATAAACTGTTTGATCATGAGAACAATGAAAACACACGTGAATTTCTGAAGGAGAACGGTGTGTCAGATGAGCTGACAGAAGAGATCTGCCGTGCAATTAATTCGGTGTCTTTCAGCAAAAACCGCGGGAAGAAACCTGAAACGATTGAGGGAATGATAGTTCAGGATGCCGACAGGCTGGATGCCATGGGCGCGATTGGAATTGCACGCACTTTTGCATACGGCGGAGAGCACGGAAGAAGCATCGAAGAATCGGTGCAGCACTTTCACGACAAGCTTCTTCTGCTCAAAGATGAGATGAATACTGAGACAGCCAAAAAGCACGCGAAATCAAGGCATTCATTTTTGTTGGAATATCTTTCTCATTATGATGATGAAACAGGATTTGTTGATAATCCCTTTCATGAAGACTAAAATCATCATATGAATAAGTTGATAGCAGATGAGGATCTTACATTTGAAGCGCTTCAGGACGATCCTGAGGTTGCTTTGATAAGCGATGAGGTTGGTTCGCGTGAAGAACTGATCGAATCGTTTATGAAATACCTTAAGCTTTCAAGAGGTAACAGAAGATTCTCGGATTACTATTCCGTAAAGCTATTCGGATGCACTGTTCCGAATATGTTCTTTACGATGAGCTACCGCTTCAAGTTTGAATCACCGGTTTCGGTTAACGAGACGTTCCTGGTATCAGAGCCTGACCTTTATTACAACAAGAAAGCGTTTGACGACGGTGATGTGAATCTCTGTTTTGTCATCGGTTATTCCGGCTCGGGCAAGTCACATCTCACAAGAGAATACGAGGGTGAAGGAATAGAGAAAGTAGAGCTCGACGATCTTGTCTGCGCCAAGGATCACTTTACCCTGAAACAGCTTAAGGAAATGGGCGATCTTCTTTACTCGTTCTTCACCGGAGAGGGCTCTAAATACTATATCTCGCGTGATGAACGTCCTGTGTTTGGAAATCATGGGGAAGTGTTCGTGGAGTTCATTAAGTTTGCATGCGGATACGCCGCAGAACATAAAGATAAGAGATTCATTCTCGAAGGAATATGGACCTATCTGTTTTTTGACGATCCTTCCAAGTTCGACGGCTATGCTGTTTTCATGAAAGGCACATCGCTTGTTAAATCAAAGTTCAGAAGGATGATAAGAGAATCCGGGAATAATATCTCGACGTCTCTGGACAGATTTTTCGACTTCGGAATATATGCTGCCGACACGACGTTCCGTGATATTAACGTCGATAAGTGGAGACGTCATTTCGAGAAGAAAAATGCGACGGTAATCAAGCTTGAAGACAACAGATATACTCTTCTTGCACAGAACATAATGGGACGCATAAATGCGATCAATGACTGTTATGTTCACGGAAATAAAGCGGGGATCAAAAGGATCATGAAGCGCACATCCGAAAATAA
Source organism: Oscillospiraceae bacterium (assembly GCA_902788505.1). Classification (GTDB taxonomy): domain Bacteria; phylum Bacillota; class Clostridia; order Saccharofermentanales; family Saccharofermentanaceae; genus Saccharofermentans. Next base: position 49,905 of record CADAKH010000001.1, read on the forward strand.
GAGGATGGACATGACGGAAAAGACCATCATTGTAGAAGAGTGCAAAAGAGCTCTTGCAGATCTGAAATAATAAGCGAAATTGAAGTCTGACATTTGACATAAGCATTTTCCGGGGTTTGCTATAATCGGCTTGTAAATGATAACTTCCTTGCAGCGCTGCGCTGCTTTTTGCAAAGGAGGCACCATGAGACTCGGAACATCAAGTCCGCTTAAACACGATTCGGCAGAAGAATGGGCAAAGAATCAGATGGCCTTGGGTTGCCGTGCGGTTGTCTTCCCGCTCTCGTCAAACGATCCCGAAGAGAAGATACAAGAGTATGTCGATGCCGCCAAAAAGCACGGCCTTCTTATCGCTGAAGTCGGCATCTGGAGAAATGCCATGTCTGTCGATCCTGAAGACAGAAAAGCTCAGCGCGATTATTGCGTAAGGCAGCTTCAGCTTGCAGACAGGATAGGCGCACGCTGTGCCGTAAATGTTGCAGGTGCGTTGGGTCCCAGGTGGGACGGACACTATAAGGAAAACTTCTCCAAAGATACAAGAGAACAGATCGTAAAGATGGTTCAGGAGATAATAGACAGGGCGGAAGTGACAAACACTTATTTCACTTTAGAGCCGATGCCCTGGATGATTCCCACGGGACCTGAAGATTATGTAAGGCTCATTGAAGAGGTTGACCGCGACAGGTTCGCAGTTCACATGGACATTATCAACATGACCAATTCTCTCGAGAGATATTATGAGGCCGAAGCCTTTGTCGACCGCTGTGCAGAACTTCTTGGAAACAGGATAAGAAGCTGCCATATCAAGGATGTACATCTCAAGGAAGAATATACTTTCCAGCTTGAAGAATGTGCTCCGGGCAAAGGCGAATATCCTCTGCGTCATTATGTGGAGAAAATGAATTCCATTGATAATGAAATGCCCGTTATTCTCGAACACCTGAACACCGATGAAGAATACATAACTTACATGAATTACCTCAAGGAGGTGCTGGATGGCATACAGTAGGATTTCCGACGCAAATGAGATCACGGCACGCTATATGGACAGCATCCTTATCAAGGAGCGCCTGATAGATTCTGTGGTTGCAGATACAAGTATCGAAATGTTCGGCGCGAAGTTTTCGAGCCCTGTAATGACCCCTGCATTCTCGCATCTCAAGGAATTCGGAGGCCGTGAGTTGACAGGCCTTGAGGAGTATTCCATTGCTGCGAAAAACCTGAATATCCTAAACTTCGTCGGCATGATGGAGAATGACATGTTCAAGCGCATTGCCGATACGGGAGCGAAAACTGTCCGAATCGTAAAGCCTTATGCTGATAACGAAAAGATTAGAGACCAGTTTAAGTTCGCTGAAGACTGCGGTGCGTTCGGTGTCGGTATGGACATCGACCATATCTTCGGAAATGACGGACTGGATGTCGTTGTCGGAGAGCCTATGGCAGTCCAGACTTCAGACATGATCAGATCTTATATTGAATCTACAAAGCTTCCGTTTGTTATCAAGGGCGTGTTAAGTGAGGAAGAGGCTGTAAAGTGTGCCGATCTCGGCGCCAAGGCGATTATCGTAAGCCACCATCACGGCAGGCTTCCTTATGCCGTTCCTCCCATGATGGTCCTTCCTTCGATAAAGAGAGCTCTTGAAGGAAGAGATATGAAGATAATCGTGGACTGCGGTATTGCAAGCGGCTCTGATGTATATAAGTGTCTTGCTCTTGGAGCGGATGCTGCAGCTGTCGGAAGATCTATGCTTCCTTCTCTTGAAGAAGGCGGTGTAGAAGGCGTATCGAAGTTTATCAGGAACGTCAATGACGAACTGAGGTTTGTCATGAGCTGTACGGGTTTTTCTGCTATTGCCGATATCGACGACAGGTGTATAGTTAAAACATAATCCTGCATATAAGGAGGCATGATGTCCGAATTTACATATATCACGTTAAGAGAACGCCCCGAACTGAATGAGGCTGCGGCTGAATGGTTTAACAAGAGCTGGGGTGTTCCCAAGGAAGCGTATCTTGAATGCATAAACGCATACCTTGACGGATCGACTGAATACGGCTGGTATCTCTGCCTTGACGGCGAAAAGATAGTCGGAGGCATGGGCGTTATCGACAATGACTTCCATGACAGAAAAGATCTAAATCCCAATGTCTGCGCTGTTTTTACCGAGCCTGAATACCGCTCGCAGGGAATAGCCGGAACCCTTTTGAATCTTGTCGTTGAGGATATGAGATCCAAGGGTGTTACGCCGCTCTATCTCGTAACCGACCACGTCGGCTTCTACGAGCGTTACGGCTGGGAATTCTACTGCATGGCTCATGGCGACGGCGAGCCTGAACCTACCAGGCTTTATATCCACAGATAATCATCTGAACAACTGATTATTAAGCAAAAGAAAACAATATTCGAACGAGTCTGTTGCATGCCTGAAAACATTTGATTAACTTGTCAATTATTGTTGTTTTTTGAATTTGCAATGTATTAGTATTACTTGTGTAGAGAGGTATATTATGCGCAGATTCAACATGAGAAAAACAGCAGCTTTGATTCTGAGTGCAGTTTTTGTTATGGCCTTTTGGGGTCAGTCTGTTTTATATGCAGACACAAATGTAAAGACCGTACGCGTCGGCTGGTACGAGTCGCCGTTCAATATTATCGACGAGACCGGCAGGCGCTCGGGCTATGCATATGAATACCAGCGCAAGATTGCCGCATATACCGGCTGGACCTATGAATATGTCGAAGGTACATGGACTGATCTTTTCGGAATGCTCGAGAGAGGCGAAATCGACATGTTAAGCGACGTTTCCTACACCAAGGAACGTTCCGAAAAGTTCCTTTACCCGTCGATCCCCATGGGAAAGGAGAATTATTATATTTATAAGGATTCGACTAATCCTGATATCAGTGCCGAGGATCTGACCACATTGAACGGCAAGCGTATCGGCGTTACCAGGAATAGCATTCAGACAGGCATTTTCCGCGACTGGGCAGAAAAACGCGGCATTACCACAGATTTGATCGAACTTGACATCTCTGACAACGATTCCATAAAGATGCTGTTGAATGGCGAGCTTGATGCCTTTGTCAGCCTCGACAGTTACGGCGATGTTGAACTCATGACCCCTATTGCAACGATCGGATCTTCGGACTTCTATTTTGCTATCAGCACGTCAAGGGTCGATCTTCTTAACGAACTTGAACCTGCTCTTTTAGCCATACAGGCAGAGGATCCATACTATTCTGAACATCTTTACGATAAATATCTTGATAATTCGGGCGCCGAGAGATATTTGAGCACCGACGAGCTCGTATGGCTCGCAGATCATGGTAAGATCCGCGTGGGTTATCAGGATAACTACCTCGCATTCTGTGCGTCCGATCCTGTCACTGGTGAACTGACCGGTGCGTTAAAAGATTATCTCGATTACGCATCGAAAGAAATCAACAATGCAGATCTCGAATTCGAGACAATAGCTTATCCCACAGCCGAAGCAGCAATGGCGGCTCTCAAGAATGGTGAGATCGACTGCATGTTCCCCGCAAATCTCACTGCTTACGACGCTGAACAGATGGGTGTCGTCATGAGCCATTCCATGATGAGTACGGAAATGCTGGCTGTTGTACGTGTCTCAGATCAGCATTCTTTCTACCAGCAGGATAAGATCACCGTAGCTGTAAATGCAGGCAATCCCAACTATGACCTCTTCCTTAAGGAACAGTTCCCCGATTGGGATTCTGTTCATTTTATCGATACTCCGACATGTCTTCAGGCCGTTGCAGACGGGAAAGCAGACTGCGTTATTGTTAGTAACTACCGCTATAACAATATCTCGGAACTCTGTGACAAGCTCAAACTGACAACGGTATCTACCGGCGTTGACATGGATTATTGTTTCGCTATAAAGGATGGTAACACCACTCTTTATGCGATAATGACAAAGGCTACAAGCCTTGTTCCGGAATCCGTTGCGCATTCGGCTCTCAATTTCTATGCTACTGAAGATTCGAAGGTGACTTTTGGTGAATTGGTACGTGACAACCTCGGAATAATAATGTCTGTGGTATCTGCAGTTCTGCTCCTGTTCCTTATTTTGTCTGTTCGTAACGTTAAGCTCATGCGTAAGACTATTAAGGGCAAAAAGCAGCTTAAAGACCTCAACCAGAGAGTCAATTATGATGCTCTCACTTCTGTCCGTAACAAAGGTGCTTTTACCGAATATATAGATAATATTCAGTCCAGGATCAGTAACGGAGAGTCTTTCGGTGTAGCTGTTGGTATCTTTGACTGTAATGACCTCAAAAAGGTCAACGATATGTACGGACATGAAAAGGGCGATGAGTACATCAAGAATGCATGCCACTTTATCTGCACGACCTTCCGCCGAAGTGCCGTATTCCGTATCGGAGGTGATGAGTTTGCAGCAGTTCTTATGAATGAGGATTTTGCGAACAGAGATAATCTTACCGATATATTCACGAATGAGCAGGAAGCCATCAGCGCCTCCGCATCGGATCCTTGGAACCAGCTTCATATTGCTATGGGCCTTGCAATCTTCTCGTCTGATTCTGATGGTTCTCTCAATGACACCATAAAGCGAGCTGATGAACTCATGTACGAGAACAAGAGAATCTGGAAAGAGTCCAAAAAACAGTAGTTAGTTTTTCGCTCGGTTCCCTTCTCATATAGTTAACATATAATTAACTTAAAAAAGACAAAAGAATCTGACAAAGTGATAGAATTGTCTTATGGCAGAGAAGCGGAACAGCAAGGGCAGACTTTTAAAGGCCGTTCTGGGAATGGTCCTGTCACTTTGTGTGGTTTTCTCTGCAGCTCCCGGTCTTTTAAGAGCTGATGACGACACGCATATCGCTGATCCTACGGGCAAGCGCGAGGAATATGCGGCTTACCTCTATGACAATACGACCGGTCTACCCACATCTGAAGCTAATGCCATTGCCGAGACAGCTGACGGTTTTATCTGGATCGGAAGCTACGGCGGACTTATCAGATATGACGGCAATACTTTCGAGAGATATAAATCCACCACGGGTATCGCGAGCGTCGTAAGCCTTTTCGTTGACAGCCGGGACAGACTCTGGATCGGAACGAACGATAACGGTGCGGCAGTCATGGACAACTCCGGCAACGTAACGATGTACGGCAAGCCTGAAGGACTTCCTTCAGCTTCTGTAAGATCGTTTGCAGAAGGTAATGACGGTGAGATCTACATTGCAACCACACAGGGTGTCGCTTATGTAAATGCTGACGGCACTCTTTCCATTATTGATGAATCCATGATCAACGATAAATATGTCAGACGTCTCGAGAAGGGTGCTGACGGCATCATCTATGCTCTTACGATTGACGGTGATGTGTTTACCATTGCCAACAGAGCGCTCGGAAAGTTCTTTGATCCCGAGAAGCTCGGCATCGAAGATGTTCACGCTCTTGCTACTGACCCTAATAATCCGGGTTATCTCTATCTCGGTACCAAGGGCTCAAAGGTATGGTACGGAAGCCTTGAAGAAGGTTTCCCGAAGAATCAGCGAATCAATCTTGGAAATCTTGAGTATGTTAACTATATTGCGTTTGAAGGAGATGCCCTCTGGATCTGTGCAAATAACGGTGCCGGTGTTTACAGGGATGAAGAGGTCAAGCAGCTTGATAACGTTCCGCTGACTTCCAATATCGAAGGTGTTATGACGGACTACCAGGGCAATCTCTGGTTTGTTTCAGCAAGACAGGGTGTCATGAAGATCGTTCCGAATCAGTTCACCGATGTTTTCGATGCTTATGATCTCGATGAAGCGGTTGTCAACACAACCTGTTATTGCGATGACATGCTCTTTATCGGTACAGACTCAGGTCTTACAGTAATTGATAAAGACGGCAAAGTTGACAGCATCAGGATCAATTATGCAGTGACTGCATCAGGCGAACATCAGGGCTATCTTGAACTTTTATCGATGCTCAAAGGTGTCAGGATCAGATCGATAATCAAGGACAGCAGAGACAGATTGTGGATATCCACATATGGCGATGAAGCCCTTGTAAGATTCGATCATGGTGACGTAATGACATTCGGAGTTGAAGACGGAATGCCTTCAAAGAGAATAAGAGCTGTCGCTGAGTGTTCTGACGGTTCATATCTCGTTGCCTGCACGGGCGGTATGGCTGTTATCCGTGATGATCAGGTTGTGAAGGTTTACGATTCAGATTCCGGAATTAACAACACCGAAATCCTGACCGTATCCGAAGGAACAAACGGAGACATGCTTGCCGGTACAGACGGTGACGGTATCTATGTTGTTGGCGCATCCGGCACGAAGCACCTTGATACTTCAAACGGACTGATGTCTGACGTAGTCATGAGGATCAAGAAGGATGTTAACCGCGATATCTATTGGATCGTAACCAGTAACTCACTCGCGTACATGACTGCTGATTATGAGATTCACACTATCGAGAATTTCCCTTTCTCCAACAACTTCGATCTCTATGAGAATTCAAAGGGCGAGATCTGGGTATTGAGCAGCAACGGCATCTATGTTGAAAGCGCAGACGATCTTATCGCCAACGGCGAGATCAATCCGGTATTCTACGGCATCGACAACGGCCTTCCCGTAATCGCAACCTCCAATTCATACAGCTGCGTAACTGATGCGGGAGTCCTCTATGTTGCAGGTTCCACCGGTGTTGCGAAGGTCAATATCGAGAAGCGTTTCGAGAAAGTCGATAACATCAAGATGACCATTCCTTATATCGATGCAGACGGAGAGAAAATCTATCCTGATTCAAACGGCGTATTTACAGTTTCACATGATGTAAAGAAGATCACGATATATCCTCACATCTGCACATACACGCTCATGAATCCTACCGTTACTTATACACTGGACGGATTCGCAGCAGCCGATACAACTGTTCACAGAAATGAGCTTACATCCATTGACTACACCAACCTTAAGGGTGGCACATACACATTCCGCATGACGATCTCCGATGCGATGGGATACGGCAGCAATGAATATTCCATTACGGTAGTAAAGCAGATGGCAATCTATGAATACTCATGGTTCCTGATCTGTGTTGCACTTTTAGGCCTCGCTCTTCTTGCAACAGTTGTTGTCGTCTATGTAAGAAAGAAGACCAAGAAACTCTTAAAGAAACAGGAAGAGGACGAGATCCTCATCAGAGAGATCGTTGAGGCATTTGCAAAGACGATCGATATGAAGGACAAGTATACCAATGGTCACTCCAAGAGGGTTGCCGAATATACTGCGATTCTCACTCGTGAATTGGGTTACGATGAAGAGACTGTCAAGAAGTACTACAACATCGCACTCCTCCACGACATCGGTAAGATCGGTGTTCCCGGAGAGGTTCTCAACAAAGCCGGAAAGCTTGACGATGAAGAGTACAAAACGATCAAGTCACATACTGTTCTGGGTTATAACGTTCTGAAGGACATCAGCATAATGCCTGAACTTTCAGTAGGTGCCGAGGCTCACCACGAGAGACCGGACGGCAAGGGATATCCTAACGGCTTAAAGGGCGATGAGATTCCCCGTGTTGCCCAGATAATCGGTGTTGCGGATGCTTTCGATGCGATGTATTCCAACCGTCCTTACAGAAACAGAATGAATTTCGAGAAGGTCGTATCCATCATCAAGGGTGCATCCGGCACACAGCTTACAGAAGATGTCGTTGATGCATTCTTAAGGATCGTCGACCGCGGAGGATTCAGAGCTCCGGATGATGTGGGCGGCGGAACCACTGAGGATATCGATAACATCCATAAGAGGTTCGAGAAGGAAGAAAAAGAAAAGAAAGAACACGAAAAAGCCGAACACGAGAAACAGGAACAGGAAAAAGCAAATGAAGATAAGAAGGAGCAGTCATAAGGCTGCTTCTTTTTGTATAATAGATGTTACAGTGTTTCAATTTAAGTTTATTCAGACAGGAAAAAGATAAGGGGGATAAGCGCTATGGAGCAAACCAGAAAGTGTCCTTCATGCGGCGGTACAATGATCTTCAAACCCGGATGGGACAGCCTTTTGTGCCAGTCCTGCGGCCGTAAGGAGATCATTCCGGAACTGGTATCAAAGATCCCGGTCGAGGAAATGGATTTTCTTACCGCTCAGAACACCGCAAGCCACGACTGGGGCATGGAAGCCAAGGTAGTCGTCTGCAAGCAGTGCGGTGCCGCTACGATTCAGAACAAGCTTCAGCTTTCCGGTCTTTGTCCTTTCTGCGGTTCAACGACCGTTGAATCAGGAGATCCTGAACAGGACATCATGGCGCCTAATGGAGTCATTCCGTTTAAGATCACTGAAGAGCGCGCATACTATATCTTTAAAGACTGGATCAAGGACAGATTCCTTGCCCCTGAACTTCTCGCACAGAATGCAAGACTTAACCAGTTCTACGGTATCTATGTTCCTATGTTCACTTTCGATGTTCTGACTGAGAACAGATATACAGGTCATTACACAGAAGACAGCAGGAGAACTCTTTTCAAGAGCGGAAAATTCCAGTATCAGGTTGATGATTTCCCTGTTGTTGCAAGTAAGCAGCTTGCATCAGATAAACTCATTCTATCCGTCTTGAAGGATTACAGAACAAGAGAGGCTAAGCCTTATACGCCTGAAGCTTTGGCGGGTTTCCCATGCGAGCACTATTCTATCGGTCTGACTGATGCCTGGAACAGTCTCGGTAATGACTTGAATTTTCATCTCCAGCAGCAGGTAAATAAGCAGGGCGATTCGCGTTATATCATGGGAATAGAGATGGCTACGGACTATTACAATCTCAGATATAAATACCTCATCGTTCCTGTCTGGATCAATTCGTTCTTCTACGATAACCGGTTGTACACGATAGTTATCAACGGACAGACAGGCAAGATCGACGGACAGTGGCCGAAGTCGTTCGGCACATTTGCGAAAAAGGCTGCGCTGTTCTTCCTCGGATCATTTGGTGCAGTATGATTAGACAGATCGAAAAGAAAGATATTCCCGAATGCATCAGCGTTATCAGGGAAAGTTTCATGACGGTTGCCAGGCAGTTTGATATCACGCCTGAAAATGCGCCGGCATTTACTGCTTATGCTACCGATGAAGCGAAGATCCTGCATTGGATGGATAACCAGCACCGCCCGATGTACGGATACTTTTCAGACGGCAAATTGGCCGGTTACTATAATCTCTATCTGCCAGGCGATAACGAGTGCGAATTGGGAAGTTTATGCGTTCTTCCCAGTTACAGACACGACGGTATCGGAGATGCGCTTTTAAACGATTCAATAGAACGTGCAAAGGCTTTAGGCTGCACAAAAATGAATCTCAGCATCGTTGAGGAAAACACCGTTTTAAGAGCATGGTACGAAGCTCACGGATTCACTCATATAGGTACGAAGAAATTCGATTTCTTTCCGTTTACATGCGGTTATCTTGAGAAAAATATATAAACAGGAAGTTATACAAAATGAGATTAGACGGTTTTGGTATATTGGTTGAAGACATGCCTAAGATGCTCCGTTTCTACAGGGATGTTCTTGGCTTTGAGATAAAAGAATCAGAAGATACAAGCAATGTGTATCTCGTAAAAGACGAAGGACACTAATATGGCATCAAGCAAAGAATATCTTGAATTTATTCTTGAACAGTTATCGCTTCTCGAAGACATAACATATAAAGCCATGATGGGCGAATACATTATCTACTACCGCGGAAAGATCGTAGGCGGTATCTACGATGACCGTTTCCTTGTTAAGCAGACCAAGTCATCCCTAAAGCTGATGCCCGATGCAGACCTCGAACTACCTTATGAAGGCGCAAAAGAGATGCTAATGGTAGATGAAGTCGACAACAGGGAATTCCTAAAAGAACTCTTTGATGCAATGTATCCTGAACTTCCGGCGCCAAAGAAAAAGTAGGACTTCGAAAAACTTCGCTTGACTCGAAATAGGTAACATGTTACATTGTGTGTAATATATTACATTTTGGAGCATGCATATGAAGATCAATGAACTTGTCCAGAACGATATAGTCGATTTCGGTGCGATACCGCCGGCGTACTTTCTGCTGGGATTATTAAGCGCTTTCGAGAACCGTTTCCAGGCAATGGCTGACAAGATGATCGGCGAGATCAGCTGGAAACAGTTCTTTGCGATAATCTGCATTCAGATGTGCAAAGAAGACCCGACGATAAACGATCTTTCCGATGTGTTGGGAAGCTCACATCAAAACGTGAAACAGATCCTTTTAAAGCTTGAATCAAAGGGCCTGGTTGAATTTAAACCTGATGCAAAAGACAAGCGCAAACAGCGGGTGGTCCTAACGAAGAAATGTCATGAATTCTGCAAGAGAAATGACGATGTCGGAAGAGACGTAATGGAGAAAATGTTTGCAGGCATTCCTGAGAAAGATCTTAATAAAACGATTCAGACGATAATGAAAATAGAGAGCAACATGAGAGAGGAATAAGGATGAAGGGTATAGTGGTATACAAATCAAAATACGGTTCAACAAAGAAATATGCTGAGTGGATCGCAGAAGACACGGGATTTGACTGTGTTGAAGCAGGTAAGGCAAATGCAAAGACAATTGCCGAATACGATACTGTGATCTTCGGCGGTGGACTGTATGCATCGGGTATAGCAGGATTGTCTTTCCTTAAGAAGAATCTTTCTTCTATGAATGGAAAAAAGGTAATAGCATTCTGTTGCGGAGCATCTCCTTATGAAGAGTCGTATTTTAAGGAGATGAAAGATTATAATATGAAAGATCAGCTTGCAGATATTCCGCTTTTCTACTGCCGTGGCGCGTGCAGCATGGATGGTATGTCATTCAAGGATAAGACGCTTTGCAAGATGCTCAGAAAGTCGCTTGAAAAGAAAGATCCGAAAGACTATGCGGTATGGGAAGCAGCTCTAGTTGAAGCCGTGGATACTGGCAAGGACTGGACTGATAAGGAATACATTAAACCCATAATCGAAGAATGCGGGAAGTGATAAAGATGACGATAAGAATTGCAGATAAAAATGACTTTGAAGCAGTTAAAGAAATAACACATAAAACTATCGGTGAAGTATATCCCAAATACTATCCGGAAGGAGCAGTAAAGTTCTTTCACGATCATCATTCATATGAGAGGATAATGCGTGATATTGATTTGAAAATTGTATATCTTCTTATAACTGATGAAGGTGATGCGGCAGGTACTGTAACAATATCCGATAATGAGATCGACAGACTGTTTGTACTGCCATCTTATCAGCACAAAGGATACGGCAGAGCGTTGATAGATCTTGCCGAAGAAAAGATTGCTGAAAAGTACGATGTGATAGTTATTCACGCATCGCTTCCGGCAAAAAAGATCTACCGTTTAAGAGGCTTTAAAGAAGTAGAATACAACATTCTCGACACAGGGTATGGCGATTATCTTTGCTTTGACAAGATGGAGAAAACCGTCTAATCTTGACACTGTAAAGAAAAGGCAGTTCGTTCTGGATTTGCAATAACTTAACGCTGACAAGATTGAAGGCAAATAGTATGGAGCATGCTATAGAATTCATTCCGTATAACGATTCATATAAGCAGCAGGTTTTCGATTTTACCTGTACTTGTTTTGAAGAGCTCGGCAAGAAGTTCGAACCATCAGGCAGACACAGTTTTTATAACGACATCGGTAATGAGTTTGAAGTATTCTTTTGCCTGGTCGATCAGGAGAAGGTTATTGGAACGGTTGCATTGAAAAAGGTTGATGATTATACTGTTGAACTCAAAGCAATGTATCTCGATCGTAACTACAGAGGTAAGGGACTCGGAAGAAAACTGATGGATAAAGCTGTTGATGAAGCAAGATGTCTTGGGTATAAGTGCATCGTTCTTGATTCAATGTCACAGTACAAAGATGCTTTAAGATTGTATGAGAAGACCGGTTTTAAAATGACGGAAAGATATAATGATAATGTTTATGCAGATGTATTTATGAGATTGGATTTTGAGTGACGGGAGGAATAAAGATGTTCGAAAGTGATTTTGCAAAAACTGAATATATCGCAAAAGACAATGTTGTTTTTCATGTGTGGAAAAAAGAAGCACATTTCGATGACTACAGAGATCCTGTGAAAGCATCACTGGAACTCTTGAGAGAGCATAAGGACAGCATCTTTATCGTTGATGCCAGAAATGGTTTTGAAGATGTGAAAGAAGATGTTGAATGGGGATTTACATATTTCCTTCCGGAACTTAAGTAAACAGGCTGTCAGATATGGGGATTCATTCTTCCGGAAGTATCTGATATCGAAGGTGAGATAGATCTCTGGACAAAAGAGATCGAGAAGAATTTCCGTGTGATAAGAGCAGTTTCTTATGAAGAAATACTGAGGCAGATCTGATTGGCGTTAAAGGGGATAATATGGCACAGCAGAACATTTACGATAACGATACGTTTTATGAAAACTTCAAAGGCTTAAGAAGCGATGAGATCAATTTCAATGATGTCATCGAGACACCGATAATCACAAAAATGCTTCCTGATCTTAGGGGTAAAAAGATGCTCGATGTCGGATGCGGAATGGGCCAGCATGCGATGCAGTATTCCAAGGCAGGTGCTGAGTCCGTATTAGGCACTGATATATCAGAAAAAATGCTCGCATTTGCTGTCGAAAACAATAGTGCGGATAACATCACATACAAAAGACTTGCATTTGAAGATCTTGACCAGTTGGGTGAGAAGTTCGATGTCATCACGAGTTCTCTTGCTTTCGATTATTCTGAAGACTTCTTGGCATTGATGAGGAGCATTTATGCACTCCTGAACGATGGCGGATATCTGGTCTTTTCGATGTCTCATCCGATATCCACTGCTTATGACGGTGTCTACGATAGATATACGAGAACTGAAGACGGCGTAAGGCTGTATGCGAATCTCCATAACTACGGAATTGAAGGCGAGCGCCATTTCAAATGGGTGGTCGATGACTACGAGGTTTATCACAGAAAGCTCTCAACTCTCATCAATTGTATTGCTTCAGCAGGTTTCGTTATTGAAGAATGCCAGGAATCAATGGTGCCCGATGAAATCGCAAAAAAGTATCCCGACAAGTTCGGCGGAGTAATTCATCAGCCCGATTTCATCTTTTTCAGGTGTAAAAAAATAAATTATAATTTATAATATGTCCATACGGTTTCCTTGTTGAGATCTGAACAGCAGAAAGGAACAAGGGTATGGATAAGCAAACAGGTTCTGTTTCAAAGAACAGCAAAACTACCCGTATTGCTGTAATCGGGAGTTTGATAATTGCGCTCATAATGGTGCTGGGTACAGTTTGGGTCGTTCAAAGTGCACAGCGTGACAATGAGAAAGCCGTGCGTTCGGTAAGTGTCCTCTATCTTGACGAGCTTGCCGGAAGACGTGAGCAGGTTGTCGAAAACAATCTCCAGAATAAGATCCGTGACTTAAGAACGGCGGTAAGCCTGATGTCCGATGAGGACTTAAGTGACATGGAGCATCTCCAGGCTTATCAGGCACGTATGAAGAAGTTCTATGTTCTTGATAAGTTTGCATTTATTGATTCTGACGGACTTATCTATACCTCCCTGGGAACGCAGGATAATATTGACGAATATGCAATCGATTATCTGAATATATCAGAACCTGAGATATCCATTTTCAATCTTCAGACACGTGAGAAAAAAGTCGTAATCGCAGTCCCTGTCGAGCTTAAGTTCGGTGATGAAGACTTTAAAGTCTGCTTCATGGAGATCGATATGAATGAGATGCTTAACGGTGTCTCCATGGAATCTGATGAAAATAACACCACATTCTGTAACATCTATACGAGAGACGGTGTCTCTCTGACTGAACACGTTCTCGGCGGACTCGCGTCAGAGAACAATCTCCTTGAGGCCATGAAGAATGCGGAGTTCGAAGACGGATATACTTACGAGAGATTTGTAGACGAATTCGGCAGCGGCAAGCGCGGTGAGGTCTCGTTCACTTATAACGGCATGGAAGAGACGTTGAGTTTTATTCCTGTTGATTCTACAGACTGGAACCTCACATATCTTGTAAGAGAAAGCGTAATTTCCGATAACATTACCAGCATATCCAGCGGCATGATCACCAGAGGCATTATACAGTCAGTCCTTACTGTCGTAGCGATGGCCGCAATGTTCCTCTTCATTATTTCTGAGACGAGGAGAAGCACAAAGCTTCAGATCGAGACTGAGACAGCACAGGCTGAAGTCCGCGGTAAGCAGGAGGAACTTGATAAGAGCAATATCCTTCAGAAACAGCTTGAGCAGCAGTCTGCAGCTCTTTCTGATGCGCTTAATGTCGCTGAGGGAGCCAATAAAGCCAAGTCTGCATTCCTGTCCAACATGTCTCATGAGATCAGGACTCCGATGAATGCGATAATCGGTCTGGATAACATCGCTCTTAATGATCCCGATACGCCTGAGAAGACAAAAGAATACTTAAGGAAGATCGGAGATTCTGCTGAACACCTGTTAAGCCTTATCAACGACATCCTCGATATGTCCAGGATCGAATCGGGACGCATGATCGTAAAGAACGAAGAATTCTCATTCTCTAAGCTCATGGAAACGATCAATACCATGATCTCCGGTCAGTGCATCGACAAGGGAATTGAATATCAGTGCCACATCGATCCGGAGATCGCAGACTGCTATATCGGCGATAACACGAAGATCCGCCAGGTGCTGATAAACATCCTGGGCAATGCCGTAAAGTTCACTCCGGAAAAAGGAAAGATCATTTTCGACGTTAATAAGAAAGCGCAGTTTGAAGGCAAGACCACACTGCAGTTTAAGATCACTGATAACGGAATCGGAATCAGCGAGGAATTCCTGCCTAAGATTTTCGAGCCGTTTGCGCAGGAAGATAATTCGACCACGAATAAGTACGGAAGTTCCGGCCTTGGCCTTGCGATAACGAAGAATATCGTTGAGATAATGAACGGCGATATAAGTGTTAAGAGTACAAAGGGCAACGGAGCGACTTTCCTTGTAACCCTGACTTTGGATGACTCCGAGAATAAGGGCGGCGAATGCCGTTATGACATTGAACCCAGCGAGATCAAAGTGCTTGTCGTCGATGACGATCCGATCGCTTGCGAACATGCAAAGTTGGTTTTGGAGAAAGCGGGTATTGCTTCCGAAACAGTGACATCCGGCGCTGAAGCGATCGAACTTGTTAAGCTTCGTCAGGCAAGACAGGATCCTTATAACCTGATCCTTGTCGACTGGCAGATGCCTGAGATGGACGGCGTGGAAACAACGAAAAGGATAAGAGAGATTGCAGGTAATGATTCTGCGATCATCATCCTTACCGCATATAAGTGGGATGATATTTTCGAAGAGGCAGTAAAGGCCGGCGTCGACAGTTTCCTTGCAAAGCCTTTGTTTGCTTCAACTGTTTTGGAAGAGTTCAAGAGTGCGGTGGCAAGCAAGCGAAGTGAAGCTGAACGCAACCTCGAGCCTGTCGAACTTAAGGGCAGGAGAGTGCTCATGGCAGAAGACGTTCCAATCAATGCTGAGATCATGACCATGATCTTAAGCAGCAAAGAGATCGAAGTCGATCACGCAGAGAACGGTAAGATTGCGGTCGATCTTTACAGTCAGCATGAGGACGGCTATTACGATGCAATTCTTATGGACATGAGAATGCCCGAGATGGACGGTCTTGAAGCTACGAGAGTTATCCGTGCAATGGATAAGAAAGATTCGAAGAATATTCCGATAATCGCACTTACGGCGAATGCGTTTGACGAGGATGTACAGAGGAGCCTTCAGGCAGGTCTCAATGCACACCTGAGCAAACCCGTTCAGCCTGAAGCGCTGTTTAAGACATTAGCCAAGTTTATCTGGAAGAAAGGATAGGTGACATATGGACAGATTTTTGTTTGCAGGTGGATTCAAAAGACGCGTTCTCGTCGTAGACGATGAGTTAATTAACCGTGAGTTGCTGGGCAATATGCTGGGCGATCATTATGAAGTCGTTTATGCCGAAAACGGTCAGGAAGCACTCGGGAAACTGCAGGGTGATGAAAGCGATATCTCACTCATTCTCCTTGACCTTCTTATGCCGGTCATGGACGGCTTCACGTTCATTGAAAAGATCCAGGAAAACGAGGTCTTAAAGCGAATTCCGATCATAGTTATGACGTCGGAGAAAGAAGCGGAAGTAAAGAGCATCAAACTTGGTGCTGCCGACTTCATTACAAAACCTTATGACATGCCGGAAGTTATCCTTGCAAGATGCGAGAGGATCATACATCTTTCCGAAGACAACATCATTATCAGATCAACTGAGAAGGATCATGTTACCGGCCTTTTCACACGTGATTATTTCTTCGAATACATAAAGCGGATCGAGGCTCACCGCAAAGCTCCTGCAGATGTTCTGGTCTTTAATATTGACCGTTTCCATCTGGTCAACGAAATGTACGGAAGAACTGTCGGAAACACCGTGCTGATGCGCGTTGCCGATACTCTCGGAGAAGTACTTAAGGATATCGCGATAATCGCCTGCAGACCCGAAGCAGATACGTTCTATGTTTACTGCGATCACATTGAAGACTATTCGCCTCTGATAAATGAGATTCAGGATAAGTTCATCAATTCATCCGGTTCTGCCAAGATCAGACTGCGTTCAGGCATTTATCTGAACGCTGATGCGGAAACAGATATCGAGATCCGTTTTGACCGCGCGAAAACAGCATGCGACAAGATAAGAGGAGACTTTACTGCTTCAGTTTCTTATTACAGCAAGGATCTTCACTTAAGATCGATCTATCAGGAAAGACTTATCAAGGATATCGACCAGGCAATCGAAAACGGTGATCTGAAAGTCTATTTCCAGCCTAAATACGACATCACGGATGTTAAACCGAAGCTCAGGAGCGCAGAGGCTCTTATCAGATGGGTGCATCCGGAACTCGGCATTGTCCATCCGGGTGATTTCATTCCTCTTTTCGAGAGCAACGGACTGATCCAGAAAGTCGATAATTATGTCTGGAGCAAAGCTGCACAGCAGATAAAAGAATGGAAAGAAAAGTTCGGCCGTTCGATCTCAGTGTCTGTCAACGTTTCGAGAATCGATATTTTCGATCCTGCGCTTAAAGAAAAACTCAGAAAAATAATCGAAAGCAACGGTCTTGATGAGAAAGAACTTGTGCTGGAAATTACCGAGTCAGCTTATGCCGACAATGCGGGCTCGCTTACTGAAGTAACCAACAGCCTCCGTGAATCCGGATTCAAGATCGAGATGGATGATTTCGGTGCGGGATATTCTTCTCTTAACATGATCACCACGATACCGATCGACGTCCTCAAACTCGACATGGGTTTTGTCAGAAAGATGGAAGAGGATGACAAGAACTTAAAGCTCGTAGAGATCATTTTGGACATTGCTAAATTCCTGGATGTACCCGTTGTTGCTGAAGGCGTTGAGACCAAAGCACAGCTCGACTTGCTTAAGTGCATGGGCTGCCAGATAATTCAGGGTTACTATTTTTCAAAGCCTGTTCCCGCTGATGAATTCGAGAAGTTCATCGTTCAGGAGAACGGCTGAACGGAGGATACTATGCTGACAATAGATAAACTTAATGAGTATGGAGCCAATACGGCAGAAGGTGTTGCAAGATGCATGGGCAATGAAGCCCTGTATCTCCGCTTGGCATCGACTGTTGCAGATCAGCCGGAGTTTGCAAAGTTAAACGATTTCATTGCTTCAGGTGATTTGAATAGCGCTTTTGAAGCTGCTCATGCTTTGAAGGGCGTGCTTGCAAATCTGTCGATCACGCCTTTGTATGAGAAAGTCTGTGAGATAACCGAGTTGCTCAGAGCAAGAACGGATACTGATTATTCTCCGTTGCTTTCAGAGATCGGTTCGCTGAAGGATGAATTAAAAAGACTAATCGATTCCGAATAAGTTGATTATTGAAGGAGATAGTAATGGAAAGTTTTAGCGGCGAAATCAAATCAGTCAAGATGGATCTTGATGCGTGTCAGGTGAGCTTTACTGCCGGTGAAGGCAGCGGTCTTACAGGCGTTGAATATGAAGGACCGAAGGACCTTACACCTGAAACATCATTTGCAGACGGTACTCTTACGATTACACAAAATTCGGTAAGTGGGATCCGTAAAGGCATTATGGCAATCAGCAAGCCTAAGCTTATGGTTACCATCGGAAAAGATATGCTCCTGAATAATCTTGATATACATATTGCCGCCGGCGATATCAGCATGAACGGTATATCGGCTGACTTATTTTCAGAGATTGTCGATGCAGGAAATATCAGCATCAGCGACAGTAATTTTTTGAAAGCGGAGATCGGCACAAAGGCAGGAAATATCAACATCAGTAACACTAATCTTAATATGGTCGTGATCGATGCAAAAGTCGGCAGCGTTAAGCTTGATGCCATAGAGGATCTTGATCAATATACTATTGAGTGCCGTGCCAAAACGGGTGATATAAGGATCGGCGAAGAACGTCACGGAAAAGAGTATATTTCCAAAGGCAGCGATATCGATTGCATTAAGATAACTGTTAATGCCGGAAGTATAGAGATCAATTAAGAGCTTCGTATTTGAAAGGCGCAATCAGTATGGCAAGTGTATTTAAAGTGTATGGGATAACAGGCGATGCTAAAGAGTGGTTTGCTCAGCATTATTTTGGAACTGTTCAGTGGGAATTTGATGAAGCGATGTTAAACAGCTGGACTGATGTTGCTGCATACACTGATAAGAATCTGTTCTGATCTTTTATACAGCGAAAAAACAACAAAGAAATGCTCCGGCATTTTCTTGAAGAAGGAGACAATAAATGGCACAGGCAAACCCTGACTATAAGTATTATAAACAGCTCGCGGGAACATGGAAAACATTTGATGACAAATGCGTCGCTACACTCACAGATACAGTGGGGATCACCGTCAGTTTTGACGGTGCTGTTCTTGAGGGTAATTACGGCGTTGTTGCAATAGATCCTTCGATGGCTCCCGTTGCACCGACCATGATGGGCTTTGCAGGCATGCCGGGCTTTTCTACTGCTCCGGGAGAAATGACATATCAGCAGCATCCCAACGAGGACATTCAGATAAAACTCGGAGACAGGTTACTCAAGACTGATGGTCAGACAATTTTTTGTATTAACGCTGCCTGGCACGATACTTCGGATCAGCTTCATTTAGAAATAGCCAATGTTAAGACAGCCGCGTTGTTTTATCTCGTTCTGAAGCGCGAAGCCGTTTCTGTTGCCGCTGTGCCTTTGAAAGAAGGGGAATGCCGCTGTGAATGCGGATGTGTCTTCTCCAGTAAGTTCTGTCCTAACTGCGGAAAAGCCCGCCAGGAACCAAAGACTTTCACATGCAGCTGCGGATATACAGGTCCGTTAAGTAAATTCTGTCCTGAATGCGGCAAGCCCTGTGCTGAAGCGGCATCTGATAACAATGAGCCTTCTGATAACAATAAGGTTGTTTTGCCAAGTGCCGGCTGGACTTGCTCCCAGTGCGGGACCACACTGCAGACTGGAGATAAATGCACCAAGTGCGGTGCAGAGATAAAGAAAGATATGCTTTTCGCACTCTCCGAATACATGACGACCAATCCTCCGAGATCCAATTGTCTCAGAGTATGGAAGTTCTCTGATACTCAGCTTATATTGGAGCAGGGCGGTAATCTGCGCTTCATATCGGCTAAGGTAATTGAGCCTGCCATGAATATAATCAGAGAATATGAGATCGATAAATGGGAGGAATATAAGGGACATATGACCGGTCTTATGGGCGGCAGTCAGTCTGTGAGTTACTGGGACGGCGAGAAGATGGCCGGAACTTCAACAGACCATATGCTGAATGCGGGGGCTGCTTACAGTGCGCTGAATGCATTGTTCCTGACGGCACCTGAAGAATAAAACAACAATAAAGAAGCTGCTTTTTATGGCAGCTTCTTTTATCTATCCCTATTACCGCTATTTGTCAGTCTTTTCTGTATTCCAATATGTCACCCGGCTGGCAGTCCAGTGCATCGCAAATTGCTTCCAAAGTCGAGAAGCGGATGGCTGAGATCTTTCCGTTTTTCATCTTGGATAAGTTAACGTTTGAAACGCCGACCTTTTCTGAGAGTTCGTTAAGCGACATTTTTCTGTCAGCCATCACTCTGTCTAATCTAAGTATTATCTGTCCCATATCCTATCCTCCTTACAGTGTCTCGTCTGCCTGTGTCTGTAAGGTAATGCCATAATCAAGGATAGCATTAACTGCGATAGTTACAAGGATACCAAGAATTGCAGGTCCGGTTCCTGATGTGAGGAACAGTACAACAGATGTTGCGATAAGCACTGTCTTGATCCTCTTCTTGACGGTAACGGTGAAGGGATTTCCTTCTTTCTCGATTATCGCGAAAACAGACCTTACCAGGAACATCAGAGCAACTACAGCTACCATGATGAAGCTCATTGAAAGGATATAAGTTCCGTAAACAACGCTCATCGGATGGTCGTCGATTGCTTCCTGTACGGCAGGGATATCGGAGTGGATATCAAGAGGGACTGATCCCAAATTGATATTGACTGCAGAAGCAGAACCGATCTCATCGTTCGTTGAGACAATGCCTGCAAATCTTCCTGATGTCACCATGTCATCGAATTCCCTGCCCATGACCAGCACCTTAACGCCGCCCCATATGCCTGCCGCCAGCATGAATATTGCAAGCGCCAGAAAGATATTGGCAGCGATCTTGCCTGCATGACAGCTCTTCTTGATCTTTGCGATCTTTACACTTTCTTCGTTCATAAAGCCTATCTCCTCCAAAATTCAAAAATCTATCACCTTCGAAGATGGCTTCACTATACGCTGCTAATTAATCTTTGTCAACAAGAATTTAACGATAATCGTTAAGAATTATTCGGAGAACATTATGAATGTGCGTGACAGATTTCTTCGTGTGATATGCAACGTGTTATTATTTATTGCAAATATAACTTTAATAGAGATCTACTCATGATCGATTACGAAACCATAGCAAGAGAGAATCACCGCGGCGGAATGAACTGCTCTGCAGCAGTTTACGATGCTCTCGGACTTAATAATCCAAACATAACAGAACCGCCTTTCCCGAGATCCATTGAAGGCAAATGCGGAGCCGTGTTGGCCGCAGAACAGACCATCAGGGAGATGGGCGGCACTGAAGCAGACATAGAAGAATTCGAAAGACGCTTCAAAGAAAAATACAAACACTTAAAGTGTGTTCAGCTCATGGGTTTCCTCAACGGCAAATGCAACGACTTCGTCGGCGAATCCGCATCCATAGTTGCCCAGATGGGGATAATGAAGGATGAGGAATAAAGGGGAGAGAACCATCTGTTTCTTCCGTCAATAAGATCGCAATTCAATTTGGTCATGAAGAGAGTTAACTTAGTCATTTGGGTGTGAATGACTAAGTTGGAACTGAAAGTTATACAAAAGGTATACTGGTTCTCTTATAAGGAAGAGCTTACCAGGCCTGTTTCAAATTTGGTTAATTCGTTTGACATGGTTATCTCTCTAACAGGTCTTGTATCATGATCTCCAATCCCTTTTTATATTCAAGGTATTCCTTTTTCTCTTCTTCAAAGCCAATGATCATATCTTCGACCTCGGCTTTGTCTTCGAGAAGGAACTTAAATTTATAAGGGTCCGTGGTAATTATCTCATTTATCTTTTTTTCAAGCTCTTGGATCTTCTCTTCGATATTAGGAATAACAAACTTGGAAACATCAATGCCTTTCTTATTTAATGCAGTGTTGACCAGGACTTGTAATTCTTCCAGTTCTTCCAGTTTATTGCATTTATAGGCAATGGAAACTCTGTTCCAGAGATCAAGAAGTTCCGGATCTTTCTGCGTCTTTGCGTTGATATCGGGATGCAGGATCTTGGCTATTTCCCTGTATATCTTTTTGACCTGCTGAACAACATGTTCAGGGCACACTTTAGTATCCAAAGCAGCCTGATGTTCGGCAATCAGATTATCCAGATCGTCGTTAAAAGATTTCATCTGCTCATTTACTTCGTCGCCGATCTCGTCCATATCCGGATTGAAGCCCTGATTGATCTGAGTTTGTGCAATGGCCAGCATCTTCTTTAGTCTTATGCATTCGAGCTTTAATACAAAATTATCAATAAGATATTTGCCGAATTTCCGGACGAATTCGTCGTGCCATTGCTGTGCTTCCTTCTCAAACTTATCTTTTCGGAGAAGCATTTCCTCGTATTTCGGGTAATCACCCAAAGCAATCTTAATAATTTCCATAGTTAATCTTTCTCCAAAACAAAGTTATCAAATTTTCTCAGATTGTCAGTTAAGAGTTGCTGTATTTCATTCACAGTTATAGTTCTGCTTAGGATATTAACTTGCCTTTTTCAGAGAAAACGGAACGACATTTGATGGCGCATCCTGTTCAGCTAGCCAAAGTGTTAATCTCTGCTGCATATTCATCCAGCTCTCTGCGGATGTTCCTGTAGCAATACTGATTCGCAAAGCCATGTCAGGACTTAAAGATGACTTTTCATTAATAAACTCTGACAGAGTCTTTCTGCTTACGCCAAGGATCTGTGCAGTCTTGGTTACAGAAATGTTTAGAGGTTTCATCACATCTTCAAGAAATACAGTTCCGGGATGCGTTGGTTTTCTGGTCATATTTTTCATAAGTCAGTCCTCTCAGTGATAATCCAGGTAGTCTACTAGATATGCATCTTCATCTTCAAAATAAAATGTTAATCTCCAATTGCCGCTAACAGAAACAGACCACATGTCTTTTTTATCGCCCTTAAGTGGATGAAGATCATAGCCCGGTAAATCCATATCTTTTGGGGATAAACTCGCATCTAATCTGTCGAGCATTCGACCTAAACGAGTGGCATGCTCCGGCTTTATATCTCTTTTTGAGCCTGTATAGAAATAATCTTTCAGACCTTTGTGTTGAAATGATTTTATCATAATTCTCTGTAACCCGCAACGTAACAGTTATCAATCAACTGCCTGTGTAAATGTGATTTTTATTGATAATGAAAATGGCTAATACGAACTTATAAAATAACTATAATTGATATTAGTATTCATCGTTAAAATTAAAATTCAATAGCAGAATGTAAATACTTGTACGCAGGTTATTCAAACAAACAAAATATGTCCCATAATCTGAATTCCGTCTTTGTTTTTCAGATTATGGGACTGTTCTTTTTCCTGACAGGAATATGATCAATCGTTACTTCTTTACCCCTTCCACGGCCTCTTTTTCTCAAGCCAGCCATTTGCTTTCCAGTACTTGAAGTCGGTGTATTCGGGATTGTCTTTGCCAAGGCCTGTCTGCATCTGGCGGACCATGAGGAACTTGGCTTTTGCAAGAAGTCCGGTGCGGGCGGGTCTGGTGTAGTTTATGCCTGCCATTTTGGTGCCTAATCTTGTGAGCTTGTTTGTGATCTTGTTTCTTTTCTTTTCGGGGATCTTTTCCCACTTGATGTCGCTCATGAGCTTGAAGCCGCATGTTTTGATATAGGTGATGCCCCACCAGGAGAGGGAGTCTTTGATGTCTTTGGCTGTTGAGTTTTCACCCGCGCCTAAGCACTGGGTGATAATGACGGCTCTTTTGCCGAACATTTCTTTTGCGGGGCGGTGCGGCATCCAGCGGTAGCCGAAGTGATCGAGAAGAGTTTTCATTGCGCCTGTCGTGTGCATAACGTAAGCAGGTGAAGTGAAGACCAGGAGATCTGCTTCAAGAAGAGCTTTCTCGATTCTTTGAACCTTCTCGGCATCTTTACAGAGATTCTGATCTTTGGAGAAGCACTGTATGCAGCCTATGCAAAAGCCGGGACCGTCTTTGGGAAGATAGAATTCCGTTATCTCCGCTTTGCCTTTGAACGGTTCAAGGAATGTTTCTTTTGCC
Source organism: Oscillospiraceae bacterium (assembly GCA_902788505.1). GTDB lineage: Bacteria > Bacillota > Clostridia > Saccharofermentanales > Saccharofermentanaceae > Saccharofermentans. The sequence continues at coordinate 73,868 of CADAKH010000001.1, forward strand.
ATGTATGTGATGCCCTTTTTTTCGGTGCCGTTGATTACTGTGATCTTCATTATTTTGTTCTCCCGTATAGTCTGTTGAATTGCTTTATGTGTTCGTCTAAAGTCTTGAGAGCTTCGGGCTCTCTTTCAGGATCTCTGTCGCACATCGTAAGAAGAAAGTAGATGGGTGCGTAGAAGTGGAGCGTCATAATATTTACGTTGTCTGTGTGTAGCATGCCTGCCTGCGCGACCATTCCCAGCAGCATCGACTGATATGCGAGCGGGTCGTCAACATAGAGCTTGGAATAGATGTCCGCTAAGTCCTTGCTGTTGAACTGCTCGATCGTAAGCATCTTCCGGAAGCGCTTGTTGTAGTCGTCGTGAAGGTAGTACAGGAAGAACTGGCGTCCTAATGCAAGAAGTTTTTCTTCGGACATGTTCTTGTATATCTCAGAGTCCTTCTGGGCATCGGTGCCGTTGATGTTCATGGACTTTGCCTGCTCTGCAAAGCGCTGGTTCATCTCGTCGATTATTGCATCGAAGATGGCTCTTTTATTCTTATAGTGTTTATAGAGGGAAGGGGCTTTTATACCGACGCGGTCGGCGATGTCGCCGACGAAGACGTTGGCGTAGCCTTTCTCGGAGAAAAGTGTGAGTGCTTCGTCTAATATGCGTTTCTTGGTATCCATTTTTTGTTAGTCCTCATTTTCGACAGGCGGCTAATTCGAATTAGCCAAAGTATAGCTAATTAAAATTAGCCTGTCAACTGTTTTTGCTGTTTTCATAAACCTATTGACTTAGTGGGTTAATGGAATTATTATACGTTCAGCAAAAACCGAAAGACGAGGACACGACATGATATATGCAGATAATGCGGCGACAACTCCGATGAGCGAAGCTGCGATCGAGACAATGACAACTCTCATCAGAGAGACCTACGGAAACCCTTCAAGCCTTTACGAGTTCGGTCAGAAGGCGAAGGAAGTATTGGAGCAGGCAAGAGAAGATACTGCTGCTATTATTGGTGCAGATGCCAAAGAGATTATATTCACATCAGGCGGAAGCGAAGCTGATAACCAGGCGATCTTATCCGCTGCTAAATTGGGTGAACTCAAAGGCAAGAAACACATTATTTCTTCCAAGTTCGAACATCACGCAGTGCTCCACACTTTGAGAAAACTTGAGAAGGAAGGATTCGAAGTAACACTTCTTGATGTACATGAGAACGGCATCATAGATCCTTCTGAGGTTGAAGCTGCTATCCGTGAAGATACATGCCTCGTTACGATCATGTACGCAAATAACGAGATCGGCACGATCCAGGATATCAAGGGTATCGGTGCAGTGTGCAGAGCAAAGGGAGTGATTTTCCATACCGATGCGGTACAGGCAATCGGTCACTTAAAGATCAATGTAGTTGATGAGAATATCGATATGCTCTCTGCGTCAGCACACAAATTCCACGGTCCTAAGGGTGTCGGATTCCTCTATGTTAGAAAGGGAATAAGAGTAACGAATCTTATCGAAGGCGGTGCCCAGGAGAAGGGCAAGAGAGCAGGTACGGAGAATGTTCCGGGAATTGCTGCGATGGTTACTGCACTTAAGGAAGAAGTCGCAAACATCGATAAGAATACTGCACACCTACTTCCTGTCAGAAATAAGATAATCGCAGGACTTAAAGAGATACCTCATTCGGCATTAAACGGCGATGCAGAAAGAAGGCTTCCGAGTAATGTTAACTTCTGCTTTGAAGGGATCGAAGGTGAATCGCTTTTACTCTTGCTTGACGATAAGGGTATCGCGGCATCTTCGGGAAGTGCGTGCACATCAGGATCACTGGATCCTTCACACGTTCTTCTTGCGATCGGAAGAGTGCACGATGTTGCACACGGATCTTTAAGACTCAGCCTTGGTGAAGATATCACTGATGAGCAGGCTGATTACATTATTAAGTCTGTTAAAGAAGTAGTTGAATACCTGAGAGGTTTCTCACCTGTATGGAGAGATCTCGTTGCAGGAAAAACAAAGTTCATTTTATAAGGGGGAAATTAATATGGCTTTATATAGTGAAAAGGTAATGGATCACTTCAGGAATCCGAGAAATGTCGGTGTGCTCGAAGATGCGAACGGTGTCGGTACGGTAGGTAACGCAAAGTGCGGAGACATCATGAAGATGTATCTCAAGATCGAAGACGATATCGTCAAGGACGTTAAGTTCGAGACATTCGGATGCGGCAGCGCTATCGCTTCAAGCTCAATGGCAACTGAGCTCATTAAGGGTAAGCCCGTTGAGGAAGCAAGAAAGCTCACTAACCAGGCAGTTGCTGAAGCATTGGACGGCCTGCCGGACTACAAGATGCACTGCTCAGTCCTTGCACAGGAAGCTATCGAAGCTGCTCTTGAAGACTACGAATCAAAGCAGGAAAAATAATTTCTAAAACCTATTGACAAAGTAGGTTTATACACGGATAATGTGTCATAACAAAATTGAAAGGGAATAAATCGATGAAGATGTTGATGTGTTGTTGTCGAATGCGTAATAAACGGGCTGATATGGCCTCGGCGTTTGATTGCACACTAATGCGCCATGAAGGTCATCGATGTTAATAAGGTTAAGACATCTATTATATTCAGCCCGGGAATTATCCCGGGCTTTATTTTTTACAAAGGAAGGTAACTAAAAATGAGCATTAAGAGAAATTCATTACTGATCCACGGCGGTATCGACGGAGATGAGACAACAGGAGCAGTAAATGTTCCCGTATATCAGACCTCAACATACAAGCAGGACGGTCTTGGTAAGAACAGAGGATGGGAATATTCCAGAACAGGCAACCCGACAAGAGCAGCACTCGAGAAGCTGATCGCAGATCTTGAAGAAGGACAGTACGGACTTGCATTTGCATCAGGTTTAGCAGCGATCAATACAGTGCTTTCTCTCTTCAAATCAGGTGACAAGCTAATCGTATCAGATAACATCTACGGCGGAACATTCCGTATTCTCGATAACGTTTTCAAGAACTTCAATATCACATACAAGATCGTGGATACATCTGATCTTGAAGCCGTCGAAAAAGCTATCGACGACGATGTAAAAGCAATCTACATCGAGACACCTGCAAATCCTCTTCTTACCATCACAGACATCGAAGCAGTTTCAAAGATCGGAAAGAAGCATAACAAACTCGTTATTGTAGATAACACATTCCTTACGCCTTATCTCCAGCGCCCTCTGACACTCGGTGCAGATATCGTTATCCACAGCGGTACGAAATATCTTGGCGGTCACTCCGATACTATCTCGGGTTTTGTTGTAGTTAACGATAATGCATTGGCTGACAGACTCTACTATCTGCAGAATGCGATCGGCGGTGTGCTCGCACCGTGGGACAGCTTCCTCATCATAAGAGGAATCAAGACTCTGGGTGTCCGTATGGACAGACATGTTGCCAATGCGGGCAAGATCGCAAAGTGGCTTTCGGAGAGCGGCTATGTATCGAAGGTTTACTATCCCGGACTTGAATCAGATCCCGGCTATGAGACACAGAAGAAACAGGCAGACGGTGCCGGAGCAATGATATCTTTCGTTCTCGATGAGAAGTACGATTACAAACTCTTCTTTGAGAAGCTTCAGCTGATAACTCTTGCTGAGAGTTTGGGCGGTGTCGAATCACTTGTATGCCATCCAGCAACGATGACTCACGCTGCTATCCCCGCTGACATCAGAAAGCAGGTAGGAATCGTAGATGAGCTCATCAGACTCTCAGTAGGTATCGAAGATGTTGATGACCTGATCGATGACCTGAAGCAGGCAATCGAAAGTTCAGTTAAGGCGTGAGGTGAAACGTATGCAAAACGTATATAACGACATAAAAGAAATGATCGGCAACACACCGGTCCTGAAGATAAACCATATGGGCGTCAAGCCCGGAGTAAATATCTATGCAAAGCTTGAATTAATGAATCCCGAAGGAAGCGTCAAAGACCGTGTAGGAGTTTACATGATCGAAGATGCAAAAAGAAAAGGTCTCCTTAAAGAAGGCGGCACGATAATTGATGCCACTGCAGGCAACACCGGAATCGGAATCGCTGTTGCAGCTTTGAACCAGGGCATTCGTGTTATCTTCACCGTACCCGAGAAGTTCTCTTTGGAGAAACAGAAAGTAATGAAGGCATTGGGCGCGGAGATCGTGCACACATCCCGAGAAGGCGGCATGCTCGGTGCCGAGAAAAAGGCTGAAGAACTTCTTAAGGCTATCCCCGGTTCGATCTCATTAAGACAGTTCAGGAATCCCGCAAATCCTCTCGCTCACTATGAGACGACAGGACCTGAGATCTATAAGCAGTTAGACGGTAAGATCGATTACTTTGTTGCAGGTGCAGGAAGCGGAGGAACATTCTCGGGAGTGGTTAAGTATCTTAAAGAGCAGAACCCTAATGTCGTGGGTGTTCTTGCAGATCCTTACGGATCAACGATCGGCGGCGGTGAACATTTCGATTACAACATCGAAGGAATCGGCAACGATTTCATCGCAGACACGATGGATATCACGCTCGTCGATAAGGTAATAAAGGTAACTGACGACGAAGCATTCGATGCTTCAAGAAAGCTCGCTCTGCACGAAGGAATACTTGCAGGTTCATCATCGGGCGCGGCACTTGCAGCTGCCTTAAGACTTGCAGAAGAGATAGACGAAGGCAACATCGTAACTGTTTTCCCTGACAGGGGTGACAGATACTTAAGTAAAGGATTATTCGACTGATGGAAAAAGTATATGAATTAATAAACGTATACAAGACATATAAGAACGACGGTGTCGAATTCACTGCACTCAAAGACATCAGCCTTGAGATAAAAGAAGGCGAGATCTTCGGTATAATCGGCATGAGCGGTGCGGGCAAATCCACGTTGGTCAGGACCTTGAACCGCCTCGAGGAAGTGTCGTCAGGTGTTGTTAACTTCTACGGCAGGAATCTTGCTTTTTTGAAGCCGTCGGAACTCCGTAAAGTCCGTCACTCGATCTCTATGATATTCCAGGGTTTTAACCTCGTTAACCAGAGGACCGTCATACAGAATGTCGAACAGTCTTTGAAGATAATCGGAATGCCGCGTGCACAAAGGCGCGAGAAGGCACTTCAGATGCTTGAAGTCGTAGGACTGCTCGATAAGAAAAATCAGTTTCCGGCCAGGCTTTCGGGCGGTCAGAAACAGCGTGTCGCGATTGCCAGAGCTCTCGCTGTCGATCCCAAAGTGCTTTTGTGCGATGAGGCAACGAGCGCACTGGACCCGAAGATCACGGGAGAGATACTGGATCTTCTGAAGAAGATAAATGAAGAACGCGGACTTACGATAGTCATCATCACACATGAGATGAGCGTAGTTGAGAAGATTTGCGACCGCGTTGCGATTATAGACGACGGCAACTTAGCCGAGATCGGCGAGGTGAAGGAAGTATTCTCGAATCCCAAGTCGAAGGCAGCGAAAAAACTCGTCTTCCCAAGCAATCCTTTCGATCCTTCAGCAGGAGAAGGGAAGATAGTAAGACTTGTTTTCGACGGGACACAGTCGAACGTGCCGTTCATCGCAAACCTTGTCGAAGAGACCGGCTTTAAAGTTAATATCCTGAGTGCGAACACCAGGAGTGTCGGCGGCATCGGATATGGTCAGATGATCGTCGAACTTCCTTCGGATGAGACGGATGCCGCGACGGTGATCAATTTTTTCGAGAAGGGCGGACTGTCCGTAACGGAGGTGGAACAATGAGCGATTACATAAGAGATGCAATACTTACGGGCATTTGGGAGACGTTCCAGATGACGTTCTTCGCTTCACTCTTCTCATATATCGTCGGCCTTCCTTTGGGCGTGATACTCTACTCGACATCGAAGGGCCGTCTTCTGCAAAACCGCGTCGTCAATTTCGTCATCGGACTGATCGTGAATATCACGCGCTCTTTGCCGTTCCTGATACTGCTCGTGCTCTTGATCCCGTTCACGCGTTTTCTTGTTGGATCTTCCATAGGAACTACGGCTGCGATCGTGCCACTTACTATTGGCGCTATACCGATCGTTGCAAGAATGGTCGAGTCGTCCCTGAACGAAGTTAATCCCGGCATTATCGAAGCCGCAACATCGATGGGCGCATCGCCTGTTTATACGATAATCCACTTCATTATTCCGGAAGCAATGCCATCACTTCTTCAGGGCGGAGCGATAAATGTCGCAACGGTACTGGGATACTCTGCGATGGCAGGCGTTATCGGAGGCGGCGGACTCGGCGCGATCGCACTGCAGTACGGCTACTACCGCTACCAGAAAGACGTGCTCTGGACTACGGTCGCACTGCTGGTCATCATGGTAATGCTCATCCAGGAACTCGGTATCCGCATATCAAAAAAACACAGGAAGACATGAGCGTTTTTTACATTTATTAAACACTAACGACTGATTTCGGATATAACCCGAAAAGACCCTGATGGTATAATCTGAATGTGATTTATTCATATTTAGATTATGCATGGAGGTCTTTTTGTTATGGAAAAGTCTAAGGTGTATTTCACTGATTTCAGGACCGGTCTCGGAACTCCTCTTACAGCAAAACTTCAAAAGCTGATAAAGCTTGCGGGCATCGGCACCATCGATATGGACGGAAAGTTCGTTGCGATAAAGATGCACTTCGGCGAGCTCGGAAATCTCGCATATTTAAGACCTAACTATGCAAAGGCTGTTGCGGATGTAGTCAAAGAACAGGGCGGTCTGCCGTTCCTGACAGACTGCAACACACTCTATCCCGGAAGCCGCAAGAATGCTCTCGAGCACATGGACTGCGCAAATATCAACGGCTTCAACACGATAACTACAGGATGCCAGATAATTATCGCCGACGGTCTCCGCGGCACCGATGACATCATCGTGCCCGTACCGAACGGCGAATACTGCAAGGAAGCATACATCGGCCGCGCCGTAATGGATGCCGACATCTTCATCTCTCTTACTCACTTCAAAGGTCACGAGCAGGCAGGCTTCGGCGGCTGTATAAAGAATATCGGCATGGGTTGCGGCTCACGTGCCGGCAAGATGCAGCAGCACCAGAGCGGCCACCCTCACGTTATCACGGAACTCTGCAGAGGCTGCCGCAGATGCGCCAAAGAATGCGGATCCGATGCAATATCTTATACTGACGGAAAGGCATGGATCGATCCTTCCAAGTGCAAAGGCTGCGGCCGTTGTATCGGCGCCTGCGCTTTCGACGCCATCGAGAACGACAACTGGGATGCTCCCCAGCTCTTAGGCTGCAGAATGGCTGAATACACGGCAGCCGTCGTCAGCGGAAGACCGTGCTTCCATATCAGCCTCATTACCGACGTATCTCCCAACTGCGACTGCCACGGCGAGAACGACGCACCGATCCTTCCTGACATCGGAATGCTCGCATCTTTCGATCCTGTCGCTCTTGACCAGGCATGCGTTGATCTTTGCCAGAAGGCTGAGCCTGTAAGCAACAGCCAACTCGGTGACAATATAAGAAGCGCACACTTCCACGACCATGGGGATGTTTGGCATAACAGCAATCCTAATGTCTCATGGGCAGAAACACTTGAGCATGGAGAGAAGATCGGAATAGGAAATCGTGATTACGAGCTCGTGATCATGAAGTAATGAGAAATCGTCAATATTCATGCCAATAGTCGAGAAGATTGAAGGCGTTTTGTATAATTAGGTAAGCATATTCTTCAAAAGAGGTTTTATCCATGAAGATCACTACCGGAGATACAATGCACGTTTACGGCGCTATCGGCGCCGGGGTTGATTATGCTGTCCGTTTTAAGGTAAGACTTAAAGATAAGATCGATCCTGATGCATTGAAATCATCTGTGTCTTCTGCGTCTTTAAGATTCCCGTATTTCATGGGACGTCTGGTCTCTACGGTCGAGTCTTTTGAATATGCAGATAACGATCTTCCTATAGCGGTCATAAACAGCGATGCAAGAGTCATTCTCAATTCTGCCATGACCAATTATCACGTGTGGGCGGTATCTTTTCTGGATGACTTCATTTATCTCGATTTCTTCCACGGAATAACTGACGGCACGGGCATGTACAGAGTGCTCGCAACGATCCTTTATCATTACTGCAAAAACGTTTATGGAATAGAGGCGATTCCTGAACTGGAAGCATCTGATATTGAAGCGGAGATGGCAGATCCGCAGGATACCATCGAAGAAGTCCCAGCACCGGAAGCGTCTTACACTCCTGCATTTACTTTGGAGACAGACGGCGGACTTAAGAAGTCGTCACCTGTCATTTGGGACGTTAAGATCCCTGAAGATACATTTATTAAATTCGTGCGCGAAAACGATTCCACTCCGGGTACGATGGTCGAACTCCTGATGGGCAAAGCAATCGATTCGCTCTATCCTGACAGGTCAAAACCCATCATCAGTTCTTATGTCATAAACGCCAGACCGATGGTCGGCGCTGAAGCAACTAATCATAACTGCCTCGGCATGTCCATCTTCGATTATTCTCCGATAGTAAGCTCCATGCCTCTTTCTACTCAGGGTACGGTTTACCGCGGAAAGACGTTCGTGCAGAGCAGGGAAGAACAGGTCGCAGCAGGTGTTGCGGTCAATGCTTCAACTGTTAAAGGTATAATGAATTCGACTCCTTCCCTCAAAGCTCGTAAAGATATCTTTACGGCGATGTTTAACGGCGGCGAAGGATTCATAAGTTATCTGGTAAGCTATCCCGGCAAATGGAAGTATCCGACGATCGGACAATACATGAAAGAGTTCTGGACACACCCTCCGTGCACTTTCAGTCTTATGGTCATCTTAGGCGCTGCCGGCGGCAATATATCGCTATCGATCCAGCAGAGATTTACCGGGTCTTCTGTTGTTAATGCGTTCCTATCACTTCTTGAAGAAAACGGCATCGCGTATGAAGTTATATCTTCCGGCGCAAGTGATGTTGCCGGATTTGAAGCACCCTGATTTTTCGGATCCTTATGTTATAATCCTCTAATACCGGAAGCGAAGTTACTTCTATTTGAGGATAAAGGAATTTATTATGAACATTAATGACATGACAGTTCCCTGTTGTGATGGTTTTATCAACATCAGGGTGGGGGCGATCATTCTGAAAAACGGAAGATTCCTGATGGTAGGAAATACCGGCGTTGATTATCTTTATTCCGTAGGAGGAAGGATACATTTTGGTGAGACGGCCGAAGAAGCAGTTATCCGTGAAGTTTTCGAAGAGACCGGCATAAAGATGGAAGTAGACAGGCTCGGGTTTATCCACGAGAATTATTTCTACGGAGATACCCAAAGAAACATGGGCAAACTTGTTTACGAAGTATCGTATTTCTTCTACATGAAAGTGCCTGAAGATTTTGAGCCCGTGTCAAGTGACTTTAATGAAGACGGATGCAAAGAACATCTCGTTTGGGCAAGCGTTGACGACAAGATAACGATGTATCCGGAGTTTTTCAGAACCGAGTTATCAAGCCCTTCTGAAACGGTAAAACATTTCGTGACTGATGAGAGGAAAGATAAATGATAACGGATTCTTTTGATACCAGTGAAGCGATAATCTCTCCGGCTTCGTTTTTCGGAGAGCAGAAAAAGATAGTTGATACAACAGTGATTACGTTCTCCCGTGAGATCTTCGAGACGGTGCTTGGGACCTATCCCAACGAAAAGATTGAAGAGTTCCGTGCGTGTAATCTTATAAGACCAATCCACCTGATCGATGTTGACGGCATGAAGCTCGGCTTTTATCTTTCCGAAGTTGGATCCTGCCTGGCATCTACGGATGTAATGGAAGCCAACTGGAAGATAGGTTCGGACAAGTTCATCTTGTTCGGTTCATGCGGAGCTTTGGATCCCGAGAAGATCAACGGCAGATATATCATTCCTACACAAGCATACCGCGACGAGGGAATGTCATATCACTATGCGCCTCCTGCAGATTATATCGACATCAAAAATGCGGATTTCCTTGCCGGCCTTTTTGAAGAAAAAGGACTTCCTTTTGTCAAAGGAAAAGTCTGGACGACTGATGCGCTTTACAGAGAAACCAGAGACCTTGTAAAGAAGCGTAAGGATGAAGGATGCATAGCAGTCGAAATGGAACTTGCAGGAGTTCAGGCCGTATGTGATTATCACGGTTTTGAATTGTACGATTTCCTGGTTGCGGGCGACGTTGTCGATCAGCCTGATTACACTCCCGAGGGACTTCATGAGGCTAATCATTCACTCGATAAATTCGACATTGCCATTGATATCGTGAAGAGGATAAAAGGTGAATGATCTATGGATAAACTAGAGTTATTTGTTAAACAGCTTACACCCGATATCTATCTCATGGATGAAGGCCACATGGCTTCAGGTTACTTTGTAATAGGTGAGGAGAAGGTCTGTGTCATTGACACTATGAACGGATTAAACGACCTCAAGAAAGCTGTCAGGGAAGTTACCGACAAACCTATCGTTGTTGTAAACACGCATGGTCATCCGGACCACATATTCGGCAATATTTATTTCGATGAGGCTTATCTTGATCCCAAGGATTTTGAACTTGCGGAGTCTTTTGCCAAGCTTCCTGAATTCTTAACAGAGTGCGAAAAGTACGGCCTGAAGATGCCTCCATTTAGAGCGATTAACGAAGGCGACATAATCGATATCGGCGGAAGGACTTTGGAAGTCTTTGCGCTTCCCGGACACACTCCCGGAAGCATCGTTCTGCTCCTTCGTGAAGACAGGATACTGTTCACGGGCGATGCCATAAATCACCATCTCTGGATGCAGCTTGACGGATGCTCATCTCTTAATGAATACGTGAAAGCATTGGACAATATAGTGTTCCTTGAAGACAGGGCTGACCTGATCCTTCACGGCCATGCGCGTGACTTCGATGACATCTCTCTTATGAGATGCATGCGCAACGGAATCAAGGAAATCTGCGATGGCAAGACATCAGAAGATAAGCCATATGAATGGTTCGGCGGTGTCGGCAAACAGCATTCATTTAGTCTTTTGGAAGGTAAGACATACAGCCAGCCTGACAGCGTTGTGTGCTATGTTCCTTCGAATATATAATTTGAAATTGTGAGGTTACAAGAATGATTTTATCTGACAGAACAATACTTAAGATGCTCGAAGAAAAAACACTTACTATCGAGCCTGTTACAAAAGAACAGATACAGCCTGCAAGTGTCGACATAAGATTAGGCCGCACTTTCAGTGTCGTTGACGATACACCTTCAAGCGTTATCACTCTCGAAAATGAGATCAAATATAAGACCATCACTACGGATACTTATCTCATCATGCCGGGTCAGTTTGTTCTTGCTACCACGATGGAATATTTCGAGCTTCCCGATAACCTCACTGCGTTTGTGGAAGGCAGAAGTTCGCTCGGCAGAATGGGCCTTTTCATCCAGAATGCCGGATGGGTAGATCCCGGATTTAAGGGCGAGATCACACTTGAACTTTATAACGCAAACAGATGCGCTATTGAACTTAAGGCGGGAAGAAGAGTAGGCCAGCTTGTTTTTGCCGAGATGGATGATCATGCTCTTAATCCTTATGACGGAAAGTACCAGGGCCAGAAGGGCGCCACGGGCTCCCGTGTCTTTAAAGATGTCGAAAACCCATTGACATAATAGGAAAGTAATGTTAACTTTATCCCAATCATATTAAAGGAGAAGAAAAATGAAACACGTTCATGCCACTATGATCTGCATGTGCTGTACTAAAGTTACCCTCCCGCATATGACCGGAGTGATCTGAATAACGCATAAATTAAAGATCACAAATTATTAAGGTTACTGTACGGGAGTTCATCAGAACTCCCGTTTTGTTTTGATTAAATAAAGTTAAAGGAGAATAAAAACATGAGCAGTAAAGACGATCACAAGAACAACTTAAAGAAGATAGCATACGCAGGTGTGCTTGCAGCACTGGTATTTGTAGGTACCGAACTTCACATTCCGACAGCGATAGGACATATCAATTTGGGTGACCTCGTAATACTTGTAAGCTCGTATATCTTAGGACCATTTGCTTTTGTCCCGGCAGCGCTCGGTTCAACGCTTGCAGACCTTCTTGCAGGATATCCGCAGTATGCAGTCGCAACATTCCTGATCAAGGGTATCATGGGCCTCGTCGCAGGACTTTTGCTTAAGAGAAACAGGGAAGGCAAGACATCATTTATCAGAAAGTTCTCCGTCTCTTTAGTCGCAGAGCTCATCATGATCGCCGGATACTTTGCATTCGAGTCACTCCCGTTCATGTATGGTGTTGAAGCAGCACTTGGTTCAGTCATCCCGAACGGCATCCAGGCAAGCGCAGCAATCGTCGGAGCAGTACCGCTCATGTACGTCAAGTTTTTCGACAAATACCAGCTCTCGAAAAGCAGCGAAGTTCACAAGCGCAACGAGAAGACCACGGTATCGTGAGTATTTGTTATTTCGAGCTTGCGTTCCCATTCTCGAAAAGCAGAAGTTCAGTTAAAAGTTCAGTATGTAGACGGAAGTCCAGACTGAACTTTTTATTTTGCAAAAGCGGTATTCGCAGATGCATTTCACAAGACAACGAAAAAATATTTTCAATAAACCTATTGACACGGTAGGTTTGTAGTAGTAAAGTATCGCCATCACAACGAAAGGAGGAGTGAGAAATGTATAGAACAGATACCAGAACAACAGTCATGATGTGTTGTCGAATGTTCAGCTCCCGGGTGCGCAATATGGCACAGGGCGCAGGATACAATTCCTCACGCCTTGAGATAGATCGATGTTAAAGCAGTAACTTGCATTTGAAGATATGCCATGCGCCCGGGAGATAAATCTGACCGGGCTTTTTTATGCTCAAACAAAATCAAACTCAAAGCGTAATTAACGCAAAACAAAAAAGAAAAACACAACACTAAAAGGAGATTACTAACATGAAAAACATATTCAAGAAGGCGATTGCCGCAGGACTTTTACTCGCACTTACAGGATCATTCGCAGCTTGCGCAAAGACTGAGGGAACAAGAGTTGACGCAGGAACAGTAGCAAGCACAGAAGCTCAGGCAGAAACAGTAGTACTTAAGGTCGGTGCAAACATCACACCTCACTCTGAGATCCTGGAAGTTGCAAAGCCGATCCTCGCAGAAAAAGGAATCGAACTTCAGATCGTACAGCTCGAAGATTCAGTTACACCCAACACAGGCGTTATCGAAGGATCACTCGATGCAAACTATTTCCAGCATGTTCCTTACCTTGAACAGTTCAACAAAGAGAACGGTTCAGACCTCGTTTCAGTAGGCGCAGTCCACTACGAACCATTCGGCATCTATGCTGGCAGAGTCAAGGATCTTAAGGACCTTCAGGACGGTGCGGTTATCGCTGTTCCGAACAACGTAACAAACGAAGCAAGAGCACTCCTCCTTCTCGCACAGGAAGGCATCATCAAGCTCAAGGACGATGCGGGCATCAACGCAACAGTAGAAGATATCGTAGAGAACCCTCTCAACATCCAGTTCAAGGAACTCGCACCCGAGCAGCTCGTCGCAGCACTTCCCGATGTAGATGTCGCAGTCATCAACGGCAACTATGCGATCGAAGGCGGACTCCACGTAAGCCAGGCACTCGCAGTTGAGGCAAACGACGGACTTGCAGCACAGACATACGGCAACATCATCGCAACATCACCTGATAAGGCAAACGATCCCGCCATCAAGACACTTGTAGAAGTACTTCAGGGACCCGAAGTTGCAAAGTTCATTGAAGACACATACGACGGTGCAGTAGTACCCCTCTTCGGATGATGAGCAATTAAACAGAAACAGGAGATTAGAACAATGATCGGATTTGAGTACTACAATCCCGCGAAAATAGTTTTCGGTGAGGGTAGCGAAAAGAAACTGAAGTCTCTTTTAACGCAGCATAATGTCACATCACTCCTATTGGTATACAGCGGAGACTTCATCAGGACTTTAGGCATCTACGATGTAATCACCGAAGCTGTAAAAGACTTGGGAATAAAGTTCTCTGAGAGCGGTGAAGTAGTACCCAATCCGTCCATTGAACTTGTAAGAAAGCTTGTAGCTCAGGGCAAGCAGGATAAAGTTGATTTCGTTCTGGCAGTCGGCGGAGGCAGCTCCATCGACACCGCCAAGGCGATAGCTCTCGGTATACCGTACGATGGCGATGTATGGGATTTCTTCGACAAAGGTGTTTCTCCCGAACACGTAATCGGAGTCGGAGTGATCGCGACAACGGCATCGAGCGGTTCCGAGACATCCAACTGCGCGATTCTCTCATACGGCGAGTGGAAGAAAGGTTTCGAAGACGACCGCATCATCCCGAAGTTCGCGATCATGAACCCGAAATACACAGTCAACCTTCCGCCTTACCAAACATATGTCGGCATCGCTGATGTCCTGTCACACCTTCTCGAAAGATACTTTTCCGACGAGAAGAATTCCGACACGACAGACTATCTTATCGAAGGCGCAGTAAAGGCTTTGCTCGTTAACGCACAAAGACTTATCGACGATCCGAAAGACATAAACGCAAGAGCAGAGATCCAGTGGCTCGCATCAGTCGCGCACAATAATTTCCTCGACGCAGGAAGACGTGCCGACTGGGGATCACACCGTATCGAGCATGAACTCTCTGCACAATACAACATCACTCACGGAGAAGGAATGGCGATCGTCTTCACGGCATGGACAAAGTACATTGCTGACATCAAGCCCTGGAGACTCGCGCTTCTCGCAAGCAGAGTTTACGGCAAAGACCCGTACGACTATTCAGAAAAAGAACGCGCACTTTTGCTTTCCGAAGAGCTCGAAAACTTCTTCAAAAAGTTGGGTGTCAAAACTCACCTAAGTGAGCTCGGCATCACAGACAAAGACTTCGAAGTAATGGCAAACCGTGCAACAGCAGGCGGCACAGTAGGACACTATGTCCCCCTCGATTCCGCCAGGATAATTGAGATCTTGAAGCTCGCGCTTTAAGCATAAAAAATACCGAGAAATATCGTAAAAAGGAGATTACTAAAATGGCAAGAATCAAATTGGTTGAACAGAACGAAGCAACAGGTGCAGAGAAGGAGCGCTACGACGAACTCGCAGGCCGTAATGCAGTAACAAACATGAAGAAAGGCCTTCTGAACGACGCAGCAACATACGACGCTTACATGGCATGGTACACATCATGGAAGAGACTCGTTGAAGTAATCGGCGAAAAGGATGCGATCCTCTTCGCTCACAAGATCTCTACAACAAACTCATGCCAGCTCTGCTCACTCTTCTTCATCAGTGACGTTAAGGGCTTGGGTCTTGATCCGGCTAACCTCGTTTACGACGAGAAAGAGACAGTCCTCGCCGAACTCGCTGAGCAGTATGTAAAGAACCCGACAGCAGTATCCGATGAACTTTTCGACAAGCTCAGAAAGTTCTTCAACGATCAGGAGCTCGTTGTCATCGTCGGCTTCGCAGGCCAGATGATCGCAACCAACAACTTCAACGCAGTATTCAAGATTGACGTTGATAAGCGTCTCCTCCCGTTGCTCGACGAATTTAAGCCTGCAACATGGAGAGAGAACATCAAGTAATTGATGCGTCAGCAAGTGGCAATTAACGACTGATTAATTAGCGACATCGAAAATAAAAGGAAGGGCAGTGATGCTCTTTCTTTTTTGTTGTACTGACAATCGCGGTCGGCCGCAACCTGCCTGATCTGCAAAACGACTATGGCAGGTTGCGGTTGCCGGATCACGATTCCATTTGGCTTATTTTCATCGATTTCCTAAAACTTTTCCTATTTTCTTCAAAACAGGAAATGATATTGGAAAAAACGTTGATTTTTTCCTGAAGCTTTTCCTGTTTTCGCGATTTCGGGAAAACATTTTGGAATTCTGGTCTGATCGTCACTCGCTGTTGACCGGAATTTTGCGGCTGATCGTCACTCGCTGTTGATCGGAATTCGGGTCTGATCGTCAATCGCGTTGATTCGATCTCCCGCTCTTATCCTTTTCGAGCAAAAGGAAGTATAATAAGCAATTGGATAACTGATGGATTCATCGGAAGGGAAGGAGTGTATATGGAAAACAACAATCAGCAGGCTCAGCCTCAGCAGACATATCAGCAGACATATCAGCAAACATACCAGCAGCCCGCACAGGCGCAGCAGGTTTATCAGGCACCGTACGATCCGAACTATGCGGCGACGGCAAAAGAGTTCCTGACCAAGGCGATAGTTGCTTGCGCAATCAGTACGATCCCGGTCGGCAGCATCATCTCGATCTTCATGGGTACCAATAACAGAAAGAATATCCTTGAATATATCGACAGGGGCGGATTCCATACGGTCAAGATCAAAGTGTGCTCGGCATTGAGCCGCGCCGCAAAATACGGCGGCATCGGTATGACGATCTTCTGGGGTATATGGAGCCTTTACATGTTCCTGGCTTACCTTATCGTTGCAATCGGAATTGCTGCGGCAACAACATAAGGGTTTTCGCGGGGGAGAATAATTAATGACCAAAGTCATAGTCGGAATGTCAGGCGGAGTTGACAGCGCTGTTGCTGCGTACCTTTTGAAGCAGCAGGGTTACGATGTCACCGGTGTTACGCTGCGCGTCTGGGGTTCTGACGAGGAGGGTGACAGCCGCTGCTGCGAGATCGACGAGGCGCGCCGCATCTGCGAGATCCTGGATATCAAGTACCACCCGCACAACTGCACTTCGCTTTTCAGACAGAACGTCGTGACACCTTTTGTCGATGCTTATCTCGAGGGTCTCACGCCGAATCCGTGCATCGAGTGCAACAGGTATGTTAAGTGGGCAAAGCTCATGGAACTGGCAGATATTTTCGGCGCCGAATATGTTGCGACCGGCCACTATGCTTTCATCGAGAAACTTGCGAACGGCAGATACACCGTGCGCAAGGCTGACCACATCGCGAAGGACCAGACTTACATGCTATACAAGCTCACGCAGGAGCAGCTCGCACGCACACTGATGCCTCTCGGCAAATACACGAAGGACGAGGTGCGCAAGATCGCCGAAGACGCGGAACTTCCATGCGCGCACAAAGAGGACTCGCAGGAGATCTGCTTCGTCACCGAAGGGCGCTACACTGATTTTATCTGCGAGCACACGGACAAAAAGATTCCGGAAGAGGGCAATTTTGTTGATTCCGACGGCAATGTTTTGGGCCGCCACAAAGGCATTTATCAGTACACTGTCGGCCAGCGAAAAGGACTCGGCATCGCGCTCGGCTACCCGGCATTCGTCACCAGGATCGACCCTTCGAACAACACGGTCGTTCTCGGCACCGAAGCATCACTCCTGTGTTCTTCATTTATCTGCCGCGATGTAAATTTCCAGAGCATTCCCGTGCCGTCTTCCGGCGCTTCACTTCGCTGCCTTGCCAAGGCGCGCTACCATCAGACCGAGCGTCCCGCAACTCTCGAAATCCTCGAAGACGGCCTCGCGAAAGTCACTCTCGATGAAGCCGTCAAGGGCGTATCACCCGGCCAGTCTGCCGTCTTTTACGATGACAACGGCTGTGTCATCGGCGGCGGAATAATCAGGTGATTTCCATGCACCTTCCGTTTCACCGAAAAACTCCTTCTGACGACCTTTCTTCTGAGTTTCCGTTTGACCCGGAGACACAGTATGCCGTGATCCGAAGTTCCATCTGCACCGGCGAAAAGGTTGCCGGCTTCAAGAACAAAAAGGACGGTCACTTCACGGAAGTCATGGTCATAAGATGCGCTGACGACGAGCGCCGTTTCAAGGCTTCGTACGGACTGGACTCGGTACGCGTTGAGTACTGATTTTATATTCGATAGTTATTTCAAAAAATGAGCCGCCTCATTTATTTTGAGACGGCTCTTTTAATTCGTCAGATGTAAGTTCCGAGATAAGCGAACTCAGTCGGTTCGGCATCGAGCTCGCACAGGAGCGAGATGACTTCTTCGGAATAAACAGACGCTTCGAAATCCAGGTAGAACATGAACTCGAAGTCACGGCCGGCGATGGGGCGCGACTCGATCTTCGTGAGGTTAAGTCCCAGTGAAGAGAACTTCGCGAGAGTGTCAGCAAGGGCGCCGGGTGTGTGGCCAAGTGCGAGCATGACGGAAGTTTTCGATGCGCCGGGGAAGATCATGAGCTCTTTGGTGATGCAGATGAAACGTGTGTAATTGTTGTCAGTGTTCTGGATGTCGTCGCGGATTACCTCAAGTCCGTAAAGCTGCTGGCAGTCGGCAGAAGATATGGCGGCGACGTCCTTGCGGCCGGAATCAGCGACGCTCTTTGCGGCGACCGCGGTGTTCTCAACGATGTTGACCTTGATATCCGGGTGCTCCTTGAGGAATTTGCTGCACTGGCCGATTGCCTGGTTGTGCGAATATACTTCGCGGATGTCTTCGAATCTCGCGCCGTGATTTGCGAGCAGCTTGTGGCTGATCCTGAGTTTGTAGTCTCTTACGATATGGAAATTGTGGCCGACCATGAGGTCATAGACCTGGGTTACTGAGCCGAAAGAACTGTTCTCGATAGGGAGAATGCCGAATTTGCAAAGGCCGGATTCGACTGCCTGGAAAACGCCGTCGAAAGTCCTGAAATACATGATGTTTGCTTGACGGAAGATCTTGTCTGTCGCAATCTGCGAGTATGCGCCTTCGATGCCCTGGCAGGCGACCATTGGTGACTTCGGGAACTCGTTGGGAGTTGTCTCGAGGGCCTTGTGGATCTGGTCAGCGAGCTCGGTGCGTGTGCCGTACTCCATGTTGCGGTAGGAGTGGCTCAGGTTGAACATCGTGGTGAAGAGCACGCGCTCGTAGTTGTCTATAAGCGAGTTGGATGTCTCAAGTCCTGAAAGATAGCTGCGCTCGTAGCGTCGGCTCTTCAGCGCGATCTCGGACTTGGAGAGAGTCTCGTTCGCGGTTTTGCTTGCTTCGAGTCTCTCCGCGAAAAGCTCTCTGATCTGTTCGTCGATTTCTTCGATTCGTTTTCCGGCCTGTTTCTGTGTCATGTTTCGTTCCTCCGTTGATTGAAAAAGCCCCGCAGCTTGTTCACTGCGGGGCTCTGATAAACGTAAATCAAGTCAAATATTTACAGGCAGTGAACTAATTACCCCTATTTGTAAAGGCAAAAAAGAAAAAGTCACGCCATGTAAATGCAAATTTGTTCATGGCGCAATTATATACCTTTGAGAAAGTTTGTAAACAGTTTTGAACAAATCTGTTCGAAAACTTTTTGGCGGGCGGGAATTCTGAATCTTCGCAAATGTTCAGTTGTCACGTATTCTGACGGTGAAGGGACCGGTAAAGACGCGCCTGCTAGCCCTCCCGGCGCTTGTAATATAAAAAGCCCATAATTTATGCTACAATTTCTTCCTATGAAGATCAGAGCGTTTACAGCAATACTTGTCTGCAAGGTCATAAGGGGACTGGCAAAGCTTTTGGGCCGCGGCTCGAGTTTGCCGGGCAAATATGCACTCAAGATCTGTCCTGATATCCTTTCGGAATTGAAGCTTCCGGAGCTTTCAATCGCCGTCACCGGTTCGAACGGCAAGACCTCCACTGTTGAGATGATCGCGCACGTGCTTAAGAGCAACGGGCTCAAGGTCGCGTATAACAAAGAGGGTTCCAATCAGATCGAGGGTGTCACGACATTCCTGATCGGCGCTTCCACGATGGGCGGCAAGGTCAAAAGCGACGTCGTTTTGCTTGAAGCGGATGAAAGATATGCGAGAAGGGTTTTCGCGTATTTCCATCCGAAGTATTTCGTGATCAACAATTTATACAGGGACCAGATGACGAGGAATGGCCATCCCGAGTGGATCAGGACGATAATCGGTCATGCGGTCTATGATGACATGACTCTCATTCTGAATGCCGACGATCCCCTGGTCGCAAGCTTTGGCAAGGACAGGGAAGGCACGGTCTATTTCGGCGCAGACAATCTTCCTTCTGACACCACGGTGCATGAGGGAATCTATAACGACGGCAGGTACTGTCCTATCTGCAAACAACCGATGGAGTATGAGTATTACCACTATAACCATATCGGTAAGTTCAAGTGCACTTCCTGTGGTTTTGAAAGACACGATACTGACCATACTCTTACAGGTATTGGCGAATCAGATGGTCATGCTTCCATCACCATTGACGGAACATATGAGATCCCGGTTTTCTTTACGGGAATCTACCATTGCTACAATATTCTCGCGGCATTCACTGCTGCAACCGTTGCGGGCATCGCACCGGAGAAGGCCGCTGAATCTCTCGGCGGATATATCCTGAAGTCTGGCCGTATCTCTGATTTCACTCTGGGAAAAGTCGAAGGTCGCCTGCTTCTTTCAAAGCACGAGAATTCAGTGTCCTACGACCGTTCCATCGATGTTGTCGTTAAGGATAAGCGCAAGAAGAGCGTCATGATAATCGTTGACGCGATCAGCCGCAAGTATTACACATCCGATTCGAGCTGGCTTTGGGATATCAATTTCGAGAAACTCAACGATGAGGGAATCGACAGGATAATTCTCGCGGGACAGTATTGCGAGGACCTCGCAGTGAGGTTCGATCTGGCGGGTGTGGATTCACGGAAAGTACAGGTTTTCGACACTGTGCAGAAGGCCGCTGACTACTGCCGTGACAATCTCGATTCGTTCCTTTACGTGATCACATGTTTCTCCGACAAGGAGAAGATCCTCTCCATCGTTACAAGGAGGGAACTCGCATGAACGTGAATATACTTTATCTCTATCCCGATTTCATGAGCCTTTACGGTGACAACGGCAACATTAGGATACTTGAGAGAAGACTTAAGGATCAGGGATTTGACGTCGAGATAATTAAGCGCACGATAACTGATGACGTGATCAGTTTTGACGGCATGGATTTTGTTTATATGGGTTCCGGTTTCGAGTCGAACAGGAACCTCGTTGCAGCGCATCTTGCAAACTTCAAGGACGGCCTTGTCAGAGCGATTGATGACGGTGTTCCGATGCTTTTCACCGGCAACAGCTACGACATTCTGGGCGACAGGATCGAGACTGCCGATAAGACCGTTATCAAAGGACTCGGCATTTTCGACTTCAGTTTTATCGAGCAGATCGAGAAGCGCTACACCGGAGATGTCGTTCTCGAAGACTGGGAGAATCACGAGCTCTATGTCGGTTTCGTTAACCGCGCGGGCGTTCCCCACGGCAAGGACGGCCTGGCTTTTGAGATCACTAAGGTTATCGGCAATGTTCCTTTCGAGAAGGATGGTGTCAGGAAGAACAACCTGCTCGGTATCAGTCTCATCGGCCCGCTCCTTCTGAAGAATCCGAAGATCGCCGAATCGTTCGTCAGGATCATATGCGGACGCAAGGGCGCAGAGTACAAAGAGATCTCTTATCCGAATTCCGAAAAGAGCCACGACAAGACCAAAAAAGCGCTGCTCAACGCAGAGGTCTGATTCTTCAAATAAGATGTCATTTATGGTATCCTTCTAATTTAGGAGGGATAGTATGGCTGATACGATCAAATGCCCCAATTGCGGGTCAAATCTCACGCTTAATGCGGATATTCAAAAGCTCGAGTGCCCTAACTGCGGATCTTCTTTCGATCCTGCCGCACTCGGCACGATCACTGTGGAAGAACTGGAAGCTAAGAAGGCAGAGCCGTCAGGCCCCGAGCAGCAGACTGAAGCGGTTGCGCAGGCTGCTGCTGAGACTAAGGCACAGGCGGAAGCCGAATCAGTCAAGCAGCCTCAGACGGATGCTGAGCCGCAGCAGGATCAGCCCGGCGATGAACCTTCGCCCGAGCAGGTTGAGTTCGTCTGCAATTCATGCGGCGCGAAGCTCGTAACCGATGCCCACACTGCGGCAACATTCTGTGCTTTCTGCGGATCTCCGGCACTCGTCGGAAAGAGACTCACCGAGCAGTTCCAGCCGCAGTACATGATCCCTTTCAAGTATTCAAGAAAGTCCGCTGAAGAGGCTTTTTTCAAGTGGGCCGGAAAAGGCAAGTGGACACCCTTCGGATTCGTTTCCAAAAAGAACGTTCAGAAGATGACAGGCCTTTATGTACCGTTCTGGCTTTTCAATATCAAAGCGACACTTAATGCGAGCGGAACCGGACGCAAGATCCACTACAGAGGCAATGACGAAGTCATCGAGACTTTCTCTTTTGAAAGACATGCGGACCTCAACTGGAATTATGTTCCATTGGACGGAGAGACCAGGATCGACGATGAACTGATGGAAGCCATCGAACCCTTTAATTTCAAGGCTCTCATGCCTTACGACTACAGATATCTTCCTGGCTTTTATGCAGACAGATATGATCTTTCTCCGCAGGACCTTTCCGCACGTGCGACAAAGCGTGCGAGCAACGGAGTAGATACAGCTCTGAAGGGATCTTTGAAGGGCATTTTCGACGACTACACGATCAAGTCGAATAAGAGCACGATCGACTCGATGGAAGCTAACTACGCGCTGCTTCCGGTATGGTTCCTGTCTTACAAGTACCGCAACAAATACTACTATTTCGCAATGAACGGACAGACCGGCGAAGTCGCAGGACAGATACCGGTAAGCCCTGTTAAGAAGCTTATGTTCTTCTTCATTGTCTTAGGCATTCTTGCCGTTATCACGAGGTTCGTTCTGGGCCTCATCATGAGGGGGTTCTGGGGATGAGCGATAATCTTGACATCAACGAAATGAACCAGGCCAAAGACAAAGGCCCGAGACTCTCAGTTCTTTCTGAGCTCAACGGCGCTTCGATCGGTGTAGGCATAGGACTTATCTGCATCATCATCGCAAGCATCGTTTTCTATGTGTTCATGAACCTCTCGCCCCAAAAGACAGTTGAGGTGATCGACGACGCAGATCTTTTCACGAGCGAGGAGATAGATGACATTACTGACGCAGCCAAAAAGCTCTCCAAGGAGAAGGACATCAACGTTGTCATCGTCACCACGAACGACAAGGGCAGCAGATATTCCAATTCCGATGAGGACGAGAAGAGATTTGCCGAAGACTTCTACATGGATCACGTCAAGACCGTGCCCCTTCAGAACAACTCCGGCGTCTGCATCCTGATCGACGTTACGCTCGACTACCAGGGCGGAAGATTCTTCTGGCTCTACACATATGGCACTGCACATTTCGCTGTCTCCGACGACGAATGCTATGCGCTCTTCAGAAGCCATCTGTCAGAGCTCGGTGACGGTCAGTACGGCACCGCTGTCGAAGGCATCACAAAGAGCCTCAATGACTACTCTTACCAGAGCTACGGCGCGATTGTATTCTTCACGATAATCATTCCTGTCGGCATGTCGTTTGTCATCACAGGTTTTGCGTCTCCTAGAAGAAGACTCGACAAAGTTCCCGCTATCAGCGTTTATCCGCACACCGGCACCAATTTTGTCGAAAAGCATGACACGTTCAAATCCAAGCAGGTCATCCATCACGAATCTTCATCCGGCGGCGGCGGATTTTCCGGCGGTGGCGGCGGCTTCTCAGGCGGCGGAGGAGGCGGATTCTCCGGCGGTGGCGGCGGACGCTTCTGATGTGTTAAAATATCGCGGAAAATTTGTTAGCGAAGGATAATTATGCTCAGTATCGTCGTCCCTGCCTATAACGAAGGTGAACACATTTATGATAATCTCATGGTCATTGATAAAGCGCTCGCTGCGTTTACTTCAGACTACGAGATCATCGCCGTTAACGACGGCAGCAAAGACAATACCGGAAGCGAAGTAGCCCGTGCAGCAGCCGACAACCCCCGCATCAAGGATTTCGGCTACGATGTCAACCGCGGCAAAGGCGGTGCTGTCACATGGGGCGCCGTCAACAGCAAGGGCGACATCGTCGGCTTCATCGATGCCGATCTCGATCTCTCGCCCGATTTTCTCGCACTGTACTATGCGAAAATGACGACCGAGAATGCCGACATCGTCTTGGGTTCCAAGATGCATAAGGATTCCAAGCTCGAGTATCCTTTCGCAAGGAAAGTCTTTTCACTCTGCTACTACATCATGCTCAAGGTCCTGTTCGGCCTTAAGTGCCACGACACACAGACCGGCATCAAGCTCTACAGAGGCTCTCTCATAAGGGAGATCGCGCCGCTCAGAAGGATCGAAGGATACGCCTTCGACATCGAGCTCTTGGCACTCGCTTCCAAGAAGAAGGCGACACTCATCGAGATGCCCGTCGAGCTCAACTTCACAAGAGGCCAGTCTTTCGGCAGGATCAAGTTCAGGGACGTCTGGAAAATGTTCACCGACACTTGGAAGATCTGGTGGAATCTGAGGATCGCGAAGACTTATTTCAAGTGATAAAACTTAACAATAATTGAGCAGTTAAGGCGGCCTTTAAGTCTCTTTGAAATTGCCACACTTTTCCATGCATATTGATGTGAAAATGTAATCTTTTTATAGCGTAAAAATCAGGACTTTGCGTTATACTGTTCAAGGTGTAGAAATTCGGCTTTGAGAGATCAAAGCATAAGAGGTTCAGATTGGCAGTACATTTTGCAAAACGCATAACCGAATACAGACTTGCGAAGGATCTTTTCACTCGCGGCAAGAGCATCATCTTAAGCCCCGAAGCGCAGGCAATGAAACAATTTACGCAGCACGGCGAGACCACGGTTTTCGAGCACTGCGTTGCAGTTGCAAAATTCAGCCTCCTCATCGCATATTTTCTTGAGAAGACACTCAGGATCAGCATCGACAAGGACAGCCTTGTAAGAGGCGCGCTCCTTCACGATTACTTCCTCTACGACTGGCACGTCAAGGATAAGTCCAGACGTTTCCACGGCTTCACACACGCATCCGTTGCCAAGGCTAATGCCGACCGCGACTTCGATCTCAATGAAGTCGAGAAGGACATCATTGCCAAGCACATGTTCCCGCTGACACCTTTCCCGCCCATGCACCGCGAGGGCTTCATCGTCAGCATCGCCGACAAGTGGTGCGCACTGGCAGAGACATTCAAGATCGACGTATCTTCCTACATGATCTACCGCATCAACTTCCGCATCGCGCTCGCTAACGGCGACTACTCGATCGATTACGGCGAGACCGCCATCGAGGTCTGATGACTTCACCGCTGTACTGCGCGGCCCGTTTTCACATATAATAATCACATGCGCGTAGAAAATCTCACAACACTGATATACATAACAAGGGGCAGCGACTGCCTCTTTATCCGCAAGACCCGTAAAGGCGACATGAACCTGGACAAATATCTCGGCATCGGCGGCCATTTCGAAAAGGACGAGTCCCCGGAAGAATGCGTCCTGCGCGAGCTTTCCGAGGAAGCCTCGATCGGCTCCGGATCCCTTTCAGACTTCACTTACCGCGGGCTCATCACATTTATCTCATCCGAATATCCGACCGAATATATGCACGTATTCACGGCATCCGTCGATCCGGACTTTGTCCTTCCCGAACGCTCCTGCGACGAAGGTGAACTCTGCTGGGTTCCGCTGTCTGACATCAACGGCCTGCCGATCTGGTCCGGCGACAAGATCATGTTCGACTACCTTTTCGGCGAACATAAGGACTCCGGATTCTTCACCATGAAATTCCGCTACGAAGGCGACACTCTAGCATCACACGAGGAGAAGTGCTGGTAAAAGGAAAGTATTTCGCGTTGCGTTTCCCGATCTATTACGCCCGTGTCTTGTCAACTCAGCCCCGCATGTGTTATATTTTAAACGAAAATCTTACGAAAGGCGCTTCTCATATGTATTGGATCACACCTAACATTCAGCTTATGAACGGTTTCTACAGGGTGTCCTATAGGAGAAGTCTGCCCATTTTCAGGTAATAACACCCGGAATTCAATCAAAAAGATATCGACTTCTCCTTTGTTCAAAAGCTGATTCAAAGGAGTTTTTTATTTATGTCTAAACTTAATGTCAAAAAGCAGCTCGGTCTGCTTTATATGTCTAATTTTGTATCCAATATTTCGATAGCGGGAGCTGCGTGGGTACTGCTCCTGGTGTCGGACGGCTATTCGCTGGTGCAGGTCGGGTTTGCAGAGACCGTGTTCCATATAGTAAGCCTTATGGCAGAGATACCGTCAGGCATGTTTGCCGATGTGTTCGGGCGCAGGAAAAGCCTTATCGTGAGCTGTATCATGGCGATGCTGAGCGCGGCTGTCAGGGGCTTTCTGCCCGGATTTCCGTGCGTGCTGATATCGATCGGTTTCTCGGCTCTGTCGTACAATTTCGCGTCGGGAAGTGACAGCGCGCTGGCATACGATTCGCTGCTCGAGGAAGGGCAGGAGAACAGGTACGACAAGTACATCTCGACCCAGACGGCGATCTACAGGATATCGAATGGTATAGCAACGCTTTTCGCGGGCGTCGCAGTCATCATGGGCAACAGGAACGCGCAGATACTGTCGCTCGGGATATCGGCCGTGAATATGGTCTTCCTTCTTTGCCTGCGTGAGAACAAGGTTATCCTGAGGAAGTCCGGCGACACGCTCGCAAAGCGCGTGAAGGACGTGTTCAGCGGAAGTTTCGGTTTTCTGAAGGGAAATACAATGGTGGCCGGCCTGATCTTCCGAAATGCGCTGATCGGCAGCATCGACGTGCTGCTCCTGTTCTTCCTTCAGGCAAAACTCCCTATGACGGGCATTCCCGACTGGACTTTGGGACCCTTGCTGTTCATCATGTCGATGGGCGGAATAATCGGCGCTTTCTGTGCTACGAAAGTGAAGAAGACCACACTCGGCAAGCTGTTTGTGTTCTGTCTTTTGCTCGCTCTGATCGGTCTCGTGAGCGAATTCACGGGCGTGTGGTATCTCATGACGATTGGCGGCCTCTTTACGGCCTTTGCGGATGACCTGCTCCAGATAAGATCCGACATTGCGCTCAATCAGATGGTTCCGCCCGAGCAGCGCGCGACCCTGATCTCGGTCAACTCGTTCTGTTTCTCGTGCATCATGATCGTCCTTTCGCCTCTGGCAGGGTATATCTTCTCTATATAAAGGAATTTTGATATACTTTTTACATTAATTCTTTCGGCGGGTGTGGGTGTTATGAGATACAACTTGGCACAGGAGCGGATACTGCTCATGGAAGAGATCCTCGATAAAGGCATCGGGGTTACGTCACAGCTCGAAAAGGCTCTCGACGAGGGATCCGGTATTGATGCCCTGATCCCCGCTTTCGAAAATCTCGAGCCCGAACTGAAGAAACTCGAA
The DNA here is from genome assembly GCA_902788505.1 of Oscillospiraceae bacterium. Classification (GTDB taxonomy): domain Bacteria; phylum Bacillota; class Clostridia; order Saccharofermentanales; family Saccharofermentanaceae; genus Saccharofermentans. The sequence continues at coordinate 101,065 of CADAKH010000001.1, forward strand.
GAGTATTACACGGGCAAATACTGGAAGATCGACAGGAACCTCGACGAGGAGGGGAAGATCCCTAAAGATCTCAAAAGAGGTGTCCTTTCCGAGGACGGAATCTCCAATCTGCTCGACAAATACGGCGAATTGAAAGAAATCCTTGCGGACAGAAAAAACGCGTAAAACCCTAATAAAACGGGCATTGTAACAATGTTACAGTGTCCGTTTCGCATTCAGAAACCCAAAACAGGGAGATCACTCATGAAAGTCTACGACATCTCACAGGAAGTATTCGGCTGCGCAGTCTATCCGGGTGATCCTTCACCTGAAAGGATCGTTCAGATGAAGATCGACGCCGGCGAAGTCTGTAATCTGACAGCCTTCAAAATGTGTGCCCACAACGGTACCCACGTCGATGCGCCCTACCATTTCATCAGGGACGGCAGGACGATCGATCAGGTTGATATGAAAAGATTCATCGGCTATGCATTCGTGGTTGCCCACGAGGGTGACATTACCGCCAAAGATGCCGAAGAGATCATCAGGAATGCGAGGGAAGCATCCGTCAACACCAAAAATCTGGACTGCGACTGCTACAACAGGATACTCGTCAGAGGCTCTGCCACGGTGACAGAAGAGGCAGCGGAGGTTTTCGCGGCAAACAGAATACTGCTCTTCGGCAACGAGTCGCAGACGGTGGGACCTGTCGAAGCTCCGATGGCAGTGCATCTCATCATGCTCGGTGCGGAAATAGTCCTTCTAGAAGGCATCAGACTGGGTGATGTAGACGAGGGGATCTATATGCTGAACAGTGCGCCGATCAATCTCGGAGGTGCCGACGGTGCGCCCTGCAGAGCAATTCTTATGAGCATGTAAAAACAGCGCTAAAACGGATGAAAATAGAGTAGAAAAATATTTTGATAAATATTCAATAAAGGATAGAATATATCAGGCTTCTTTAAGGTTGTGTTAAGGTTTACATGATCGTTTGTTAAGGTTGTTCCGTTAAGATAAGCATGCTAAAACACGAAAAGGGGAGTGGGAAAATGAAAAAAATAGCAGCAATTGTTATTGCGGCTGCGATGACTGTGCCTCTGTTGAACGGTTGTACCGCGGTGGTGGAAGATCCCGAGGCATCAACTGCTGAGACAACGGTAAAAGAGTTAGGCCCGGCCAGAGCTGAGGACGATTATTTCAGGTTCGTCAATCAGGAAAGATTCGATACTTCTGAGATCAAGTACGGCGACAGGTCTTACGACTATGCTTTCAGTACTGATCTTATCGATGACCAGATCGAAGCGATAATAGATGATGTCGCAGCCGGAAGCGGTTATGTTAAGGGAAGCGAAGAAGATATCATCAAGCACGCTTATGATTATTATCAGGCTTACGATTTTGAGAACGAGCCGATCCCTGAAGATCTCATGAATGTGATCGACAGGATCGACAATGCAGGCTCGGTTGATGAGCTTCTCGAGATCGATGCAATGCTCGCGAGAGATTACGGTATGAGCAGTCTGATCGGTCTCGCTCCGGATATCAATCCTTTTGATCCGAATGAGAGAGTCATGACATTTATTCCGATCGCCGGAATTCTCGACGCTACATTCGTTGATATGCGCGAAGACAATTACGCATTGAATTATATTAAGGAAGATGTTAAGGTCGTACTGACTACAAGAGGCTACGATAAAGAGACAGCCGAGCAGTACGGAAAAGAACTAGCTTTTGTGGCACTCGATATCTTCAGCGCGACAGATCTTGATATGGCTGAAGATGATATGATGACGTTCAAGTATTCGAAAATCGTTCCCGCTGATGAAGTGAACGGATATCTGAGCAATATCGATCTTGAAAAATATATGAAGACCGTAGGCTTTGATACTTCAAAGGTTAAGTCTTACTGTGTAACAGATGAGACCCAGCTAAAAGCACTCAACAACATTTTCGTTGACGATAATATCAATGCTCTTAAGGCATGGGAATTATGTAATGTCTATGACGCTTTCAGGAGATACATTGCTCCTCACTATGAGCTTTTGCAGGCTTATGTAGGCAGAAATTATGCTCCGGAGCATGATCAGATAATCGATGAGATCTCCGCCAATTTCTCGAAAGAGACAGATCCCATCTATGTGGAACGTTATTATCTTCCCGAGACAGATGCTGCATTAAGAAGCATGTGTGACGATATCAGGGAAGGTTACAGAGGCCTTATCGGAGGAGCAACATGGCTTTCCGAAGCAACCAGGACCGAACTATTAAAAAAGCTCGAAAACATCTCTTACATCACAGCAACAGATCTTAAGAGACAGGATACGGCAAAGTATGCCGATATCTGCGGAAGCAACTACTATGAGCTTTGCGTAAATTACAGAAGACTGGACAGAAAAGAGCTCATCGATGATTTTAACAGCGGCAAGCCTGTATCAAGAACAGAGTCAGACATGCCGATGCAGATGATGAACGCATGCTACGATCCTTCCGGAAATACGATCACTATTACGGCTGCGATCACCAATGCGCCCTTCTTCGATAAGGATGCCGATTACTTTACAAATCTCGGCGGTCTCGGTTCGGTTATCGCACACGAGATGGGACATGCTTTCGACAGCAACTGCATTCTCTTTAATGCAGAAGGCGCATATGATCCTTCATGGATAGCGCAGGCTGATATGGATGCTCTGGAAGAGCGCAACGAACAGGCTAAAAAATACTTTGAAGAGAACTTCACTGTATTTGGTATCTATCACGTTGACGGCGAGCAGACACTGGGTGAGAACTATGCTGACTTAGGTGGTGTTGAATGCATCTGCACGCTTGCGAAAACAAATGAAGACAGAATCAAGCTTTTCGAGAGCTATGCAACGATCTGGTGCGAGATCGCTTCTGATGACGTTATCATCGATCAGATCGCATACGATGTGCACAGCCCTTCGTACATCCGAGTAAATGCGATCCTTTCTACTGTCGATGCCTTCTATGAGACATACGGCATCAGCGAGGGAGACGGAATGTATATTGCGCCTGAAGAGAGAATTTCTCGCTGGTATTAATGGGGGATAGAAGATGAATATTGTACTGAAGAATTCACTGAAAAATATATTCGGAAAACCTTTCCGTACGCTGCTGGTCGTTTTCGCGATCTTCGTATGCAGCCTCTGCGCACTTTTGTGCTTCGACTTAAGTGACAGTATCACGAAAGTCCTTACAAGCTACATGGGAAGTATTTCGAGAGCGGACTTCATCCTGATGGGAAGCGGAAGCGACGTATCAGTCCTTCCTGACGGTTTCCCGGAAGCAGACACGATGAAGATCATCGGTAATTCCGAGATGCTCTATAAGCCGATCGAAGGCGAATACTGCTATGTCACGACAGAATCCTTAAGGATCTTCGGTCTTGATGTTGATGAGGCTGTCGATATGGAATTCATGGCGCCGATCGATATCAAAGACGGCGAGATGTATGTTACCAGGACATTTGCCGAAACATACGGATATGAGACCGGCGACAAGATCACGATCCATGACAGGGCAAAAGACGAAGTCGAACTCACTATAGGAGGACTTCTTCCTGACGATAACAAGAATCCCCTTATCTACGGCAATACCGCAATCGTAAATCTTAACACGAGCGATACCATCTCCTGCGGATACAGGGAAGCCGATATCATCATGATCGATCTTAAGGACAACACCATGATCGATGATGCGAAAAAGATGCTTGAAGAGAAGTATCCTGATGCAAGCATCACGGACCTGTTCCTGACAGATTCCGACATGGCTATGGTAGGTGAGCTGAAGGCAGTTTTCTATATGCTCTTTGCTATCACATTCCTTCTCGTTATCTTTGTAACGGCATCTATCTGCAACAGGATCGTCAGCGAGAGAATGTCTTATATCGGAACGCTCAGAAGCCTTGGCATGAGCACATCGAGAACAGGAAGGATCCTTCTTCTTGAGAATGTCCTCTACGCTGTTCTGGGAAGCGTTCCCGCAACTGTCCTTTATTCGTTTATCAGGGGACCGATCCTGGAACTTCTGTTCATTACGGATGACGGCACCGGCAATTCTATCCCGATCGAGATCCCGCCTTATCCGGCAGCACTTGTTGCAGGTGTTATCATCGGTGCGGTCCTTATCGAATGCCTGATCCCTTTGAAGGCTATCTTAAAGGCACTCAAGACATCCGTAAGAGATATCATTTTCGACAACAGAGACACAGCATACAGATTTAGCAAGTCAACATTTATCTTAGGTCTGGTATGCCTTGCAATTGCAATCGTGACATTCATCTTCAAGAAGAATCTCATCCTTGCGACCCTCTGCCTTGTATCAGCTGTAGCAGCGCTTGCTTTCCTTTTCCCGAGGATCTTAAAGCTCGTTACATCACTGATCAAGAAGATTGCCGACAAGGGAGAAAATGCTTCATGGTCACTTGCCGCAGTTGAGGCTATCTCACGTAAGAGCACTGTGGGAAGCGGCGTTCTCTGCGCAACTGCAGCTGCAATGTGCATCGTTGTTTACTCGGTATCAGGTGCGCTGACGGATTCCGTAAGCGATATTCCTTATGACTGTGATGTCGTTGCAGAAACAAGTGACAGCTACAAGTACTACACATATATCGATGACCTTGAAGGCGTGAATGATGTTGAGTTTGTATACCGCACAATGCAGGAATTCAGCATAGGTGATGAGGAAACAACAACTATCGCATACTTCTATGGTCTTCCTGATGGCGGATATGAGCACTTCACAGGATTTAAGGATCTTCCCGCAACAATTGAGGAAGGCTCTGTCATCGTCGATAAGAAGTATGCAAACCGCAAGGGCCTTTCAGAAGGTGACACTATTAAGATCACGATCAATCCTTTAAGTGTACTTCCATTCGAAAGAGAGTATAAGATTGCCAAGATCACCGAGGGCAATTCCTACGATGGCGGCCTCGAAGCTTTGATCGTAAATCAGAATGAGTTCAAGGCGCTCTTCCATGACAATCCGGGCATGGCACTTATCAAGTGCGAGGATCCCGATGCAGTAAAGACTTTGCTCGAGACTTACGGCAAGGGCAAATACGCCAATGTAGATACATTCGCCGATATCGTTGAACAGCAGAATTCCGATAATGCAAAGACAGTTGCGGTAGTTTCTGCGATCCTGGTCATCGCACTCGGCATGACAGCTATCGGTATGATCTCCAATCAGCTTTTGGGTTTTGAAGGAAGAAAGAAGGAATGCGCAGTTATGCTTTCGACCGCAATGGGAAAAGGCAAACTCTCAGGTATTCTTCTTAAGGAAGTATTTATCACTTCTGTCTCTGCATCCGGTGTCGGTGTACTGGTCGGAACACTTCTTTCATTCGTTATCGATTCCGCTATGGCGAACGCACAGAGCGTCGTTATGGAAGTAACGATCGACCCTCTCACTGTACTGGTCTTCTTCGCGGCAATGACTCTGGTATTTACAGGCACAGTTTTGTTCCCGCTCAAGAACCTCAGGAAAATGAAGATCGCTGAACAGATCAAGTATGAGTAATATATGGAGGATAATAAAATGACTAAGATAATTGAAGTAAATAACGTAAACAAGTCTTTTGGTAAGAACGAGAACATCAACCACGTTTTAAACGGCGCTTCCATGAGCGTTGACCAGGGAGAATTTGTATCTCTGATGGGTGCTTCCGGTTCAGGTAAATCAACACTGCTTTACCTGATCGGCGGACTCGACAGGAGTTTTGAAGGCAACATCTCCGTATGCGGCAAAGACATCGGTTCATTAAAAGATAAGGAACTCTCAGATCTGAGACTCAAGAATATGGGATTCGTATTCCAGTTCTATAACCTTGTCATGAACCTCAATGTTGTTGACAATATTCTCCTTCCTCAGACGATCAACGGAAAGAAGAAGTCAGAACTCAAGTCACAGCTTGATGAGATCTTGGAGATCACAGGACTCACCGAAAAGAGAAAGGCAATGCCTAACACACTCTCAGGCGGACAGCAGCAGAGAGTAGCGATCGCGAGAGCGGTTCTCGGCAATCCTTCTCTCATCCTCGCAGACGAGCCTACAGGTAACCTCGACTCAGCATCGACTGTTGAGATCATGGAACTGTTCTCAAGACTCAATAAGGAGAAAGGCCTTACGATCCTTCAGGTCACACACTCCGAGCAGTGCGCAGAATACGGCACAAGGATAGTAAGACTTGAAGACGGCAAGACGATCGGATAAAAAGACACCAACCCTCTAACTACCCAGGAATAGAAATGCAGAAAGCAGCCCGTACAACACGCACGGCTGCTTTTTGTATATGAATAATCGCATTAATTGTTAGCAAAAAGAATAACTGATATAATCTCGTCAACTGAAAAACAGCGGAAAATATGGAGGATAGTTTATGAAGATCTTGAAGAGGGCCTTTGCAGTTTTGCTTGCTTCCGGAATGCTTTTTGCAATGACATCATGCTCAAAAGTGGAGCAGAATTACAGGAAGGCCGGTGCTGATTGGGCTATCGAGGCATACAAAGAACTTCCTGCAGAGTTTAATGAAGATACATGCAATCAGTTCTGGATCGGCGGAGATGTCTATGAATTCCCGATGAAGGCCGAGGAGTTTTTCGACAACGGCTGGGAGATCATCGATATATATCAGGAAGAAGTTAATGCGGATTTTCTCCTTGATCCCGAGAGTGTATATGAACTCTGCCTTAAGAAAAACCTTGGGCCCTCAGTAATGACGTGGATATATAACGAATCAAATAAACCGATGCCGGTCTCAGAATGTATGGTAATATACGTTGCTCTCGCCTGGAATGACGAGGCCCTTCTCCCCGGAGGCGCATTGCTTTCAGCCAAGTACAAGACTTTGGATGACGCCTTGGCAGCATTCAATAAAGATATGACCGAGTTCGATGCTGAGGATGATATCTATGGTTACGAATTCAAAGCTGATAACTGGGAAGAAACATGCGTCGTCAGGATTGATTTCTCTGAGGAACCCGGAGACTATAAAGTCGGCTCTGTTAAGTACTATGCAGTCGACCCGGAACTGATCGAGCAGTAATAAGATAGCTCTAATTTGAATTAGTGCAGTACCCCTTATTCCGGTTTTGGTATAAGGGGTGCTTTTTGTTGCTGAGAAACATTCACAAGTGCCTTGTATAGCCAGTGCTAAAAAAGGACATGATATGATCTCTGATTCGTGTCCGAAAAATGCAAAAAACCGAAAAATTGAAAATGTCGGACACGATTTATAATAAAAACGTGTCTTTATTTGACAATGAATAAGCCGAAGAATCAAATGGCGTCAGCAACTAACTTGACAATGTAAAGATAGACGTTATAATCTCGAAATAGACAGTGTCAAGATTGGAGATGTCATGAAGAATAAATTGATAGTTGCTGCAATGATAATAGTGGCTATTCTGCTGCTTCTGCTTCTTGCCTGGCTTATAATGAGTCCGGGAAAGATAAGAACTTATTCAGAGCCTAATAGCATATCCGAGAAGTTCGTGATGGATATCAACGGTGCTCCGAATGGTTTCTTTATTAACGGCAAGGATATAAATAATCCTGTGCTGCTCCTGGTATCCAGTGGTCCCGGAACAGATGATTATGTATTCACGGATAAATATAAGGACATGCATATCGAAGATGAGTTTACGGTCGTATATTGGGACTACCGTTATATGGGCATCGCGTATAACAAAAACTTCGATGTGGACAGTGTAAATATCGATAATCTTCTTAATGATACGTATTCAGTAACCGAGTATCTGAAAGAACGGTTCAATAAAGATAAGATCTTCATCATGGGATTCTCGGGCGGCAGTCATATCGCACTTATGGAAGCTCAAAGACATCCGGAGAATTATCACGCATACATCGGTATGGCGCAGTGCGTTACAGACTCTGAAGAAAACGATACGATCATGTATCATTTCATGAAGGATGTTTTCGGGAAGAGAGGAGATACTAAAAACATTAAGAAACTTGAAGATTCTGTCGAGCATCTTGACAGTGGTAATATTAAGTGTAAGGATTGGTATGTATATGTTGCTCTTCTTCATGAAGCCGGCGGCGGAACGATCTATAACCAAAGTGAATTTGAAGGTATCGCCTGGCCGATAATTACATGTAAGTGTTATACGGTAAAAGAGAAGATCAACTACGTTACTGCAATGAAGAAGTATCGCACGACTCCTCTTTCTGATGAGCTTAATGATTTCGATTACAGACAGAGCATTACAAGTATTGATGTGCCGGCGTTCTTCATTAGTGGTGAATACGATTACAACTGTCCTTGGGAACTTGTGCGTGAATACTGCGATGTTATTGATGCACCGCAAAAAGGATTCTATAAGATCAGCGGAGCTGCACACAGTCCTTTGTGGGAGAATCCTGAAGAGACAGAAAAAGCATTAATTGAGATTAAGGAGATGACGTTAAATGGCTGACAGTTACCATCACGGAAACTTGAGACAGGCATTGATCGATGCGGGGATCAAGATAATAAATGAGAGCGGCGAAGAGAGTCTTTCTCTTCGTAAAGTTGCAGCGGAATGCAATGTATCTCATGCGGCGCCCTACGCTCATTTCAACAACAAGGAAGAATTGATCGAAGCGATAAAGAGCAGCGTTACCGATCAATTTATGGAAGAGCTCGAAGCAAGTGTTGCAGAATGCGCAACTGCCGAAGAAGCGATCCTTGCGATGGGAAGAATATATCTTACTTTCTTCAGCCGCAATCCTGATTATTTTGTTTTCCTTTTCGGTAAGCAGAATATCAATGCACATCTTCAGATGAATAAAGATTATAAAAACGATTATCCTCCGTTTGCTTTGCTTAAGCGGATGTACAGACTATATCTGGAAGAGAAGGGTATTGAGAAGTCTTTTGAAGAACAGGAGATCGATCTCATTAAGATCTGGTCGATGGTTCACGGCATGGCTTCTATCGCATGCATGAAGGGCGTTAAGACTTCATTTAAATGGAACAACCCTGACGAGAGGTTATTGGTATAAACAGGAGGAAACTGTTATGGGTATTTTCGGATCGAAGAAAGGCAATGCCGGACATTTAAGTTCTTTCAGTTACAGTCCCGGTTACTGCGATATGACCGGCGAGAGCCACAGCTGTGAACTCAAAAAGAACGATGCGGGTGAGTGGGTATTCATCTGCAGAGACCGCGATGTGCATTCAGATCCGTTTACTATCCTGACCTATTCTGTTTCATCCGGAAGTGCTTCCGAATTTGAAGAATACATTAAGAAGATAAATTTCATCTCGCTCTCGAAAAGACTTAAGAGCAATGAATTCGTTACTGACTACAGCCCATGGCACTTCACTGTTGTTTTCGACTGTTCTGAAATAGGCGGCAGCTGTTACGATGATTACGGTATTTCACAGTACAGGGTTTATTCACCAATGGACCAGAAACTGATGAAAGAAGTCAAGGAAAGATTCTATGCCCTTAAGGGTGAATTGATTTCTGAAACGACAGAAGATGACTGATAATTTATACTTGTTAGGCTGTCTGTTGTTTAGTCAACATTTTCGCATGTAATTGTTTATTGGATTGTCCTGATATGGCTGTAATAATGAAGCCGGAAGTAGAAATAAAAATGCTTAATGTTTCATAAATGGAAAGAAGGGCAAGAAAATGAAAAACATAACAAGTAAGCTAATAGCACTCGGACTTACCGGTGCACTCGCGGTAGTAAGCTTTACCGCATGCAGCAAGGCAAAGGAAACAACAGCTGAAACAACAGCAGATACTGTAGTTGAGAAAATGAGCGGAGAAAAAACAGTAGGCGGATGGTCCGTTCCTCAGGATACAAAGATCACAGAAGAGGAGCTTAAGATCTTCAACAAGGCGATCGAAGGACTTACAGGTGTCGGATATGAACCTGTAGCTTATCTCGGTTCCCAGGTGGTCGCAGGAACAAATCACTGCTTCCTTTGCAAATCCACAGTTGTCTATCCCGGAGCAACGAACCGCTACACACTCGTATATATCTACGAGAAGTTTGACGGAACAGAAGAGATCCTGAAGTTCGAGGATGTTACTCTTCCCGGAACGGCAGATGCAGACGGTACACCTATTGCAGGTGGATGGAGCTATGCAGAAGATCCGGCAGTAGAGGGTAAAGTATCCGAAGTAGTCGGTAAGGCAACAGGAAAGCTCTTAGGTGCAGAATACGAACCGGTTGCATATATCGGATCCCAGGTCGTAGCAGGAATTAACCACGCAGTGCTCTGCAGGATAACGGCAGTAACTCCTGATGCTGATGCCGGATACTCTCTCGTATACATCTACGAGGATCTCGAAGGCAACTGCGAAGTAACCGGAACTTCTGATATTGAGCTCTCGGTCAGCTGATAACAAAATCTCTTGCATAATCCAAACATATTCCCTCTGTTTTGTGCTAAAATTTCTTTAACAATTTGAAATCAACTGATGGGGATATGATATATGACCATTCTCAAAGCAGTACAAGATGATCTTCAGGAGATCCTGGCGTTGCAGTATCTCGCTTATCAGAGCGAGGCGGCTTTGTTTGGTAATAAAGATATTCCGCCGTTGAAGGAAACGATTGAAGAACTGACTGAAGAATTCAATAAGGGCACGATCCTGAAACTGGTAGAAGACGGTAAGATCATAGGTTCTGTCAGGGCATATGCGAAGAACGGAACTGCATATATAGGAAAGCTCATGGTCCATCCTGATCACAGGTGCAAAGGCTATGGAACGCTGCTCTTAAATGAGATCGAGAAATGTTTTCCTGACTGCAGGTTTGAACTCTTTACGAGCACGAGAAGTGAAGACAATATCCGTCTTTACCAGAAGCTCGGTTACCTGATATATGACCGCAAAGAGATTACTGACGAGCTGGTTTTCGTATACCTGGAAAAACAGTAACTGTCATCCGGCTTTTTTATAGATAGTTCCGTCGTAGGCGAAAAGGACATAGATGTATTCGTCTGTGCCTTTTATTTCCCACACAAACTTGGGATCTTTTTGCTGGTTGTCCTGATCTATATAAACGACTGAACCGAGGTAATGTCCTTTGTCTGAAGCTGAGTAGTCGTTTGCGTAGTCTTCAACATAGGTGACGCCGTCAATTACGATCTCATCGCTCTCATATCCGCTATATGTGCCGATAACGTGATTAATGTCGTAGACGAATTTGATTCCTGCAGCGAGAATTATGCAGGCGATAGAAACAGCGATACAGATTGCAACCCGTCTTCTGTTGCCGCCGGCCTTAACGCCCTTAATGAACAAGATTATGGGCGGTACTACCAATGCGGCAAATAAAGGTGAAAACAGAAATGTAAACCCAGATGAAAACATAATTCCTATTTTTTGATATTAAATGTCTTCGTAAAGAATGTATCCGCCGTGTCCGTTTTCTCTTATCTCTAGGTCGGAAAGTGATGCGCCCAGCATCATCTCACGGGTGTATTTCCCGTCAACCTCATAGGTGTATCCGTCTTTGTCAGTGACATTGAAGGTGAGGGAGAGTTCAAATGTCTCGCCTGTAGTTGCCATGTTCCGGAGCGTCTGTTCCGTAAATTCGAAGTACAGCAATTCACCTTTCTTAAACACGCTATAGTCAGCATTTCTTGTGCCTCCGATTGAATTGTCCTCTCCGTTGATCTTAAGCACGTAGTCTACGCTTGTGATATTTTCTGCATTGCATACGACTTCGATCGTTGCAGCGGGAAGCTCGTAATGGATACCGGATGAACCCCATGATTCAAAACTGCCAGACCTGATGTAGGAGGGAGTATAGATATCCTTGTTCTTCGTGTCTGTTGCCCTTAAAAATTCAGGCTGGTCCATGATGCCGCCGACGTGCTTGATCATGAGGTAGTTATCGAGAGGATCTTCATTAAGTGAATAAATGCGAGTATTCTTATCATCATCCATGTAACCGACGCATTCTCTGATGGAGTCATCAGACATCTTATCGTTCAGTTTTCCGAAGTAGGAATATGTCCTACCCTGATAATCGAATAATGTCTCGCCCTGGTCTTTGTCGTATGAACTCTCGATCGATGCCGCATTTGGAGGGAGCTCCAGGCTGCCGTTATCCCTGTTAAACATTGAACAGCCTGAAAGCAGTACCGCTCCGCACAAACTCACTATCAAAACCTTATTCCATTTCATTTTTCTATTCCCCGCTAATCACTTTTCACTTGTTGTGCTGAGATAATGATACACCTCAAAAACTCGTTTTGCAACATAAATTTATCGAAAAACAATAATTATTTGTTGTTTGGCTTGATGAAAGAACTGTGCTGTTTCCGGGATGTAAGGATTAATTTATACACGCACGGGAACAAAAAAGACTCATTTTCTACAATGCTTATTCATAAGTTACGTTTATAATCGTCTTATAAGGAATAAGGAGGCTGTATTTATGCAACAGCGAAAAGGTATCTCCATTTTAGGTTACGGATGCATGAGATTTACAAAGAGCGGTCCCGGCATCGACTTTGATAAGGCCGAGAAGGAATTCATGCGTGCGTTCGAACTCGGAGTCAATTATTACGACACAGCATATATCTATCCGGGAAGTGAAGAACTCGTCGGCCGCATAATCGAGAAGAACGGCATACGCGACAAGATCAATCTCGCGACAAAACTTCCGCAGTATCTCATCAACAACCGCTCAGGTCTGGACAAATATTTCAATGAGGAATTAAAGCGACTCAGGACTGATTATGTCGATTACTACCTCATGCACCACATGACAGATTTCCAGCAGTGGGAGAAGCTTCAGGCGCTGGGCATCGAAGAGTGGATCGCAGAGAAAAAGAAGAGCGGCCAGATCAGAAATGTCGGATTCTCTTTTCACGGTGACACAGCAACATTCAAGAAGATCCTGAACGCATACGACTGGGACAGCTGCCTTGTCCAGTACAACTATTTCGACGAGCACACACAGGCCGGCCGCGCAGGCATTAAGGCCGCTGCCGAAAAGGGCGTCAAGGTGTTCATCATGGAGCCTTTAAGAGGCGGCAAGCTTGTTGACCTTCTGCCTGAGAAAGCTAAGAAGGAGATTGCCGAAGAACCCCACGGACGTACTCCTGCCGAGTGGGCATTCAGATGGCTCTGGGACCAGCCTGAGATCACCTGCGTCCTGTCCGGAATGAACTCCATTGCAATGGTTGAAGAGAACTGCCGCATCGCATCCGAAGCCAAGGCTGGCGACTATGGCCCTGAAGAGAAAGCATTCATCGAGAAGATCAAGTCATACATCATCGAGAGCACCAAAGTAAACTGCACCGGCTGCAGATACTGCATGCCCTGTCCCAAGGGCGTCGATATCCCTACGATCTTCTCTTGCTATAACCACATGTATTCCGAGAACAAGAGCTCCGGCCGTCTCGAGTATTTCCAGACGATCGGCCTTCGAATGACACCTGCCGATGCCTCGCTCTGCGTTAAGTGCGGCAAGTGCGAGAAGCATTGCCCCCAGAGCATCCCGATCAGGGAAAAGCTCGTGGAAGCAGACAAGCATCTCCGCCCCTGGTGGCAGAAGATCTATCTCAAGCTTGCCCGCAGAGTTATGGTCGGCAAGAAAAAGAAGTCTGAGTAATTAATCCTCACGCCCCTCGGAAACTTAAATTCAAATTACATACTGAAACGTGACATCTTTTCGAATCGGGTCACAATTCAATTGCTTTTGAATGAGCAAGATGTTACTTTATGCTCAACAGTTCTGAATGCGGAAGGTTCGTCCTGACGCGGAAGGCGTTAAGTAAATTTTTATACTTAAATTGCTTCAGAACCTTGTTTGCTCGAATGAGTGAAAGGAGGTCAAATGGAGACGAGAGTTGCTATTATCGGCATCATTGTCGAGAATCCCGATTCAGTTGCACAGATCAATGACATACTCCACGAAGTGAGGGACTATGTCGTCGGAAGGATGGGTATTCCATATCGTGAGAGGAATATCTCCATTATCAGTGTCGTCGTTGACGCGCCCGAGAATCTGATCAGTTCTGTATCCGGCAAGCTCGGCATGCTCGACGGCGTTTCGGCTAAGATAACGTACTCGAGACTTGCCAAAAATGACTGATATCAGATCCATCACAGACAAGCTCTGTTCATCAGGTGAACTTACGCGAGACGAGATCATTTTTCTTCTCGCAAATCGTGACTTGGAGACACAGTCATACCTTGCAAATAAGGCTTCCGAAACTGCCCGTAAATATTATGGCAACACGGTTTTCGTAAGAGGACTTATTGAGTTTACTAACTACTGCAAAAATGACTGCTACTACTGCGGTATCAGGTGCGGCAATAAGAACGCCAACCGTTACAGGCTGACTGAAGAAGAGATCCTCGCATGTGCATCACACGGCTACGATCTTGGCTTTAGGACGATCGTTCTTCAGGGCGGCGAAGATGCATTTTTCACTGACGAAAAGATCGTGAATATCATCAGGGCCATCAAGCACGGGCACCCTGACTGCGCGGTCACGCTGTCGATCGGCGAGAAGAGTTACGAGTCTTACAAAGCATTTTATGATGCGGGCGCGGACAGATATCTCCTAAGGCACGAGACGGCAGATCCTGAGCACTACGCAAAGCTTCATCCTTCAACGCTGTCATCAGAGAACAGAAAGCAATGTCTTTATAACCTGAAAGAGATCGGCTTTCAGACCGGCGCGGGCTTCATGGTCGGATCACCTTATCAGACTTTGGAGAACATCGCAGATGATCTGCTGTTTCTCAAAAAACTTGATCCCGCGATGATCGGAATAGGCCCTTTCATTCCGCACAAAGATACGGTTTTTGCAGGCGAAAAAGCAGGTACACTGGAACTTACACTTTTCCTTCTGAGCGTAATAAGGCTCATGCTCCCGACGGTCCTTCTGCCCGCAACAACGGCGCTCGGAACGATCGATCCGAGGGGAAGAGAACAAGGGATACTTGCAGGCGCAAACGTTGTGATGCCGAACTTATCTCCTGTCGGAGTGAGGAAAAAATACGATCTTTACGACAACAAGATCTGCACCGGCGAAGAGGCCGCCGAATGCATGAACTGTCTTAAAAACAGAATTGGAAATATTGGCTACGAGATAGTCACCGACAGAGGTGACAACATCAATTTCAAAAACAGAAAGAGGTAATTTATGTACGATCCCAAATCACTTAAAGCAGAAGAATTCATAGACGACAGCGAGATCCTGGAATCTCTCAAATACGCGGACGAGAACAAGAATAACGTCGAAGTGATCGATGCCATCATCGAGAAGGCCAAGGAGCGTAAAGGTCTTTCGCACCGTGATGCTTCCGTTCTTCTCGCATGCGAGATCCCCGAAAAGAATGAGGAGATCTACGCTCTTGCAGAGCAGATCAAGAAAGATTTCTACGGCAACAGAATCGTTCTTTTCGCGCCCTTGTATCTTTCCAACTACTGCATCAACGGATGCACATACTGCCCTTATCACGGAAAGAACAAGACCATTCCGAGAGTTAAGCTCACACAGGAACAGATCAAGGCTGAGGTTATCGCATTGCAGGACATGGGTCACAAGAGACTTGCGATTGAAGCAGGTGAGGACCCCGTTAACAACCCTATCGAATATATTCTCGAGAGCATCAAGACTATCTATTCGATCAAGCACAAGAACGGTGCGATCAGACGAGTAAACGTTAACATCGCAGCTACTACAGTAGAGAACTACAGAAAGCTTCACGAAGCAGGAATTGGAACATACATCCTCTTCCAGGAAACATATCACAAAGAGTCTTATGAGGTTCTTCATCCGACAGGACCCAAGCACGATTACGCTTACCACACAGAGGCTATGGACAGAGCTATGGAAGGCGGTATCGATGACGTCGGATTGGGAGTTCTTTTCGGACTCGACAAGTACCGCTATGAATTCGCGGGACTCCTCATGCACGCAGAGCACCTTGAAGCAGTTCACGGCGTAGGTCCACACACGATCTCAGTTCCGAGGCTCTGCCCGGCTGACGATATCGACGTAAACGATTTCTCCAATGCGATTGACGATGACATCTTCGCGAAGATCGTAGCATGCATAAGGATCGCAGTTCCTTACACCGGCATGATCGTTTCCACACGTGAATCACAGAAGTCCAGAGAGCGTGTTCTCCACCTCGGTATCTCACAGATCTCCGGTGGCTCCAGAACATCCGTCGGAGGTTACACACACGAGGAAAGAGTCGACGAGACAGCACAGTTCGACGTATCCGACACGCGTACTCTTGACCAGGTAATGAAGTGGCTCATCGACATGGATTACGTTCCTTCATTCTGCACCGCTTGCTACCGCGAAGGTAGGACCGGCGACAGATTCATGGCTCTCTGCAAAGCAAAGCAGATTCAGAACTGCTGCCTCCCGAACGCGCTCATGACACTCAAGGAATATCTCGTTGACTACGCATCTCCCGAGACCCGCGCAGCAGGCGAGCTCCTCATTGAGAAGAACATTCCCGACGTTACAAACGAGAAGGCACGTGCAGTTCTCAGAGACAGACTCGTAGCGATCGAGAACGGTGAGCGTGACTTCAGATTCTGATGTTCTGTTATTTTTGCGCTCGCTAAGGTCCTCCGCGCTTCGCTTGTGCGGAATCGCTCGCACAATAAATATCAGAACAACGGAAGATCAAACACTGGAAGCAGATAAATAATCTTTTTAGGTTTCAAACTTGAGGTAGAAAATGGAACGTACACACATTGCATTTTTCGGGCGCCGCAACGCCGGCAAATCAAGCCTCGTCAACAGGTTCACATCGCAGGAACTCTCGATAGTTTCTGACGTGGCCGGCACGACGACCGACCCTGTCAGAAAGACCATGGAACTGCTCCCGCTGGGGCCCGTTGTCATTATCGACACGCCCGGCATCGACGATGAAGGCACGCTCGGCAATCAGAGGATTGAGCGGAGCCTCCGTGTCATCGACGAGACCGACATCGCGATCCTCGTAATAGATGCGTGTGCCGGCATTGGCGAAGATGAGAAGCAGCTGGTAAAAGTTTTCAGGCAGCGCAAGATACCTTACCTTGTCGTGTTCAACAAGAGTGATCTCGGCGCCGACATTCCCGAGCTTGAGAATTCCATAACTGTAAGCGCGCTGAAAAATGAGGGCATCGAAGAACTCAAAGAGCGCGTTGCGGTCATCATCAAAGAACGCAAAGTCCGTCCGCTCGTGTCTGACCTTGTCGAAGAAGGCGATCTCGTTGTGCTTGTCGTCCCGATCGATAAGTCGGCACCGAAGGACAGACTGATCCTGCCGCAGCAGATGGTGATAAGAGACCTTCTCGGAAAGGGCGCGATCCCTGTTGTCGTTAAGGACACTGAGCTTTCGACCGCGCTTTCGAAAGTCGGTAAAGTACGCATGGTGATCACTGACAGCCAGGTTTTCGGCAAGGTGTCGAAGATCGTTCCTGCCGACATCCCGCTGACTTCATTTTCGATACTGATGGCAAGATTCAAAGGTATCCTTGACCAGTCGATCGAGGGTGCTAACATGCTTGACAGCCTGCCGGACGGTGCGTCGATCCTCATCAGTGAGGGCTGCACGCACCACCGTCAGTGCGAAGACATCGGCACTGTCAAACTTCCCGGCTGGATCAGGGAATACACAGGAAAGGATTTTGAATTCAAGTTCACATCAGGCCTTGAATTCCCGAAAGATCTTTCCGGCTTTGACCTCGTGATCCATTGCGGTGCCTGCATGCTCGGCGAGACCGAAGTTGCAAGCCGTTACCGCAAAGCAGGCGAGCAGGGCATCCCCATGACCAACTACGGCATTGCGATCGGCAAGATGAAAGGAATCCTGGACAGAGTTATCCGCTTCGGGTGATAATTTACAACGGGTTTTATCCCGGACTAACGGATAAGAGATCATTATATGAATGTAGTTAACAGAGACTCCGGTCCATTAAATCACTCACCTAATCGGGAGACTCTTAAACTAAGTTCTTTTGTGCATTGGGACAGATTGAAAAAATAATATCAATAAAATATTATTTTTATATATCAAGAATCCGAGGATCTTATGCACAATAACCGCAAGACACTTTTACTTACACTGGGCGCGACATTTCTGCTTATGGCCGTACTGGTCGCATATTTCTCGCGGTTGATGTATACGGCATCGCATTCTTATATCGATGAACTCGGTAATGACAAGGCATCAGCGATCACGGCCGAACTTGAGAACTATCTCGAGAATGCGAGCTCAGTGCTCTGGGTAGCCGCTGATACTGTTGACCACATGGTTGCGAACGGTGCAACAACTGATGAGATCATAGAGTATATATCGCGTGAATCCGCGAATACCGCCGACCAGTTTGATGAAAGTTACACGGGAATCTACGGATATATCAACGGCAGTTACGTTGATGGTGTCGGATGGGTTCCGCCGGAAGATTACGACCCGACGACACGCGACTGGTATAAGAAATCCGTTGCGGCAGCGGGGCAGCCTATTGTTGTGTCGCCGTATATTGATGCTGAGACGGGCAATATGATCATCTCCATTTGCAAAGCACTGACGAACACGAACGATGTATTGGGCATGGATCTCACGCTTTCCGGTGTGCAGGATACTGTTGAGGATATTCAGATCAACGGCTGCGGATATGGTTTCGTGCTCAATTACGACGGCACGGTTATTGCTCATCACGACATTTCCGAGAACGGTAAGAATTACAGCGATAATCCCGAACGTGTGGATCTTTTCAATAATGTTATGAGCACCGGAAAAGGCAACTTTGACATGGTAATCGATGGCAGAGAGTGCACGGTTTTCACATCTGTAGTTCACGATCAGTGGCACCTTGTTATCGTTGTCAGCAACGATGATCTTTTCAAAGACACAAGTAATATCCTCATTGTGAGTATCCTTATAGGACTTGTCGTATTCGCGTTTATTTCGGCATTCTACATCATCAGTTATATGCACGAGCGAAAGGTCAACAAGCGCATGGAAGCGATGAAGGCACTTGAGCAGCAGCGCGAGTACGAAGCAAAGATACTGATGCTCGAAAAGTCTGCGGCCGACAGTGCAAACAAGGCGAAGAGTGATTTCCTTGCGGATATGTCGCACGAGATAAGGACGCCGATCAATGCTGTGCTCGGCATGAACGAGATGATACTCCGTGAGTCGAAAGACGAGCAGATCCTTGAATATTCTTCCAACATCAAGAGTGCCGGCAATACGCTTTTGTCGCTCATTAATAACATTCTCGATTTCTCGAAGATCGAAGACGGTAAGATGTCTTTGATTCCTGTCGAATTCGATACTTCTTCGTTTATCAATGATCTTGTAAATTCGATCAGCGAGCGTGCCCGCTCCAAGAATCTCGAGTTCATCGTCGATATTGACGATCGCGTTCCGTCAGGGCTTTACGGTGACGATGTAAGGCTTAGCCAGGTCGTCATGAACCTGCTCACAAATGCGGTGAAATACACCGAGAAGGGCAAGGTCACTATGCGTGTCAGAAAATGCGGAACAGAAGGCGATAACGTCAAACTCAGATTCGAAGTTGCCGATACCGGCATCGGTATCAAGGATGAAGATCTCGGCAAGCTTTTCGAGTCATTCGAAAGGATCGAAGAGAAGCGCAACCGTCATATCGAAGGCACCGGTCTCGGTATCTCGATCGTCGTCAAACTTCTCGCGATGATGGACAGCAAACTCGATGTCGAGAGCAAGTATGGAATCGGTTCGACATTCGGTTTTGATATTATGCTCCGCGTAGTCGATCCAGTACCTATCGGAAATTATAACGAGCGCAAAAAGATAAGCTCCGCTGCCAGTGCCAATGCAAAACACATCTGCGCTCCCGGTGCCAAGATTCTCGTCACAGATGACAACGCGATGAACATCAAAGTCGCCGTGAACTTCCTCAAGATCTTCGGCATCACTCCTGTCACATGCACGTCAGGTAAAGAGACTATCGAGCTGATGCGCAAAGAAAAATATGACATTGTTTTCCTGGATCATATGATGCCGGAGATGGACGGCATAGAGACTCTCAAAGCTCTTCGGGACGAAGATATAATCGGTGAAACGGTTGTGATCGCACTCACTGCTAATGCTGTCGTCGGAGCAGAAGAACAGTATCTCAAGGCCGGCTTCGACGGCTATCTTTCCAAGCCGATCATGGTCGATGACATGGAGAAAACTCTTAAGAAATATCTGCCGTATTCACTTATCGAGGTTGTTGAAGAAGAGCCCGCCGTCACAGAGACTCTTGATTCATCTCTTTCTGTCAGGAAAGCCCGTTTCCTCGGCCTTAACGTTGATGCAGGAATCGGCTATGCATGCGGTGAAGAAGACTTCTATCTTGAGCTTCTCTCTGACTATGCAAACGCCTGCGAAGAGAAGTGCGCAGAACTCACATCGTATTTTGAAAACAACGATCTTCACAACTACGAGATCCTCGTCCACTCGCTTAAGAGTTCATCCAAGACCATCGGCGCCGATGACGTTTCAGAGCATGCAAAAGCGCTCGAGTTCGCGTGCAAAGACGGCGATGGTGAATTTGTAAAGCGGTATCACGAATTCTTCGTGGAAGAATATAAGTCTCTCGCGAAAAAACTTCTCAGTTGATGCCCGCGCCCGCCCGGTTGATTCGCGCTCAACTATCCGTTGTTTGAAATACTTTCGCAACAGCAATACGATATCATTAAGTTGCATGCACGAAGAATTTCAAACGGATTGGAGATAAAAATATGGAAAACACATTGGGCGCAAATATCAGGATATACAGGAAAAATAAGGGTTTCACGCAGGAGGAACTGTCGGACCTTTTGAACGTTACCCCGCAGGCTGTGAGCAAGTGGGAGTCGGGAAGCGGACTTCCGGATGTGTCGATGCTGATACCTCTGGCGCAGGTCTTGGGCGTCAGCACGGATGCACTTCTGGGATACGATTCCATGTCGGAGAATGATGCGGTCGTTTCACATGTCAGAGCAATTGCGAAAGAGATGCGCGACAGCGACGACGGCAGGGCGGAAAAGGCTCTCAAGGTCAGTGAATATCTCTCGACAGAGACGACATTAAATCCCGGTTGCTTCGAGCTGATCAAGGACTATGTCGAGGAGACTGCAAACCTCAGTATGTATGCAGATCCCGTGCTCGAAAACTGCTTCCCAGACGAGACTGATAGGGTCAATAAGATCTTCAAAGATGCCATCCGCAAGGGCTGCTATCTGATCGGTCACTGCAACGACAAAACACTCATCGAGAAGACGCATTTTGCAGTAGCGTGGATCTACATTCACGAGAAGGATTTCGACAATGCGAGAGAGCATATCAACGTTTTGCCGAGTATTTCATCCAACAGAATAAAAGAGAAGCTTTCGATGGAGCTCACATTTTTCGAGAGCGGATTTGAAAAGATGAAGGACGATATCGGGAACAACCGTATAATGCTTTTCGAGCTTATCGCAAGCCTTTTGAATACTTACGGCGAGAACTACGGCTGGTGGGGTGAAAAGGATGAGGCGATAGAAGTCATTGAGTGGTGCGAAAGGGTCATCAAAGCTTACGCAACCGGAAAGGAAGCAATCGATATGAATCATTATCTCAGAATAAGGAGAAGTCTCGCGTTCTTCAAACTGGTTGCCGCTAAGAGAGCGGGCGACGATGACGGCGCAGTCAGGCTCTACAACGAATTTGCAGAAGAGATCCGTATGGAAGATCTCACCGAAGAACAGAAACAGGTGGTTATGGATCTTTTGCAGAATGATATCAGCCACTACGGAAAATATTCGTAATTACAGTAAACCCAACGGACGGCCTGCTCTGTGAAAACAAATCACTTGGCAGGTCTGCCGGGTTTGCCGTATCCGACAAGTCTTGCAATGACAGGCGCAAGCAGAACCGAAAGCGTATAGCTGATGAGCAGTGTGGGCAGAAGAAGTCTGAACCAGCTGCCGATCCACATGATGTGGAATGGCGGAAGTGTCGATAAAACCGGTTCGGGAAGCTTCATGCGCGCGGTGAAGACACCGAAGAAACTTAGAGCAAGACTTATGATAAATGTGCTTCCGACAGAGTGCGGAATTGCGTTTAACAGGATGAACTTGATGCTCAGGGGAGCTGCGTTTGCCTTTCTGGCGAGCGCTTCTCCGAGTCTCCCGAAGGGGAGCAGAAGTGAGATCAGAAATCCCAGGATAAGCGATAACAAAATGTTGGTTGCATAGATGAAGAATGCCGAGTGCGCCTGAAGCGCATTTGGGTTGGTGGCAATGACGAGAATCGATGAGACGATTCCCATCGCAAGAGAAATGATCAGAGACATGATCATTCCGACAAGACGTCCTTTGTTCATTCCTTTAGCCATTGCGCGTACCTCACATAATCGGTCTAATACAAAACGTGATCAGTCATCGAACCACTGCTTCTCGAAGTCTTCAACGGGAACAGGCTTGGAGAAGTAGTATCCCTGATAAAGTTTACACCCCATCGCATAAAGTTTCTCGAATTGCTTTGCAGTCTCAACGCCTTCGGTGAGTGAATCGATCCCGAGCTCTTCAGACATGTTTATGATGTTCTTGATGATTATGCCGGCCTTCATGTTGCGCTCGGAATCTTTGAGAAACTGCATGTCGATCTTTACGACATCGATGTGCATGTCCTTCAAAAGATTGAGTGAAGAGAAGCCGCTTCCGAAGTCATCCATCTCGACGATGAAGCCGGCATTTCTCAAGCCGTCCACGGTCTCGAGAATATCGACGGCATCAGTCATCATGACTGTCTCGGTGATCTCGACTCTGAGCTTGACGGGCTCGATCCCGAATTCTTCAACAAGGCTCTTCAGTGTCGCGATGACATCCATGTAGTAGAAATCCCTGGGTGAGATATTGATCGAGATGAAGCTTTCTATGCCTCTGGATTTCCAGTTTGCGAGAATCTCGCACGCGCATCTCCAGACATGTTTGTCAACTTCTCCGATTAGTCCGTTCTTCTCGAAAACCGGTATGAACATGCCCGGATTCATGAAGCCTTCGTCAGGGTGGATCCATCTTACGAGAGCTTCCGCACCGGCGAGCATTCCGCGCGAATCGACTATCGGCTGAAGATAAGGTATGATCTGGCGCGTTTCGATAGCTTCCTTGAGCTGATTGGAGATCAGCTGGTTGTGGATGATCTCGTTTCTCAGTTTGTCGTCGTAGTAAACGATAACGTTCTGATAGTTGTCTTTTATCATAGTCGTTGCAAGACGTGCGCTGTCGAAAAAGAGGGGGACATCGATCCCGTCTTCCGGCTTGATGTCATAGATTCCGAAGTGAATGAGAAGGCGGTGTTCGAGATCCTTATCTTTTACCGTATAGTTTTCGAGCTTCTTTGCAAGCATCTGTTCATTTGCCTTCAGGCAGCTCTTATCCATGAGGATACCGAATGAATCAGTCGAGAGCCTTCCGTAGAGACTGTTCTTGCTCGCGCGGCTCTGGATGAATGAGGCTACATCCAAGATGGTGTGGTCAGCGAATTCTTTTCCGAATACATCGTTGATGACTTTGAAATTCGTGATCTCGAAATAAGCGATCATGTAATCGGTCTCGTGGTCATTATGAAGTCTCTGGCTGACATTCTCATAAAGATATTCTTTCGTATAGAAACCGGTTAGAGAATCGTGCGTTGATCTGTACATCTCGCGCTTTATCTCCTGCTGGTCTTCGGTGATATCGCGTATGCTTAAGTATGAACCTGTTACTTTACCCTGTTCATCGACTGTGGAACGCATAGCGAGATGTGTGTACTGCGCTTCTTCGCCGGTGCCGATGGTAACTCTTTTAAACCAGCCGCTGGTCCTGAAATCGATGTCACCAAACAGGTATGTGAGTTTTTCCTTTACGTCGTCGTAATTATCCTTTGCAACGCCGATCAGGTTTCTTCCGGGTTCGTTTGTCCAGATGCACTTGCCGCTCTTGTCAAAGAAGAAAAGGGCGTCGGGCATATCGGAAGCCATTCCCGCTAGCATACGGTCCAAAAGCTTCATCGACCTGTAGTGAAGCGAGAAGAAGAAAAACATCAGTCCGAATAACGCAAACCCGATCGTTGAGAGGTCGAGCGGCTGTCTTGAGAAAATGTAATAAGTCTCAACCGCACCGGTGATTATCATAGACAGGAGCATAACCCTGTACTTATCGCGGTAGACTTTTGGCGACTTTATGGCCATTACGAAGAATATGATAAGTATTGCACCATACAGCCCGTAGCAGATGAATCTGTGGTAAGCCTGTCCAAGATAGGGAACGAGCCTGAAGTAGATCTTGTTCTCGACGAGGATTTTCTCTACAGAGAAAGTGAGATTCAGGAAAGGATTTAACACATACTGGATGATGTCGATTATGAAGAGTGTGGACACCAGGATCTGCAGCGCCTTCTTAGGCTTGCCGATCTCACAATAGACATGCGTGAAATACCACAGCGAATAAATGGCGGCATCCATTCCGAGAAAGTAGGTGTAATAACCTAAAAGTGCGGGCGTCAAAGTATGTGAGACTGTAAGGATCAGATTGCCGAGAACGGGAATGGTAAGTCCGGCCAGAAGGCACGAAAGGGCGTTGCCGATCGGCTTCTTGGATTTCCTGGCGATAACCATACAAACAAGAAGCGCGAGTACCAATATGGAAAAAACGATTGTTGCACTAAGCCGCATAGATCGCCCTTCCTTCGCCGGATTTTTAATTATTCTAACATGGTGTGCATAAATACTCACTCATACGCGATTAACTATATATAAATTATTTATGTACATTTACGGGTATTTTGCCCTTTTTGTTGGTATAATTGACCGCAGTTTCAGATATTTTTGATATTTGAGACACAGGAAAAAGGGGGAATAGCATGAAAAAAGCAGTTTCATTGATCATGGCATCGGTCATGGCAGTCGGTGTCTTCGCTGGATGCAGCAAAAAGTTTGACAAGATGGATCTCCGTGTCGGAAGTGATATCAAGTTCGGAAAATATCAGGGCGAGGCTATCGAGTGGGAAGTTGCAGGCAGGAATTTTCTTATAGATGAAGGCAAGGTCAGAGTTGAGCTCAGGAGCAAGTATGTCATCGACTGCGTGCCTTTTGACGAAGACGGCGAAAGCACATGGGAAGACTGCTCGCTCAGGAAATGGCTGAATGAGGATTTCTATAATGAGGCCTTCTCAAAATCAGAACAGAAGATGATCGCTGATACACCGTATTTCAATATTTACGGCAACACCCGTTTTCTGACCGATAAGGTATATCTGATGTCATATGTTCCGTACAGGATGCAGCGTGAAGATTCTGCATGCGAGCCAACCGGATATGCGAAAGATAAGGACATAATCATGTCGGAAGATTCATGCATCTACTGGTCAAGAGATGTGGCGGAAGCTTCTGCGGCAAGTACAGTTGACGGACCGTACAGCAGACCGTTCGTTCTGACATTAGGTGATGTCAGCGGTAATACCGGTTTTGGAAATCATGAATTTGATGCCGAGGATGTCGGAGTAAGACCGGTAATCAATGTTGAATACAAGGTGTCTTTTTCGCGTGACGATATAAGGAAGGATGACATAGTTACATTCGGTTCTTATTCGGGTGAACCTTTGGAGTGGTATGTTATCGATAAGGATAAAGACGGTCTGACTGTGTTAAGCAGATATGCAATCGACGACATGAAGATGGACAGTAACGGGGCGGATTCTTTTGAGGATACTGCGCTTTATGACTGGCTGAACGATGATTTTGTAAATGATGCATTTGATTCAAAACAGCAGAAAAAAATCGTGGCTTTTGATAACGGCGGATCGGTATCCCTTATTTCCAGAGATGCGCTGAACGATCTGTTCCATAATGACAGAGATTTCAGGAATAATCTCTATACAGGATATACTCCGGCATTCTATGCAGAGCATACTGAACTTGAAGATGAGGTTCTGCCTGCCAACAAGAAGATCGTGGATACATTCTGGCTGAGTGATATCAATGGCGTGAATGGTAATGGCACTGCTTTCAATATGGGAAGGATGTCCGCGGAAGTACCTCAGGATATGGAGTTTTCTGTAAGACCCCTGATCAAGATCAGCTTCTGATGTCAGTTTATTATTAGGAGAAAGCATTATGTTGACACTATTGGCATTGGTCCCTGTTGTAGGACTTTTGATGTTCATCTACTTCAACGACAAGAAAGAGAAGGAACCGTTCGGCTTTCTGATCGCTCTGTTCTTCCTCGGTATGGCAACGACAGTTACGGCCATAGTCGGCGAGTTTGCAGGTGATGCGATCCTGGGCGGCATCTTTGATTCCGATTCTGCGCTCGCTCAGGCTCTGAGTGCAATGCTGATAGTAGCGCCGTGTGAAGAGCTCGGCAAATTCTTAGTCTTAAGGCTCATGACATGGAAGAACAAAAACTTCAATTACAGTTACGATGCGCTCGTTTATGCTGTTTTCGTATCTTTGGGTTTTGCCGCTCTCGAAAACATCGGCTACGTTTTTATGGGCAACGGTGTCCTTACAGCAATCCTGCGTATGCTCGTAGCTGTTCCGGGTCACGCCTGCTATGCGGTATTCATGGGTTATTTCTACAGCAAGGCCAAGTACGCCTCGCTCACCGGCAAGAAGGGCAAGTGCGCATTGTTCTTCCTTCTGTCGATATTCGTTCCTATCCTGATGCACGGCATTTACGATGCAGTACTTTTCGTTGCGGGAGTATCTGATTCGGGACTCGCAATGGGTGTCAGCTTCCTTATCTGGATTGCATTTGTTATCGCGATGTTTGTCGTATCGGTCATCACGGTTATCAGGGCATCCCGCAAAGACTTCTGCATCGTCACATTGTCAGACGGCATGCAGACGGTTTATGTGCCTCAGGTTGCAGGCAGCTGGACATGCGCATGCGGCTCTTCGAATTATCTGAATTTCTGCCCCAAGTGCGGAAGACAGAGACCTGTCGTGAACTCCTGGTATTGCCCGAGATGCGGCGCTCTTACCGCTTATAACTTCTGCGGCAACTGCGGTCAGTCAAAGTACGCTCCGCCGGTATGATCACAGGTTTTATCCTGTCAGATTAATGATTCTGATCAACGGCTTAGGCGCCCTGCCAAAGCCGTTTTTATTTCTTTTTCGGATGCGTCAGGGACTTCAGTATATCTATATATTCCGATGTCAGGTGCGACGGGTGTATAGAGTTCGGGATTATGTAACCGATCTCCATGTAGTCATCGACTTTCAGCTTCTTTGCAATGATGTTCGGTCCGTTCAGTTCCTCATTGATAACGCCACTGCAGATCGTATATCCGTTAAGACCTATCAGCAGATTGAACAGCGTTGCACGATCAAGGACAACGAGTTCCTTGTCGCAGTCAACTGTGCTCAGGATCTCTTCGGCGAAGTAGAAAGAGTTGTGGCTTCCCTGTTCGTATGAAAGTCTCGGATAGGGCTTCAAGTCTTCGAGCGTGATGGATCTCTTCTTTGCCAGAGGCGAATTCTTGCCCAGGAAAACATGCGGCTCGGCTTTGAAAAGGGGAGTAAAGGTTAAGTTATTGTCTTTAAGGGTCTTTCTTATTACTTCCTCGTTGAACTTATTTAAGTAGAGGATTCCAATCTCGCTCCTTAAGTGAGCGACATCATCAATGATGTTGAACGTCTGCGTCTCTCTCATGTGGAATTCGTATTTGTCGGCGCCGCTCCTTTTAAGCAGTTCTACGAAGGCTTCGACGGCGAATGAATAGTGCTGGGACGACACGAAGAATTTGAGTTTGCCTGTCTCTTTGCCGGTGTATCTTTCCTCGATGAGTTTGGTCTGCTCAAGGACCTGCCTTGCGTAGCCCAGGAACTCTTCGCCTTCGGAGGTGAGCTTTATTCCTTTGTTCGACCTTGCGAAAACAGTGATTCCGAATTCGCTCTCAAGCTCATGGATCGCGGATGTCAGGCTCGGCTGAGCGATGAACAGTTTCTTTGCTGCGCTTGTGATGTTTCCTTCTTCGGCAACGGTTACCAGATATTGCAGTTGTTTGAGTGTCATGCGCATATCCTCCTGATAGGAATAATCTTGATTCTAACACTTGCCATAGACAAAATCTATAACCAAGCAATGCCTTTTTGTATTTTACCTATTGTAATGGTAGGCATATACTCCATTCCATTAACAATTGCAAAAAACACGGAGGCATTACATGAATACATCAGTTATCGGTTATCCGAGGATCGGCAAAGACAGGGAACTCAAGTTTGAGTCAGAGAAGTTTTTCAGAGGCGAGATCGGAGAAGGCGAACTTCTTCTTACCGCAAAGAACATCAGAAAGTCAGACTGGGAGAGCCAGCAGAAAGCAGGCATCACATACATCTCATCCAACGACTTTTCATTCTACGACAACGTGCTCGACACGGCTTTTATTTTTAATATCATCCCTCAGAGATATAAGGATCTGAACCTTTCAGATCTTGGTACATATTTCGCAATGGCAAGAGGATATCAGGGCGATCACGGCAATGTCAAAGCTCTCGCAATGAAGAAGTGGTTCAACACCAACTACCACTATCTCGTTCCGGAGATCGACGATGACACGGAGATAAAACTCACAGGCACAAAGCCCGTCGATGAATTCCTTGAAGCAAAAGCACTCGGTATCGACACAAAAGTTGCCGTCACAGGACCTTTCACATTCTTAAAACTTGCAAGGTTCACAGGCGCGAAAAAGATCGCTGACGTGTCTGATTCACTTACATCAGAATACGTAAAGCTTGTATCAGTTCTTGCTTCAAAGGGTGCAGGCTATATCGAATTTGATGAGCCATATCTTGTAAGAGATCTGAGCTCTGATGACATCGCACTTTTCAATGAGATATACAGTAAGATCCTTTCAAATAAGAACGGTGCAAAGATCTTCCTTCAGACATATTTCGGCGATATCAGAGATATCTATACACAGGTTACGGCACTTGATTTTGACGGTATCGGACTTGATTTTATCGAGGGTAGAAAGACATCTGAACTTATCGCGGAGAACGGCTTCCCGGAAGGCAGGATCCTCTTCGCGGGACTTGTTAACGGTAAGAATATCTGGAGAAATAATTACAAGAAAACACTTGAGACTCTTAAGGGCATCAATGCATCGGATATCGTGCTGAGCACATCATGCTCACTTCTCCATGTTCCTTATTCACTCGAGAGCGAGACCGGGCTTGCTGAAGACTACAAAAAACATTTCGCATTCGCCGAAGAAAAGCTCACCGAGTTAAATGAGATCGCATCCCTTTTCGATAAGGACTACAACAGTGATCCTGATTTTATTAAGAATCAGGCTCTCTTTGAAGGCCGCGTAAACAGTGAAGACAAGGAAGTTAAACATGCCGTTGCATCCATTAAGGATGAGGATTATGTAAGACTTCCTGTTTTCGGGGAGAGGGAAAAGATCCAGAAAGAAGCATTAAAGCTTCCTTTGTTCCCGACAACAACCATCGGTTCATTCCCTCAGACATCCGATGTCAGAAAGAACAGACAGGACTATAAGAAGGGCAACATCACCAGTGAAGAATATGTTGCATTCAACAAAAAGAAGATCGCAGAATGCATAAAGCTCCAGGAGCAGATCGGTCTTGATGTTATCGTTCACGGCGAATTCGAGCGTAACGACATGGTCGAGTACTTCGGCGAGAATCTGAACGGCTTTGTCTTCACAGAGAAGGCATGGGTCCAGTCCTACGGCACACGTAACGTCAAGCCGCCGATCATCTGGGGCGACATCTCAAGAAAAGCACCTATCACGGTCGAGTGGTCGAAGTACGCAAAGAGCTGCACAGATAAGCCCGTTAAAGGCATGCTCACAGGACCCGTTACTATCCTCAACTGGTCTTTCCCGAGAGAAGATATCTCCATCAAGGAGAGCATTCTCCAGATTGCACTTGCAATAAGAGATGAGGTCCTTGACCTTGAAGCTAACGGCATAAACATCATCCAGATCGACGAGGCTGCACTCCGAGAGAAGCTCCCTTTAAGAAAGTCCGACTGGTACAGCGAGTATCTCGATTTCGCGATCCCCGCATTCAGACTCGTTCACAGCAAAGTAAAGCCAGAGACTCAGATCCACACGCATATGTGCTACAGCGAATTCACGGACATCATTCCCGCGATCGATGCTATGGACGCCGATGTCATCACTTTCGAGGCATCACGTTCAGACCTCCAGATCCTTGATTCGCTCAAGGAGAACAATTTCAAGACAGAAGTCGGACCGGGCGTTTACGACATTCACAGCCCACGCGTTCCTTCAGTCGAAGAGATCGTCGCAGCTCTTACAAAGATGAGAGCCAAGATCGAAGATTCAAAGCTCTGGGTCAACCCCGACTGCGGACTCAAGACAAGAGGAAATGAAGAGACAGTAAAGAGCCTTACAAATCTCGTGGCTGCCGCAAAACAGATAAGAGGATAAAACATGAAAGTATCACAGGTTTACAAGAATAAAAGAAGTCTTTCTTTCGAGATCTTTCCGCCCAAGAAAGATGCCGAACTCGAGAACATCGACGATACTCTCGAAGTCCTGGCCGAGCTCAAGCCTGACTTCATCAGCGTGACCTTCGGTGCAGGCGGATCGTCCAACTGCAACAGGACGATCGAGCTTGCAAAGAAGATCAAGTATGAATACAACATCGAACCTGTGGTACATCTCACATGTCTTCATTACGACAAGAGTGAGATCGACGAGTTCGCGAAAGTATTAAAGGACGAAGGAATAGAGAACATCCTGGCGCTCCGCGGTGACCCGAATCCCAATGTCAGCGCCAAGGATGATTTCAAACACTCGACTGATCTCATAACATATCTCAAGAACAAAAACGATTTCTGCTTTCTGGGTGCATGCTATCCGGAGTGCCATCCCGAATCACCAAGCACTGTCTCCGAGATCAAGAGTCTCAAGAAAAAGGTCGATGCAGGTGCGGAAGTTCTCCTGTCGCAGCTGTTCTTCGACAACGACATCTTCTATCGTTTCCACGAGGAATGTGAGATAGCGGGGATCGACGTACCCGTTATTCCGGGCGTTATGCCTGTAATAAATGCGGCGCAGATCAAGAGAATGGTATCGCTCTGCAATGCATCATTCCCCGCAAGATTCCAGAGGATAATCGCCCGCTACGAAGATAACAGGGAAGCTCTTTTCGATGCCGGCATGTCCTACTGCTTAAGTCAGATAATCGACCTGCTTACCAGCAACATCTCAGGCATCCATCTCTATACGATGAATAACCCGTTGGTAGCCAGAAGAATATGCGAGGGAATAAAGAATATTGTTTGAGTTTTTGAGTGCCGGCAATGCATATTCATAAAAAAAGAGGAGAACTTTAGTTCTCCTCTTTTAATTAGCTAAAATAACCCAATCAGATTGTTGTACCCAAGTTGAGATCTGTATTAGCAGAAATAGCACTGTTAACTTCACCGATAGATGAGTCGTGCATTGAAAGTGATGCCTGAGCCTGCTTAGCTGCGTTAATGTACTTCGTAATACCGATAACAAGTATAGCAGCAAGGATAACGATAATGGCAATAACGAGCACCATTTCTACAAGAGTGAAACCCTTCTTTGTCTTTTGAATCTTCTTCACGCTTATACCTCCTTATTTTTCATTTAGGAGACTCTCCAATCGTGGAAATTCCTTGTTCCATATATGTGAATTATTATTAGGCCTACGAAACAGATTGTCTGCAGAATAACAACAATTCTTTAGAATATATTAGTGTTATCTTTTCAATGTGTCAATATGATACGAGTTAATCAATTTTATATTAGAAATTATATTTACAGCGAAAGTGTATTTAGACGCTTTTTCTGTCTGCATTAGCAGATCTCATCATTTGATGAAAATATCAGTCATGCATAAACAAGGCCTCCGGCAGAAGATCGGGAGACCTTTGTTTGCTTAAGTTTTTATTTGTTATAGAAAGGTGACTTGAGCCTTGCGGTCATGTCCTCTTTGGACAGAGGCCTGTCGAAAAAGTATCCCTGAATGACGTCGACGCCCAACTGGTTCAGGATGTCGATCTGCTTTTTCTGCTCAACGCCCTCTGCGACTATGTCGGTGTCGATCTCTTTAGCGAGCTTGATTATGTAGGTTAGGATCGCAAGGTCTCTCTTCTTGGAGTGATCAACGAATCCCTTGTCGATCTTGAGAGTGTCGAAAGAGATCTCACGAAGAAGCGTGAGGGAAGAACTTGCGCTGCCGAAGTCATCGATAGAGACTTTGTAACCGAGTGTGTGTAGTTCATCTACGAAGTCGTGGAGCACATCGATAGAAAACTCGTCGACTGTCTCAGTAATCTCGATCTCGATCCTGTCTTTAGGGATCTTTGCATTCTTTATGACTGCATCGATCTTTTTGGCCAGCTGAGGATCTGCAAGATTACGTCTTGAGAAGTTTATGGATATGACGGGCGTATCGATCCCCTGGGCAAGCCATTCCGCGATGTCCTCGCAAACGCACTTAAGGATGTGGAGGTCAAGAAGACGTATCGTGTCGTTGGCTTCCATTATAGGTATAAATGTGATAGGTGCTACGAGCTTGCCGTCGTGATTCCAGCGGGAGAGAGCTTCGATGCCGCAGAGCTTGCCGGTCTTGAGACTTACCTTTGGCTGATAGTAAGGCCTGAATTCACCGGAATTAAGTGCATTCCTGATGTCGCTTTCGAGCTGCTTGCGCTTCTCGGCATTATCCAGAAGTTCCTGCGTGAGCCATACGATCTCATCGTTATCTTTGGATTTTGCGATAACTAATGCATGCACCGCGAAAACAAGGAGATCCTCGCCGTCCAGGTCTGTCCTGTCGATCTTGTAAACGCCGATTCTGGCAGTCAGAGTGACCTTGTTCAGGGCGCCTGTCTCGATGTCGTTGAAAGAAACATCGACACCACGCAATGTTTTCAGGAGATCATCAAGATTGCGGTCTTTGACGATCGCAACGAACTGGTTGCCGAACTGTCTTCCGAGTATCTCGTCAGAATCGATCTTGCTAAGCATTAAATCGCCGAAATTTGCAAGGATGCGGTTGCCGTTTGATACACCGTAGATGCGGTTGATATCGGAGAATTTGCGAAGGTCGAAGAATACTGCGGAATACTTCTTGAGTTCTTCTTTGCCCTTCATGTTGTTGAGCCACTCGATAACACCGTGCTCATTTGCAAGTCCTGTCCGGACTTCCGTCTTCGTTGCCTTGATGATGGCTTTCTCTTTATCGACAACGTTCTCGAAGGACATCAGGAGGACAGCAAGTCCCAAACTGATGTTCATGAGTGAGTTACCGAAGAACAGGAACTGGATGACCTCGCCAGCTATAGGGAGGACAAGGTAAGAGAGCATGATGAGACGCTGTGTGAGCGAGATCTTTTCGCGGTGCTCGATAAGAACGGAGGAGACTATAAGTGCACCTGCCGTCGGGATGATCGCTGCAAGCCAGAAGAGCGGACCTCTCTGGTAAACATTGTTGCTGTCAAATGTGTAGTAGATGCCGGTGAACTGTGAAAAGCTGATCAAAAGAATGCCGGTGATGAATATTGTGATCACTGCGATCAGTCTCTTCCTGCAGGGCATGTCCTTCCTGACATCAAATCTTCCGAAAAGTCTCAGGAAAACGAGTATCGCATAGAAGAGCATCATGAGAACGATCAGGTAGTAAACACCCGCGTTGACCAGATGCATTATGAAGACATCGAACGAGTCGGAGCTTCCGTTATAGACATAGAAGAGATATTCGCAGAACAGCATCGCACTGCATGTCAGGTTCAGTGAGACTACGACTGACTTGCGGATGCGGATAGGGTCCTTGCTGATCGCGTAGATAGGTGTCAGCGCAAGGCATAAAAATGCTTCAACTAACAGTATGGTAAGTTGTGCGCTGAACCCGTCGATCATGTTACGTCCTTAATTTGTTTTTCTGCTTCTGTTATCTGATGAACTTCTTCTTATATATTACAGCAGTGTTGACTGATTTCTTCCATTCTGCTTTGAAGTGTACATTGCCTTGTCGAGTCTGTTGAATGCTGAAGTGAAGTCGTCTTCAGGCTTGAACTCCGTGACACCGACCGAGCATGTTACATGCAGTACGTCGGGGAAGAGATGCTCTTCGACTTTCTTTCTGAGCTTCTCTGCAAGTTCGAATGCGCCGGCGCTGTCCTTTTCGCGGCAGATAACGATGAACTCCTCACCGCCCCAGCGTCCGGGATCGGTATTCTCTTCTTTGGAAAATTCCTGAAGGATCTTTGCCAGGTGCTTCAGTGTTGTATCACCGACTGCGTGACCATAGTTATCGTTTACTTCCTTGAAGTGGTCGAGATCGATCATCATGACGGATACAGGAGTGTTGTTCTTCTGGCGGAGAGTGAGAGCGTTATGAAGTCTTGTATCAACTTCGCCGTGATTGTAAACGCCTGTGAGCGGATCCTTGATAGCTCTTTCCTCATACATTTGAAGTGTGGAGAGAAGTTCCATTGAGTTGTCGTTGATATCCTGGACCATAAAGACGTATCTGTAGTCTTCTTCGTTGTCTGTCTGCGCACGGCTGAAGATGAGCTTGACCCAGATGAAGTTTCCTTCAAGGTTACGCATCATGCAATCGTAAGAAGATGTTCTGCCGGGAGTGAAGTTCTTCTTGAGGTACTCCGGATCCGTACGGCGGAGAAACTGCTCCTGATCTTCAGGCAGGAACATGTTAACGATCATGTTTCTCCACTCGGTGTATGAGAGATTGTAGTTAACAACATCTTCGGAGATCTCCGTAACGTTGATGCTGCTCGTGGTATTCTGTGTCAGATCGATATACATCGAGAAGAGGTAGGAATTCTGGATGGTGTTGATCTTCTTTGTGGTGAGGGATTCCTGCAAAGACTCGCTGTCGTTGAACTCATCCATTACGAATATATATTTCTTATTGTCATCGAAAGGATAGACTGTCAGCTGAACGATGTGGGGTTCTGTCTCGTTCTCAAGAACGATTCTCAGTCTGCGGCTGTACTTTGAAGTGAATATGCCGGTGTTGTCGGCAAAGATCTGATAATCTCCTGAGACCTTCTCATTGGAATCGTTGAAGTGGAACCACAGATCCAGGATAAGGTCATGATAGATTCCGGACTCACTCAAAAATGTTTCGAACATTCCGCGGCGGACTATACTCTTATAAGCATCGATTGCAGGATCGACAATTACGATCGCGTCAACATTTTCGAACATCAGCTCGGGAATGTCTTTGATAGTGTAATCATACAGGTTCTTGTTTTCCATTGAGGACTACCTCCAAATAATATTCAGTGACAGGATTCTTTCGAGAATGACATAACTCTCTGATTAATTACATAAATAATTATAAAATTCAGTTCCTTCGATATAATTAACTAAATGAAAACAATAATTGTACGAATATAGAAATTCTGTATACACAGAACGGAAAGTACGTCTCTGTTCGCGCGTTTACTGTTATAATTCTTCAAAAACGAGGTGTGAATTATGACTAAAAAGATACTTTGCTTCGGTGATTCGCTCACATGGGGTTTTGACCCTGAGAAAAGAACCCGCCTTGATGAAGATTCCAGGTGGCCGCGTGTGATGGGCAAGATCCTGGGCGAAGGCTATGAGATCATCGAAGAGGGTCAGAACGGCCGGACCATTGCTACCGAAGATCCGGCAGAAGGCGAGAAGAATGGCCTTAAATATATCGGTCCATGCCTTGAGAGTCACACGCCTCTCGATTATGTGATAATCATGCTCGGCTCAAACGACTGCAAGCGCAAGTTCGCTTATTCATCAATGGATATTGCAGGCGAGATGCAGATACTTTTAGAGAAGGTCAAATCCTATAACGAGTTCAGATGTCAGAACAGTTTCCAAATCGTTCTTGTATCACCGCCCGTTATCTCTGAAGCCATTAAGGATTCATGGCTTGGTGACTCGTTCGGCTACGGGAATGCAACCAAAGTCTCATCCGAACTGGCAGGCTGGTATCAGCAGCTTTCCGCAATGTACGGCACTGCTTATGTCAACGCTGCGGAACATGTAAAAGCGAGCGATGCCGACGGCTGCCATCTTGATGCCGGGAACCAGAGAAAACTTGGCCGGGTCATTGCTGACTGCATAGCGGAGCTGGAGAAGTAATATTCAGATTGAACAGAAACCTATTGACTTAATAGGTTAATATAATACAATGTTAGCATTTTATCAGAAGCGAGGCCGGAACTATGACGCTTCAACAATTGATATATGCTATTTCAACAGCTGACGAGAAGTCTATAAACAAGACTGCCCAGAAGTTTTTCGTGTCGCAGCCTGCCATATCGGATGCGATAAAAGATCTTGAGGATGAAGTCGGGTTTGCGATTTTCGAGCGTTCCAACAGGGGCGTTACGACTACCGCCGAAGGTGCGGACTTTATTGTTTACGCAAGACAGGTAATTGCGCAGTACGATCTCTTAAAAGAAAGATACATCGATAAGGAACAAAAGATAAAATTCGGTGTATCAACTCAGCATTACACGTTTGCGGTGAAGTCTTATATTCAGCTGATCTCGGATTACGGAACGGATAAATATGAGTTCTCTGTCTATGAAGGAAAGACATCGGAGGTCATCAAGGATGTCAGGACATTCAGGTCCGAGATAGGTGTTATCCATCTTGACGAATACAACAATACTTATCTGCAGAAATATCTGAAATACAATAACCTTGAGTGCCATAAACTGTTCGACTGCAAAGTTTATGCGTATCTTTATTCGAAGCATCCGCTTGCAAATCGTGCAAAAGTAACAGAGAAAGATCTTGAGCCCTATCCGTGTCTGACATTCTATCAGGGCGAGGATGCGCCGATATATCTTGCAGAAGAACCTGTCAGCATGTTCGAAAAGAAGGACAGCATAAAAGTAAGTGACAGAGGCACTATGCTCAACATGATGGTCGGACTTAACGGATACACGCTCTGTTCAGGTATTATCTGCGAAGAACTGAACGGCTCGAGATACAGGGCAGTTCCTTATGAAAGCCGCGAGAAAACATCTGTTGTTTACGTGACGCGGGAAGGAAGTACACTTAGTGAACTCGGTGAAAAGTACATTGAGCTTATGAAGTCTTTTGCGTTATAAACCGGGGTTATAACTGACTATCAATCTTCTGTATTAACACTTCCGACACCGTAGGGGTATCATCTCCTAAGCAAAACAAAACCCACCAAAATGGTGGATTTGTAAAAGGAGATTACACAAGGATGTCACAGATTAGCATCAAGGAACCAAGCGTCGTTATCCGCGAGAAAAGACTCGGTACGATAAACGCATTTACAGGAGCTGCATCAGAGATCGTTGAGCAGTCAGCAAAAGGTCAGCTCAAGGACTGCAAGAGAAAATTCTCACAGTGTCTCGGCTGCAATCAGCAGCAGGCTTTCTGTCAGCTCGCAATGATCAGAGATGCAGTGGTTATCGATCATGCACCCATCGGCTGCGCAGGCGAGTTTGCGGATTTCAATTTTACATATAGAGTAGAGCAGGCAAGAAGAGATCTTCCCCCTGCATTAGGAAGATATTTCTGCACGAACATTCTCGAGAAGGACACTGTTTTCGGTGCGGCAAAAAAGCTTGAAGAGACTATAAGGCTCGCGTACGATAGAGTTCATCCGAATGCTATCTTCGTAACGACTTCATGCGCTTCGGGAATCATCGGTGAAGATATAGAAGCAGTCGTTGATCAGGCTTCAAAAGAACTTGGAATACCTGTCGTTACATGCACATGCGAAGGTTTCAGATCGAAGATCTGGACAACAGGTTTTGACGCTGCATATCACACGGTTTTAAGAGGCATCGTTAAGCCCGCCGAAAAGAAGACGAATAAAGTGAATATCATCAATTTCTGGGGCAGCCATGTTTTCGATGACATCGTAAGAAGATTCGGATATGAGCCGCAGTACATCATTCCTTTCTCAACTGTTGAGGAGTTGTCACACGTAAGTGAAGCTGCTGCTTCTATCCATATCTGCCCTTCACTTTCAACATATATGGGTGCAGGTCTGAACCAGCTCCACGATGTGCCTGAAGTCCTTGTACCGCCCGCATATGGCGTTGCAGGAACAGACAGGTGGCTCCGTGCATTCGGCAAACTCGTCGGCAAGGAAGAGATCGCAGAAGAGATCATCAAGGAAGGCCACGAGAAGTATGTTCCCGAGATCGACAAACTCAAGGAAAAATTCAAGGGTAAGAGAGCATATGTCACAGCAGGTGCGGCTCACGGACAGGCCCTGATCACGCTTCTCGGAGAGCTCGGAATGGATGTGGTAGGAGCAGCGGTATTCCATCACGACCCTGTCTATGACAGCGGTGATGACAAGCTCGATATCTTAGGTCAGGCAGTTAAGAATTATGGTGATGTTCCTGACTACAGGGTATGCAACAAGCAGGCATGCGAACTCGTTAATGCGCTCAACAGGATCAAGCCCGATCTCATTCTGGCAAGACACGGCGGAATGACATTATGGGGTGCAAAGTTCGGTATCCCTTCACTTCTCATCGGTGATGAACAGTTCGGTATCGGATACAAGGGCGCACTCAATTACGCAAGAAGAATAGACGATGCATTAGATTCCATTGAGTTCATAAAGAACTACTCGAAGCACGCTTCAAACCCTTACACAAAGTGGTGGTTTGACCAGGATCCAGGATATTTCCAGGGTGACGGTTCGGGAAAAGGATGTGCTCAGGGAAGAGGAGGATTCTAAGATGTCAGGAGCTATTGAACAACCAAGATTTACATGTGCGCTCGGCGCATGCCAGAGCGTGGTGGCAATAAAGAAGGGTGTACCGATCCTTCACTCAGGCCCCGGCTGCGGAGTGCAGGTATCGAGGATAATTGGACAGGGTGAAGGCTATGCGGGCGGATCTACGATGCCCTGCACAAACTCTGAGGAAGCTGATGTTGTTTTCGGCGGCGAGAAGAAACTGAGAAACGTTGTCGAGAATTCATTCAAGGTGATCGATGGTGACATTTACGTTGTGATCACAGGATGCACAGCTGCTATCACAGGTGACGATGTTGCATCGGTAGTCGGTTCCTTTCAGGAAGAGGACAAGCCCATCGTCTATGTTGAGGAAGGCGGATTCAAATCCAACAACTATGTGAGCCACTCGAGAGTCGTCAACGCGATCATCGACCAGTATGTCGATAAGTTCAACGAAGACCGTGAAGTGATCCCCGGACTTGTAAATGTTTTCGCGAGCATTCCTTATCAGGATCCTTACTGGAACGGCAACTTGGAGCAGCTCAAAAGAGTGCTCACGGGTATAGGGCTTAAGGTCAACATTCTCTTCGGAAATGAGTCGGAAGGCATATCCGAATGGAAGTCGATCCCTCAGGCTCAGTTCAATATCCTTGCGGGAACATGGGCAGGCCTTGATATAGTTAAGCACCTTAAAAGAAAGTACGGCACACCTTATCTGCATTTTCCTTATGCACCTATCGGCGCTAAGGAGACATCGAAGTTCCTGAGAGCAGTTGCGGAATTCGGTGAACTCGATCAGAAAAAGGTTGAAGAATATATAGACCGCGAAGAGAAAAAGTTCTATTCACATATCGATAAGATGGCAAGCTTCATGCTCGAATTCAGATACGGAATTCCGAGAAGATTCTACTCACTTGCTGATGCTTCATACTCACTCGGTTTTTCAAAGTTCCTCCTTAACGAGCTGGGCATCATTCCGGGAATTCAGTTTATCGTAGATGACATCCCGGAGAAGTATCAGGAAAGTGTTCTTGAAGAGTTCTCGAAGATCTCAGACCTTCAGAAAAGAGATGTGAAAGTGGTCTTCGATCCCGACGCGGGACTTGATCAGCAAAAGCTTTTGGAAGATGCGAAAGATTATGAGGACAAGAGACTTCTTATTCTCGGAAGTTCATGGGACAAGCATATTGCAGATGAGCTTCACGCAGACCTCCTGATCATATCGGTACCGGTGCAGCACAGACTCGTCATGAACTGCGGTTACACAGGTTACGAAGGCGGCTTGAGAGTTATCGAAGATATCTACGACAGAGTGCTTGCGACATACAGATAAGACAAAAACACATATAGAAAAACAGAAAAGAGATTACTGACGATGAGACAGATTGCAATTTATGGAAAAGGTGGAATCGGAAAGTCCACAACAACACAGAACCTTACGGCAGGCCTTGCCGAACTCGGCAAAAAGATAATGGTCGTAGGATGCGACCCGAAGGCTGACTCTACAAGACTTTTGCTCAACGGCCTTGCACAGAGAACAGTACTTGATACGCTCCGCGAAGAAGGTGAAGTTGATGACCTGAGCCAGATCGAGAAAAAGGGTTTCGGCGGCATCAGATGCGTAGAGTCCGGCGGACCTGAACCGGGTGTCGGATGCGCAGGAAGAGGAATCATCACTTCCATCGGAATGCTTGAAGATCTGGGCGCATATACTGACGATCTTGACTATGTTTTCTATGACGTTTTGGGCGACGTTGTGTGCGGAGGATTTGCGATGCCGATCAGAGAAGGTAAGGCCAAGGAGATCTACATCGTTGCATCAGGCGAGATGATGGCGCTCTATGCGGCAAACAACATCTGCAAAGGTATTCAGAAGTACGCACTCAAGGGCGGCGTAAGACTCGGCGGAATCATCTGCAACAGCAGAAAAGTTGACAGGGAAAATGAGCTTTTAAGAGAGTTTGCAAAAGAACTCGGAAGCCAGCTTATCTACTTCGTTCCGAGAGATAACGAAGTTCAGAGAGCCGAGATCAAGAAGAAAACGGTAATCGATCACGACCCCAAGCATCCTCAGGCACAGGAATACAGGAACCTTGCTTTGGCAATCGAGAACAACACACAGTTCGTCATCCCCAAGCCGATGACACAGGAGAGACTTGAAGAGATCCTGATCGAATTCGGTCTCATGGACAGCATTAAGGACAATTACCACATTTAAGGAAACGGAAATGATAAGGGCAGCATTTACAACAGGAGACGGAGTAAATATCAACAGGCACTTCGGTGTGGCTGACAGATTCGATATCTATGAGATCGATACCGAAGCAAAGACGTATGAGCTTGTTGATACAAGAAGGATCGACAGCCTCGGAGTATCTCTCCAGCATGACGATTCGCTCATCGAGCGTCTCACGGAAACTATCGATGACTGCAATATCGTTTTCTCCGCAAAGTCAGGACTTCATGCGAAGAGAGCCCTGGATAACAGGCTTATCCAAAGTGTCGATGTCGAAAAGGAAGTGTCCTTCGTATTGGACAGACTTATCAATTCCAGAGTAAGCATTCTGGCACCGCGATATAAAGAAGAAAAAAGGAGAAAGGTATACGATGGAACAAACAGAAAAGGTTCTTTCGAGAATCTGCAGAAAAGACATCCATGCCTGGGAGGCCATTCGAATGTGACGGCAGGAAGAGTGCATCTTCCAGTAAGTCCCGTCTGCAACATCAGCTGCAAATTCTGCACAAGGGCATTCAATAAATCAGAGATAAAGCCCGGTGTAAGTTCACTGGTGTTAAAGCCGGAAGAAGCCGTTGAGACAGTCAGGAGAGCTAAGGAATTATGTCCCGAACTCACTGTTGTCGGAATAGCAGGTCCCGGAGACACACTCGCCAATGACCAGGCGTTAATGACATTCAGTTTGATAAAGCAAAATTATCCGGAACTTATCTGCTGTCTTTCGACAAACGGATTCAGACTTCCCGATAAGGTCGATGAGATCGCAAGGATCGGTATCGAGACTTTGACGGTAACGGTCAACGCCGTAGATCCAGAGATCGAAGCGAAGATCAATAATTTCGTTATCGATGAGAAGGGCCGGAAACACGAAGGCGTTGAAGGTGCACGTTTACTTATAGAAAAACAGCTTGAAGGTATAAAGAGAGCTGCCGAAAAGGGAATCGTAGTAAAGATCAACAGTGTGCTCGTACCGGGCATCAACGATCAGCACATTCCCGAGGTTGCGAAAGTGACGGCAGAACTCGGAGCTTCGATACTGAACATCATTCCTCTTATCCCTCAGAATGAGATGAAGGATATTCCCGCACCGACATGCGCAGATCTCGAAGAAGTGCGCGTCAAGGCAGGCCGGTATCTTGAAGTATTCCGTCATTGCCAACACTGCAGAGCAGACAGCCTCGGCATACCGGGTAAGGGTAAGGACTTACATAGCGAACTTTATAAAGACAGAAAGGAGAGAGCAGCTGATACGTTCAGCCACGGTTAAGATTATGAGTGCATATCTGCAGATCAAAGACTTGCATAAAACATTCTACCCTCATGGTCAGCCGCTTAAGGTTCTGGACGGTATTGATCTCGATGTCGAAAAGGGTGAGATATTCGGAATCATCGGTTTCTCCGGTGCAGGCAAATCCACTCTCGCATGCTGCATCAACAGGCTCGAAAAGGCTGACAGCGGTACGATCGAACTTGGAGGAACAGACATCCTATCACTTTCAAAAGACCAGCTCTTAAAGCAGCGTCATAAGATGGGAATGATCTTCCAGAACTTCAATCTTTTCGACTCAATGACGGTCTATCAGAATATTGCGTACCCTCTTGAGATATCCGGAGTTCCCCCAAAAGAGATTAAGCAGAGAGTATCGGAGACTGCCGAACTTGTAGGACTTACAGAGAAGCTCAAGGCTCACCCCGGTGCATTGTCCGGCGGACAGAAGCAGAGAGTCGGTATCGCAAGAGCTATCGTAACAAAGCCTGATTTCATCATCTCAGATGAGGCAACATCGGCGCTCGATCCGCAGACAACTATCCAGATCTTAGATCTCCTGAAGGAGATAAATCAGAAGTACGGAATCACGATACTGATGATTACGCACGAGCTTGACGCCATCAGATATACATGCAACAGAATGGCAGTTCTTGAAGGCGGAAAGATCACGGAGAGCGGACTTGTAAGAGATATTTTCGAGAATCCTCACAGCAAGACCGGAGAGTTGTTTGCAAAGGTATTTATGCTCTTTCAAAGTCCTGAATTTACCAAAGGCGAAGGCATTTAAGGAGGCAGCAGATGAGCTTATTAGATTCATCTTTCTGGGAGGTATTCCTAGCATCATTGTCTCCTGAGATTTGGAAAGATCTTTGGGGACCTATCGGTGAGACACTTTACATGACAGCTATATCATCACTGATCATGCTGGTGTTCGGAATCGTGATAGGGATCCTCCTTGACATAACAAATCCAAACGGGTTGATCCCTCTGAAAGTGTCATACACATTATCGGGGTGGCTTATCAACTGCCTGAGATCATTGCCGCAGATGATCATGATCATTCTAATGATCCCGGTCGCAAGACTTATCTTCGGAAAATCATACGGCACCAACGCATGCATAATCGCAATAGCGGCAAGCTGCATCCCGATGTATGCACGTATCGTTGAAAGCAGTCTTCTGGAGATCGACAAAGGTAAGATCGAAGCAGCTCAGGCAATGGGAAGCAAAAATATAAGCATCATTTTAAAAGTGCTTCTTCCCGAGACTCTTCCGTCACTTATCAGAGGATTCACGGTATCCGTTATCACCGTATTGTCAATGACGGCGCTTGCCGGAATGTTTGGAGCAGGTGGCATCGGCGACATCGCAGTCAGATACGGATATCAGAGATTTCAGCACGACAGACTGTTTGCATGTGTGTACATACTTGTAATTCTTGTCCAGCTGATACAGGGCATCGGAAATCTGGTGTCAAAGAGAATACTAAAATCACGAAATCTTATTTAATTTAAGGAGTAAACGACATGAAAAACACATT
Organism: Oscillospiraceae bacterium; assembly: GCA_902788505.1. Taxonomy (GTDB): domain Bacteria; phylum Bacillota; class Clostridia; order Saccharofermentanales; family Saccharofermentanaceae; genus Saccharofermentans. The sequence goes on from CADAKH010000001.1 coordinate 144,817, forward strand.
ATCAAAAAAGATCATATCTACAATCGCTTTAGGCGCATTGGCATTCAACTTCGCAGCCTGCTCACAAAAGCCTGCACAGCAGACAACAGCAGCTACGGAAGCATCAACTGCACAGGACAGCGCACAGGTAACAGATGCACAGGCAAGCTCTGACGGCAAGGTCGTCCTTAGAGGTATAGTTGACCTCGTACCTCACTCCGAGATCATTGAGCACGTTAAGCCCATTCTCGCAGAGCAGGGAATCGAGATCGAACTCGTTGCAACAGCTGCTGACTCAACAACAAATGAGAGACTTGATTCAGGCGAGATCGACTTCAACTATTTCCAGCATCTGCCTTATCTCGAGAGCGAAGTTGAAGCCAACGGCTACAAGCTCGTAAGTGCAGGCGGCATTCACATCGAACCCATCACAGCTTATTCAGACAAGTACACTTCTGTAGATCAGATCCCTGACAATGCAGTAGTTGCAATCCCCAACGACGGCACAAACGAATACAGAGCACTCCGTATCCTTGAAGAAAACGGCTTCATCGTTCTCGATCCCGAAGCCAAGGATTCACTCAGCGCATCAGTTAAGGACATCACAGAATATAAGAAGCCTATCGAGATCGTCGAGATCGACTCTGCTCAGATCATCCCCACAAAAGACGATTACGATTTCTTCATCACAAACACAAACAAAGCACTTGAAGCAGGTATCACATCCACAAAGCTCTTCAGCGAAGGCAAGGACAGCCCTTATGCAAACATCATCGCAGTAAGGGAAGAAGACCTGGATAACCCTGCAGTAAAGGCACTCGTTGATGCACTCCTTTCAGAAGAGACACAGCAGTGGATCGCTGACAAGTACAACGGTGCAGTAATCCCCGTTATCGACCTTGGTAACTGATCCTTGAGCGTCATTAGTACCAAGTACGGTAATCTCCTTCCGTGCAGCGGAGCTTCGGACTACAGAAAGAAGCACCGCTGCGCGGTCTGTTTATATGACTCCCGTGCTTTGAAGAGCGTCTATCTTGAAGAGCCTCAGGTATTGTCTTTCCCGTCAGGTGAATATCAGGCCGAACTGATAACGTTTTACGAAGATGGCAACGCGAAAAGGATCTTCCCTTTATACGGCCAGATCAGCGCCTACTGGAGCATCGAAGAAGAAGCGGAATATGCACCATCATACGACTTCGAAATAGCAGGCGAAAAGTACCATATCAAGCCCGAGTGCATCTTCTTTTACCCGTCCGGGAGAATAAGGAGCATCACGCTCTGGCCCTCTGACGAAATGACTTTTAATACACCTGCAGGCCCAATAAAAACCAAACTCGGGATCGAGCTTTACGAGAGCGGCCGGATCAGGAGCATCGAACCTGTTTACGGAACGGTCATTCACACACCGGCAGGTGATATAAAACCGTTTAAATACAGAGCTGTAATGATGCATGCGGAGAACGCAACGCTGAAGTTTACTGAAGACGGCAATCTGATACTTAACTGATGGAGGATACTATGCTTATCCGAAGCGCAACGCCGGACGATGCAGGAAGGCTACTTGAGATCTATTCATATTATGTTGCGAACACTGCGATAACATTTGAGATCGAAGTGCCTTCTCTCAATGAGTTTCAAGACCGGATCTCGAATACACTGACACGCTATCCGTATCTTGTCCTGGAAGACAACGGCAATATCGTAGGCTATGCCTATGCGGGCGTCTTTTATGACCGCGCTGCCTACGATCACTCCTGTGAAGTCACTATCTATCTTGACCGTGATTCGCACCTGAAAGGATACGGCAAAAGTCTATATGAGACTCTTGAAAATGAGCTAAAGGCAAGGCATCTTATCAACCTGTATGCCTGCATCGCAGATCCTGTCGCTGAAGACGAATATCTCACCAGAAACAGCGAACAGTTCCATGAACATCTGGGCTATATCAAAGTCGGAGAATTTCATAAGTGCGGCTATAAATTCGGCCGCTGGTACAACATGATCTGGATGGAAAAGATCATCGGCGAACACAAGTGATTACGTCTTTTTTTCTCCGCCGCGAAAATCATTACTGAAATCGGCAATTCTCTCTTAGTTTTTGCCGGTATTTGATGAGAATTCTCATGATATCGGCAACTATAGATTCAATTTGCCGATTTTGCCTTTAAATCCTTCTGTAAACGGCAACTCGCCCGCGACAAATTGCCGATATTAGGGCGATCACGCATAATTTTCGGCAATTCTGCATATGCATAACAATACAGATGCCCCCCCTGAAATTCTCCGGAAAAACAAAAGGTGCGAGTCACATGATATACTACTGTTGTTTTACAATCATTTCGGAGTAGAGAACAGATATGGATAAGCGCGTTTTCGAGCCGGATTATTCGGCCATAAAAAAAAGAGTAATTACAGGTCTTGTTGCAGAGATCATTTTTACGGCGATAAGTGTTCCGGCAGCGCTATGGGTTTACAGTGCTGATATTTACGCGAAGCACCAGACATTAGATGATCTGCTTCTCGTTTTATCAGGTATCCTTTTAGCTCATCTTATTATGTCGGTCATAGCAACGATCAAAAGTTTCAGAAGATGCATCAAGTCCGCTTCGATCACAGAAGATGGAATGAAGATCAACAACTTTGAATACAGATCGAGTATAGATCCTGATAATCTGAGAGGGACAGGATTTAACTTCACGACAGGCTTATCGCAGCTTTTTGTGCCGTGTATGGGACAGGACCTTATCGTTATCGCATCTGATGATTCGGGAAAGCAGATAAGAAGATTTTTCTGGACGGGACCTATAGCAGACAGGAACGCGAAAGTATTACGGGAGAATCTTACAGCTTTTTTAAAAGAAGGTGTTAAGGTAATAAATGGCAGGCGTTTTGACTTAGTCAGAGAGACGGTCAGATCCAATCCTGTCACTGTCAAGATCGATAAGAACAAGTTCAAAGTAGACACTGTCAAGTTCTCGGTCATTATCGGCATTGTCGCTGTTGTCCTTTTAGCAGGCGCAGTGATGAATATAAAGACAATTTCTCTTGCAGTGATACTTACTGCCGGTGCAGGCTTTCTTGCAGCTTACTGGATAAGCATCGTCATGAAGACAAGATCAAACATAGACAGCCTTGTGACAGAACTTAAGCTGACTGACAAAACGCTCAGTGCCAATGGTGATTCTTACGACCTAAAAGAGCTTAAGACAGATCTGATATGTATCGGTAATCCCGATAAGGATTCGCAGGGTTCAGCATTCAGATTTGAGCCGCCTAAGACCAGATTTGAAATCGGATTATATCTGTCATTAAGTGACTCTTCAAAGTCTAATAGATACTGGCTCGGTCCACAGATTGATTCGGAAACTGCCGCTGCTGTCATCCTCGCAGAATTTGCGAAGAAGATCGCTGAAGAGATGACGGAAAATACCTGATAACAGTTACTCTTTCCTGAACTGTGAGATGAACTTCCAGGCACACTCTGCGCTGTGCTGTCTGAACTCGTGCACCTGATTGCTCACGCTAGCAAACGCAGTCCTGCATACACCGTCTTCGCTGTCGAAATAATTGACTGTCAGTGTTGAATCTCTTGTCGGATCGTAGAGCTTCTCCGTGCGGTCTCCGGGGATTCCCCAGATGGGATCTTCCCACTTGTCTTTGTCTTCGAAGGAGACTTCTTCAAATGTCTTCCTGAGCCTGTTTACCTGAGCGACATACTTAACACGCTCAAGTGATGAATCAGCATGGAAAGGGAGTTCCGGCAGGTGTGACTTTTCGCCGCCGGAATAGAAAACAGGAACTGGTACTGTCCTGTTGAGTTTATCTGTAACAGGCTTGCCCCAAAAAGTCTTATAGACGGGGAAGAGGGCGCTTGCCGGCATTATGCCTGCAAGAATCTCGGGACACTCCTGATAAAGATCCCATGTCTTTCCGCTTCCCATTGAAAAGCCTGTCGCATAAATGCGCGAAGTGTCAACAGGATACCTGGTGATAAGTGTTTCGATTACTTCCTTGGCTTCTGTGGCTGTGACGAACTGATGGTTCTCGATCGACACGAACAGGAAGTCATTCTTTCTTGCGACATCCCACCATCCCGCAACATATGTCAGATACATTGAAGAGTCTCCGCCGCCGTGGAATCCGACGACAAGAGGAACCGAACCTTTTTCCAAAAGGTCTTTGTTGTAGTAGGCAAAATAACCGACTTTGTGCTCGGGTGTCTTTACCGGAAGAAACTCGTTGTCAGGTGAAGTCTTAACGGTCACAAAACCGGCATCCTCTTTCATTCCGAGCTCTTCGAAGTCGGGCTCAAATTCGATCTTGCCGCACCACATCTTGAACTTCTTGACGAATGAATAGAAGTCCTTTTCGTATTCGGCATTATCTTTGATAAGAAGATTCTCGCAGTCTTTGAAAGCATTGTTGATCTCATCGCTGTTGCCGACGCTTAAGATCGCGATGTCTTTGCGTTGAACATCAGGAGTGATGCTTAATCTTTCCATTGAACACATTGCGGGAGTGATCTCGCCTGGTCCCCAGAGGTACTGGCCATCGACTTTTTGGAGAAGATTTTTTGCTACATAATCTGCCGACTTGCCGTAGCTGTAGATGTCAGTTCTGAAGATCGCGCCTCTGGCAAAATAACCTTCGAAAGTCTGCGTGAAGAAATTGAAATTCTCGACTATGCCGTCTTTATAAACGGTGATCATCTTGATCTCGGCGATAACGTCAGCGTAGAGCGTACTGTCACAGTTCTCCCATCCGCCTTCTGCCTTAGGGTATATGAATAAAACGCTTGAATCAAAATCTGCGGCTATCTTCGAAAGACCTGTTTTCTCTGCAAATTCGACTGCGCTCACTATATCCTTTGCTTCTTCCTCGAAAACCAGAATGAGCGGCGCTCTGAATCCGTAGTTATTCGTCTGACCGTCAAGGCTGTTATCGGGCACATAGGCTTTCATCCGGAATGAATCAAATTCATGCTCCCAGCATACTCCGCCGGCGCATGTTTTTACTTCAGGTCTTTCCATCATAGGCATAGTGAAATTCCTCCTTAAAATCCCCTTTATATCTTTTTATTCTAACTCTTTATCAGAAAACATCACAATAAAAAAGACATCCGTTTTCTGAAATAAGGAAAACGGATGCCATGATGTTTTCTTTTGTGTTGAAGATTACTCTTCGGAGATGAGGTTCAATTCGTCGTTAAGTCTTGCAACGATAACTCTTTCACCGGGATTGTATTCCTTCTTGCCGATGAAAGCTGAAATGTTCTGTCCCTCAAGTCCTCTTACTGTATAACCCTTATCTGTCTTATCGATTACCTCGCCGGAGAAGAACTCGTAATCGTGATTCTTGATAGCCTTTGCTGTAGCGAAAATGTTGTAAACAGCGTAGATAGGGAAGACGATGCAGAGAAGTCCGAGCGTGCTGATGATGAAGAATCTCATGAAGTAGATAAGAAGGATCAGGATAACGAGTACAACTGCACTTACTATGATCGAGACAGGCAGAAGTTTGATGGATGATGATCTTGATTTCTTAATGAACTTTTCCTGAAGTTCATCACTTACGGTTACAGGTGTTAAGTACTGTTTATCCACAGCATCTTTAACCTGAGATTTAACGTCAGAAGCCATAATTGTTATTACCTCTTTTTCAGAATTGCCGTCAGAGATTAAACAGCAAAGTTTGAAATAAGTCAATATTATGAACTTTGACAGTTTGTTGAAGAGTATGTGTATCAAGCGCTTTAAGGACTTTTTGTGCAACTGTGCATGCCAGTGTCGGGGTAGTGTTTACAGACCTTTAAACACCCATTAACAGATTTCAGATATTCATCGGGTAAAGTAGAACTGTGAATAAAATGATAAATCAGAAAATCTGAGATAAGGAGATTAGATATGGCTGAAAAAACGATCAATATTGAAAGGATCTATCAGGTGACAGGTTCCAATGAAACTTCATATAATCCTGACGGAGCTCTTTGTCCCAAGTGCAGACAGCCGGCGCTTGTAAGTTCTTCAGAACTAAAAAAGACTATTTGCACAAGTTGCGGACATGTGGATGAGCATCTCTGTCCTTATTGCGGAACAACCAAGATGCGCGCATTTGGCCCGGGCAGAACGATCCTCTGTTCTATCTGCGGCTATGAACCGCAGTACTGAGATTCGAGACTGTAATTATTGAAGAAGGCCGGCAGATTTGCCGGCCTTTTAGTTTAAATTTATAAAACACCTGATTAGTCTGCTGATACTATCCTGTAGACAACAATAAATTCGTTTTCGTATTCGATGATACTCTCAACATTACTGCAGTAATGCTCTTCGATATACCATTCTATTGTCTCTATGCAATATGAACTCGACTCAGTGTGTAAAACCAATCTTATATTTTCACTGTCAACACACTGTTCCCATATGCTCGTATCTGTATCGGTTGTACCGGAATAATTCTGTCCCGGAATTGCAACTCCGGCCCCCCAACCTCCCATATAACAATATCTGTTTTGTAAGATATCCTGAGGCAGATCATATATATTGCGATCCGTATCGACATCATAAGCCATAGGATGAATCACATAAAAGTAATTATCATTGCTGCAGGCATCAAGAAATGCAGCATGCAAATAATGGAAATAGTTTCTGTATGCGGATTGCTTTGCTGCGGGTAAGTATCCCAAAACTAAAACAATTACTCCGGTAACAAGTGAAACGATAGCAATAATTATTTCTTTGCGGATTTTGATTTTGTAGGTTTCAATTATTTTTTTGATTGCAGGAGTAAGATCACTGTTTAAATAGAACATTGAAACAAGCAAAGCAACAAGAATTCCAAAATCCACTCTGTGTACACCATACCTGCCGGAATAAACCAAGTATAATTCCAACATCATAAAGCAACCGATGAGCAGCAGCGGATACATTTTTTTCTTTGAGCTGAACAGCATGATCGCAAGGCCTGATATTATAGAAAGGAGCAATACCTGTTGTGTCATTGTCATATCCGTGATGAAAGTAAAATACGTTGACAGGACTTCCGGTATGGCAGGGCTCTGTTTAGTTGAACTATAGACAGCGCTTAAGGTCTTTAATCTGTCTACCGTAAAGACATTTGGGTCATTATTCATCCAACCGTGAATCATATATATCTCAGAATCAGCACTGTCAAGAGAATCAGAATTCAGATTATAGTCCTGAATTCTGGATCTGTAGAAGTTGTACTGTTCGAATTCAGCTGATCCCGGGGTTTTGGCATTGATGAAATTTCCGGCTGAATGGCACAGTGTTATCAAAGCAACAGTAATCAGTACACAGATCAGGAATTTTCTCAATGCGGTTTTGTCGCTTTTTCTCATATCAAGAAATTCGAAAAAGTAAACAATAAATACAAATGGACATGTCGAAAACAAAGCTTCCATCCTCATCATGCTTGCAAGAAGCAACAGACCGATACATGCAATTGTAAAGATGAATTTTTTCTTTTCCTTAATAGAATAGACAAGTCCTATTCCGCCGGCGATAGTTGCCAGTGCAGCAGTTTTTGTAAATTGAACATCAAAGAGAGTTTCCATGACAGCAGCCAGGACGATAAAGCCAAGTGCAATGCCGAACTTTCTGAATTTGTTGTTTAAAACATATATGAGAACAAAAATAGAGAGCAGGCATATTCCGTAGTGCATAATGAAATACCAGTTTACGTTCGGAAAAACAGAGACCAGAATACGCAAAACAATTCCAAGAATCCTGTTTATAAATATAAGATAAGAAGTCCCGCTGGTGACAGCTGTCCCATACAATAAAGATTCCATACCGGGATCGTCATTTGTCTCATATATTGGGTGTAACAGCAATGAAAAAACAAGCGCAAAAACACATGACAAAAATGCGATAATGGAACCACGGTGTGTTTTTATAAAACTGTTTTTGTTTTCAGCAAGCATAATATATAAATATCAGATAAGATCCCGAATATAACCTGATATATAATATCCTTAATCTTCTGACATATCAAATTGCAGTGATATTTCTTTACTCACAGAAACAGTTAACCGGTCTTAAGTATCTTGTCTATTCCGGTTCTGAGTCTCCTGTTAAAGTCTGTTTCTTTCTTGACGGATTCAATTGCGACAGAGATCAGAAGAGTGAAAGTAAAACACAATAAAAATGTGATGATCGGGTTGCTGATCCCAAGAGCGGGAAAAACAACATTATAAAAAACAGAATGGATATAAAAAATGTCTGCCGAATAAGCACCCAGCTTTTCAAATGCAAATGAAACTTTATCGTCATGACGGAACGCATAAACTGCGGTGACCACGCCTAAGGCCATAACTGTTGATAACGGATCAAACCTAAGAAAAATATTTTTGGAAACAAGAGAAATATACTCGTTCCTGAGACATAAAACGGCTGTGAAGACGAGAATGGATAATGCAATAAAAGGAATCCTGAAAATGTTGTTGATTTTAGGAATGTATTTAAATACCCGGTACTTTTGAAATAGGATTCCAAGAACAACTATGAGCAGATATTCATCTAAATATCCGCCGTATTCATAATATATCTTCCATTTAAAGAGCCATACAAGAGCCAAAACAAGCGCAATCGAAAACCATTTTATTTTGTAACAATAAAATAGATTAGCGGGAATGTAACTATTATCAGAACCAGCATATTAATGTACCAGCCACTCAACAAGCCGGGTGTGCCAAAGTATTGTGATACATTAAACAGGTCTGAAATCCAGTTTAAAGGGGATCCGGAAAAGAACGCATATACACCCTCAGCATTAAAACAAAGAGAGAAAATCAAGTTGACTATATTGCATATCCAAAGCGGTACATACAATAGTATCAGTCTCTTTAATACGAATTTGAACGGATGCCTGTTTTGTGTTGTTTCAAGTTGTGATGCGAATCCGTATGCTGAAATAAAAAGAAAGATCCAGACAACAACTCTGAAACCGGATCTGATAGAAGAAAAGCGTGAGAGATCATACCAATTATGGTGAAAAACCAATAACAGAATAGATAGGCCCTTAATAAATTGTGTGTCACTTTTTGAAATCATAATGTTTCTCTATGTGCAAATAAAAGACCTTTTGATACGCTTATCATGAACATGTAATATTATATTATAATTGGATTGATTAGTCATCGTTATCCATTTGAATGAATTCGTATGCTCGGCAGCATTATAAGGAAAATATGGTATGCATTTCGTAGAAGCAAAGGGGATTCTACACAATAAAGGCGGGTACAACGGTATGAACATCTACCGCGGTTGTACGCATGGCTGCATTTATTGCGACAGCAGAAGTCTCTGCTATCAGTTCACGCATCCTTTTGAAGACATTGAAGTTAAGAAGAATGCACCGGAGCTTCTGGAGAAGGCATTGAAATCCAAGCGCAGCAAATGCATGATCGGAACGGGCTCGATGTCAGATCCCTATATGCATTGCGAGACAGAGCTCAGGATGACCCGTCAGTGCCTGGAGATAATTGACAGGTACGGATTCGGCTGCGCCATTCAGACTAAGTCTGACAGGATACTTGAAGATATAGAGCTGCTTGATTCAATAAATAAAAAATCAAAATGTGTGGTGCAGATCACACTGACGACATATGATGACGGCCTTTGTTCAATTTTGGAGCCCAATGTATGCAATACCAAAAGACGCATTGAAGTATTGGAGGAGATGCAAAAGCGCGGAATTCCGACAGTTGTCTGGCTCACTCCCGTATTGCCGTTTATTAATGATACAGAAGAAAACATTACTGCCATACTTAATGAGTGTGTGCGGACAGGTGTAAAGGGAATAGTCAATTTCGGTATGGGAGTGACATTAAGAGAGGGAGACAGGGAATATTTTTATGAGGCCCTCGATAAGCATTTCCCGGGCCTGAAGCAGAAGTATATTGCGGCATACGGTAATGCATATGAGATTTCAAGTCCTGATTCGGCAAGACTTGGCCGTATCTTCAGAAAGACCTGCAAGGACAACGGCATCATTTACGATCCTGATGAATGCTTCAGATATATGAATGATCTGCCTGATAAACAGATGAGTATATTTGATCTGTGACTGCTGCAACATTTTGTTTTATTTATCTGTATTATTAGCATAGAACCGATCCGGGAGGATATTATGTACAACGAATATAACGCTATGAATACAATGCCTGCAATGCCGCAGATGCCTGCTGCAAATCCCCGCAAGGGAAAAGCAATGGCAGCGGTTGCGCTGATTGTGGGAATCGTGGGTTCCGTTTTGGCACTCATATCAACATTTATAGGTTTAATCTATGGTTACAGTTGGGATTTTAAGCCTGCTGTTATTATTGCATCGTGTTCTATGATCTTAATAGCTCCATTGATCCTTGCTTTAATTCTCGGAATCAACGCCAGAAAGCGCGGTTCCGGCAAAGGTATGATGATAGCGACTATTATTGTTTCGGGTGCCGGGCTGGTTTCTCTTTTTGCCAACGCGCGAATGATACTTAATTACATTTTCATGCTTTAATGACTATACTGCTCCTCACTTGATAGAATCCATTCCGCACATGATATAATTACCTTATGTGAGGGAGATTATTCTAATCGCCAAAGCCTGACTATATTTATCCATATAGTTTTGATTGTTGTGTGGGGAAACGATCTGTGGCCAGACTTGTAAGTTATAACTGCTCGAACTGCGGCGCCGTTTTGAATGTGGAACAGGGGCACAGGCTCTTTGACTGTCCTTTCTGCGGAGCTGATTTCGATTACTATTATTTCTACCGTAAAGATATGCTTGAGCAGGCGGATGTCTGTATGCGAAGAATGGATTTTGCGGAGGCCAAGGCAAGGTTCAATGACATACTGGCACATGACCCGAAGGAGTTTCTGGCGCTTCGCGGGCTGGTGCTTTGCGAGGGCGGGATTATTTCCATTAAAAACATAACAGTTCCCGAAAAACTTAGAGGCTGCCAATTCGCTAAAGCCCGTCTGGAATTGCAAAATGCGCTTGAAGCTGCAAGAGATGAAGATAAAGAATACTTCCGTAAGCTTGATGAAATGATGGAACTTGCCAAAGAGTACATTAAGCTCAAGAATGAGAGAGATACACTTTCGCTTGATTCAAATAACGAATTCAAAAAGATCGTAAAGATCGATAATGATGCTGAGACTACCAAACATGTTGTCGGCTCGATACTTCTTGCGATCGGAATGATAATCATGTTGCCATTTGCCGGTGAGGACACGAGCCTTGAGGATTGGAAGAATGCCGGCATGTTTGCTTTAGCCTTTATAGGAACCGGTATAGTTTGCGGAGTGTTTGTGGCATTCGGTAAATTCGCTTTTCTTGTTGCTCTTGGTATAGTGGTTCTTATTATGGGTTTGATTGCTCTTGCCAATTACCTTGAAGACAGGGCGAAGGCTCCCTACAGGAAAAAGATGATAGACAATCAGGGTTCGATAGGTACTCTGTCATCCAGGCTGACAGAAATCGAAAAAGCATATGAGAGTAATTATAAGGAACTGCAGAAAATGGTTCCTGATGACAGAAAGAGGGAGAAGTCGGACATGAAGGTTCCTCAGGAGCCGGCAACTGCCGAAGAAGAGAAAAAACTGGTGTGCAATAAGTGTGGCGGTATGCTTTCACTTGACAGGGAAAGAAGACTTTATGAATGCCGTTCCTGCGGAGTTGCATACAGCAGTGCTTTGATGTCTGATGCTGATTTGCTAAGCTCTGCGCTGCACAGTCTATCGCAGAAAGACTTCAAGGAAGCTGACGAATTGTATATCATTGAACTTCTTTTTGATCCTCAGAATTTTGAAGCTCTCCGAGGCAGGATCCTCTGCGCAGGCAGGTGGAAAAGTGTCCGCGATATTAAGTTGAATGATGCTGTTTCTTCATATGATGTAATAAGATATAAATCTGCAAGAGATATGATCGAAGAAGTTATCACGAAAGCTTCCGATTCCGACAAAGAATACTTCATTAAATTCCGTGAATTTGTCGAAGTGCTGGAGCACTATTCGCGTATGCAGAAATTGAATAAAAAAGCGGCTAAAGGCAATCCCGACGACGGAGTAACTTTTCTCCGCGGCGATATGAATGACGATATAATAAGAAAGCAGTATTATGGAATCCTGAATGAACTTATGCAGCGTTGATTGATGCATGAAATGATATGGTGAGGAGAATCGGTCGTGAAAAGACACCAAGATTTGAGAACAACGGTAATATCGTTTTTCCTTCTGTCTGCACTGGCTTTAAATCTTTGCGGATGCAAAAAAGAAGCGGCGGACACATCCTGTATTGAGACTTCTGCGGACACTGAAGTAACTTGGGTTTCAGAGCTGCAGGAAAGTTCTGAAAGTTTAGAGACGGTCTTAACTTCTGAAAGCACGGAAAATCCTGTAACCGGTGAAACGACGGAGACCTCTGAAAGCTATGCGGCCGACCCTGAAGCCATTCAAAGACTCGTTGAAGAGATCGTCATGGACTATGGTTATTACGGTTCTGAAGCAGATGAAAGGATAGATTCTCTTCTGACGGATCTTAGGGCTGAAGATGAGATAACCGGTATGAGATGGTCGGAGATAATGGACCTGTGGCGTTCTCCGGATTTTGGGAGGACTCTGAACTATGATGTTTTACCGGACGGATTGCCGGACACAGATGAACTATGCATTGTCGTTTTGGGATTCCAGCTTAACCCTGACGGCACTATGAGAGACGAACTTATCAACCGCCTGAATGTAGCTCTCAGAAGTGCAGAGAAATATCCGAATGCTTATATCGTTTGTACAGGCGGCGGCACCGCCTACGATAATGATTCTGCAACAGAAGCGGGCGAAATGGCCAGGTGGCTTGAAGAGCAGGGCATAGCAAAAGAACGTATCATTGTTGAGGATAACTCACTTACCACGGCTCAGAACGCAATCTACACTTATAACATTTTGACATCCGATTACCCGTCTGTCAGATACATTGCTATCGTATCAAGTGATTACCATATTGCCACAGGAGAACTGCTGTTCACTGCAGAGGTTGTTTTGAAGGCACCTGTTCCCGGAGAAGAAAAACTGAAAGTTATTTCCAATGCTTCATGGGATGCCCCGTCCGGAAGTCTTTCTGCCATGTTCCAGGCAGGTGCATTGATAGAGCTGTCAGGAGATACTGCAACAGCTTTTGACATTTACTATGACAATTACGATATTCACGAATTGCCGGCGTTAGATTGATCAGTTTGCGGCTGGACAGGTTCTGTCTCTGCGGTTTGCGGCTGGACAGGTTTTGTCTCTGCTGTCTGCGGCTGCTGCGCTTCAGGAACAGGTATTACCGTATTCTCGTACTCTTCTCTGGACATCGGCTTAGCGTAGTAATAGCCCTGAATCATGTCGCAACCTTCGGTGGCGAGGAAGTCAACAGTAGCCTTATCTTCAACACCTTCGGCAACAGTCATCATTTTGAGAGATTTTGCGAGCTTGATAGCTTCGGATACAACGATCTGAGTGCGCGGATTGTCATCACTGCCACGGAAGAAACCCGCATCCAGTTTGAGAATATCCAGAGGCATGTCTTTCAGCGAATTAAGTGATGAATAGCCTGAACCGAAGTCATCCATTGATACCAGGAAGCCGAAAGATTTGAGACGGTTGATCGTGGTGATCAATGCGTTCTCATCATCGAAGAATGCGCTCTCGGTAAGTTCGATCTCGAGAAGTGATCTCGGGCAACCTTCACCGTCTATGATGCTGCAGATATGCTCTGCGAGATCTTCCTGACCGAAGTGGGCTCTCGATACATTGACTGATACCGGAACACATTTGCGGCCTTCATTGAGCCACTTGCGCTGGTCTCTTGCAACATGAGTCAGCATGTAATCATCGATGTGTGTTATGAAGCCGTTATCTTCGAAGATCGGTATGAACTTGTAAGGAGAAACAAGACCCATGTCCGGTGTGTTCCATCTGATGAGTGCTTCCGTACCCATAAGCTCATTTGTGCTGGGTGAGTACTTAGGCTGATAGTAAACGAGGAACTCTTCGTTATTAACTGCAGTCTGCTGTCTGCTCGTGACAGTATCGATCCACTTTTCTTCATCAACTAATTTGTTGTCGAAAAAAGCTACTCCGGAATCGCCTGTATCAGCAATCGACAGGCCTGCCGTGCATGCATTGTTATAAAGCACATCGATATCAGGAATATAACGCTTCTGTTTGAGGATCAGTTTTTCCTGCGCAGGTGTTATAAGACAAACGCCTGCTCTGAATGCGAGCTTGTGTCCGCAGGGAATCGCTTCAAGAGTCCTGATAATATCCAAAAGCCTTGCCTTTGCTTCATCTTCACCTGTTACTTCAAGAAGGAGAGGAATTGCAGAAGACGTGCTGTGTGCAATGAGCTCGCCTTTCTTGAGTTTTCTGGCAATTATAGAGACCACCTGTCTGAGAAGATCCTCTGCCTCTTTGACGGAATGACAGAGAACAAAGCTCCTGTACCTTATAAACACAAGTTCAACTACTGCGTATGTCTTATGTGCATTTCTTCTCTTATATAGAATGTCCTGGGAATTAACGGCATACCACAGCCAGTTGTGACCCTTGACGATGGTATCTCTGAACAGCCATTTTCTCAGTTTCCTGTTGGCGGAGAGATTCATGATAACACTGACGATCATCAGTACAAATACGAAAGTACAGATGATCACGGCAATTATGATTCCGGCTGCAAGATATGTGTAATCCTTGATCTTAACTGTGAGTTCGGATCTGACAAACATGATCTGCTGCGACTCGATCATCGGAGCTGCGATCCAATACGGGAATGTCAGTACCGCATTATCGCTTCCGTCTAAAAGATGGGGATTATTGCGTGCGATAGCATATGCATCTTTGAGAGCCTCAGTTGATGTCTCATAGTCATCTACAAGAAATGTGCTGTTTGCGGCAGCCTCCATTACATGTGTTTTAATGTTATCAATTTCTTTCTCTTTGACATCAGCCTCATCGAGGATATCATGCAGTGAAGATGTGCTGAATTTGCCGGCCTTGTCGTTATATGCGGCTATCGTGACCGCACCTGAAGATTCGATAATGTTTCCGTCAAGATCGATTATGCAGTAAGCGTGATTATCCTGTTCCAGAATATTCAGTTTATCCTGACGCTCTTCCGGACTTCCGGTGTCAGCTGCTGTTGCGATCGTTCTTACATATTCTCTGTCGGCTTCAGACCTGAAATCTCTTACATATTCTGCCAGAATGTGCAGAACGGCGATAATCAGAGCTATTACCGTAAGGAATACTGCAGTGCGCCACAAGATCGGCCACACCGCATGAGCCTTCGGGACCTTATATTTACCCTTGTTTCTCATTCTTCTACCCCTGCCTTATTATCAATGAAAAAATAATACCTATTTTATCCATTATTATAACTCGAATCAGAAAAAGTTCGAACTCACCGGATTTGTCAGTATGAAGTTGGTAAGTTTATGCGGTGCAAGACTGATGTTGGATGGGATAAGATCTACTGATTCGAAATGCTCTATAGAAGTAAAAGTTAATACGTAGTCTTTACCGTCACCATTCATCTCATAAGCCATGAGTTCGGATAGCGTGATATCCAGATTGTCCGGATTAGTTATCTTGCAGCTTCGCGTGAGGCTTACTTGCGGATCCGCATCAACGAGCAAGACTCTCAATCCCGAATTAAGAAATAACAATTCTATATACAGGCATGCTAAAATGATCCCCGCCTGGGGTTAACCCCAGGATGAGGAACTAAAATGGAACAAGAAGAGTGGGAGAAACTCTCGCCTGAAGAAAAGAGAGTTCAGTTATACTTGAATCAGAAACAAACGCTTGAGGCTTTCCTGGAGCGTGGTGCTATTTCTAAAGCTCAATTCGACAAAAGCCTTCAACAGCAACTACAATGGTCTTACCGCTGTACTACAATACAGGTAAGAAATGCTTGGCTGGATACTGGATGAATGCAGGATCAACTACATCCGTAGAATTATATTGGAATACATATTCTGAGAGCTATCTCTGTCTCGAACCTGAAGATCCCAGTCTTTACGGATTATAAGTTTCCTTAAGTTTCAAATATAATTTAAGAAGGCCGCCTCGTGTGAGACAGCCTCTTAGATATATGGGGAGTTATGTGAGTAAAACTTGTGTACTTTTATCAGATCGCAGGTACTACTGTGAAGCGGGCAACCAACTTCTCCATCTGTGCAGGTGTTACGTTATCTGCGAAAACTCCGAAGTATGCGGATGTGCCTACTGTCTGGATGAAGATCATCTGTCCGTCTGCCTGATACATGATGCCGCCGTTGATCTCCTTGCTGTTAGCGTTTGCCTTTGCTGCTGCGAGGTAATCATTGTAAGTGTCCTGGCCGAGTGAGATTCCGATTGCTACTGCATCTACGCCTTCCTTGTTCTCCTGATCGTAGAGGTAGATTGAACCTCTTGCGAAGTCACAGGAATAACCGTCTGTAAGATCTACTGTTGCTTCAACCGTGTTTTCTTCCTGATCGAGATAAGCTGATGCTGTCTGCTTGACTGACTTCTTTGCACATCCTGCGAAGCAAGCGATTGCGATGGCTGCTGTTACGACTGCTGTGATTACTGCTGTTGCGATTGTTCTTTTCATTGTTATTTCCTCCTGTTTGACATTGTGTTTTTGTTTGATGGCTACAGTATGTCATGGTACAAGCGGTCAAACAATCGGTAATGTGGAGCCGATATGATGCTTAAGCAACACTCGGGAGGATATGTGTTGATGAATGTGAAAAAGTTATACAAATGGTCGTTGGAATTATTTTAACCCGGGGTTTGTTACGACACTTGTACGGCACCATATTCGAAATAAGGATTTTTTTTAATCTGGAACAGGCAGAATGGGAGCAGCTTTCTCCCGAACAAAAGAAGATACAGTTATATTTGGAGCAGAAGAAAACTCTTGAGGCTTTCTTGGAGCGTGGGGCCATCTCTAAGGCTCAGTTCGATAAGAGCCTTGGTGATCTTACGGTCAAGATGGGGATGTCAGGCTTAGCTGAATAAGCATGTTATAATGACTTTATCCAAGGACGGTCTTTGGATCAGATAATAAACAGTTTTATACACACTAAGTGGAATGGGGATATAACGAATATGAATGCAAGAGAATACTTGGAAATATTACATGTAGCCGAAAGACTTAAAGACACGCGAAGACATTGTACGACTACGAACGGAAGAACTGAAAGCGTGGCTGAACACAGTTGGAGAGTATCACTCATGGCTTCGCTCCTGAGACACGAATTTCCGGATCTTGATATGGATAAAGTTGTTAATATGTGTCTTATTCACGATCTCGGAGAGTGCTTTACGGGTGACATTCCGACCTTTATTAAGACTAATACAGACAGAGAAACAGAAGATACATTATTAGAGCAATGGGTCAGATCGCTCCCGGAGGAAATATCTGCCGACATCTCTGCTCTGTACAAGGAAATGGATGCACAGGAGACGGCTGAAGCCAAATTATATAAGGCTCTGGATAAACTTGAGGCTTTAATCCAGCATAATGAATCACCGTTAAGTACATGGTCAGAAAATGAGTACGAGCTTAATAAGACATATGCTTTCGATACGGTGTCGTTCTCGGAATGGCTCACAGAACTACGCAAAGTGATTCTTGAAGATACTGTTGCCAAACTGGAACAGGAAGGACAGTAGCCTGCTTAATCAGGAAGTTAATTGAGTAAGTGGACGGAGACGGGAACGGTATATACAAAACAGATATCGCTTGATCTTATAAGGTCAGGCGGTTTTTATAATGGTATAATTAGAGTGTCAGTAAGATGGATTATCAGTTTACACACCGAGGTGACAGTTATGAAAATATTGACCAAACGGCTTGCTGTTATATTAACATTTGCGCTCGTCGGAACTATGCTCTGTTCATGTAAATCAGAAACGCCCAAAGTAACAGATACTGAGAGTACAAAACTCTATCAGACCCCAATGGAAGCGCTGGAACTCAGTCCCGAGGACTCGCCTGAATGGGTCGTTCAGCTGGCTGAATCAACAGGTGCAACTAATCAGATCTTTGTTATAGCTGCTCATGAGAAGACAACAGCATGGGTATCCCTGCATGAGAAAGATGCAAACGGAAAATGGAAGATGATCATGACGACTCCAGGATACATCGGTATGAACGGGCTCGGCAAAACAAAAGAAGGCGACGGTATGACGCCTGTCGGAACTTTTACATTCAACCGAGCTTTCGGTATCGCAGATGATCCCGGTTGTGCCATTCCGTATGTCAAAGCAGATGATGACACATACTGGTCCGGTGATACAGCAGATGGTATGCATTACAACGAACTCGTAAGTCTGAAGGATCTGCCAAACCTGAACAAGGATGACAGCGAGCATATTGTTGACTATGTTTACGAATACCAGTATTGCCTTAACATAAGTTACAACGACTCGGGGACGCCGGGTGCGGGTTCAGCTATCTTCTTGCATTGCCTCGGGAACAGAAAGCCTCGTACGGGCGGTTGTGTCGCTATTCCGATGGAGCAGATGTATTACGTTATGCAACATGTATCACCTGACTGTATAGTCGTGATAGACTCAATGGATAATCTGGGGGCAACATTCTGAGTGCACCGATTAAACAATGGCAGGCAGTAAAATCCTGAATATAATTATCCAGTGGGGCCGGCAAAATTGTCGGCCTTTTTGATGCTGATCTTACCTAGAAACGCGCTGTTAAATACGCATAACAGAGGGACTGTTTCAGAATGGATGAGATGGTCCCTATTTATTTGGTATGGATCAAGGCGGGATCAGAGGTTTGCCAACAGGTTTTCGAAAAGCCTGCAGTTAAGGCGTTTT
>CADAKH010000002.1 GCA_902788505.1 Oscillospiraceae bacterium
TAGACACCTCCGTACACTAGATGGTTCTTTGAATATACTTATCCAAATAAGGTGTATACGATATTTTGTCCCGTGTCTACTTTTACGTTACCACTTCAATTTTGGCACAAAACAGATACAGTGGTCAGTGACATAACTATCTCGATGCATTTTCAGATGTCCGAAAACAATTGCTTTGCGGCTTCTGATAACACGTTTTTCCGGGAGAGAAATCTCAGAACATTGACGGCGGGAATAATCTCGAAAGAGTCTTTATTGCCGTTGCAAAATTGCTCAGGTCGAAGAGGATCCCCGAGAACAGGAATGACAGGATCAGATAGACCGGAAGGACCGAAGAGAAGATCCTAGACCTTGCGGTGCGCAAGGGGAGAAGGGTCATTACGGTTCCTACAACGAATGCGAGCAATGTGACCAGCAGTGTGTAGAGTATCACGTGCAGCACACCGAAATCCGTACCTGAGATGAGGAAGCAGAATATCGATACGAGCATTGCGGGAAGCGTGAATACCGATACCTGGATGAGTCCCAAATAGATCCTCTCGGCAATGCCGAAACGGAGATAGATTCTGTTGTCCTGATCGTTCAGGAATGCCAGAGCACCCAGAAGAGCTGCCGTGAAGATGAAGAAACCGGCAAATTTATAAAGCGGGATCGGGATCTTCTCGGTGTTGGTGATGGCGTTATAAACAGTGCCTTCAACGCTTTCCAGTGCGAAAAGATATTCTTCATCAATATTCTTGCCGAATATTCTCAGAAGCACCGGATCATGGGCATCTACCTCATAACCGTGCTGGGCAAATGTATCGGCGATAAGCTGGCGTGCCCCGTAAGCGTAAAAGCTTCCGAAGATCTCTTCCCTGGAAAGATATACAAAGCTCGATGCAGGTGTCAGCACCTGCTTTACATCGTATTTTGTTCCCTGGCCGTCCAGATGTTCGGAGAAGCCCTTCGGGAAGATATAGGCCGTGTCTGCTTTGCCTGAAGCCAGATCTTGGTAGATCTCGTCTTCATCATCGACTTCATAAAAGCGGAATATCGAATTCATCGTGCAAAGCTTGTCGACGATGTCTTCGGTATCGGATGAATTATCTTCATTTAATATCGCAACGGGGATATATACCGAAGTCTCTTTTTCGGGCACGAAGATGACAAGCAATGCCATGATCAGAAGCACTCCGCACATTACATACATTGCAGGGTTGATAAGGCTGCGCTTGGCGAGGACCGATAATCTGTTCAGGAATAACTTCATAGGAACATCGACCTCATAAAGAACTGTATAAGATAGTAAAGCGGATTGAATACTGCGATCTTCTGGAAGAAGTGAGGCATGTAATCAAGCGGGATAAGTCCTCCTGCAAGATACATGAGGCTTGTTCCCGCACCGAATGTGATGTAGGAGACCGTTGAAGGGCTCTTAACGAGATAGCAAAGGCCGGTGCCTGCAAGACCCACGATGAGGATTACAGGGATGACTGTGATAAGCGATAAGATCTTCATGGATTCGAAGATGAAGCAGAGGCATATGAAAACCAGGAGATAGATCAGATATATCATTGAAGATGCGCATACCGATTCAATAAGGAATAATTTCCAGGTCTTTATGCCCGAGAGCTTGGCGCGCGCCCTGAATATCTCGCTGTTGCCTTTGAAGAAGAAAGAGATTACAAATACCGACATTAAGATAATGTAGAGTGTGTAAGAAGAGGCAAGTCTTTCCCTTACAGCATATTTAGCGACAAGATCTTCAACATCGACCTTGTGAAA
Source organism: Oscillospiraceae bacterium (assembly GCA_902788505.1). Classification (GTDB taxonomy): domain Bacteria; phylum Bacillota; class Clostridia; order Saccharofermentanales; family Saccharofermentanaceae; genus Saccharofermentans. The sequence goes on from CADAKH010000002.1 coordinate 1,768, forward strand.
CAGGGACTTGCGGTCCATTACATAGTTGAAGCTGTTGGTCATAACATCCGATTCCACAGCATAGGCTTCGGAAGTATCAAGACCCATCTCAAGCGCGTATTCACGGGCAGTGATTATCGAACACTGCGCCGTTCCCAAAAGGTCGCTCATCGCGTACAAAAGGTCGTTTACGAGATGTTCTTCGAACGTATCCGCATCACGGTAGATTATCTGGATCTGTCTGGCATCAGGTGTTCCCATCGTTTCGAAAAAGCCTTCGGGAACGATGATCCCGGCGATTGCCTCGCCTTCCTCAACGAGATCGACGACCTTTTTCTCGGTCCTGACCTGATTGATATCGACAGTGTATTTGACGCTGTCCATCTTCTCGACCAGGTTTATTCCCAAACGTGAGTAAGCTTCATCGTCCGGAACATAGCAGGCGATTGATACCACGCTGTCTTTGTTGCTTTCGAAAAGGAATACTGATGCATATGCAACGAGAGCAAGCAGAGCAACCCCGAGTGCCAGAAAATAGCACACTACATAGGGAAGGAACAGCAATACTCTTTTGCAGTATGCCTTGATCATTTAAGAGCCTCCGCAGGCGAGATGCCGGCAGGAAGAAGAGCCGACTCTCCATTCTTCAGCAGGTAGATCTTGGAGCAGTGCCTGAAGAGTTCCTCGTTGTGGCTTGCGATGAAGATCGTGCCGCCCTTGGCTCTGAATGAATCTATAAAATCGATGATATCGTTTTTTGCAGGAATATCGAGAGCTGCCAGAGGCTCATCCATGAGCAGGATATCCGGCTTGGATAAGAGGACGGAAGCGATCGCAAGACGCTTCTTCATGCCTCCCGACATACGCTTTACTTTTAAATCTATATAATCTGCTACCTTTAGAATTGAGAGCTCGGTTCCGGTCAGTTCCTTCATGATCTCCTGTTTGCTCAAAGGAGTCCACATCTTGAGGTTGTCCATCGCTGTAAGCTCATCGATCAGGGCATTCTCCTGGGTGACAAAGCCCGCTTTGCCGTTGACCTTTATCGTTCCTGATGCGGGTTTTCTAAGGCCTGCAATGGCAGAAAGCAATGTGGACTTACCTGAACCGTTGAGACCGAGAAGGCCGACGGCTTCGCCTTTTCCGGCACTGATGGTGACATTGGTCAATACGGTTTTCTTGTATTTTAAAGAGACGTTCTCTACTGAGACGACAGATTCGGACATAAGATCAAAGCACTCCTTTTACAATAGGGTGATTATAGCACAGAAGGGAAAGAGGAATTCTCATGCCGGATACCATAAGACGGCAAGCGGCGTTCAGCTCATCTCTTTGATGTATGCTTCGAGATCCGATCTGCCGATCGCAGCACCCAGATAAAGACCCTGGAATCTGTCGCATCCGCTGCCCGCAAGGATCTCAAACTGGTCTTCCTGGCCGACGCCCGTAGCCGTTACCGAGATATCGATGTCGTGCATCAGAGTGATCGCCGAACGTGTAAGGATCCTGACGGTCGCATCAGATGCGAGCTTGGATGTGAAGTTACCGTCGAGCTTCAGTACAGAGACAGGAAGCAAAGGAATGGCATTGAAAGACGAGTATCCTCTTCCGAAGTTATCGAGAGCCATCTTAACTCCTGTCGTGGCAAGTTCCTCGATTGTCATCCTGATATCAGACAGTGATGTGATAAGGCTCTCTTCCTGAAGGTCGAGAATAAGGTTATCGACATTGCACTCGGTATTGGAGACGATATTCGAGAAAGACTGGATGAAGTCGCTCTCTCTTAACTGATAGTTCGAGATATTGATGTTCATCGTAAGATTAGGATCGATCTTGTTGATGTCAGCAAGAGTACCGAGAGAGCTCTCGAGAGAGAAGCTTCCGACACGGCGCATGTATCCTGCATTCTCTGCTGCTGCGAGAAATACCGGCGGAGGAATGATCTCACCGTTGTTATCGAATTTGAGAAATGCCTCAAAGCCTGTGAGCTTCCTGTCGTATGTAAAGCAGGGCTGGAAAGTTACGCGGAAGGAACCGTCGCTGATAGCCTGCTCGAAAATTGCGATGATCTCGTTCTTGGATTTGTTCCTGAAGATCTCTTCGCCAGGAACAGCCGGTGTCTCTTCGATGCTCTTTAATGTGCCGGCGGCAAGACTCATGCGTTCTTCTGCCTTGGCTATGAGCTCTCCCGCATGACGTGAGTCAGAAGGGTAATGAGCAAAACCGTAGTGTATGCTCGCATTCATGGAATCGATGCCTGCTGCAAAAGCTTTGGATGCCTCCCTGGCAAGCTTGTCTGCATATTTGGACTCGGCATCGGATGCGAGCGAACGCCTGAGAAGGATTACGAAGTCTGCATCGTCGATCCTTGCAACCATATCCGTGGGATCTGCCGCTTCACGGAGACGGTGGGCCATATTCTGAATGAAGAGGTCCATAGTCTTATGACCGATGGATCTTGTTATCATGTCAAAATGGTCGAGACCCAGATAAATGACAGTGAACGGGCGGCAGGCTTCATCAGGATTATCGCTCTCACGCATTGCGGCTATATCTTCGATGATGAATTTATATGCACGTTCGGTGATCATGTCACGGCCCGGAAGTGTTGTAAGAGAGTCGATCGAGGAAGTGAGATTCCTGCCGATTGCTTCGGTCAGAGCCTGTTTGTTGCCCATAGTCTCATGGTTAACGATAAGACTTGTGCGGGCGAACATCTCATCTTCGAGTTCTTTCCTTATTGCCTTGCTGCGTTCATTACGCTTGGCAGCTTCAATTCCCTGTATCCTGTCAGCAATCTTGATGATGTAATACTGCAGGAGCATATCGATTACCATGGTAACAAGTGTCATTCCGAGCAGCACGGGAGCTGACTCGCTCTTCATGACGAGATATTCGTAGGTGTAGATCATGAACTGGACGAAGTTCAGGGCAAATGAGATATAGAAGCCGAACTTGCCTTCAAAAACATTCATCAGGAAAGCCAGGAACATAAGTCCGATGCCGACGAAGATCCTCGTCATGGTTATTTCCGTGAATATCTGGATCGCAATGAAGCTGATAAAGAGAATAACGCTCACAAAAACAACGACCACATAAGCCGTGTCATTTTTGATGAATAATCTGTGTTCGTTGCTCCTCATACGCCTTATTATCTTATTTTTATGATGTGATTTGTGTTACACGCGTTTTAATTTAATATTAAATTATTGCGTTATTAAGGACTGAATGTGTCAGAATCCGTATTTCCCCAAAGATTTCATCATTATTTTATAATATTAAAAAACAATTTGCTTTGATTTGTTTGCATGAGTATAATTTGAGTGCAACAAATCCGCCGCTTCGTCTGTATATAGGGTGAAAGCGGTGAAGAAACTCAAGGGAATTGATGGAATTAACATACGAAGCCAATCTACCGCTTTTAAGAAAGCTCGCAGTATTGCTGGCTGTTAATGGTCTGAGTGATGACGTCCGTCCGGCCGCCAAAGTTGCTCTTACCAGAGACAAGGCATACGAGACTGAAGATGACGTACCGGTAACAGGTCCGTCGCGCAAGTCTGACGAGCAGATAGAAGAGGAAGCGGGAGAGATTCTGGACCTTCATGGCAATGCCATTCTGCGTCTTGCGCTCTCTTACCTTCACAACAAGGAGGACGCGGAGGATATCCTGCAGGAGACGATGATCAAGTTCGTCACCGTAAGGCCTAACTTCGAGAATGAGACACATCGCAAAGCCTGGCTTATGAGAGTTGCTTCAAATCTTGCGAAAAACCGCATTGATTACAACAAAGTCCGCGACACGATGGAGCTCAACGAAGAGATCGCAGGCGAAGTGCAGGAAGATCTTGACAGCGGAGATGAGTATAAAGCCATCTGGGATGCCGTAAGGTGTCTGCCCGTCCACCAGCGTGAAGCAATCCACCTTTTCTATCAGGAAGGTTATCAGACCTCAGAAATCGCCCGTATCACAGGGCGACGCGAGGCAACGGTGCGCTCAGACTTAAAGCGCGCCCGCGACAAACTGAGAGAACTGCTGAAGGAGGCGGATGATTTTGAATAAATATAATGAAATCATGAACAACGTGTCTGTTGATCCTGAGATGAAGAGCAGGGTCATGAGTGCCGTATCTGCCGCCATCAGGGAACAGTCAGACGGTGCCTCTGTTACGAAGATCCCGGTTCACGTTAACGGTAATTCAGATGATAAAACACCGGCAAGAAAAGCTGATGTTAAATCTTCTGAGACCAGAAAAAAGGCTAAGAAGACACCCATAGCACTTATTTCTTCGATCGCTGCAGCTGTGATTGTCATTGCAGGAGCAATCTTCGTTGTCAACTATATGAGAAGCGCAACAAAGAATACTGCCGATATATCTATGCACAATCAGGAAGTTGATGCTGTCAGCGCTGAGATGGAAATTGCTTTGGAGACTACTGCTTCTGTAGAAGACGGTGTCAAGCACTATGCAGACAACAGCTTTGATTCATCAACTACGGCCGGAACCGGTTATCTCAGCATTACAAACACTGACGATTCGGAAAAGGGTGCAACCTACACTGTTGATATCGGACATGACAAAGATAACCGTTCTGAAGAGGCTGATGAAAGCGAAGTAATGGGCGATGCACGTCTTGACGGTATCGCAAGAACACTTCCTTTTGATATCAAAGGTTCAGGTACCGGCAAATTCTCCGATACGATTACTGAAGAAGTGATCTTCGGTGTAAACGGTGAAAAGGTTCTGATCTACACGGCTCCTGAAGGAACGGAGATCATCAATACCGTATTCCACACGACTACCGGTGCCGGTATTGAGAGCACAACTCCTGCAGGAGTCCCTGCCAAGCTTTACCGTATTCCTTTCGGAAATGTTCCCGAGGTTGAAGGTCTTTCGGCTTCAACTGACATAAATGCTGCTGTCTTCACAAAAGAAGGCAAGACATATATGGTCGTATTCTCAGATGCACAGCCTCAGGATGTTATCCTGAAAGTTGCTGATGCCGTATAAACTTAAAAGTTTTGAAGAAATCGGAATAAACCTATTAAATACCTTGCATAATTAAGAAATCCTTATGTTACAATGAGTTTATCATGTATATCGGGTTTTATGCCCGAGGAAAGGATACTTAATATGTTTTGTCCTAATTGCGGTAAAGAAAACCCCGATGGCGTAGCTTTCTGTGGCGGATGTGGCATGTCATTCGGAACTCCCGCAGCTCAGCCTGCAGCACAGCCGGTTGCTCAGCCCGCTCCTCAGCCTGCTCCGGCAGCAGCACCTGTTGCAGCAGCATCCACAGCACCTCAGCCTCAGGCAGCACCTGTAGCTCAGCCTCAGCCCCAGCCTCAGGCACAGCCCAAGCAGCCTTCTTCAATGCTTCCTTTCGGCCAGCATTTCAAGAACCTTATCCACGCTGCTATTCATCCTGTTACAGGTCCCGCTGAGATCGCTCCCCAGTATGACAAGATCGGAAACGCTCTTTTCATCGCAGGTATCGTAGTTGTTATCTGCTGGATGGTAGGTTTCATTACTTCCATGTCCGTAGACCTCATTCACTATGCACAGTACGGAAGATACTGGTTCGACAATCTCGCTCTTGAGATCGTTAAGGACTTTTTCTTCCCGTTCATTTACTATGCAGTCCGTATTTTCGGATGTGCAGGTGTATTCATGCTCGCAGGACTTATCCTCAAGGAAAAGTGGTCCTTCCCGAGACTTCTTGCCATCGCAGCTATGGCTACAGCACCTGCTTACATCGTATCTGATTTCCTGGGCTCATTCGCAGGACTTATCCCTTACATCAGATTTGGTTCTATCTTCACGATCGCAGCTTATGCTTACTATCTCCTTATGCTCTTCGAGGGTATGAGCGCAGAGACAAAGCTTACAGGCAACAAGAAGGGCTTCGTTCTTGTAATCTGCGTAGCAGTTACAGGATTTATCGCAGGCTACTTCTGATCCTTAAAAGCGGTACGGAAATGTTTTTTATACGGCGGAAGGCTTACGGCTTTCCGCCGTTTATAATAGTTGTCGCTATTGAAAATTATTTTTGATATAATTTTTCCGGGCGCGGACTTTCCGTGCACATTTGGTAAAGGGTAGGGATAGATAATGCCAGATGTACTTGCTGCACCGGTTTCTTTAAAGTGCAGAATATGTGGCGGAGACATAGTTAACAACTATCTTGCCGGCACTGCTCAGTGCGCCAATTGCGGGAACAGATGGAACATTGCGGACGTCATTCCCGATTACGGCAAGTATTCACGCATAATCGCAAACATCAACAAGGCTAACGACATTGTCGAGAGCGACTCCAAAGCTGCATCAGGCAATGAGGCAAGGCTTCTTTACAAGACTGCCATCATGGACTGCGGAAAGTTCAATGACCCGGTCTCAGCCGACCTTATCAGGATCTGCGAGGAAGGACAGAAGAATGCTGAACTTCTCTCGATCTACGCGAAGGGCAAAAGCTTCTATGAGAAGAAGTCTTACAGCAGCGCAGTGCATGAGCTCTCCAAGGTAAAAGGCTACAGAGATGCAGATGCGATGGTAGAGATCTGCAAGGAAGAGATCGAGAAGGAGAGGAAGAAGCAGCTTCCGTGGGCTGTTGTTTTCAGCCTTATCATTCCTGCGGCAGTCGGACTGTTCTTAAGAGAAACGTTCAGCTGGCCATGGGCAGTCTGCATCATCATTTTCCTTCTTGGTTCTGCAGGACTTGGATTTGTCTTCTATAAGGGAGGAGTAGTGTCGATAATCCTCAAGGTCGTATCGTTCCTTGTAGCGACACCATTGATCCTTTATTCGATACTCAAATATGCACTGCATATGCCTACCGTTCTCTCGGTGATAATCGCGATAGTAGGCCCCATAGTGTTGTTTATCCTGTTTGCGTCATTTACTGAACAAATAACGAAGAAGAATAAATAGAAAGGGAGATTAAAGAAATGGCAGTTGAAGCTATTAGCGTAATCAAGTACGAAGGCAGTAATGAAGTACTTGCCCACAAGCACGAAAAAGAAGACTTTACGATCGGCTCACAGCTGATAGTTCATGAGTCACAGGAAGCGCTTTTCTTCCGCGACGGTAAGGTCTTCGATCAGTTCACTGCAGGCAGACACACTCTCGTTACCAACAACATTCCGAAGGTTCGTGATTACATGAAGCTCGGAACCGGCGGTATCAATGTTTTCCACTGCGAAGTATACTTCATCAATATGGTTACCCAGATGGGTATCAGATGGGGTACTGACAGCAAGGTAAGACTTTTTGATCCTGCATCAGGACTTCATGTTGAGATTGGCGCATCCGGCAATTTCAATATGAGAGTCACCGATGCACGCAAGCTCATCTTAAAGCTTGTAGGTACAACTGACGGACTTCTTCAGAGCGATGTTACCGGCGAAGGCAAGTCCTACGGCACCGGCATGTTCAAGGCTCTGATCGTCAACAAGGTCAAGGCTAATCTCGCACGCATCATCAAGGAAGAGAATCTCAATATTCTTGAGATCGATGCATATCTTGATGTTTTGTCCGCCAAGCTTATGGTAGACATCAATGAGACTTTGGATGAATACGGTCTCACGATGCCCGAGTTCTACGTAACTTCGATCGTAACTCCCGATGACGATCCGAACTTCGTAAGACTTAAGCAGCAGTTCGCTGACAAGACTCTGAAGGTAAGAGAAGAAGAAGTCAGAAAGGCTGAGGCTGAAGCAGCTCAGCAGAGAAAGATCGTTGAAGCCCAGACAGAGGCTCAGCTCAAGGCTGTCAATGCACAGGGAGAAGCTGACGCTATCCGCATCAAGGCTCAGGCAGAGGCTGAAGCTTACAAGATGAAGGCTGAGGCAGAGGCTGCCGAGATGCAGATGAAGGGTTACACCTACAGAGACGAGACAGCACGTCAGGTCGGCCTCGAAGCAATGCAGAACGGCATCACAGGCGGCGGCAACGGCGGCGGAGCTGCCGGCGGTATCGGCGATGTTGCTTCTCTCGGTGTTACACTCGGCGCAATGGGCGGCGTTATCAACATGACGAAGGATGCAATGGCTCCTATCATGGGTGAGTCTCAAAAGGTCGGCGAAGGTTTCGGCAACGTTGTTTCAGGCAATACTCCTGATGCATCCGCAGCTCCTTCTGCTCCTGCTGAGGGCGCATGGAACTGCCCTAACTGCGGCAAGACCGGAATCACATCAAGATTCTGTCCTGACTGCGGCGCTTCAAGACCTGTTCAGTAAGACGGAAGCATTGTATCTGAAGCAGCAGTTTCGGCATTTAATCCGAAGAGCAGCTTCAGAGTTAAAACTGAATTAAATAAAACGGCGGGGAGCGAAAATGCTCTCCGCTTTTTGTGTCTTAAGGGCACTTTTCAATATAGTCTCAGCCCCTAAAACTGAACTGACAGTCCGATTATCGTACCGGCGGTTCGATTTTAGGGAGTTGAAGATACTTTATTTCGAGCAGAAAAGCTCAGTCCTTTACACCTATATTAAGGGCTTTGTGAGGGCAGGCATGCACGCAGTCGCCGCAGCGTATGCACTCACAGCTGTTGGGGTTCACCGAAGGATTGATATTCATCTTGCAGGCTTTTGCGCAAGCATTGCAGCCGGTACATTTACTCTTGTCGAAACGCATGCGGTACATGGAGATCCTGTTGAAAAAACCGTAGATCGCGCCTAGGGGACAGATGTATTTGCAAAAGGGCCTGTAAATTATGAGACTTCCCACAAGTATAAGGCCGAGAATAACGAGTTTCAGGCTGAACAGAGGGCCTAACTGGCCTGCGACCTGTTTGTCTGCGGCGGCGAGAAAGATGCCGGCTACGGTTCCTGAAGGGCAGATGTATTTGCAGAAGAACGGTGTCAGCTTAAAGCAGAACGGAAGGATCAGCACGAAAAGCGCAAGGACCACATACTTGAAATAGCGTAAGTATTTGTCGAGTTTGAATTCGTTTTTCTTGAAGAAAGGTATCTTGTACAGAAGGTCCTGCAAAAAACCGAACGGACAAAGAAAACCGCATACCGCACGGCCGATGAGCGCTCCTGTAAAGATCAGTATTCCGGCGACATAGTAAGGGAGCTTGAACTTCATTCCGCTCAGGTATGTCTGCAAAGATCCGACGGGGCAGGCTCCGACGGCGCCGGGACATGAGTAACAGTTGAGACCGGGAACACAGACGGATTTGGACGGTCCCTGATAGATCTTTCCTTCAAAAAATCCTTTGAAGTTCGCGTTCTGGAGCAGTGTTGCTGCTGCCTGGATCGAATGTCTTATCCACTTTTTAGCCAATTCCGACACACTCCATACAGATCTTCGCTGCCTTGGCGAGAACGGAATCCGGTTGTTTCAAAGCGATCCCCACGATTATGAGGATTATTCCGGCGGCTATAAGTGAGATTGTTATGATGCGTTTGCGCATATAATCAGAGATACTTGCTTATCAGTGATTCCCATTCTGCATAGGATTTGGAACCTATGACACTTCCGGTTCCGTCCGACATGGTTATTACGTGACCTGTGCTGTCGATCAGTATGGTCGTGGGAACATAACCTGTCTGGAATCTGTCGAATTCACCGGTGTAGTGGAGAATGGGATATGTTACATTGTTGTTGTTGAGAATCTCGGCTACATCGTTCTCCATACTTGTCTCTTCGTAGACACCGAGGATCACGAAGCCTTTGTCCTTGTAGTTCTCGTAAAGGCGCTCAAGATCAGGGATCTCGCCGACACAGGGGCCGCACCACGGTTCCCAGAAGTTGATCATCGTAAGCTTGTTGGAACTTATGGACTGTTCGTTCCAGACATTGCCGTCCCTGTCAGTTGTCTCGAATGTGAACTCGGGATCAAATCCTTCGTTTGCCGAAGATTCGGTCTCATTATTGCCGGATGAGAAATCTTCGGTTGTGACAGCAACTTCAGTAGTGTTGACGTCAGGTTTTTCGCCGGCTCCGGAATCATTGCGACCAGAAGATTTGCCTTTATTGGATGAACTGCAGGAAGCAACGGACAATACCATTGCACCGCATAAGATTACCGATAAAAGTTTTTTCATAATGCACTCCGTTAAGCGTGTTAATTATTGGAGTTATTATATCATCCGCATAATTGCAGTTTGTGGAAATTGTAAGTCAGTGCAACTTTTCACGCCGGGAATCTGTTTTTAGGGCATAAAGCAAATTACAAATGATTTTTGGAGGATGATAAAAATGAAGATTTGCTCAACAAAAGATTTAAGGGTGATGACAGGTATCATGGCGGCGTCTGTTCTTCTCGGAGGATGCACAGTTAACACAAATACAAACACCATTGTTTTGAAAAATGACCCCAACCTTAAGACCGAGATCAACCTGAATGAGGTAACAACAACAGAATACGATGCTGAAGAGATGGATAAGCTCTACAGGGAATACTGCTTCAACCTTTTCAGCCAGACGGTAAAGGATTACGGTTCAGGTTCAAATGTCATGATCTCACCCGCATCTATCATGATCGCACTCGACATGGTTGCCGCAGGTGCAAAAGGCGAGACATTGGATCAGCTTACAAATCTTTTCGCGGCAGGACAGGGACCTCTTACACAGCAGGCTTATGCATCAGATCTTATGGATAGGATCAATGAGGCAAAAGAGGTTGAGTTCGCATGTGCGAATGCTGTTTGGAGCAACAAGGCGCTTCTGGGCGATAAGGTAAATCTTGAATATGTCAGTTATATTCAGGACACATTCAATGCCGATTACAGAGTAAAGGACAATTTCGACGATAAGACTGTTAAAGAGATCAACGACTGGACCTACGAGCATACAGATAAGATGATCGAAGAAGTCGTAGATAACCTTAACCCCGAGACCGTTATGGTACTTGTAAATGCAATTGCTTTTGACGGCAAGTGGGCAGATCCTTATGACGAGTCACAGGTAAGAGACGGCGAGTTCACCAACAGCGAAGCCGAAGCACAGAATGTTAAGTTCCTTCACGGCTGTGAGAACACATACTTTGAGACTGAGAAGGCTACAGGCTTCATGAAGGCTTATGAAGGCGGACAGTATTCATTCCTCGTTATCCTTCCTTCAGATGAATCAGTTAATGCAAATGATTTTGCCGCAGGCTTCACAGCTGAAGACTACGAGAAGTTCATCGCAAGCCGTACCGGCGAATACGAAGTAATTACTGCAGTACCGGTATTTGAGTCTGATTTTGAATACACAGTCAATGACACATTGAAGAACCTTGGTGCAAACGATGTATTCTCTGAAGGCGGCGCTGACCTTTCGGGAATCGCAGGCAGTCAGGGTGACCTCTTTGTTTCTAAAGTAATTCACAAGACACATATCGAAGTTGACGCCGAAGGCACCAGAGCAGCTGCTGTTACAGCCGTAATGGTAGATGCTGCCGGATGCATGCCCAATGAAGATCAGTACCGTTATGTTGAGTGCTACAGACCTTTCGTTTATGCGATCGTTGATAACGAGACAATGGCTCCTGTATTTGTCGGAACAGTGAACAGTATTTAATGCAGGTTTGATAGCACCTGTCTTGAAGCACGGCGAAAAACTGTATTAAAAGTCAATCAAAATCCCGAGTTTGACTTGCTATAATATGCGGAGTGTCCGGAGAGATTCCGGCACTCCGTATTATTTATACCCGAGGTAACAGTTTGGAAACTGCTGAGAAGAAAAGTCTTTTTAAGAAGATCTTATATGTTGTTGTGACATTGCTCCCGATGGCTATCTATATGGTCTTTTATATGCCCACATTTTTCTGGGTCGAGAGCCTTGAGCCCGCCGGCGGATTCCATATCATTCATACTGCGGTAGATAACATGATCCCTGTCGTTGAGGTGTTCATTATTCCGTATGCACTGTGGCTTCCTTATCTGGTTATCGGCATGATCGCCATTGCGATCAGAAGCAGAAAACTCTCAAGAAAGACATCTTACATGCTCATGGCAGGCATGACACTTTTCATTGTTATTTCACTGGTATATCCGAATGCGCTGGAACTCCGCGCCGCTATTCCCGACCGTCAGAATATCTTCATGGATCTTATAAAGTATCTTCACTCTATAGACACTCCGACAGATGTGCTCCCGAGCCTTCATGTCTACGATGCCATAGTAGTTGCAGCCGGACTTCACCTTACATTCAGGGATAAGAAGGTCATGCTTGTTCTAAGTGATATTCTTACTGTGCTGATCGTTCTTTCAACAATGTTTATCAAGCAGCATTCGATAATCGATGTTATCTCCGCAATAATTCTTTTTATCCCGGTATTCATCGTTATCTGTTTTGTTATTAAACCCGTTGGGAAAAAGAAAGATTAAGTATTTGCCCTTTCCTTGCGGAAAAGCCTGAAGCGGCCTTTCGTTACCACAAAGATTATCATCGCGATTACGGCACCGAATGATTCTGTCAGAAGATCTGTCATCGTGTCGTGAAGACCAATATCCAGATAGCCGCTGACCTCAAGTGACTGGCCGTTAATTATTACCTCTTCGATACTGTCAATGCCGTTGGTGATGCCGGCTTCGGAGCTTAATGTGTAAGAGGTGATCGAATTTACGACCGTATCACTCTGCATGTCCATTCTGAAAAACAGGTCGCAGCCGTATTCGGCAAATTCCCAGAATACCGATAGTGTCACGGAGAAGAAGAGCCCGAAGAAAGCGGCAAGCATCAGATTGTTTGATGTTTTTCCGGAGCGGTCCATTTTGTATGCGATCTCGAACCCTGCAAGGGCAAATACTATTCCGCCCGTAAAATGAAGGAGTTCATCCCACCAGGACCAGATGTAATAAAGCCCATAGGAATGGCCGAGCATGGGGCAGACTGCATAGATAATGCAAAGGATATAGACGGGGAGCGAGAGCTTCTTTTTTGACAGCTTCTCAATGAGTAGCGGAAGAATTAAAAGGAGTGTCGTCAGACCGGCAAGAATAGCCTTGGTCATGACACCGTCTGCGAGCATTCTGAAAAATGAGAATATGGTGAATGCTTCCCCGACGATAAAGAGAATGATCTTGATCCACTCTGTTTTTCCGGAAGTGTTGTTGCTCATAGATTCCCGCTTTTTTAGTAGATTGTCCCCCGATGACAGGCTCATTATAACATTAGATTAAAAAAGCCCTCCTTGCCAATGGCAAAGAGGGCGTAAAACTCTTTTATGATGCAGATCAATCGTTCTCGAACTCGACAACGAGCTGGGATACTGTCTGCTTGGCATCGCCGTAGATCATGACGGTGTTATCCATCGTGAAGAGCGGGTTCTCGATACCGGAGAAACCTGTACCCTGACCACGCTTCAGGACGAATACCGTACGTGCCTCGTAAGCATTTACGATAGGCATGCCGTAGATAGGTGATGACTCGTCGTTGATGGCAGCGGGGTTAACAACGTCGTTAGCGCCGATGACGATAGCGATATCTGTATTAGGCATCTGAGGATTCATCTCATCTGCTGTCTTGAGCTGTTCATAAGGAACATTAGCTTCTGCAAGGAGAACGTTCATGTGACCCGGCATACGTCCTGCAACAGGGTGGATGGCGAAGTTAACTTCACAGCCGTTCTCTTCGAGTACGTCACAGAGTTCCTTAACAGCGTGCTGAGCCTGGGCAACAGCCATACCGTAACCGGGTACGAATACAACGCTCTTAGCTGCTTCGAGAATAAGGAATGCATCCTCAACAGACATTGACTTGGGCTCCTTGTGCTCGCCCTCTGCAGCTGCTGCCTTCTTCTTGGTTGTCTTGAAGAGGAGTGATACGAATGACTTGTTCATAGCCTTGCACATGATGAGTGTAAGGATGACGCCTGAAGCACCTACGAGACAGCCGGATACGACGAGCACCGTGTTGCCGATAGGGAAGCCTGCGAATGCGGCAGCAAGACCGGAGAGTGCATTGAGGAATGAGATGATAACCGGCATGTCGCCGCCGCCGATCGTGATAACCAGCGTAACGCCAAGTACCAGTGATGAAAGTGTTGTGATGATGACACCTGCTACACCAAGACCGCCGTCAGGTGAGATGCAGATGAAGAGGATGCCGAGAGCTGCAACAGCGAGGATTCCCGCATTGATGAAGTTCTTGCCGGGGATAACGAAATTCTTCTTGAAGATCGCAAGGCCTGCAAGCTTGCCCCATGCGATGAGCGAACCTGTGAAAGCAACTGCACCGATGAGGATCGTAAGACCTAATGTAAGACCTGAGAAAGCATCCTCTGTAACGCCGGCAGTGAACTGTGAGATAGCTACGAGCATTGAGGAAAGGCCGCCGAAACCGTTGAAAAGAGCAACGAGCTGGGGCATTCCGGTCATCTCGACCTTCTTGGACCAGATAAAGCCTACAACGCTTCCGCCTGCGATAGCGAAGATGATAAGGAGATAGCTTACAAGTCCGCCGTCGATAACATCCTGTGAGATAAGGACTGCTACGACTGCTATAAGCATACCGACTGAAGAATAAAGGTTACCCTTACGTGCGGTATCTGCTTTTCCGAGTTTCTTTATGCCCATGATGAAGAGGACACAGGAAATCATGTAAAGAACTATGCAAATATAGTCACTCATTTCTTGGGAGCCTCCTTCTTCTTGAACATTGCGAGCATTCTGTCAGTTACGAAGTATCCGCCGATAACGTTGACAGTTGCGAAGAAGATCGCGATAGTACCGAGAATGATTCCGAATACATGATTACCGGATGCATTGATCGCTGTGGCAGCGATAGCACCGACGATCGTGATTCCGGAGATAGCGTTCGTACCGCTCATGAGAGGGGTATGAAGCTGTGAAGGAACCTTCGAGATGAGCTCGACACCTAAATAGGCGGCGATAATGAATACGAAGATCAAGAGCATGATCGTATCTGTGGAAATTTCCATATATTAAGCCTCCTTAAATCTCTCGTGTATGATGGCTCCGCCCTGTGTAAGGAGGCAGCCCTTCATGATCTCGTCAGAAAGGTTGACCTCAAATTCCTTGGACTCCTTGTTGTAGAAGTGTGTAAGGAATGCGGAGATATTGCCGGAGAGCATCTTTGAAGCATCCCACGGTACCTGGCGCTGCAGCTCGTCACCCGGAAGGATGATTACGCCGTTATCTGTGATAACCTCTTCGCCCGGCTTGGAACCTTCAACGTTACCGCCTGTTGAAACAGCCATATCCACGATGATGGAACCGGGCTGCATACGGTCGATAACATTCTTTTCGATGAGGACAGGAGCCTTGCGGCCGAACACCTTGGCGGTGGTAATTACGATATTTGCTTTCTCGCAGACCTTGGCCTGTGCTTCCTTCTGCTTTGCGATCTGCTCGGGAGTAAGTTCCTTTGCATAACCCTGATCTGTCTGGCCCATTTCGCCGAGATCGATCTTTACGAAGTTTGCACCAAGTGACTTGACCTGTTCTTCTACGACCGGTCTAGTATCGAATGCATCAACACGTGCACCGAGTCTCTTTGCAGTAGCGATAGCCTGGAGTCCTGCAACGCCTACGCCGATAACAAATACTCTGGCAGGATTGATTGTTCCTGCAGGTGTAACCATCATCGGAAGGATCTTGGGCATGCGTGCTGCGGCATTTAATACTGCAACATAACCTGCGAGTGAAGTCTGAGAAGACTGAACGTCCATCTTCTGTGCGAGAGTTGTTCTGGGGATCATCTCGAGAGATACTGCCTGAATATTGTTCTTGGCAAATCCGTTAAGGAGATCCTTCTCGTTGAAGGGATCAAGATAGCTGATGTGAACAGTATCAGGGTTCATGCCGTTTGCTGAATCGGGTTTAAGGATCCTGACAACAATCTCGGCATCCTTAAGACCTGTCTTCTCGGTCTTAACGATCTTTGCGCCGGCTTGTTCGTAATCCGCATCTGTAAAGCCGCTCTTGAGACCTGCACCGCTGACAACCGTGAACTCAAAGCCCATTCCTGTAAGCTTTTTGATGTCATCGGGAATAAGGGCAACACGAGTCTCGGCAGGCAGACTTTCCTTGCATACCAGAACTTTCTTCATTTGCACACCTCTTCTGACTTGGATTTAAGTAGATAGAAATCTACACTTTAAGCTATTGAATTATAGCACGATATTGAGCAACTTGCTCGAAATGTACGCATAGTTTTGAGCGCATCCGGGAATGTTTTTCAATGTGATTAGATTTGATGCAGATCACGGATCAGTTCAAGCCTTTTTGACTTCGCGCCGGCCCGTGTCATACTGACCTACGGGTAAAAGTCCGCTTATTAGTTTTTTACATGTAGGTGGCGGGGTATATTGGCCTGATCTGAAGCCGGTGCTGTTCGGTTTTACCCATGAAGACGTTTTTTCGACCGCGAAAAGCATGACTTGCGGTTGCGGCGGCCATTCAAATACGCATAAACTGGTAAAAACTACGGGCAAAATAATTCTGTTTCTGATTTTTACGGGTAGGCGGCCTTCCAAAAGTCGTCATATACCCCCTGGGGGTATACAGCTTGGAACGGGAAACGCAAGAGCAGAGGCTGCGACACGAATACACCGCAAAGGCATGCAATTAAAAGGTGCTGCCTTGAATCAAGACAGCACCTGTAACGGATAACATGTTTTGTTTAATCGAAGTACTTATCCCAGAGTTCTGTGAACCCGTCGTCGATGTCTTCCACAAGATGCTTGAAGTCGCGCTTATCCATTGTTGTGACTTCGGTGAAGTTTGCAGGAACGTTGGGAGCTGGGTCGTGTCTGTCGATCGTGACTGTCAGCTCGAGAGATTTGACGGTCGGTGTTGTTTCACCGTCGATCCTGATATTTGTAAGGACAAATATATACTTGTCACCCTTTTGGAGAAGAGTACCTTTGACTACCATATCGGAATAATCGTTTTTATACTTAAATGAGAAGTCGCCGCCTTTTCTGTCCCATTCAACTTTGATGCTTGTCTTTCTTTCACTGTTATGTGTTGACATAGTTTTGAGTTCAGTGATCTTGATCTCGGCATCGTACATTCTGGTGCTGTTTTCGTTGACGGAATAAACGATCTTATATGTATCACCGTACTTCTTGTCTTCAACTGTCAAGCTCATCTCTTTTGATGTTGAGACATTCTTGCCGAGAACGAGTGACATCTCGGTTTCTTCACCATTAAAATCGAAACCTGCATCGATCTGGGCCATTCTTCTGCCGGCTTTGGTGATGTAGAAATCGATCTTGATCTCAATATCGGAATCCCCGAGATTCTCGATCTCATCTTCCATATCGTCGAGCGAATCGTAGAACTGGTCTACATACTCGTCAACATCATCTTCAAAAGCCGCATCGGCAGCAACACGGTAGATGTATTTCTCCAAGTCCTTATCTTCTTTTGCGTAATCGATAAGGTCCTGTGTAATGAGCGCGAGATCGTCCTGATCGACAGTGAGGGAAATAACTGTGCAGGGAATCTTCTCGTCACCGACAGTTATTGTCTTTGAAGCCCTGCCGAGATCGGAGTACTTGACGAATTTCTCGATTGCGAGCTGTCTGTACTTTACGGCAATGGCTTCGGAGTCACGCTGAAGGTTCTTGTTGTTCTTGATCGTATCTTTGAGACCAAGGAGATATTCAAATTGATCATCGTCGAGAGAATAGTCAGTCTCTTCATCAGGATCGAAAATAGAACCCGGAAGATTTTTCTCAAGATTCTTGAAGTTGATACCGTAGATTCCGTCAATTACCTCGGGGCATCTGAATGTGACTTTGTCCTGATTGAAAATGACATTTGCCTGGAGAACAGTATCGTCGTCTTCTGTAACGGTCATCTCATAAGCTCCGCGGAGATCCTTTGCGTCGGAATAGACCTTGGCCTGAACCGCGAGATCGTCCTTGGCAAGTTTATCGAGATTGGCAGAGACAGCTATCGATCCGCCGTTAGCAACGTCATCTGCTGCATCGATAAGCTCGATACGCTTTGCATCTGCAATCGTATTGGCAAGGCCTCTTGCGATCAAAGCGCTCGGTCTGTTGGCCAGTACAATGGAAACTACGATTAATGCGACAAGTGCAGCTGCTCCAACAGAGCCGCCGATGATAAGAATTTTCTTCTTCTTGTCCATGAAAGTCCCTCCTCCGGTTCAAATGTAAAAAAAGTATAACACATTACGGGCGATATGACTCACCCGGACTTGCCGCCGGCATTGGAAACAGCCCCGTTTTAAGAACCCCGGAAGGCCCTGAAAAAGGCCCGCAAAGCCCATCTCCTAACAATTTGTTAATAGTATTGTTACTTGAAAACTAAGGCGCGCAATATTATTATAACAATGAGGTAAAGGGCATTCTTCGGAAGGGCAGGCTTCATAAAAGCCTGGAAGATAGCCTGAGAAGTGGGTTGTTATGGCCGAAAGAGGTAAAGAAAGGGATATCAGAACACGATACGAATTCCTGATTGCCGGAATCGTTGCTGCTGTTTTGTGCATTTTAGCCTTCGCTGCGTTCAAGATCACGGGTTATTTGAATGCTGCTCAGGCTAAGGATAATTCCGAGACTACATTTGAAGCCGGCGACGGAACTGTTGTCATTGAAGTTGAGATCAGGGAGACTACAGCTCCGACAGAGCCTGTCGAAGAGACTGAGGTGACTGAGCCTGTTGTAGAACAGGAAGACACTGCTATCAGCGAGCACGATGACATAACGATCTTCACAGTAGCTCCCGCAGGCGAGAATTACTACAAGTCCAAAGAAGGCCGGCTTAAGCTTTATGCTGATCCCAAGGAGACCGATGAAGAAAGGCCTTCTTTGATGGAGGATGCGGCTTTTGAGGTGCTCGGCTTTTCGAGAGACGGCTGGGCCGCTATCCGGTTCGGAGGCACGAGATATTACGTAAAGAGCGCCGATATCGTCCCGACTGATGCACCTGAGGACTGGGAAGAAAAGCATGTTGAGCCTGAAGATTCGCAGGCAATCAGATTCTTTACTCCGAATTCCGGAGATATCGAATATGTTGTTACTCATAATGCAAGGGCTTTCAGCCTTCCTGATGTCATGAGCAGCGGTAATTATGTCGACTTAAAGGCAGGCGAAAGAGTTATCGTTGTTGCCACAGGTGACAACTGGTACAAGATCATCTACATGAATGCCGAGTACTATGTGCTCAACTACATTAAGCCAAGAGCAGATTATGTTGAAGAAAACCCTGAAGAAGAGATAATCGACAACACAGGCTATGCTCCCGCAGGTTCTCCCGAAGCTGCTGCAAGTGCATCTTCGTCAGGTGCTTCCGATACGGCAAGTTCCGGCGGAACAACAACTGACAGTGATTCAGGATCAGGTTCCGGTGATTCCGGCTCATCAGGTGGAGATTCCGGTTCATCTTCCTCATCCGGTTACGGTTCTTCTGTTTATGAGCTTCTCGACTATGTAAATTCCGAGCGTACAGCTGCCGGTCTTGAACCTTTGGTATGGAGCGATACGCTTGCGTATTGTGCAGCTATCCGTGCTTCGGAACTCCCGCTGCTTTCCAATGAACAGAATGCAAATCACCAGAGACCTGACGGCAGCGAGTGGTATACAGTAAACGAAGATGCTGTCTGGGCTGAGAATATTGCCTATGGCCAGCAGTCAGCATCGGAAGTTCACAACGCCTGGACAAACTCCTCCGGTCACTATGCAAACATGATGAATCCTGATTACAGGACTTTCGGTGCAGCAGTCTATGAGACCGACAGCGGATATTACTACTACTGGATTGAAGAATTCGGATATTGATTCCGGGAAATCAAATGATGACTTAACAAAGGACCTGGTCTGAAAGATCAGGTCTTTTCTTCTCCTGCGCCCAAAGCTCTTCCGGAGAGGAGATCTCTCCAGTGTTTGCCTTCGAGCTCATAGATCATTGAGACAGCGGCGTTGATCTCGTCGTCAGTGCCGTCAGAATCAACGAATGCAAGAAGTCCGGCTATCTGGATCATGTCTGCTTCAATGGATTTCAGGAAATCTCCGGGTGTTGTGAGGATACCGCCGAATTGGCTGTAGGAAAAATCGACAGCTGCCAGAGGATAGATGAAACTCTCGCACTGGTCGTCCAATACCTGCGGAAGGACCTGGATGAGTGCTGATGATACATCTTCAGGGAGGCTGGCGATGAGATCCCATGTGAGGTCGATCTCAAATTCGGCGTCGTTCTTTATGTATTCGAGAAGATCGCCGTGCATGGCGAACTGTCTTATAAAGTCCTGTTCAAGAGGATCGAAAACACCGTCAGCGCAGGCTACGCTCAAAAGGACACCCTGAAGGATCATGTCGAACTGGGCAAGCGTGAGCTCGGCATCGTAATTGCTTCCTGTGACATTCTGGAAAACACTGTCCATCGCCCTTATGGTTGCCTCGGCGTGATCGTATGCCTGAGCTGCCTTATCCAATATGTCCTGTCTGTCGTATTCCATAAGAATTCCTCTTAGAGTTTCATGGCGTTATTTTATTACTAGCGGACACGATATGCAAAAAAGGAAAGTATGTGTCCGATATGCTATAATTCTTGATTGGAAATAATAAATACGAGGGAGTCGGAATAAAATGGCACTTTTCGGAAAGAAAAAGAAAAACGATGTACCGGGTGAGAAATCCGCTGAGAATAAGGCAAGTAACAGTGTTACAGAGGAGATGAAGGTCATCCTCGAGGCACGTGAAGAGGAAAAGCAGGAGAAGATAGCCAGAGCCGAAGAAAGACAGCAGGCTCAGGAAGAAGAGCTCAAAAAAGAAGATTTCATGGAGGAGCAGTCTGTACAGGCAGCTAAGAAGATCCTTGAAAGCGAGATCACTCCTGAAGGAATGACATTCTTCGTAATCTGTGACGAGATCCCCATGACAGCGGCTCCCGAGAAGGAAGGTAACATTGTTATACGCGGTAATGTCAGAGGTACCATTAGGAAGGATACGGAAGTATTCCTTTATCAGGGAAGAGGCGACAAATTCACTGTAAAGATCGAGAAGATCAGAAATGACAACAGGGAATTTGTTGATGAACTCTCATATGAGAGAGCAGAGATAGAGATAACCAGAGGAGATATCCCGGTACCGGAAGATCCTGACCAGGAAGCTTCAAGACCCGTAAACAGATATGCCGTGCTTACAGACGGTAAGGGTATCGAGGATATGAAGGATCCTGCATGCAAGGGTATGGCAAGGGCAGGTAACCCCAGAACATCAGCAATGCTCTGCGAGTATGGCAAATACGGTAAGGAACCCGTTTATTTCGGAACAGTCATGGATTCACTCATGACATCCGAGTTCGTTACACTGGCTAAGATCACGCCCGCACAGAACGGCAAGAGCACAGTAGGTTTCCTGTCTTTGGCTACAAAGAAGGATCCCAAGTCATCTTTCCTTCCGGTATTTACTGATCTGAAGCTTGCAAGAAATGCCCTGAAGGCCGGATTCGGCGGCCAGGGCGGACCTGACAAGTGCCTTAATATGAGCTTTGCCCAGGTTGCAGCTATCTCAAGGGACGGCCGTCATAACGGCTTCCTCGTAAATCCCGGCGGACCCGTATCCATCACGATCCCCAGAGATCTTGTGGATAAGATGGTTGATACCACGATCTTCAAGGAAAGATTCGGTGAAGGAGCAAGTGACAATCCGTCTCTGGCTTTGGGCGGAACAGGCAGCAAGGCACTCGATAATTTCATAGGCAACAGTGGTCCGGGCATCCAGAAGGTTCTTATCTCGAATCCTTCTGATACACCTGAATTTGCCGCAATCGAGAATGCGGTTAAGTCATATTGCGGAGCACATTCCGATATTGCCAAGGTCCTGATTCTTGTATCAACACCTGCAAATAACCGCAACGACAAGTCTTATCTGTGCATCATGGACTGCCCGGACGAGACATTCCAGACTGAATGCAAGGGTCTTGCGGAAGCAATCAGACCGTTCCTCAAGGGCATTAAGAGAATACAGTTCCAGCAGTTCTCCAAGATCAACAAGGAGAATTTCCCGAGCAAGGTCACATGGCTTTATTCGAAACTCCCTCAGTAAAATCTGAGGGGATGTTTCGTTCATGATTATAAGTTTAGGCATCTCGAAAATAAGGAATAAGGGTTTTCGCGTGCGTGACTTTAAACCTTGTGGATTAATCGGAATTTCCCAATAATTCACACAGATTGTAAAGAAAGTTCATTTTGCGCGTGATAGAATTTCAGGGCTATGCTTCAAATAAGGGATATACATAAAGAATATAAAACGGGAAGCCTCGTTCAGAAGGCTTTGGACGGAGTGTCACTGAATCTCAGGGACAACGAATTTGTTGCAATTCTCGGACCTTCAGGATCCGGTAAGACTACACTGCTCAATATTGTCGGAGGTCTGGACCGTTACGATTCCGGCGATCTCATTATCAACGGCGTTTCAACCAAGCGTTATAAGGACAGGGACTGGGATTCATACAGGAACCATACGATCGGCTTCGTTTTCCAGAGCTATAACCTCATCCCTCACCAGACAGTCTTATCCAATGTCGAGCTTGCGCTTACTATCTCCGGTATTTCCGGCAGAGAGCGTAAGAGAAGGGCGCTTGAAGCGCTGGACAAGGTAGGACTCCGCGAGCAGGCTCACAAGAAGCCTAATCAGATGTCGGGCGGTCAGATGCAGAGAGTTGCCATTGCTAGAGCTCTTGTTAATGACCCCAAGATCCTTCTTGCAGACGAGCCCACCGGTGCGCTCGATACCGAGACGAGTATCCAGGTCATGGACCTTCTTAAAGAGGTCGCAAAAGACCGTCTTGTAGTCATGGTTACCCACAACCCAGAGCTTGCGGAAGATTACGCAACCAGGATCGTAAGGGTAAAGGACGGAAAGATAATAGATGACAGTGATCCTTTCACTCCGGAAGAGAACGCAGATACATTAAAGCCGGTTCATAAGAATCTCGGCAAAGCCTCCATGAACTTCTTCACGTCTCTTGCACTGAGCTTCAACAATCTCTGGACGAAGAAGACAAGGACCATCCTTGTAGCTTTTGCAGGATCTATCGGCATCATCGGCATTGCGTTGATCTTATCCATGTCAAACGGCGTAAACACTTATATCGACAGGATCGAAGCACAGACCCTGTCGCAATATCCGCTGTCCATTGAGAGCTCATCGATATCTTTTATGTCGATGATGATGGTATCGACAGAGACATGGGAACCTGCAGGGGAAGGTGAGATCACCGAAGTTCCTTCAGTAAGCCAGATCCTTTCGACAGTAAGGACCAATGACCTTATCTCCCTCAAAGAGTATTTTGACAGCGGGAAAACGAATATCTACGAACTCACGAATGGCGTTGAGTATTCGTACGGCCTTAATCCCCAGATCTATTACTATGAGAAGGGAACAGGCAATTACAGGCAGGTAAACCCCAATAATGACTTTGCTTCAATGGGACTTACGTCTTCAAGCATTTTCTCTTCTGCTTACAGCATGAATGTGTTTTTCGAGCTGCCCGAGAACGAGTCGCTCTATATCAATCAGTACGATATAAAGGCAGGCAGATGGCCTGAGAACTCACAGGAGGCTGTGCTCGTACTGTCGAATAACGGTGCGGTTACCGATTATATCGTCTATGCGTTCGGCTTAAGAGACACCGAAGAACTCGATAAGATGATCCGTGATTTCAGCAACGGTATCGAAGTCGTATCCGATCAGGAGAACTACACATGGCACTATGAGGATTTCATGGGTACCACATTCAAAGTCGTTCCTGCTTATGAGTTCTACAAGTACGATGAGAAGAACAAGATCTACACCGATATGAGAAACGACAAAGATTACATGAAAAATCTGTTGAGCGGTGCGCAGGATCTTAAGGTCGTCGGAATTGTTCAGCCGAAACCCGGTGAAGATATCTGGATGCTCGATTCCGGAATCTACTACGGTGAGAATCTTGTTGAGGAATTAAGAGATGCAGCCGATGATGCCGACATCGTAAAGGCACAGCTTGCTGACCGTGAGGTAAATGTCCTTACGGGCGAGAGGTTTGACGAAGAAGAGTCAGATTTCGATATGGGCGATCTTTTCGAGATTGATGAAGATGCAATACAGGATGCCTTCAAGTTTGATGAAGACAAACTTAACTTCGACGAAGAGGCATTCGGAGACATGAGCGGAATCGACTTGTCCGGTGCTTTGGGAAGTGCGATGCCTAATCTTTCACAGAATCAGATCTCTGATCTTTTGAACGGCGTCGAGCTTAAGGTCAACAGTGATGCTTTGGGACAGGGTCTGTCAGCTATCTATGCTGATTACCTTGACTATGCTTCCGCAAATCCGGCTACTGATTATGCAAACCTTCCTGATGCAGTGGCAAAGTACATTGCCTCACCTGAAGGAAGCGCGGTTATGAGAGAGCAGCTCGTAAAGATAATCAAGGAGAGCGGCGCGGAGAACATCGATAATGATGTGATCAATGCTGCAGTCCAGGCCATTACCCAGGATTTCACGCAGTATGCTTTCCAGAGAGCCATCGAAATGGGAATCAATCCTATCGAGATGGATCAGGATACAAGGAACCAGTTATTTCAGGAATACATTGAGACTGAAAGAGGCCAGGGAGTAGTTGATACGCAGTCACAGATCATGATGAATGAGGTGATCGAGAATGTCGATATCACACCCGAGCAGGCTCAGGAGATCTCACAGGCACTTCTTGATAATTACAGCAAGTATGCGACGGAGAATAATCTTCCCGATCCTAACGCACTTGAAGCTTCTTTCAAGGAATATATGGATACCGACAGAGCAAAGAACATGATCACTTATGTTGTTGCTACATCATTTAATACCGATGAGATCATGTCGACCATCATGTCGAATATCTCAGGCATGACTTCGCAGATGGCAGGACAGCTCGCATCAGGCATTCAGGACGCGATAACGCTGGTTGTCGAAAGACTCGCATCCAACATGACTACTGCCCTGCAGAATACTTTCGAGGATTTAGGAAGCGCGCTGACGATAGATCAGGATGCGTTTGCAGCTGCATTTAAGTTCAATATGGGTGAGAGCGAGCTTCAGTCGTTCATGAGCGAGATGATGGGCAACGGAGCGTCTTCTGCCGAAGGCAACCTTGCCGCGTTCGGATATTGCGAAAAGGATAATCTGCAGTCTATCACGATCTACCCCAAGGATTTTGAATCCAAGGACCAGATCACACAGATCCTGAAAGACTACAACAAGATGGTCGAAGATGCAGGCGAAGAGGACAAGAGCATCGTCTACACGGATATAGTCGGAGCTTTGATGAAGTCTGTCACAAAGATCATCAACACGATCTCATATGTACTCATCGCCTTTGTTGCTATCTCGCTCGTCGTATCATCGATCATGATCGGTGTCATTACGTATATCAGTGTTCTTGAGAGAAGAAAAGAGATCGGTATTCTCCGCGCTATGGGTGCATCAAAGCACAATGTTGCCCAGGTATTCAATGCCGAGACCATGATCACAGGATTCCTTGCGGGAGTCATTGGCGTGGGCATATCTCTGCTGCTTCTGATCCCGATCAACATCATCATCCACAATCTTGCCGAATCAGATGATGTCAGCGCGATAATGCCGTGGACAGCTGCGATCATACTCGTTATCCTGAGTATCTTCCTGACATTTATAGGCGGTCTTATCCCGTCGAAGTCAGCTTCCAGACAGGATCCTGTTACAGCATTGAGAACTGAATAAGATCAGGCGAAAATTGTTTTTCTGCTCTTTCTGCGGTTCTCGGAAGACTTATCTTTGGCAGCTTTCTGTGCTTCGGTCTTAGCAAGTTCATCATGCTTTTTGATGATATAGTCTGCTACTTTCTCTGCGCCATGACCCATGTTGCACCATGTCTGTTCGCGTGCAAGGTCCCTTCCCTCGGCCAGTTCTTTGGCAGTTTCACCTTCAAGACAATCATCAACAAGAGAAGCAATATTGCTGAAGTTTTCGGAGGTGAGTTTTCTTCCGATCCTGGGGAGGATCCTGTATGTCCAAAGTTCTTCCGGATCCCAGGCAACATCATACTGAGACCAGTCGTTGCTGGGTTCGGTATAGATTACGGGCTTATTGAATACAAGCGAGAAATCAAAAAGGACACCTGAGAAATCAGAGATAAGTATATCTGCCTCGTTAAGCACATCGAAGTTATCGGGATCACGGTTCCACTTGAGCTTATCTGATTCGGGGAACTGTTTCATAAGACCCTCTATAAGCTCCTTCTCGGATGTGAAAGACTGGGGATGAGGTCTGATTATGACTTTGTAACCGGTCTTGATAAGGCTCTCAATGAAAGATTTTCCGTCGTAAGCTGTAAGGATTCCGTTGTTGCCCCATGAAGGTGCAAGAAGAATGGTCTTCTCCTTTTTGGCATCACTAAAGGAAGCCGATGCATCCAGACGTTTTTTCATTGCATCGAGATACGGAATACCGGCAAGTACAACTTCCTTCTCGGGGATGGAACGGAGTGACTCGAGTCTTCTGATCTGCTCTTTCTGATATTCTCCTGATACAAGTACAGCATCGTAGAAATCCAGTCCGAACATCTTGTATGTCGTTATATCGTTAGGCATGTGGGGAAGGTGGACGTAATATTTCGCGCCCTTGGATCTTTTCCACTGGAAGACATCAAGGCTCGGTGTCGTTGAGACGACTATATCTGCCTTGATGAAGTTCATCTTTGAGATACCTTTGTTGCCTTCACCGATGAATTCCGCAAGGACATGTTTGAAACCGGCAGACAGGGCAGGATCGTCCGGGCTTGCCGTCAGATAATGAATATCCCTGCCGCGCTTTTCGAACTCTTCCAATACAGGCTTAAATACATGCCAGTATCTTTTTCCTTCGGAGAAAATGCAGATGGAGAGTTTGTCGCTGTTGTCGTTTTTCGCTCTTCCGCCGAGAAAAAAGAATTTAAGCTTGATTATCAGGGCATGTCCTGCAAAGATGAGCACGCCTGCAATTCCGATTATGATCGAAAATAGCATGCTGCCCGTACCGGGGTCAATGTATAAGATCCTGTCTAACATTTTTACTTCCTCCTGATATCAGGTTGGATCTCCGGGATACAGAGCCCAGTTATTCTTATCCAGAACATTGTCATGAACTGTGAACCAGCGGC
Source organism: Oscillospiraceae bacterium (assembly GCA_902788505.1). Lineage (GTDB taxonomy): Bacteria > Bacillota > Clostridia > Saccharofermentanales > Saccharofermentanaceae > Saccharofermentans. Next base: position 28,811 of record CADAKH010000002.1, read on the forward strand.
GGTCTGCCTCAACGAGTTGTGTTCCATTGTTGGTAAGTACGCTTCCGCTGTTTGAAATATAAACATAGATATCACCGGATTTCGGATCCGTATTTATCGGATTGCCCGTAAAAGGATTGACCGGAGATTCCACTATGCCTTCGAGTGCAAGAGAGGGGGTGTCGGCATTTGTCATGAACTCATCTGATACTGTAAATCCCGTGCTGTTAAAGTCCTTTACGAGGAGTACGGGATTGAGCTGTTCTGCATCGTAATCGAGATGATCCAGGACCATATCATCGAACTGCATAAAAGAATATCCGTGATCTGCAACGATTATTATCCTTGTATTGTCGTACATGCCGTTTGCACGGAGATAATCGAACCACTGTCCCAAAAGGATGCACGCAGACATTGTGCACTCGTAGGATGCGTAGGAAAGATAGTCGTCCATATGCATTGTTCTTCCGTCAACCGTGAACCTGTCAGTGTGTTCCATATCGTATGCGGTATTGTCGATAACAGGCGCAGGCTGATAGGAAGGTTCTTCGAGAAGGGTAACATCATGTGTGGTGTTGTTGGCGAACATGAAGAAGCAGTTCTCAGCGCCTGTATCATCAAAAACAATGTCATCCAGTGATTCGAGCACGAGCCTTGAACCGAGATAAGTCTCATCAAGTCCTGCCTGTGTGTGCGCGGGATCTGACAGTGCAGAGATATTTCCGCTTCCGTAAACATAGAGGTTCAGGTCATTATATGTGCCGCCTGAATATGTGACAGGCTGAAGCACATAAGGCAGAGTCTTCATGATTCCGTAGCAGAAGAGATTCCTGTTAAGACGGAGCTCGTATTCCTCACCAAGTTCCGTAAGAGTGGGATTGGACAGGACGCCTGCCATGTTATAGGCGTTGATCCTGTCATCGTTATCGTAGATTGAAAGATCCGATAGCCACTCATAGTTTGCATAAGGCGCATCACCGACCGTGACTTTCCAGCCGTTGTCTGCGAAGACGGTGGGGAGGACCTTCAGCGCCTCATTGTGTTTATCGACAAGGAGTTCATCTGATCTCTTATTGAGATTTACGGGAGAATAATCGTATCCGCCGAAGAGCGCAGGCGCACCGTTGTTGGTGCTGTGACCTAAGGAAGCGGTATTGGGATAATAGGTGAAGCCGTCGAACTGATCTATCAGTTCAGGACGCTCGTTCATGATGTAAGGAACATATCCGCTTATCATCCTGTCCATCATTATTACAACCACGTTCCTGCCCGTTGAAGTCATCGGAACGGCAATCTCCTCTGCGGTATTGCTGAATGTGTAATTGTGACCTGCCGTCATGACAAGGCTCAACGAGACATTAATGCCGGAGATTGCGATTACACCTGCAAGACCGACGCTTATCAGCAGCGTCTTGTATTTTTTGAGCTTTAAGAAGATAAGTGCCACAACTGCGATGATGGCTATATCTGCCAGAAGGTTCAGGATAATGTCCTTTGCTTCGAATGACATTCTGTATTCGTAGATAAGCTTTTTAGAGAGGTTACCGAAGTTTTTGTTGAAAAGAACGTAATTGATGATAGCGGCAACCGCAATGCCAGGCATGATGCCTTCAAGGTATTTATATGCCTTGTTCTTTGTGAGCACTATGAAAAGCGGTACCCAGATCATGAATGTTCCGGCAGCGGTAAGCCCGCTGTTCAGAAGATACAGGACAGGGTTGCAGGGATTTACTCCGAATGGCTTTATGAGCTCTGTCGGGTTCTCTGCTATGACATCCGAAGGGATCATGATGCCTGTAAGAACTGCAAGGACTGCACAGGAGATCATTATTATCGTGAAACCCTTTTTATCGAACGCGGGAGATTCCTTCTTAAGCTTTGATCCGGGTTTTGGTTTTACAAAGTGAGTGACGATGTTTTTGCCGAGCGAGAAAACATTGTTGAGTGTCCAGTAGAAGACCAGACCTGCCGGTGAATTGTAGAGCAAAACGAGGAACACAAGCGCTATGAGGATAAGCTTGATCTTGTCTTTTACCATGCCCTTTTCGGTGTAGATGAATCCTGAAATGATGTTTATCAGGGTCATCAGAACGGGAAGAACGTTAATACTTATGGCTCCGATCGTGATAAGGGCATCAGGTGAACCGAGATCTGTGACGGGTCCGAGAGAGACTCCCTGCAGAAGTTTTAATCCGGACAGGAAACTGTATGCCGCCATAAAGAAAGGGATCTGAAGGAAGAGCGAGACGGATTCTTTGAATACTGCTGTCGTCTTATAATCGTTCTCGCGGTAATAAGCCTGAAGCATCATGATCTTCTCATCGCCCCTGAAAGATGCCTTGATACGGTCGACCCAGGGCTTCATGCTCTTTTTCTTTTCGCGCTGCTCCTTTTCGAGCTTGTCTGCGCGGTTATAGAGAGGCAATACTAGAATATTGATAACCAGGCTTATCACGACTATTGAAAGGCCGACATTGCCTGAAAATTTATAGGCATAGAAAAAAATGACTTCGAACAGAAGTTTAAGCGGCTCGATAAATAAACTGAATAAATAATCAAAAAAAGACATAATCGGCTTAATTATAAAAAGATTATGACTTTACCGCAAGCAAGGGATAACAAGCCTGAATTAAAGGGGTCAAAATTCATTTATTATTCACCCAAAAAACAACAGGATTACTCTATAATATGTTTATGCTTCCGGAACGGAAGTCTTCTATCAGTAGAAAGGGGGAAAGCTATGGACGGCAAAGCCATGTATAACCTGACTTACGGGCTCTTTGTCCTGACGGCGAAAGACGGCAGCAAAGACAACGGCTGTATCGTAAACACGGTATCCCAGGTCACGACCGAACCTAACAGGATCTGTGTTGCAGTCAACAAACTGAACTTCACGCATGACATGATCCATAAGACCGGAGAGTTCAACGTCTCGATCCTCACTGAAGGTTCAAAGTTTGAGACTTACAAGCACTTCGGATTCCAGAGCGGCAGGGACATCGACAAGATGGAAGCCATTGACTTCAGGCGTTCTGCCAACGGCATCGCTTATCTTATCAATGAGACCAATGCTTTTATCTCGGCTAAGGTTGTAAGTGAGACCGATCTCGGAACACATACACTGTTCCTTGCAGATGTTACCGACGGCGAAGTCTTATCAGATAATCCGTCCGTCACTTATGCTTTCTACCAGAAGTACATCAAGAAAAAGCCCGACCGGGATGCTGAATCTTCTGCCAAAAAAGGCTTTATCTGCACCGTATGCGGATATATCTACGAAGGCGACACTCTCCCTCCGGATTTCATATGCCCGTGGTGTAAACATGATGCGAGCTATTTCATCCCGACAGAAGGAAGTGCTCCCGCAAAAGAAACAATAAAGGAAACCAAAATATCCAAGACACAGGAGGAAACAAAAATGAGCAAGTACGCAGGCACACAGACAGAGAAGAACCTTCAGGCAGCTTTCGCAGGTGAATCTCAGGCAAGAAATAAGTATACCTATTTCGCATCCAAGGCTAAGAAGGAAGGTTACGAGCAGATCGCAGCTCTCTTCCTCAAGACAGCTGACAACGAGAAAGAGCATGCAAAGATGTGGTTCAAGGAACTCGAGGGCATCGGCACAACAGCAGAGAATCTCAAGGCTGCAGCTGATGGCGAGAACTACGAGTGGACAGATATGTACGAGGACTTCGCCAAGACAGCTGAGGCAGAAGGCTTCCCGGCACTCGCAGCAAAGTTCAGAATGGTCGGCGCTATCGAGAAGCATCACGAGGAAAGATACAGAGCTCTCCTTAAGAACGTTGAGGCTCAGGAAGTATTCGCAAAGAGCGAAGTCAAGGTTTGGGAGTGCAGAAACTGCGGTCATATCGTAGTAGGCGAGAAGGCACCCGAGATGTGCCCTGTTTGCGCTCACCCTCAGTCTTATTTCGAAGTTAACGCTGAGAACTACTGATAACTGATATCGGCTATAAACTAAAAGGGCTGTCTCTGTTGAAGTGAACCCCTGAAGTTGGACGGTACTAAAACGAGTATAAGGACTGATTCCTTGCCTGCAAGGAGTCAGTCCTTTCAGTTTTTATGTCCTTTGGTCTTATATGTTTTTATCAGCTTATGCCCACGACGATTATAAGAAGAGGCCACTTCTCCCAATCGAGAAGCAGCGATTCAACAACAAGCACCATGGCGAAGATCGTATAACTTATCAGAAGCGTAAGCTGGGAGGACTGGAACAGATCGGTGTTTTCGTTCTTAGTGCTCATAATGATTATCCTCTGAACTTATAGTCGGTGTCCTCGTTTATTATTTCTGACATTATCTCTGCGATCTCAGGATCGAACTGTGATCCTGAACCGAGCTTTAATTCTTCTCTGATCATATCCTGCGTAAGACGTCTTCTGTAGATCCTTTCGCTGGACATGGCATCGTATGCATCAGCAACAGCTACGATGCGTGCGATTTCCGGGATGTCATCACCTTTAAGTCCTGAGGGATAGCCCGTCCCGTTGTATTTCTCGTGATGGTATTTTGCGACTATACCGAAATTCGGATCCATATCGATATTGCTCAATATGCCGGCACCCAGTTCCGAATGACGCTGGATCTGTTCGTATTCTTCGGAAGTAAGTCTTCCGGGTTTCAAAAGGACATAGTCCGGAATGCCGATCTTCCCGATATCGTGAAGAAGTGAAGCCATATAGATCTCATCGAGCTTCTCATCTGAATACCCCAGTCTTTTGGCGATCATTCTCGAATATTCCGCAACTCTTCTCGAATGACCTTTCGTGAAGTCGTCCTTGGCTTCAATGGCGGCGGAAAGAACACTTACGACCTGGAGGAAGAGCTTCCTGTTGTCTCTTGTCTTCTGTTCGACTTCACGATAAAGCCTGTTCTGTAGAGTGACAAGTTCTATGATGTGGTTTACACGGAGCGTTAACACTTCAGGTACAAAAGGCTTCCTGATGAAGTCCATCGCACCGAGTGACAGACATTCACGTTCGATGCCTTCGCTCTCGTCTGCGGTCAGGAAGATGACCGGGATCCTTGATGCGGCATTCTCAAGTGAGCGGAGTTTTTTGATCGTTTCAAGACCATCCATGCCGGGCATCTGCACATCAAGAAGGATGAGATCAGGCATCACGGTCTCTTTGGTAAGATGATCGATAAGTGCTTCTCCGGATTTAAGTGCCGCAACATGCATGCCGGCGGAGCTCAGTACTTTTCCTGCAACCTGAAGATTTATAACGTTGTCATCTACTACAACGACTCTCTTTACATCATTGCCTGCCGGTGCGCCGGAGTTATTTCCGATGAATTCGGTCTCGTGTGTAATGACAAGGCCTGATATGTTTTTGCTGTTCCAGCCGTCCAGGAGGTGGGATATGACCGTGTCTATGGAATCGGCCCTGATATCGGTGAGAAATACAAAATACTGGTTCTTGCTGCTCCTCATGAAGATATCGGATTTGCGGAGCGACTCTCTGATATGGCTTCCGAATGTATCGACGATGTCGTAGAAGTCTGTGTCCGTTTTGCCGTTTTCCGGAGCGAGGGTGAAGAGAACTTTGCAGGCATTGATGTGATGCCTGATGCTGTATCTGATTACATAACGGTAAACAGGGGAGAAAGAGTCCTTGTCGAGCTGAAGTGCAACATCCTGAATCGAACGTTCACCCAATATCTCAGAGATAGCATGTATATCGTGAACGGAAGTCACGCTTCCGTCTTCTGTATCGTCATCGTGAAGGCTGTAGCTGTGCTTGCCGTTTTTCTTGACGGTGTAAAGAGCCTTATCCGCAAGCCTTAAAAGCGCAGTGTAGTCGTTGCCGTATCTGGGGACGAAGATTCCGCCGATCGATGCACCGAGCGGGATGCTCATGTCATCGCCCATGAGTTCTTTGGCCTTCTTGGTGATCTCTTCATTGATCTTCAAAGTGATCTCGGCAACCGCACCTTCCGTGGTGACGCCGGCAGCGAATGCCGCGAACTCATCACCGCCGATCCTTCCGCATTTGCTTCCGGAGGGAACGTTGTTCTTTATCGTATCGGCACATGCGATGAGTACCTTATCTCCCATCTCGTGTCCGTAGATATCATTGACGAGTTTGAATGAATCGAGATCGATCATCATGAGACAGCCTGTACTGTCGGAACACATCCCGGAGAGTTCAACGCTTGAGGCACCTTTGTTGAGAAGTCCTGTCAGCTTGTCGATAGTAGCTTCGCTCTTAAGGCTCTGCATCTCCTGGGAATTGGACATAATGTTATCGATTCTCCGGAGAAGTACATCGGGATTGAATGGCTTTCTGATAAAGTCGGATACGCCGACCTCAAAGCCCCTTGTCTCTGTATCCGCATCTTCATCTGCAGTGAGAATGATAACAGGTGTCTTCATGAGACCTCTCTGTTCTTCCATCTGTCTCAGTTTGCCTAGTGTCTCAAATCCGTCCATCACAGGCATCTTGATATCAAGAAGCACAAGGTCCGGCGTGCCGTTCTCGGTTACATACTCGAGAAAAGAACTGCCTGACTTAAGAGCCGTAACGCGCATGTTGTTTTTGCTGAGAATGTGACCTGCCATTTTAAGAATGGCAGTGTCGTCATCAACGACGATAATCCACTTCGCCATAAAAGATTACCCCGAAAAATCATAGTAAAACACTAGTAATTAAAATAATAACATAAGGGTTTTGCGAATGTCGGGTTTCATAAAAATATATCAAAAACTTGATAAGTAATCTTAACTTAGTCTTAATCTCGCCGGAACCGTATTGAAAACCCGTTTTTTCAATGGCAAACTATCCGCAGTGTTTAACTTGGGGGTAATTAGTTATGTTGGAAGTTAAGAACGTAACCAAGCGTTACGGCAAAAATGTTGCATGCAATGATGTTTCCTTCACTCTTGAACCTGGGACACTGACGGTCCTTCTGGGACCCAACGGTGCCGGAAAGAGTACGATCATCAAATCGATCATCGGATTTCTTAAATATCAGGGCGAGATCACGGTCAACGGTATCAACAATAAGAGCGTTGAAGCCAGAAAGATCCTTGGTTACATACCTGAGATGCCATCTCTTTATCCGACTCTTACAGTGACTGAGCACATGGAGTTTATCGCAAGGGCTTATAAGCTCACCGATTACAAAGACAGGATCAATATGCTTTTCGAGCGATTTGAGCTTGACGATAAGCGCAGGAAGTTCGGCGATGAATTATCCAAAGGTATGCAGCAGAAGCTCAATCTCTGTCTGGGCCTTCTTCCTGATCCTGAGATCCTCCTTCTTGATGAACCTTTGCTGGGTCTTGATCCGCATGCGATCAAGGAACTAAAGAATTATATCGAAGAGATGAGAAGAGCCGGCAAGACAATGCTCATCAGCACTCACATCATCGACAGTGTCGATATGCTCTGGGACAGAACGATAATCATGCAGGGCGGACAGATCAAGGCTAACGTCACAAGAAGCGAAGTTGACGAGAGCGGAAAGACTTTGGAGGATCTGTTCTTTGAAGTTACGGAAGGTATTGATAAGTCATCCGTAAGCGGAGAAGGGGAGACTCTGAAATGAGACTGTTTTTCTTTTATTTCACCAGAACACTTCTTAACACGATTAAGAAGCTCATGAAAACGTGGGTTGCCATTATCCTCATTATGATGCTTTTCGGTATCGTGATCGGATTTGCAGGAAGCTTTCTTGACAGAAACGACAGGAATAAGGAGCCATCCGAAACTTCTGTAACCGAAGAGGTCACAGAAGACGAAGAAGAGATCGAGTTGAATCTGGACGAATGGCGTTTCTCCAATATCCTGAAGAAATACGATATCTCTAAAGAACAGGTGATAGACCTGGCTATCTCGGCTGTATTCCTGCTCCTTCTTGCGACAAATATCCTGAATGCGCAGAATTCCAGCAAGATCTTCCTGCCGGCTGATGTGCCGATGCTCTTCGCATCGCCTATGAAGCCGCAGTCTGTCCTTATGTTCAGGCTGCTTAACACGCTCGGAACATCATTGTTTGTTTCGTTGTTCATGCTGTTCCAGCTTCCGAACCTGATCGTAAATGTAGGTCTCAGCGTATGGGCGGCCATATCACTCGTTATCGTGTATGCCCTGATCCTTGTGTTCAGTACACTGGTCCAGGTCGTTTTCTATACGGTCACATCGAAGATGAAGAACGGGACCGGGAATATAAAGACTGTACTCGCCATAATTTACGGAGCGATTGCATTGGGTTTTGCTGTTTATGTATATGCAGAGAAGGTAAGTGTCGTTCAGGGATTCTTCGGATATTTCGCAAATCCTTCAACTCACTGGGTTCCTTTCTGGGGATGGCTCAGAGGCATCTCATACTATGCCGCAGCAGATAATATGGTCATGTCTTTTGTCTATCTCGGCCTGTTTATCGCAGCGTGCGCCCTGCTTGTGTTTGTCATCTGGAAGATGAAGGCAGACTTCTATGAAGATGCCATGTTTGCGGCAGAGCACAAGGCTGAGCAGATCGAAAGTGCCAGGATGGCTTCAAAGGGCGCTGTTGCCCAAAGAGAGAAAGAACGCAAGGGCAAGATCGACAGGGAAGGCTTCCACTACGGCAAAGGTGCGAACGTATTCTTCTATAAAGCCGTTTTTAACAGATTCAGATTTGCAAAGCTCAGATTCCTTTCGACAACCATGATCGTTTACACGGTAATAGCAGGAGTTGCCGCATGGCTTGCAAGGTCAGCACCTATGGACGATGTGTTCTTCATTCCTGCTGCTGTTCTGGGCGTTATGGCTTTTTACAGGACATTGGGAGACCCTATTAGAGAGGATACTTCAAGGGATTTCTTCATTCTCATTCCCGAGAAGCACTATACAAAGGTTATGTATTCACTTTCGGGCTGTCTTGCCGTTACGGCGATCGACCTGTCCTTACCGGTCGTTGTCTCCGCAATAATCACAGGTGCAAATCCTCTCACGGTAATGGCATGGTTCCTGTTCATACTGTCCATAAGCTTCTTTGCAACGGTAGTGGGAACACTTATCTCGTTGTCTTTGCCTAAGGATCAGGCTCAGACGATATCGGTCATTGTGCAAATGATGTTCTTCTATTTCGGACTCACGCCGTCTGCGGCAGTTGTTATAATCGGTATTGTCTTAGGCCATGTGACCGTTGCAGTGCTGATAGGGGCTGTTATCAACTTCATCACAGGATTCCTGGTATCCTTGATCCTTCCTGCTGTTTTAGGGAGAAAATAACACCCGGAAAGCCCGTGATTGACAACATATAGACGACCATCTATATAAGGAATATGTAACAAAATTTTGTTTTACATATTCCTTTTTTGATATTAAAATACATGATGGCGAACGTTGGTTTAATATTGGTTTTTTACGGAGAAAGATATGGATATTTTCTCGTTTGTAACACTTTTCGGAGGTCTCGCATTCTTCCTTTACGGAATGAGACTTTTATCCGAGTCACTTAAGAAAACTGCCGGCGGCAGACTTGAAAAGCTTCTCAATAAAGCTACTGATAATAAATTTAAGGGCCTGGCTGTAGGTGCGGTCATCACGATCGCTATCCAGTCTTCGTCCGCCATGACGGTCATGCTGGTAGGTTTCGTTAACTCCGGCATAATGGAACTGCCCCAGACAGTCGGCGTTATCTTCGGTTCTGATATCGGAACCACACTTACAGCATGGATCTTGTCCCTTGCAGGTATCGACAGCGGTGACAATGTCTGCTTAAAGCTTTTGAAGCCCTCTGTCTTCTCCCTCATCTTCGCCCTTATTGGAATAGCACTTATCATGATCTGCAAAAAGCAGCGTCATAAGGATATAGGATCCATGCTCTTAGGATTTGCGATCCTCATGCAGGGTATGACCATGATGTCAGCCTCAATGGAGCCTCTTAAGGAGATGGACAGCTTCGTATCCTTCATGACCGCCTTCAAGAATCCTATCTTAGGTGTTGTATCCGGTGCGGTTGTTACGGGCATCATCCAGAGCTCTGCTGCTGCGATCGGTATCCTTCAGAGTATCTCCATGACAGGCCAGCTCACATACGGTATGGCTATCCCGCTTGTAATGGGTGCCAACATCGGTACATGCATGACCGCTATCCTTTCATCCATCGGTGTTAACAGGGATGCAAAGAGAGTTACTGTCATTCACGTTGCTATCAAGGTTATCGGTACGGTTGTATGGCTTATAGTTTTCTATGTGGTAGATGCAATATTCAATTTCAGCTTTATGGACAACAAGGTCGGCATCGTCGGTGTTGCTGCGATCCACTCTATATTTAATATTGCTACAACTATTCTCCTGTTCCCGTTCTCCAAGCTTCTGGTCAAGCTTGCACATGTTTTCGTCAAGGAGACAGCAGAAGAACAGGAATTCAAGCTCGACGAACGTCTTATGCTTACGCCTTCGATCGCTGTCGGTGAGTGCCGCAACATGATGGTCAAGATGGTAAACAAAGCCAAGGACGGTCTGGATAAGTCAATGAATATGCTGACCAACGGTTATAATTCAAGCGATTTCGACTACATCAAGAAGAATGAGGAACGTGTTGACGGCTACGAGGACCTTTTGGGTACATATCTCATGAAGCTTACTACCACACAGCACTTAAGCGTTGAGGATAAGAACAGGTCATCACGTATCCTTCAGGCTATCGGAGAAGTTGAGCGTATAGCCGATCACGCAAATTACCTGTCTGATTCGGCTGAAGAGATCGAGACAAAGCATCTGGAATTCTCCGATGCTGCCCGTGAAGAACTTAACAGGGTGATCCCCGCAGTTCACGATATCTATACTATGGCTTTGGAATGCTACCTGTCCGATGATGCTTCCAATGCCGATAATATCGGTCCCTTAAGGATCGTCATCAGTGAGATGTGTGATAAGTTCAAGGCTAACCACGTAGAAAGACTTGCTGAAGGTGTCTGCACCACAGAGCAGGGATTTGTATTCAATGACATTCTTTACAGCTGTGTCAGAATCGCAGAACACAGCCTCAACATAGCTGCTATCGCATACAGATTTAAGAGTACCGGCGCCACGGTTCCCGATACGTATATGCACGACTTCAAGCAGCGTAAAGATAAGGATGAAAAGAAGTATCAGGAGTACATCAGGAAATATAATGCCTGAGGCAATCTGTAATGTCTGAACCATTATCTTTAAAGAAAATATTTGGGACTGCCAGGAAGGTCACCGTTGATTTTTTTCACGGATTCTGGATGTTCTTAAGAGCTGTATGGCTCCTTTTCAAACGAAGTTTCAAAGAAGTTATGCTCTTTATACTTCTCTGCTCTGTGTTCACCATAATGGCCACTTCTTTGCTCAAAGATCTCCTTATAAAGCTCATGCTTAAAGTGACGGGCTATGAATATATAGTTCCTGCAAACATAAAGAATGTGCTCATCCATCCTGTTTCTATAATTATGATGATAGTATTTGCCGTCATCATCACCCTGTTCTCAATATTCGAGATTGCGGGTCTTCTGAATGCCTTTTCAATGGGGCAGGTGGGAAGAACAACAAATCTTATGAGCATGTTCTCGGCAGGACTGCGTGCCTGCAAAAAGGCGCTTCATCCAAAGAACTGGCTCCTGATCGTATTCATTCTTGTGTTATTCCCGCTGACGAGAGTGTTCCCTCTGGCAGGCTCAACGTTTAAGCTCATCCTGCCCGGATTTGTGGATCAGACGATCGACTATACAACGAGTCTCAGCATAACTTATAAGATCGCCTATATAGCTCTTATCCTGCTTCTTACGCTCTATCTGTTCTCGATAAACAGTTTTGTTATGCAGAAGGATTCTTTCTTTAAGAGCTGCAGGGAATCAAGGCATCTCGGGAAAGGCCATTTTATAGAGATCCTTCTTACGCTGACTCTTCTTACGATACTTCTTAATTTTGCGATCAATTCTGTATCTTCCATCATCGTAGTCAACTGGAATGAAGCTGCAGGCATGTTTTTCGGCAACAGCAAAAATATAGTTTCGAAGGCGGAAAATGTCGGAACATATACTTATGTTTTAAGACAGATCCTTAAGAGCTTTATCTCTCCTGCGATCAACAACGCCGCGCTTGCCGTATTGTTCTACCGTTATGTCGATGAGAAGGATATGTTGAGAACTCTTTCGAGAGATACATTTAAAACCAAGAAAGCATCGAAAAAGAGCGTCATGGCATTCATTATCGTTCTTTCTGTTTTCGCATCCGTAACAACGGTTTACTGGGTCAACAGATATTCATTTCTTTTCGAGGATGTCGATCAGCCTCTTGTATGCGCACACAGAGGCGATAATGTAAATGCTCCGGAGAATACGATGCCGGCATTTGAACTTGCCTCAAGTGAGAATCTTGAATGGATCGAACTTGATGTTCACCAGACATCCGACGGGGTAATAATTTGCAATCACGATTCAACCATTAAGAGAGTCACGGGAGTGAACCTTTCTATTCACGACCACACTTACGAAGAATTGACCGCGTGTGAGTTCGGTTCGTGGATGCCGGGCAATTACGAGCATGTGGTAGTTCCGAAGCTTGAAGAGGCATTGTTATTTGCAAAGGAAAACGGTATGCATGTTCAGGTTGAGCTTAAAGGCAACCCGGATGATGTAGGCTTTGAAGAGAATGTTCTCAAAGTAATAAATGAGACCGGAATGCATGACAACGTCATGGTCATTGCGCAGGATCTGAAGCGTCTTGAACGTGTCAACGAGCTTGATCCGACGATAACAAAGGCATACTGTGTCGTAATCGGACTCGGCAATCTGCAGAATCTGGAATGCTCTGATAACATTTCTATCGAAGAGACGTATATCACGCCTGAGATGGTTCGCGAGATGCATGCTCAGGGCAAGAAGGTCTTCTGCTGGACGGTAGATAACGACGATACGGTTCAGTATCTTATCAGCTGTGACGTTGATGTCATCGGCACCGATAACCCGATGCTGATAAGCAACGCCGTCGAAAAGGGTGACTGCTCAGGCGGTATCCCCAGAATTTTCCACATCGTTATGCATGTCATAGCAAATATGGATAAATAAATTACGCGACTCTGCATCTTCGTTACCAGGTCCTCGTGCGCTTCGCTTCTGCGGAAAGTGACTCAGATACAGATTCACTTTACGAAGAATTAAACATTCAGTTAATCGTGGATTTATTGGTTTAATCGATTGTTCGGTAGAAAACCTCATATCTGCCGTCTTCTTTCATCTCCATTACCATGTATCCGCGTTTTGAACCGCCTCTCGGTATCGCTATCGAACCGGGATTTAAGATGCGCGGTCCCGAAGGTGTTCCAAAGCCTGATTCATAATATCTGTTGAAGGAGGAGATTGCATCCCCGAAGCTGTCGTAGGGGACATGTGTGTGACCGAACAGACAGATATCACACCCCTGCTCCTGCGCGGTGAGAGACAGTGTCAGAAGTCCGTAGTTTACGCGCTGTAGGTGTCCGTGTGCGCAAAAGAATCTGTGACCTTTGAGTTCAAATACCGCTTCATTTCTTACCAGCGAAGGATCTGAGTAATTGTAATCACAGTTGCCTCTGACAAAAATGCAGGGTGTCTTTGGAGCGCCTGCCCATGAGGCTATCTCCGATTGCGGATATTCGCTGTCGCCCAGGTGGATCAGCATATCCGGGGACTCTTTCATTATGACCGTTCTTAATGGTCCGCTTATTCCGTGTGAATCACTGACGATAAGTATCTTCATTGCCTGTTCCTGTCAGATAAAATAAAAGTCTGTATCCCATCCCGGGATGCATCTTGTGTGGCGCATATATATCTTATAGTCATCTCTTATGGAGAGGACTTTCTTCACAATAGTGAATACATCTTCACTTCTGTGATAGCATGCGATCTTCATGGCAGGGCAGAACCTGCGGATCGTGTCCTCCGCACCTTCTATTGCGGCAAGTTCAGATCCTTCAACATCGAATTTAATAAAGCTTACATTATCTTCTTTAAGTGAATCGACGGTGATCACATCGATCTCGCGGGTTTTCTTATGTTCGACATTACTGTTGCCAACAGCTCTGGTTCCTCTGCCTCTGGAATCGGATACAAGTTCTTTTCCGGGTCTGCTTCCGACAAGTGCATTGATGCAGGATATATCAAATCCTTCTTTTATTAATTCCTCAGCGCAAGCGGTGAGTCTGGCAAAAGAATGCCGCTCGGGTTCTACTGCGACAGCCCTCTCCAAAGCGGGGAATCTTCCAAGATATTGTTTCAGTGTATCGCCGTAATATGCACCGAGATCTATATAACATCCGCCGGAGATCTCACTCAGCAGATTGAATTCGTCATCCGGAGCGGATTCGCATTCCGCGAGATAAGATATATCGCCTGAAAGCTTGTAGTTAATATAGTTGGTATAGCAGTTCCTGGATTCATCGTCTGCAAGATGTGAACGGATTTCTTCCATGCTGTCTCTGTTTGTCTCATAAAACTCCCTGTTAAATAAGATGTTGCCGTACACAGGGACATCCGGAACGTAGAGCTCTCTTTCGGATGCGATCCTCAGGACCTGTGAAAGCACCTCGGGTCTTGAAGAACCAAAACAGACAAGCACGATGAAGTCATCTGTCCCGACAGTGCCTGCTACTTCGCTGTAAGGAATGACTTTGTAACCTCTGAACATTCTGTCTCTGACAAAACCATCGCTTGCGAAAACAGCTTTTATCAGATCCGCTATGCCATGGTTCTCCAATACGGTAATTATCTTGTCGGCACCGTCGCCCGTGCCATAGAGCGCAATCGGGCGGCGCCTTGCGGCAAGATATTCCCAAAGATCCTGTTTTATATCCGAAATACTCATGGGGATTAGTATATACTCTTTGCCCTTTTATCTACAACTTTTAAAGGGCTTTCGAAGAAAAAGTGAAAAGTTTTCCAAATACGTGCAACATTTCTATAAACGCATCTGTATTTATGGTAACAAGGCGGACAGCAAACTGTCCGGTATGGAGGATAAAATTATGAAGAAAAGGATTATTACAGCAGCTTTAGCAGGTATTATCGCTGTATCGATGATCGCAGGCTGCTCAAGCAAATCGGCATCCGATCCTATTCGTGAGCACAATGGTGAAGCCGAAATGTACGCAGCTTCCGATGATGTTTATCTCACGGCAAACAAGACTCTTGATGCTGCAAACGGTTTTTCAGCCACAGCGGAATTCGAAAGGGAAGACTGGGATGCTCAGCCTTTAAACGCACCCGATCCGACAGGCGGAAATATCGATCCGACGCAGGGAAGACTTCTCATCAGGACAGTAACTATCACGGCTGAAACAACAAATTATCTTCAGGTTGCAGCTGATGTCGAGAGTAAGGTAAAGGAATTCGGCGGATATATCGAGTACTCTTCGATGAGAGGTACAGGCAATAACAGAGACCTCAGATCAGGTACATACACAGTAAGAGTTCCTGCAGATAAACTAGATGAACTCATCTCAAGTGTCGGTTCAAACTGCACTGTTATCTCATCAAACGAAAACACCTCTGACGTAACACTTGAATATGTTGATACAAAGGCAAGGATCGAGTCTTTGAGAGTCGAATACGATCAGCTCCTTACACTCCTTTCACAGGCAGAAGATCTCGATACTATCATCACATTGCAGAACAGATTAAGCGAAGTCAGATATCAGATCGAGAGCGCTGAGTCCAGAGTAAGAGTACTTGAGAATCAGGTTCAGTATGCAACACTTACACTCACACTCAACGAAGTTCTTGAGGAAAAGGAACCCGAGGAAGCTCACGTTGTTACTTATGGCGAAAGAGTTTCAAATCAGTTCAAGGAAATGTGGGAGAACACAGTTGATTTCTTCCAGGGTCTCCTTCTCGGTATCATCGCCTGCATCCCCGGACTCATCTTCATAGCAATTATAGTTGCCGTCGTTCTCATCATCGTTTTCACGGCACGCAAGAAGAGAAGAGCCAGAAGAGCTAAGGCATTAGCCCTTAAGGAAGCAGAAGAAAAGAAAGCCTCTGAAAAAAAGACGGAAAATAATAACGAAAAAAAGGAGGACAAAAAGGAAGAGAATAAATAAAAGCAATATCTTAATAAACCGAATAAGTAATAAGCATAGATTAAGTAACTGTAGATGAAATCTGAGTTAAGGCCGTAGATTAAGGATAATAAGGAATAGCTTGGATTAAGAAAATGGAATAAGATTCAAAAGTTCAGAATTCATATACAGAGAAATCACATCCGGCTGCGAAGCTCTCCCAACTCCCGGGACCTCCGCAGCCGATGTTGTCATATACGGCACATGTTTTAAAACCGCCCGAAGCGGCACCTTTCAGGGCCTGCGGAACATCATCGAAAACGACGGCCTTGTCAGGTGTTACCCTGATCCCGGAAGCAGAAATATAATCCGTCGCACGGAGAAAGATATCAGGCGAACTCTTATCGGTCTTTCCGCCGAGATCTTCTAAAGTGATCACGCAGTCGAACATCTCTTTTATTCCGGTATGTGTTAAAGCGGCATTGGCATTTTGGCGCGAAAGAGCAGTCGTTACACTCAGCGAAAAGCCGAGCCTTTTGGCTTCGTCAAGGTATTCGCGAGCGCCGCTCTTAAGTTTCACTTCGGATCTGTAGAAGTCATAGACCATGGATTCCCAGGTTGCCGCGACTTCCTGCCATGTCATCGGAATGCGGTATTTGGTCTGGGTATATCTTGCGGCATCTTCGATCGAGACACGTTTTACGAATTCAGTATAATCAGGTGTCACTTCGTAGCCATAACGGCCCAGGAACTCTTTGTCAACATCATGCCAGACGCTCATCGAATCGAGGAGCGTGCCGTCGAGATCGAATATAAGAAGCCTGACTCCCTCTTTCGAGAGAGCCTTAAGATTCGGATAATTTGAATTTGGAACAGCCGCGCCCTTTTGCATTCTTATTCCATGAACGAGAGCTTGTCCTTGAGATTCTCGAGAGCCTGCTCGCGCTTGGTGTTGAATTCGACCTTATTGTTTTCGATAAGGTTGTTGCCGTATGAATCAATGGATACGATCAACGGTCCAAAGCGCTCAGCCTTGAGCTTCCACATAGCTTCCGGCATTCCCAGGTCGAGCCACTCAACGCCTTCAACGTCGATGACTTCTTCTGCTGCGACAACAGCGCAGCCGCCGGGAAAGATGGTGTGGATGGCGCAATTGTCGATGCATCCCTGAGTTGTCTTGGGACCCATACCGCCCTTGCCGATTATGATCTTAACGCCTGTTTTCTCAAGAAATTCAGCCTGGGCTTTCTCCATACGCATTGAAGTGGTGGGGCCTACGCTGATGACCTTGTATTTGTCAGGCTCGCCTTCGGCATTGATCTTCTTCATGATGGGGCCGGCATGAAAGATTGCTTTTCCCTTAAGATCTACCGGAGGTTCCTTGCCGGAGATGACTACTCTGTGATGAACATCATCTCTGCCGGTAACGATATCACCTGTAAGATAGATGACATCACCGATATGGACCTTCCTGATATCTTCGTCTGAAACGGGTGTTTTGAATTCAAAAGTGCTCATAAGACTGCCCCCTTATGTGTGAAGAAATCGTAGGTGAAGTCAGGCCTGATCCTTATGCCTGCTCTTCTGTGCGCCCAGCATGCAGTGGACATTCCCATTGCAAGTGTTGCGGGGTGTCTTGAAGCCTGCTCGATATTTACGCCCATGACAGAGAGCTTGCCGCCGAATCCACCGGGACCTAAACCTATTGAGTTAAGTCCGTCTTCCAAAAGTCTCTCCATCTCGGCAGCCTTGGGATTCGGATTGTGTGAACCTACCTGTCTTAAAAGAGCCTTCTTTGAAAGCTTTGCAGCTACTTCAGAAGATCCTGCGATACCGATACCGACAAGGCACGGAGGGCAGGCATTAACGCCATAAGTTGTCATCTGCTCGAAGACTGCCTTGGCGATTCCTTCGTATCCTTCAAGAGGCATCAGGACTTTGGAGAAACCGGGAAGTGAGCATCCGCCGCCTGCCATATAGAAATAGAGCTCCAGTTCATCGCTGTCCTTTACGATCTCCCAGTCGATCCAGGGACTGTGGGTTCCTATATTGTTGCCGGTGTTTTTCTCATCGAAAACCTCGACAGCATTAGGTCTTAAAGGCGCCTTTGCGGTAGCTTCCTTTACGGCATCGATGAGAGCATCTTCAATGATGTCCATATAAGGCCACTTTGAGCCGACGCGTGCAAAGAACTGCGGGATGCCGGTGTCCTGGCATGAAGGTCTTTTAAGTGAATCTGCGAGCTGCATATTCTTTTCCATGACATTGTAGATATCCGGAGCAAAGCCTTCATTCTCGATATCTTTCATCTGTGATAAACGGAGCTTTACATCGTCAGGAAGATGTCCTGCCGAATAGCTCATAAATGATGCGACAAGTGCCGATAACTGTTCGCGGGGTAAGTCGGATGACATAAGAAAACCTCCGTATAATCAAACGTATGACAATTATATAACAAGTGGCAGTGCGATTGGCTTCCGACTTTCAAAAGAAGGTCAAGTTCTTTATAATAAGCCAAATAATTAATTGTTTTTATACAAAGGGGAATGGAAATGACCGGAGAAGTTAAAGCAAAGACACCCGTTCTGGGCAAGATCGCTTCTGATAGGGTGTTATGCTACATATCCATGGCGCTGTTCGTGTTCCTGCCTGTGGCAGAGATAATCACGGAAGTTGTAAAGAGACTGAAGATAAAGGCTTTCAGACATATTTATCCGTCTTATTATCAGACCTATATCGTTGCGGTCTTCGGTATCATTCTCACACTGTTTGTACTCCTGTCGCTGATCAGCAGAGCATGGTCAGGCAAGTTCAAATTCTATGTTGCCGATGTTTTCTATTTCACGCTCCTGGCATTCATGCTCATATCGATGTTCTGTTCACAGAACTTCGGTGTTTTTGCTGAAGGCGTGCCTTTTTATATGGAGCATCCTCTGCATTTCCTTTGCTACTACGGACTATTCTATGCGGGTTCCATGATAGAAGATACGGGCTTGCGCAAAAAGGTCATTGGCACATACGTTATAGTTGCACTGATACAGGGCATTGTTGCATTCCTTCAGACAAGAGGATTCGAGATATCCTACTGTCTCTATGAAGCAGACCGTCCGGGCTATACTGCAGCATACGGGCTTCTCCAGAATACGAATTTCTATGGCACACTCTCCTGCGTTCTTACTGCGCTTGTATCCGGACTTTTCATCATGAGCTCAAAGCTCTTCAAGACCCGGTTATTAAAGTGGGCAACTTTCGCACTTGCGATTCTCATGTTCTACACCATGATCGCGAGTATGGCGCGTCTTGCCTGGGTCGGACTCGGTGCCATGATCCTTACATACATCATTTCATTCGTTGTAATGCGCAAAGGTGCGATCGACAAGGATTCATTAAGACAGATCACGATAGATTTCCTTACACTCATCATCGGCTTTGTTGCGGTAATCATCCTCAATATCATCCTTGAGTCTTCTATCACAGACAAGATCGAGCAGACAACGGAAGATGCTGCCGAGATCGCTGAGACAGGAGACTTCGGCAACGGCAGAGACGATATCTGGAGAGCAGCTCTTTCCAGTGTCCCGCATCATTGGCTTACAGGCATCGGTCTTGATAACCTTGCGGCAGCATTCAGAGAGCAGCCCGGCTGGCAGCCCGGTATGTATGTCCAGAGCAAGGGTCACTCTGAATATATCCACACACTCGCTACACAGGGTGTTTTCGCACTGATCAATTATGTGGCACTGCTTGTTTATGCGGCAGCCGGCACAGTAAAAGCCATCTACAACGAAAAGGACGATACGAAGCGCAGCATTATGTGGATCTTCTTAGGAGTCTTTGTTGCTTACATCTCACAGGCACTTATCAGCAGCAGCGTAATGAATGTCGCGCCGTATTTCTGGCTCATATTAGGTTTAGTAACACCAAGGACAAAACCCATTTCTTTTAAGAAGAGGTGACATCAGGAAGGAGGCTTCCCATGTTCAATTCTTTACTCCGTTTTAAAGCTGAGAAGGAAAGTCAGCTGTTCATCAAAAACTGCATTGCCTTCGATACATCAAGACTCGAGAATGAAGTCTTTCCCGCAGAATGCAAGACGGAAATGGACGTGGTGTATAAGGATGGAAGCAAGCCTCTCAAACTTGATGTTTATACCCCATTCGGATGTGCCGGTGCAAAAGAATGCTTCATTCTGATCCACGGCGGAGCATTTGTATACGGATTCAAGAAACTCGACCAGAACTTCGGAATGCACCTTGCAATAAAGGCAGGCATCCCTGTCGTAAATGTTGACTACACACTCATGCCGGATGCAGAGCTTCCGCAGATAATCACCGAGATCTTCAAGGCGATGAACTTCGTCTATATCAAATACGGTTTCAAGAAGTTCCATACGGTCGGCGATTCCGCAGGCGGCTATCTGGCATATATGGTTGCCGTGGCTGCAAGGAGCAGGCATGTTGCTCACGGAATGTGGGTTTTCGAGCGTCTCAGGGGAACAGTCGAATCGGCAGGTCTTATCTGTCCCGGTATCAGAAATTCGCTCAAAGCTTTCCCGGGCATTTATTTCGAGAATTTGAGCGGTTCCAAGGATGATCACCAGCGTCTTCCGAACTATGCATACGACCTTAATCTTATTGCAGAGAGGGACAATGGTCTCAGAGTAGCCGTAATTACCGGCGAGGATGATTTCCTTCTCCCGCAGGACCGCGAATTTAAAGACAATGTTCCCAATGCGGTTTACTACGAAGCCAAAAATGAAGGCGATCTTAAGATGCACCACGTTTTCCCAATCGCACATCCCGAATGGCCGCAGTCAGTCAAAGCAATCGAACTGATCGCCGAAAATGCGGTGGGGAGAAGGTAATATTATTGCTGACCGTGTTGCGTACCTGAATTGTATCTGAAAACGCTGTTTTAGATACGATTTAGAGCACATATCGGGTTTTGTGATCTATTTTGTATTCGAAATGACAATATTTGGTACAAAATAGATACGGTGATTATTCAGATACTTATTCACTGCTTATGAATTATCGCTGTTCCATAAACTGCACTATTCAATTTTGCCGACAGGTATCTTATGTCAAAAGGCATATCTTCCGTATCGTATGTGAAAAGAATATCAAGATCCGGAATCAGACCTGCTGCCGCGTAGTTCCCGTATTTGATTTTTGTCGTTGTCATGTAGTCGGCGGATTCTTTTATTCCGAAATGCTCATGAAATTTGCATGTATCGAGTTCCTTGAAATACAGAACAAAATCAGGGTTGATTGGCTTTGCTATTCCAACGAGTTTGATTGACGGTTCATATTTGAACGGGATGCCGAGCTCGGTGTAGAAGATTGCTATTTCTTTTTCTGCTGCTGAACGGTAATAGGTTCCATTGAAAAAGTTATAAGGATTTTTCGGATATTTCCGGTTGTCATCGTGTATCAAACTGTCGAAGAAAGCTTTATCCATGACGACAGGTTTATCATATTCTGCGTATACGGTTCTTTTAATCTTGTGCGGTTTGCATTCGGGGAGAGGCTCATCTTTAAAATGACTATACCAGATTGCCTCATAAATACTCAGCTGACGTGCTGCTTCATTTCTTGTAAGCAGGATCTTATAGTACTGTTGCCCTTCTGAAGTATTGACTCTGTATTTGTGACTGCCAACGATAATCCGTTTGCATTGCGGACCCTCTGATTTTAGATTATGCAGCTTAACATCAGGCAACTCATCGAGCAGCTTTCGGAGATAGTTGATCTTGAGAGCAAGATACTCTTTCGGGATGTATTTGTTGAGGTTTTCCATATCTTTATTCTAGTGGGGAACACTTGAAAAACAACCGACAAAATACGACAAATGCCGACAAAAACCGACAAAGAAAAAACGCATGAAAATGCTGTTTTTCTGTTTAAAGTAAAATTAATAATTAATTTCATTAAAGTAATTTGAAAAGAGAGTTGCAAACAATCGCTTAAAACGAAAAACGCTTCCAATTTGATTACAACAAATCTCATCGGCTGCGCACCTGATCTGTATCTAAAATCGAAAAAACAGATACAAAAAAGTGCACGTCACATCGGAAATGCACTTTTTCGTATCTGAAAACGCAATTATTGGTACACATCAGGTACAGACAGTATCGAACCGCACTTACACTTATTCTGTCTGACTATATAAGATGCATCATTACCGGGTATGGACAGTCCCGTACCGGACTTACACTTATTCCTCTTTTGCGGCGTGCGTCTCGTCGTATGTTTTGTTGATCAGTTTTGAGATCGGCTTATATACGAAGAATGTAATGAGGCCAACAACGATTCCCTTGAAAAGGTTGAACGGTACAAATGCCGCAAGCAGGAGTGAGAGCTTGTCTTTAATGAGCGGGTTGACTGCAGAGCTCATGCCGATGATGGCTTCCGTCGAGAATCCCATTACGGAACCATAGAGCGGGAGTGTGATGAAAGCATTGACGGGAACAGCAATAGCAGCAAGAGCCAGAGTTGCGATGCCCATTGAAGCGGCAGCACCTTTTCTGGTGCGGAACTTGCGGTAGATAAGTCCTGCTGTTCCGACATAGATAACACCCGTAATGAAGTTTGAAAGCTCACCGATGCCCATTGTCTGAGTAACGGGGAGGTGAATGAGGTTTTTAAGAAGCTCGATAACAACGCCCCAAACAGGACCTAAAGCAAATGTGCCGATGAGTACGGGAAGCTCGGAGAAGTCGAACTTCAGGAATGGCGGCATAAGCGGGAGCGGTATCTCGAGATACATAAGAAGAACAGCCATTGCAGTAAGAACTGCACATGCGGCAATGCGGCGGATCATTATCTTGCGCGCAGCACGAGAATCCGTCTTAACGGTTACATGGGTTTCGGTCATAGAAAATACACTTCCTTTCTTCCGGACTTTACCGTCGGCCCCTGGAATCACACCGGGTCAACCTCACCTTAGATAAAATTTATGAGGCTTGCGGGCTTACGCTTATGGCGTTCACCGCCGGTCGGAGAATCACACTCCGCCTTGGACGCCTCAATTATACCTTCTGACGTCTTATTTGCAACACCCATACCGGTAATGTGGTGTAGTAATGTGGCATTTATAAGAAAAAGATTGACGGATGTTCAATTTTGGTGCGATAATATCGCGATATTAAACACGTAGGAGTTAATATGAGCCTTAGCAGAAAACAGTTTGACGTATTGGAGAAGATGTCGTCCCAAACAGCTTCTGTCTCGCAAAGAGACCTTGAAAAGCTTACGGGACACAGCCTTGGTACCATTAACAGGGTCATCAAGGAACTGGCAGATGCGGGATATGTTTCAAATGGCATTATCACGGCGGCAGGATTGAACGCTCTTGAACCATATAGAGCAAAAAAAGCAATATTTATAGCCGCAGGATTCGGATCAAGACTTGTTCCGATCACCTTTAATACCCCCAAGCCGCTCGTCAGAGTTAAGGGCACCAGGATAATCGATCATCTTCTGGATGCATGTCTTGAGGCAGGCATTGAAGAGATCTATATTGTCCGCGGCTATCTTGCAGAGCAGTTTGACCAGCTTCTTTATAAGTATCCTATGGTCAAGTTTCTCGAAAATCCCGTTTATAATGAAGCAAACAATATCAGCTCATCACTTATCGCAAAGGATCTTTTATCCAATGCATATGTTTTCGAGGCAGATCTTCTTTTATCAAATCCAAAGATCATAACCAAATACCACTACACTTCTGATTTCCTTGCAATTAAGAAGGACAGATCTGATGACTGGTGTTTTGAAGTTAAGGACAGGATCATTACCGAAGAGAAGGTCGGCGGTGAAGACTGCTGGCAGATGGTAGGTATCAGTTACTGGAATGAAGAGGACGGACATAAACTTTCTCAGGATATCCCTGATGTTTACTCAACTCCGGGTGGCAAAGAAAGATACTGGGAGCAGGTTCCTCTTGTTTACAAAAAGAAGAATTATGCGGTCGAAATCCGTGAGTGCTTCGAAGAAGATATCGTTGAGATCGACACCTTCAATGAACTTAAGCAGATCGATCCCACATACGATGTCTGATGGAGGTAAATGAATGGAACTCGTGAAAAGAAACATCTTACTTAATCCGGGTCCGTCTACAACAACGGATACCGTAAAGTATGCTCAGGTTGTACCTGATATATGTCCCCGTGAAAAGGAGTTCGCAGGACTCATGAAGGGTATCCGCGAAGATCTGGTAAAGATCGTTCACGGCGATCTTGAAAAATATACGAGCGTTTTGTTCTGCGGATCAGGTACGCTTAATATCGATGTATGCATCAACAGTCTTTTGCCTGAAGGCAAGAAGGTCCTGGTCATAAACAATGGTGCATATTCGACACGCGCGGTAGAGATCTGCCAGTATTACGGTCTTCCTCATATCGATCTGAAATTCCCCGTAGATCAGAGACCTGATCTTGACCTGGTCGAGAAGACCCTGAAGGAGAATCCTGATATCGGGCTGATCCATACAACACATAACGAGACCGGAACAGGAATCTTAAATCCGGTAAGAGAGATCGGTGCACTTGCACATAAATACGGTGCTATCTTTACGGTTGATACAACATCAACTTATGCAATGAGACCTATCAATATCGAAGAGGACAATATCGATTTCTGCATGGCTTCTGCACAAAAGGGACTTATGTCTTTTACAGGTCTTTCCTTTGTTGTAGGCAACAGGGCTATCATCGAGAAGTCCAAGGATTTCCCGAAGAGAAGTTATTACTGCAATCTTTTCCTTCAGTATGATTATTTTGAGAAGACAGGTGAGATGCACTTCACTCCTCCGGTCCAGACGATCTATGCGACTATCCAGGCATTGAAGGAATACTGGAAGGAAGGCGAGGAAGCCAAGTGGGCGCGCCATACACGCGTGTTCAATGCTATTAATGCCGGACTTGATGAACTCGGATTCAGACAGTTCATCAGGCCTGAATGGAGAGCGGGACTTGTATCTTCCGCTATCTATCCTGACGATCCGAACTGGAGTTTCGAGAAGGTTCATGACTATTGTTATGAAAGAGGATTCACGATCTACCCCGGTAAGATAAGCACGACAAACACTTTCCGTCTTTGTGCTCTCGGTGCGATAGACGAAGCTGACATCAGGGATTTCTTTGTTGTATTTAAAGAAGCTCTTGTATCAACAGGCGTACAGATTCCCGTATACTATAAGAAATGAGGAGAATAAAATGAAGACTGCTTACACATGTTTTTGCACAGATGTTATTCACGAAGGACATTTGAACATAATCAACGAGGCCAGGAAGAGAGGCCGCGTGATCATCGGATGCCTTTCGGATGAAGCTCTTATCCGTTATAACAAATTCCCTACGATCAGCCAGGAAGACAGAGTCAAGCTCTATAGAAGCATTGAAGGTGTAGAGGAAGTTGTTATTCAGAATGACATGCTCTACGATGATGCCATCACTCTTATCAAGCCTGATTATGTTCTTCACGGCGACAACTGGAAAGAAGGACCGGAAAAGGCTTTGCGCGATCATGTTCAAGAGCTTGTCAAAGCTTATGGCGGTGAGCTTATCGATATTCCTTATACATATAATGAGACTGTAAAGAAGATCGACATGCAGCTCCGTGAAAAGCTTGCCATGCCTGAATACAGAAGAAAGAGACTCCGTCAGCTTCTTGCCATAACTCCTATTGTAAAGGCAATGGAGGCTCACAGCGGTCTTACGGGTCTTATTGTTGAGAAGACTGTCGTTGAGCGTGAAGGACGTCTTGATCAGTTCGATGCGATGTGGATCTCATCTCTTTGTGATTCAACTGCAAAGGGTAAGCCTGACATCGAGCTCGTTGATATGACTTCAAGATTCAGAACGATCGACGATATTACTGAAGTTACTACAAAGCCTATTATCTTCGACGGTGATACAGGCGGACTTACAGAACACTTTGTTTATACTGTCCGTTCACTCGAGAAGATGGGCGTATCTGCAGTAATCATCGAAGACAAGAAGGGACTTAAGAAGAATTCCCTTTTCGGAACCGAAGTTAAACAGACGCAGGCTACGATCGAAGAGATGAGCGCAAAGATCGCAGCAGGAAAGAAGGCGCAGCTTACAGATGATTTCATGATCATCGCGCGTATTGAGAGCCTTATCCTTGAGAAGGGGATGGAAGATGCTCTTGAACGTGCGCACGCATTTGTTGCTGCAGGTGCCGACGGTATCATGATCCATTCCAGAAAAAAGGAACCCGATGAGATCCTTGAGTTCTGTGACAAGTTCAGAAAGGACAACAAGGAGACACCTATCGTAGTTGTTCCTTCAAGCTTCAACGTTATCACAGAAGAAGAACTTGCTGCTCACGGAGTCAATATCGTTATCTATGCAAACCAGTTAACAAGAAGCGCTTTCCCGGCAATGCAGAAGACTGCAGAGGATATCCTCCGCTATCACAGAGCCAAGGAAGTAGACGACAGACTCATGAAGATCAAGGACATTATCACACTCATTGATGAGTTATAATATTGCGTGTTAATCAGGAGAATAAGATGAAAGTAGAAAAACTTGTTGAAATAATAGGCAGTGATTTCTATTCCGGTGTTCCGGACAGTCAGCTTAAGGCTCTCTGCAATTATCTGATGGCAACATACGGCATAGATCCGCACCATCATGTGATCGCTGCAAACGAAGGTAACTGTACAGCTCTTGCTGCAGGATATCATCTTGCCACAGGTAAGGTTCCGGTAGTATATATGCAGAACTCCGGAGAAGGAAACATCATCAATCCGGTAGCTTCACTTCTTAATGACAAGGTCTATGCTATCCCGATGGTATTTATCGTCGGATGGAGAGGTGAGCCAGGAATTCACGATGAGCCTCAGCATATCTATCAGGGTGAAGTTACGGTTAAACTCCTCGAAGATATGGATATCGCTACTTTCATCATTGGCAAGGACACGACCGACGAAGAAGTTGCCGGAGCAATGGAGAAGTTTAAGGATGTTCTTGCAAAGGGCAAGGATGTTGCTTTTGTTATCCGCAAGGGCGCGCTTTCTTTCGACGGCAAAGTCGAATATAAGAACGAGAATAAAATGGTTCGTGAAGAGATCATTCAGCATATCGTAAAAGCATCAGGTGAAGATCCGATCGTTTCGACAACGGGTAAAGCTTCAAGAGAGCTTTTCGAGACCAGAGTGGCAAACGGTCAGTCTCATAAATACGATTTCCTCACAGTCGGTTCAATGGGCCACTCATCTTCCATCGCTTTGGGTGTAGCAATCAACAAGCCTGATACACGTATCTGGTGTGTTGACGGTGATGGTGCTGTGCTCATGCACATGGGTTCTATGGCTGTATTAGGTGCAAACAAGCCTTCGAATCTTATCCATGTTGTTATCAACAACGGCGCTCATGAGACAGTAGGAGGAATGCCTACTGTTGCAGGCTCGATAGATCTTGTAGCGGTCGCAAAGGCATGCGGATATCCCAATGCTGTATGTGTCGATTCCTTTGAGGCTCTCGACAGGGAGCTTGAGGCTGCAAAGGCCAGGAATGAACTGAGCCTGATCGAAGTAAAGTGTTCGATCGGTGCTAGAGACGATCTCGGAAGACCTACGACAACAGCTCTTGAGAATAAAGAGAATTTCATGGATTATCTTAATTCATGCTGTAATTGACCGGAGTTATTTTGCTGATGAGTAATGAGGTCGAAGTTAGCATCGTATGCAATACATATAATCATGGCAAGTACATAAGAGATGCGCTGAATGGTTTTGTAATGCAGAAGACGGACTTCAAATATGAAGTCCTGGTTCATGACGATGCATCGACAGATAACACGGCTGAGATCATCAGGGAATTCGAAAAGGAATACCCGGACATAATCAAACCGATTTATCAGAAGGAGAATCAGTATCATAAGGTTTTCTCTATCCTTTGTGAGTTTCAGTATCCCCGTGTAAAAGGCAAGTATATTGCCATGTGTGAGGGTGATGACTACTGGACAGATCCTTACAAGCTTCAAAAGCAGTATGACAGCTTAAAAGCACATCCCGGTATTGATATCTGTGCCCATTCATCAGATCTGATAAATGCAGAAGACGGTTCTGTTCAGGGCAAGGTTCATCACTACGATGAAGTAACTGTCATTCCGGTTGAAGATGTAATATCAGGGGGCGGAAGCTTTGTAGCCACCAGTTCACTGTTTTTCAAAAAGGAGATCGTAACTGAACCCCTGAAATTTTTCGAGATAAATCCGATCGATTATACGATCCAGATCGGAGGTTCATTAAGAGGCGGTATGCTATATCTCCCGGACAATATGTCGGCGTACCGTGTGTCTGTCCCGGGATCCTGGTCGGTTAAAGTTGATAAGAACCGCAAAGCCAATCTTGTATCGGTTAATGAGACTATGGCGTGTTTAAAGCAGCTTGATACCGATACAGGGAAAAAATATCATAAAATGTTATCCAAGATGATATTCAGATTGTTTCTTGCAAAGATTCATCTGAAGCTCTTGATACTGTTTAACAGGTAATAAAATGGAAGCAGATCAAACAAGAAGCAAGGTCCTTACAGGTTTTTTATGGAGACTATTTGAACGTTTTGGCGCCAGAGGAGTTGAACTGATTGTCGCTCTGGTATTGGCGAATGTATTGGATCCTGACCTCTTCGGGTCAATTGCGCTGGTGCTTGTAGTCATAACCATAATGCAGGTCTTTGTTGACAGTGGATTGGGCAATGCGTTAATACAAAAGAAGGACGCCGATAATAAAGACTTTTCAACGGTATTCTTTTTCAACATTGTATTCTGTGCGATCCTTTACACGATACTGTTTGTGGCATCGCCGTTTTTTGCAGCTTTTTATGACGATCCGTCACTAACGCCCATCATAAGGGTATTGGGTCTTACGGTAGTTTTTTCCGGTATTAAGAATGTACAGCTGGCTTATGTTTCAAGGAATCTGCAGTTCAAGAGATTCTTTTTTTCAACGCTCGGCGGAACGATCGTTGCTGCCATCGCAGGATTAGTTCTTGCATTCAAAGGCTTTGGCATGTGGGCGCTGGTAATACAGTCGGTTTCAAATACTGCGATCGATACGATCATCCTGTGGATTACCGTAAAATGGAAACCCGAGTTTTATTTCTCATTCAAAAGACTCAAGGTATTATTTGCTTACGGGTGGAAACTTTTGGTGTCGCAGCTTCTTGATACAGGCTATGAGCAGCTCCGCTCACTGATCATAGGAAAGATGTACACAAAAGCTGATCTTGCTTTTTATGACAGAGCAAACCAGTTTCCTAGCTTTCTTACAACGAACATTAACACTTCCATTGATACGGTTTTGTTTCCGGCTATGTCAGGCGTTCAGGATGACACCGCACGTGTTAAGAGCATGACCAGAAGAGCTATGAAGACCAGTGTCTTCATTATGGCTCCGATGATGGCAGGCCTTGCCGCATGTTCGACACAGATCGTTTCATTGATACTGCCGGATGTCTGGGCACCCGTTGTTCCTTATATGATCATCCTGTGCATCTCATATACATTCTATCCGCTTCACACAGCAAATCTGAATGCGATCAAAGCGCTCGGAAGAAGTGATATGTTCCTGAAACTTGAGATCATAAAGAAGGTAGTTGGTCTTTCGCTTCTCCTGATCTCAATGTGGCACGGCGTAATGGCTATTGCTTTGTCTATGCTTGCGAACAGTTTCATTTGCCAGGTAATAAACACATGGCCGAACAAAAAGCTTATCAATTACGGATACATTGAGCAGCTTAAGGATATAATTCCGACAATACTGCTGGCATGGGGCATGGGTGCTGTGGTTTTTTGTGTAAGATTTCTCGGATTAAGCGATTTGATCACGCTTGTGATCCAGATCCCTCTTGGTGTTGCAATATATACTCTTTTCTCAAAACTGTTCAGGATGGAAAGTTTCGACTATCTGTTGGACACGATTAAGAGTATTATTGGTAAGAAGGAGAAGAATGCATGAGAAAGCAGAAAGTTCTTGTTTTCCCTGCGGGGACAGAAATCGCATTTGAGATACACAATGCACTGAAATTTTCGAAGTTTGTTGAGCTTTACGGCTGCAGCAGTGTATCTTGTCATGCTGAATTCCTTTTCAAGAACTACATTGAGGGTGTGCCTTATCCGAACGATCCCGGATTTGCTGATGCGATTAATAAGATCGTCGATGAATACGGCATCGATTTCATTTATCCGGCTCACGACAGTGCATGTCTTGCACTTACGCAGCTGCAGGACAGCGGCAAGCTTCACTGCAAGGTGGTTACATCACCGCTTGAGACCGTCGATACATGCCGCTCGAAAACAAAGACTTATGAATTCTTCAAAGGCGAGGAATTTATCCCCAAGACTTTTGCATCCGCTGATGATATCGAAAGTTATCCGGTATTCTGCAAACCTGCTGTAGGTCAGGGTGCCGAAGGTGCGATGAAAGTAAATGACAGGGAAGAGCTAGATAAACTCCTGTCCGGTGATGAGCAGTATGTTATCTGCGAATATCTGCCGGGTGATGAATATACAGTTGACTGTTTTACCGACAGGAACGGAGAACTCAGATCTTCGATAATCAGAAGAAGAGAACGTATCAGATCCGGAATCGCAGTAAGGAGCAGGATCATTCCGATGGAAGATCAGGTAAAAGCGATTGCCGGAAAGATCAATTCGAAGATGAAGTTTAACGGCGCATGGTTCTTCCAGCTTAAGAGAAATAATTCCGGCGATTACCGTTTGCTCGAGATATCTCCCAGAATTCCCGGAACCATGGGAACGACCAGAAATCTCGGAATTAATTACCCGATGCTTACTATTTTTGACCTGCTCGGTTTTGATGTCGGAATAATCAATAACGGCCAGGATATACTTCTGGATCGTGCATTCATCAGCCGCTATCAGACAAGCGTTAAGTACAATACCGTTTACATGGATTTTGATGATACACTTTATCTTGATGATAAAGTGAATGTAACCATGATAGCTTTTGTATATCAGTGCTTCAACAAAGGTATCCCGGTGGTGCTTTTGACAAAACATGCAAAGGATATCTACGATTCCCTGGATAAGTTCAGGATCTCGAAGGACCTTTTCTCAGAGATCATTCATATCCAAAAGGATCACGACAAGAGTGAATACATAACTGCAAAGGATGCGATCTTCGTTGATGACTCTTTTGCGGAACGGAAGAATATACACGATAAGCTCGGCATTCCGGTCTATGACCTGGATATGATCGAAAGCCTTATTGATTGGAGAATGTAATATGGATCAGATACAGGTAACAAGATCTTCGATGCCTGATATTGAAGAATATACCAATGAGATAAGAGATCTTTGGGATTCTCACTGGCTGACCAACATGGGTACAAAGCATATGCAGTTCCAGAGCGAGCTCGAGTCATTGCTCGGAGTTGAGCATGTTGCCCTGTACTGTAACGGTCACCTTGCTTTGGAGAATATCCTTGAAGCGATCAAGCTTCCTGCAGGCGGTGAGATAATCACTTCCCCCTTTACTTTCGCATCTACTACACATGCGATCATCAGATGCGGTTTTAAACCTGTATTCTGTGATATCGATCCTGAAACCTATACTATTGATGTCAATAAGATAGAGGCTCTCATAACAGACAGGACGGTAGCTGTTGTTCCTGTTCATGTATATGGCAACATCTGTGATGTTGAGAAGATCGACGAAATAGCAAAAAAGCATAACCTTAAAGTCATCTACGATGCTGCGCATGCATTTGCGGTTACCTACAAGGGCAAGAGTTCGGCGGTGTTCGGTGATGCTTCCATGTTCAGTTTCCATGCAACCAAGGTATTCAACACTATTGAGGGCGGAGCTGTATGTTATCACGACGATTCGCTCGAACAGCGTCTGAAGGACCTTAAGAATTTCGGTATTCACAGTGCTGAAGAAGTTGCATATGTCGGCGGTAATGCCAAGATGAATGAATTCTGTGCCGCTATGGGTATCTGCAACCTGAGACATCTGGATGAAGAGATAAAGAAGCGCGGTGCCGTTGTTGCCAAATACAGGGAACTGCTCAGTGGTATTAAAGGTATCCGTTTATGCAGGGAGCAGGAAGATGTTGTTCCCAACTATGCTTATTTCCCTGTAGTTTTTGACAGGGAAGAGTTCGGAGCTGACAGGGATGAGGTTTTCCATAAGCTCGAAGAGAACGGCATCTGTGCCAGAAAATATTTCTATCCGATAACAACTGCTTTTGATTGCTACAAGGGAAGATTTGACCCTAACGATACACCTGTAGCTCTTGATATATCACTTCGCGTATTAACATTGCCGCTTTATGCGGATCTTGCGCTGGAAGATGTTGAAAGGATCTGCAATATAATCTTAAGCCTGCAAAGGAGGTAATCCATGAAAGGCATCATTCTTGCCGGTGGAAAAGGCACGAGACTCTATCCCAACACGATAGCCGTAAGCAAGCAGCTTCTGCCTATTTACGATAAGCCTCTTATCTATTACCCTCTGTCAGTTTTGCTTCTTGCAGGCATCAGGGAGATCCTTTTGATCTCGACTCCAATGGATATCGGAAATTACGAAAGGCTTCTGGGTGACGGAAGTCAGATCGGTGTCCGCATAGAGTACAGGATCCAGGAAATACCGAGAGGTCTTGCTGATGCGTTCATCATCGGTGAGGATTTCATAGGAGATGACAGTGTCTGCCTTGTTTTGGGAGACAATGTTTTCTATGGAAAAGACCTTACGAGGATCCTTCGTGATTCGATAAAGCTTGCCGAGAGTAACGGTGCAGTCATATTCGGCTTCCCGGTAAAGGATCCCAGGGAATTCGGTGTAGTTGAATTTGATAAAGACTATAATGCCGTATCGATCGAAGAAAAGCCCAGTGAACCGAAGTCACACTATGCCGTTCCGGGTCTTTATTTCTACGATAACAGCGTTGTTGAAGTGGCAAAGAACATCAAGCCGTCCGCAAGAGGCGAACTCGAGATCACGGCAGTAAACAACCACTATCTTGATGCCGGCAAGCTCAAGGTAATGACAATGGGAAGGGGTATTTCCTGGCTTGATACGGGAACACCCAAGGGAATGCAAAAGGCTGGAAACTTTGTTAAGACGGTTCAGGAAATGCAGGGATTCTATATATCCTGCATAGAGGAAATAGCCTGGAGACGCGGTTTTATCTCTACGGAACAACTTGTTTCTCTTGGTGAGAAGTATAAAATGACAGAGTACGGTCAATATATTTTATCTTTGGTGGAAGAATAATATGGTAATAATTGTAACTGGCGGAGCAGGTTTTATAGGTTCGAATTTTGTTTTCCATATGTTGGAGAAGTATCCTGATTACAGGATCATCTGTCTTGATAAGCTGACATATGCAGGCAATCTGTCCACATTAAAGAGCGTTATGGACAATCCGAATTTCAGATTTGTTAAGCTCGATATCTGTGACAGGGAAGGCGTTTATAAGCTTTTTGAAGAAGAGCATCCCGATATGGTTGTAAACTTCGCTGCCGAGAGCCATGTTGACAGAAGCATCAAGGATCCCTCCATCTTCCTTCAGACAAACATCATCGGAACATCCGTGCTGATGGATGCCTGCAGGAAATACGGCATAAAAAGATATCATCAGGTATCAACAGATGAGGTCTATGGAGATCTTCCTTTGGACCGTCCGGATCTGTTCTTTACCGAAGAGACACCTATCCATACGAGCTCACCTTACAGCTCTTCCAAGGCCGGTGCCGATCTTCTCGTAATGGCATATCACAGAACATTCGGACTTCCCGTTACGATCTCACGCTGCTCAAACAACTACGGTCCTTACCACTTTCCGGAAAAGCTCATCCCTTTGATGATCGCAAACTGCTTAAACGACAAGCCGCTTCCGGTATACGGTGAAGGCCTGAACGTCCGTGACTGGCTCTATGTTGAAGATCACTGCAGAGCGATCGATCTCATCATACACAAGGGTACAGTCGGCGAAGTCTATAATGTCGGCGGACATAACGAGATGAGAAATATCGATATCGTTAAACTTATATGCAAGGAGCTCGGCAAGCCCGAGTCACTTATCACATATGTAACCGACCGTAAGGGCCACGATATGCGTTATGCTATCGATCCTACAAAGATCCATAATGAACTCGGCTGGCTTCCTGAGACAAAGTTTGCTGACGGAATCAAGAAGACGATCCAGTGGTATCTCGATAACCGTGAGTGGTGGGAAGAGATAATCAGCGGCGAATACCAGAACTACTACGAGAAGATGTACGGTGGAGAGGTATGAGCAATACGGCTGTGACGACTGAAATGATACACGACAGGTTGTATCATATGGCCAAGTCCGTAATTGCAGTTCTTGAAAAGCACAGCATACCGTATTCATTAGCCTACGGAACGCTTCTTGGTGCAGTAAGACATCAGGGCTTTATTCCGTGGGATGATGACTTTGATCTGTGGCTTTTTAATGATACATACGATGAGGCAATAGAGTTTTTGAGAACTGAACTGCCTGATGATATGTTTCTTGAAGATGAGAAGTCAGAGCCGAATTATTTTCACGGCTGGGCACACGTTAAAGATCTCAGATCAAAAGTAACATATGACAGATTCCCGCAGGATTCAAAATACAAACATCACGGTTTGCAGATCGATCTTTTCAGATGCACTTTGCTGAAGGAATCTGATATATGGAAGTTCTTTGATGCAGAGAACAGAAAGTATATTGAAAGAAGAAGACGCGCAGGACTGTTCAGCGACGAAGAGTATAACTCCAGATTGGAAAGACTCCGTCAGGATGAAGAAGAGCATTCTTCTTTTGCAGGTGATCCTGATAAAAACGTCTATGCTTTCGTTGATGAGAGAAAGTATTTGGATGAGACAGGCGTGTTTCCTCTGGTCCGCTATAAATTCATGGATTCGGAGTTCCTGGGATTTAACGATGCGGACAGATTCCTGACCGCTTTTTACGGTGATTATATGAAGCTCCCTCCGCTCGAGGAGAGGGTCAGGCTTCAGCATCACAGCACAGTGGAGTTTCTTTGATATATGGCTGATTTAAGCGTATTGATGTCCGTCTATATAAAAGAGAAGCCTGAATATGTCGAAGAGTGCTTCCAAAGTCTCTTAAGACAGACAGTACAGGCAAATGAATGGCTTGTCGTGGAAGACGGTCCGCTGACTGAAGAGCTCTATGGTGTTCTGGACAAGTATCAGAAAGAATATCCTGGTCTTATCAAGAGAGTTCCTCTGCCGGAGAACCGCGGTCTCGGTCTTGCACTCCAGGCAGGTGTTCCTGAGTGTTCCAATGAGATAATCGCACGAATGGATACTGATGATATCTGCAGGGAAGACAGATTTGAAAAGCAGCTGGCAGAGTTTGCCAAAGATCCTGAACTTGATATAACAGGAAGTCATATAGATGAGTTCGAAGATACTCCCGATACCATAGTTGCAAAGAGAATCGTACCCACTACTGATGCAGAAATAAAGAAGTATCAGAAAAAGAGAGATGCCTTCAATCACATGACCGTCATGTATAAAAAGAAGGCTGTTCTCGATGCAGGCAATTATCAGTCCTGCCCTCTGATGGAAGATACATATCTCTGGTGCCGGATGATGAAGAACGGTGCCAAGTGCATGAATGTCGACGATTCACTGGTCTATGCCCGTATCGGTAAAGACATGTTCGACAGAAGAGGCGGCTGGGCATACTTCAAGAAATACAAGACCGGCAAAAAGATGGTCTATGATACCGGTTATATCTCATGGTTTGATTACGCATCAGTAATAGTTATCCAGTTTTTTGTCGCACTGGTTCCAAGGCGCCTTCGCGGCTGGATATTCAAGAAGATGCTTCACAAAAAGAAGTAATATTCTTATCAGTCGAAATAGATTCCGCCGATGATTTCCTTTTTATAGTACTCACAGATCCGGATTACATCTTTTACATTGCTGTATTTTGTCTTTCCGGAGCCGGCACAGATAACAACACAATCCAGTTTGGAGATACTGCTGTCGCTGAGTTTTCCGTCAAGCTTTACAACTTCGAGTCTGGAAGAATCCTTAAGCTTTTTGATAACTTTATCGCACTGGGAAGAATAATCCTTCATGTTGCCTGCAAGGATTATTCCGGTTTTGTTAAGTCCCTTCTGTTCACAGGCGGTAAGAACAGCATCTGCTGCGGCATCGGCAGCAGGATCACCCATGCTGTCTTTGCGGTGCATTTTATAGAAGAATTTGCCGTGAATAAACGCAGAAATGCCTTTGTATCTGTAATTGCTTACTGTGCCAAAGCTCCTGATCTTGTATGTCTCAGCGAAAAGATCAGGATTCTGGATAATGGAAGAGAAAACGATATATACGAGATATATGAATGCGTAAAGAAAGATTCCGACAACGAATCCTATTGCTATCCTGCCCTTGGAGAATTCTATGCTTGATGAAACAGGCTCATTAATATATGCATCGATTTCTTCCTGTGAAGTGGTGAGCATCCACAAAACCGTACGCTGCGAATCATTCATTGAATAATAGACACCGTCATATCTCTCCTCAAGGATAGACAGATCATACATCTTTAAGACGATCTCTGCCGCAAGATCATCATAAGCAAGCTCCTGTTTTTCAGAAACGATAAATGTCAGATCGTGTTTGCCCAAAGCACTCTCGATCTGTGAATGGATCTCTTCGATCCTCGATTCAAGGCCTTCAGCGAGTGCAGCTTCATCTGTGCCCTCAGGCATAATGACCTTAAGGTCGACACAGCCGTCACTTGAGGTCAGTATCATCTCTCTTATATAGCCTTCATCAATATCCTTAAAAGAATCGCCGAACGCATTTCTTACAATGCTGACGGTGTTGGAATCGCGGAGAGCAGATGCATAAGCGGAACAGATCTGAGCTGATTCGCTGCCGTTTACTACGAATGAATAATGAAGGACGATGAAATTATCAGAGTCCATTCCGGCAAATATGGAATTGTCATTGTAAGAAGAACGGTTCTTAATGAGCTGATCGAGATATGTATCCAATAAAACAGCATTTCTTTCGTCATCATTTAAAGTGTCCAGTATTTCCTCGCGGCTCATCGAAGAAAGGGTTCTCACTGCTTCCTGATCTGCTTTTCTGGCGCGTATATCTTTAAGCGAGAGTGCAACCGGAACCAGTACTGCAAAGATCAATCCTGCAGCAACCACGCATTTCCACTGTTCAAGTAAAGACCAGAAGTATTCTTTTAGATTGATTTTGACTATGTTATCGGATGTGTTCATTTTCCCTGATTGCCTCCACTGTTTTTCTCTCGCAAATCATTGTTTCAAAGTATATCATAACGATCCGGCTTATCCCTTTGGGGCGAAGACCTTCCGTGCCAAAGGCGGTGATACTGCTATCATCAGACCGTACATTTTGCTCTTGGCTTTGTATCCCGAGAAAAGATATTTCCATATACCTTTCCTTATGGTCTTGATTATGAGTTTTTTGTCCGCTTTATCATCGTAACTGCTGGAAGACATATCCCTGAAATAAGATATTGCCTGTCTTGTTATTCTGTTCCTGATCACCGGAACGAGGTCGGGATCAGTGTCCTTTATGCCAGATGTAACATCTTCTGCAACATCAAAAAACTGCATCTTCCTGTGATAGAAAGGAGAGCCTGTGATACCTGAAGGGTTCGGCCTGTAGAAGTATTGCCAGTCTTCGAAAGCAACGGTTTTGGATGCCTTCTTTATGACCTTATATATGGTCGCAAAATCCTCGAATATCTTGTCAGTCGGAAATCTTATATCTTTCCAGAGTCCTGATCTGTACATCTTTCCGCTTGCTGAAGTCAAGATAGTATCATCGGAGAAGATGCATCTGAGTGCACCGTGAGAATCAAAAACGGATACTTTATCTGTCTGGCCTTTGTCGAGCATCTCCCGTTCTTCGGTCATCAGTGAGGATACGATCTGAGCGCCGGTTTCATCTGCTTTCTTCATCATCTCGCTGACCATATTCAAAGAGATGATGTCATCGCTGTCGACGAAGATAAGATAATCACCGGTTGCAATGTCCATACCTGCATTTCGGGCAGAAGACAATCCGCCGTTGGGCTTGTGGATGACGACGATCCTGTTATCCAGAGCTTTGTAATTGTCACACATATTTCCTGAAGAATCCGTAGAGCCGTCATCTATGAGAATAACTTCCAGATTGGAGTATGTCTGACTAAGGATGCTTTCCATGCACTCATCCAGATATTTCTCGACATTATAGACAGGAACGATTATGGAGACTTTATCTGATTTCATCAGGCTTGTTCTCCTTGTTGTGCATGTGCCAGATAACAGCCATAGCT
The DNA here is from genome assembly GCA_902788505.1 of Oscillospiraceae bacterium. Lineage (GTDB taxonomy): Bacteria > Bacillota > Clostridia > Saccharofermentanales > Saccharofermentanaceae > Saccharofermentans. The sequence goes on from CADAKH010000002.1 coordinate 67,149, forward strand.
ACAGCAAAAGCGAATGTTCTGTATACCTGTGCATCGAGTGTAAGTCCTTCTGCTATAAATCCTGTCAAAGCAAGTATGCCAAACAGGTTTTTGTTCTTTGCCGCATATCTGTAAAGTGCCGCAAAACATGTAACCATAAGGCCGAGACCGAGAAGGCCGCCCTCAAGAAGAGCGTTGATAAACATATTGTGTGCGATATAAGGAGCTCCGTGACCTATGGCTACATAGCGTACGGCCGACGTGTAACTGCCGTGTCCGTATCCGAAGATAACATGAAGCGGATCTGATGATAAGAATTTAGCGATGCCGGCTTCCCATATCTGTTTTCTTCCGGCTCCTCCGTCAGCGATCAGTCTGGAAATGCTGAATCTGGCGAGGACCTTGGGGCCGATACCGTTTTCGGCACAGAAAAGAATTATAGCCGCGACAGCAAACAGTGCAAGCAGCAGTTTTAATCTGACAGAACCTTTAAGATTGAACAGCCATACAATGACGATACATCCCAAAGTCAGAAGACCTCCTCTGGAACCTGACATCAGAATGATCACTCCTACGCATGCAATGCAGATAAGATTCAATATAATTCGTTTTTTATTTGTAAGCTCCACAAGGAATAAAGAAACGACGATAGCAAGTCCACACGCGAAATCGTTCGGATCCATATAACTTGTAATCCAGATCATCAGACGTTTTCCGGGTTTGGGGAGATTCATCAGGGTGCTGATTACCGCGATGAGGATACTAAGATACATTGCTATCTTAAACAGCTTTATTTCCTTTTCGGAGGTGCGGGTTACGGTTATACAAAAAACTATTGCAGTTGTTACGGCGAACTGTCCGAAATACCAGTCTGCATCGAAATAAGCGTTCCACAGACAGCTCAGCATAGTGAAAAGAAAATACGCATAAACGGGAAGAAGGTTGTGATCTGCTTCAAGTCTTTTGTATATGAAGACGATCTCGAAAAGCGATACGATAATATAAAGACCGGCACAGATGGTCATGATCGAAGGGCCGATGAAAAGATCCGCCAAAGCAGTGCTGACCGGCATGAGCATGATATAAAACGCAAATATCCAGGAACTGGGTCTGATCTGCGTTTTAAATATGTTCACCAATTCAGTTTTCTGCAGTGCTTGTTCTTGCATACGCAGATCACTCCACCTCTGTCATTCTGAATACCCCGTGAGTTCGGAATATAATCCGACAGTCTTAGTTGCGATTGCATCCCAGGAATAATCGACTCTGACAAAATCCATTCCGTTCTTTGATTTGACCGGCAGACAGTCAGTGCTGTCGAGAACTCCTGAAAGCGTTTCCGCAATGCTTTCAGCATTTGTCTCAGCCATCCAGCCGCAGTCGTGGTCAGTAATCTGCTCGCCTAGTGTCGTTCCTCTCGTAACGAGGCAGGGAAGACCGTAACTCAGTGACTCAAGTATTCCGAGAGGCATGCCCTCAAATCTTGAAGTTTGAACGAAGACGTCAGAATCCAAAAGGATCTGTTCTTTTTCTTTGCCTGAGACTTCATGGTGAAGAGTTACGACATCTCCGACATTAAAATCAGCGATAAGCTTCTCGACATTTGCATATCTGCCTGCATAATCAGGACCGTAGATATCGAGTGTCGCTTTATGTTCCTTCATCTTGTCCTTAACGGAACTGACAGCTTCAAGAAGGATATCAATTCCCTTATGGTAAGCATCAAGGCGTCCTATGAAGACCAGTTTGATACCGTCTTTGCAGAAAGACTCCTTATGACACGAAGGAACGGCAACACCGTTGGTTGCGATTATCTTCTTTTTGCCGAAGTTGGTAACATCGTATTCCCTTTGTGAGAGGCACTGTATTGCAAGGGCCTTATTGGTGAAGCGGTTGAAGAAGACAATATTTGCAAGGACCTTCTTGAGATGCTTGCTCTTCTGGGCTTCATTGCCGAGTTCGCCGTGAGGGATGATTATGTAGGGAATGTTCCTCTTTTCGAGCTGCTTGCCTATCTTGGGATACCACTTCCTGTAGCACTCCTGAAAAACGACCAGGTCAGGCTTGTTGAAAGGCTCCGGCATGGAATCGATTTTGAAAGGATCGTTATTTGGGATCTGACACTTGATCCCGTTTATCGTTTGGCCTTTGCAGTTATAGAGAGCAACTTTATTTCCTATGTTCTCTTGTGAGAGCAGATAGCGCGGAACAACAACGCATACTCCTGCGAAAGGATCATTATCGATCGAAGCGATGTGCAAGATTATCATGGTGTTACTTCCTAATGCTTTATTTCTTGTTTATTTATTCGCGCGAAGCTCACGTGAACATTGTAACACAGCATTTTTAAGAATCAGAAATAATAAGTATGGTTTTTTCCGCCGATTATTATTCCTTCGAGAGGATCCACACCGGGCTCCTCATAAAGCGAGCTTAAAATGAAATCGACCATCTGGAGCTGTTCTTCGGAGACATAGTAGCCTCTTCCGTTGACCGACACATTGAATTCTTCGGGTTTGCGAAGATAATGCGGAAGGATCCTGATCTCAAGATTGTCGGAAATGATCGTGATCTGGGCTATGTAGAGCTCGAGATTGGAACCTCTGGGAGTAGTCCATTCACCGAGTTCCGTATATCCGGAGAAAGTGACTGAGGTGTCTTCGTTATAAAAACTCAAGAAACGGTCGGATGAATCAAAGGCCGTCATATCGAAAGAATCTTCATAGTAGAAGGTATCTATCCAGCTGCAGTGGATATTCCTTGCGCCGTAATCATAGATCGTGCTGTCTTCGGGAGAGAGTAATCTTGATATGTCGTTCTGACTGTGGAATCTGATTCCGTCTTTCATGAAGCCGTAGGAACCGTATCCGATGTCAATGTCCTCTCCTTCAGATGTCTCAATGGCTATATCCGTTTCAGTCTCTTCAGTCTCAGTGCTCTCTTCAGTTGTTTCTGAGGTCTGTTCTGACGTTGTCTCCTGCGTGGTTGTCATCTCGGATGCCGTTGTAACTGCAGTTGTCATCTCAGAAGAAACAGATGTCTCTGAGGATATCTCTTCCGAACTTACGGAAGATGAAGTGTCAGCAACAGAATCACAGGCACTGAATAACATGCCTGACAGAACAATCAGCGCAATAACCGGCTTGATAAGGTGTTTTTTTGAATTACTGATCATCAGCTTTTCCTATTAGTCCTATCCCATATTTTCCCAACACGAGCAATTATATACCTTCGCGCCGGAAGTTCAATCGGGAATCAGCTGAATGTCTTGCCTGCCGGCTTATTGAAGAAGATCCTGTCGGCGGTAAAACCCAGGACCACTGTTCCGTTCCTGAAAAAAGAGAACGTGGAACACTTGTTATCCGGGCTGTTTCTTACGATAAGCTTGTCAAAAGTGCCTGCATCACCGGTATCAGCAAGATAGTCCAATGCTTTGTTGCCGAATTCTTCCGGGATCGAGAAGTCCAGTCTGTCACAGAGTCCCGCACGGAGGAGCCAGGGCTGAACTGACAGCGAAAGGGGCGCGTCGTTACCCGGGAAGATCGAGTGACGTTTTATCGAGAACTTATATCTCTTGCTCTTAAGTTTTTTGACATTGACCGTATAGTAGGCGGGGAACGGCGGACCGGTGAAATCGTCGAAAACATCGGATACGTCATCCGTGCCGAGATTCTGCCAGCCGGAATTGATCTTTATCGTGTCGCTTGCCGTAAATTCGTTGATAGCCTTGTCTATCTCGGCCTGGACTTCCCTGGCAAATTCAAGGTCGGAATAGAGTTTGTTCGTCTGATGACGGACAAAAGATGCATAGGTTGCCTCAAGAAGGAGCTTAAGCCTCTTGACCTTCTGGTCAGGGAAGATCTTGAGAGCTCTTGCGATCCTTATTGCGCTTTCCGGAAGATTTGCGCCGTATTCGCCGGATTCGAATCTGATCCTTGCATCGTGATACACCTGAAGATAGATGTTGTAGGCAAGAATAGGGTCAGGATTGCCGGCATTGCCCAGAAGGAGCATATCGGCAAATTTGAGTTTGGCTTCAGTCACATTGTAGTTTGCAGCAATGGCAAAATAGGCAAATGCCTTGTCGTAGTCGGGTTTGCCCGTGATCTTGCCGTCGTAATATATGAAGCCCAGAGTGTTGGCTGCATAGCCGAATCCGAACTCCTTGAGAAGAATAGTAAGGAGCCTTACAGATTCCTTGTAATCGCAGTGGAAAGCGGCATTGCCTCCGTTGCAGGCAAAGGCCTTTATCTTGAGCGCCTCGAAAACATGCTGCTCACAAAGATCGTTGGTAAAGTCCACGAAATGAGCGATGACATCATCGGAGGCATCGGATAACAGGAGATTGTTGTCCCAGTGATTGATGAAGACAAGCATCTGATCCTTGGTGTATACGCGTTCTTCGGGAGGAAGATCCTTGTTCTCTTCGAAATTCTCGATAAGAGTGAGGAGATTGGGGATGCCGATCACCTCGGAAGCCGTTCCTGTGGGAAATTTGCCTTCCTCGTCAAAAGAATCCGCGATTTTGGCGATGAGGACCATGATTGTGATGATCATATCCTCATCCGTCTCGGGAAGAGGCGGGAGCGGGAATTCCAATATACGGTCGGGATCAGGTCCCAGAAGCTCGTCCAGGCACAGATCCTCATAGAAATAAGTGGTGATGGGACACCACCAGTCAAAAGCGAAATCCTTGAAAGAGATATTCTCCTCTTCAAAATGGGTGAGAGCAGTCTTCAGATCCGATAAGAGCATCGGATATTCGGTCTCACACTGAACATCAAAACCGTTTTCCGGATAGGCATCAAGATCGCTTCCGCCGACAGCTTCGATCCAGCCGATATCATATCTGCAGAGATCTATCAGCTTATCCTGTGTCATAAAAATGTAGGGTCTGCGTTTACTCATGCTTATATTATAGTCGCGTGAAGCGGCGTATTAAAGACTTGACATACCCGTTTATGGGACAGTTATTCTACGGTAACGCTTTTCGCGAGGTTACGCGGCTTATCGACATCAAGACCTCTTGCGCATGATACGTAGTAGCCCAGAAGCTGGAGCGGAACCACTGCAAGAGAAGCTGCGAAGAGCTCGTTGATCTTGGGCACATAGACGACGAAGTCGGCCGAATCCTCTATCGCATAGTTGCCGAAAGAAGTGAGTGCCATGAGATAAGCACCGCGTGTTTTTGTCTCTACGAGATTTGAAAGAGTCTTCTCATAAAGGCTGCTCTGTGTAAGAACGCCGATGACGAAAGTGCCTTCCTCGATGAGACTGATCGTGCCGTGCTTGAGTTCTCCTGCAGCGTAAGCTTCGCTGTGAATGTATGAGATCTCCTTCATCTTGAGGCTTCCTTCAAGTGTGATCGCATAGTCAATTCCGCGGCCGATAAAGAAGATGTCCTTCTGTGCGGCGAGCTTTGCGGCAAACCACTGGAGACGCTCCTTGTCTTCAAGCACCTTGTTGATCTTGGCGGGAATTGACATTACTTCGGAAAGAAGCTCTTTAGAGTTTTCTTCGGTAACAGCACCCTTTACGAGAGCAAACTTGATTGCGAGAACATAGCAGATTGCAAGCTGGGCTGAATAAGCCTTGGTTGTTGCAACTGAGATCTCCGGACCTGCAAGGGTATAGAGAACATAGTCAGCTTCACGTGCTATGGAAGAACCGATGACGTTAACGATAGCCAGAGTCTTGATCCCCTTTGCCTTGGCATCTCTCAATGCAGCGAGGGAATCCGCAGTCTCGCCTGACTGGCTGATTATGATACAGAGGGCATCCGGGTTAAGAGGCATCGTCCTGTATCTGAATTCCGAAGCAAGTTCGCATCTTACCGGAACACCGGCAAGAGATTCCATGATGTACTGTGTGCAGCAGCCTACGTGATAAGCGGAACCGCAGGCAACAATGTAGAGCTGATTGAACTTCTTTATGTCTTCGTCTGTAAGGTTTGAAGATGAAAGATCGATCTTAAAGGATTCGCCGTCAGGTACGATGACTGAATTCAGAGTATCGGATACTGCCTTGGGCTGCTCGTGGATTTCCTTCATCATGAAGTGTTCGAATCCGCCCTTTTCGGCTGACTCGGCATCCCAGTCGATCTCTGTGGGTTTCTTCTCGATCGTGTCACCGTCAAGGTTATAGAAGGTAACATTGCCTGCTTCAAGGCAAGCCATCTCAAGATCGTCTATATAGTAAACAGTCCTTGTGTACTTAAGGATGGCGGGAACATCAGATGCGAGATAGGAGGCATCCTTGTCGAAGCCGATGATCATCGGGGAGTCCTTACGGGCTACGAAGATCTTGCCCGGGTGATCCTTGAACATTACAGCAAGGGCATAAGAGCCTCTTACACGGACCATTGTCTTTGCAAGTGCTTCGATAGGGTCATGAGTGTATTTTTTGTAGTAGTAATCAATTGTCTTGATAGCTACTTCGGTATCTGTCTCGGAATAGAACTTGTATCCCTTGCGGATCATCTTGTCTCTTAATTCCTGGTAGTTTTCGATGATACCGTTGTGAACACCTACTACGTTATAGTCATCTACTATATGGGGGTGGGCATTATTCTCGGTAGGCTCACCGTGAGTAGCCCATCTTGTATGTCCGATACCGCAGTTGCCTTTGAGGGCAGCACCGCCGTCAGTCTTTTCGGAGAGAACCTTGAGTCTTCCCTTGGCTTTAACGACTACCGGATTCTTATCTCCGTCTCTTACTGAGAGTCCTGCAGAGTCATAGCCTCTGTACTCGAGTTTTGCAAGTCCGTCCAGAAGGATGGGAGCTGCTTTTTTCTTTCCTGTGTAACCGACTATTCCGCACATACAAAGAAATCTCCTTAATTTAATTGAAGTATTTTATCACAGGAGAACATGGGGTTATAAAAACTCTCTAGGTATGATAATCATTTGCGTTAGGTATGATGAACGTTTACAAATAATATTCGTCATATGTCGAAAATTCCTATTGATAATTGCCCTGAAACAATTTAAAGTAAGTTTGCTTTATAAGGAGAACTTATAACAGCCGGTCGTATTTTCTTATTAGAAAGGTGAAAGGTCATATGCTTGAATTACAGAACATCAGTTTTCATGCCGATGACAAGGACATACTTAAAGACATTAATCTTCAGATAGATGACAAATTCGTCGCTATTACTGGACCTAACGGAAGCGGCAAATCAACTTTGCTCAAGGTCATAATGGGCATTATCAGGCCCACATCCGGAAAGATCCTTTTTGACGGTCAGGATATTACTGACCTTGCTGTTAACGAGCGAGCAAATCTCGGCATCAGTTTTGCTTTCCAGCAGCCCGTAAGGTTTAAGGGTCTCAAGGTCAAGGACCTCCTGGGAATCGCTGCCGGTGAAGGCGTTGATGTCACGAAGGACTGCAAATACCTGTCCGCAGTGGGACTTTGCGCCAAGGATTATCTCAACAGAGAGATCAACGACACGCTTTCGGGCGGCGAGATGAAGAGAATCGAGATCGCCATGGCTGCCGCAAGGGGCGGTAAGCTCAGTCTTTTCGATGAGCCTGAGGCAGGTATCGACCTCTGGAGCTTCCAGAGCCTTATCAAGGTTTTCGAGAACTTAAGAAGAGTCACAAACGGCAACATCATTATCATCAGCCACCAGGAAAGGATCCTCGAGATCGCCGATAAGATCATTTATCTCAAGGACGGCACCGTTGACAGATTCGACGAGTCCAAAAAGGTTATGAGCGAACTCAATATGGGCAGATACGGCTGCGGCTGTGCATACTCAGAGAAAGAAGGTGTCTGCAATGGATGATCTTGAAAAGAGAATGCTTAAAGAAGTAGCAGAATTAGACAGCCTTCCGGTTGGCGCTTTTAACATCAGATCCAACGGCAAGAGTGAGGGCAGATGCTCTACTGCAAATATACAGATCGATTCCAGAGAGTCAGGCGACGGTATCAACGTCTACTTCAAGGACGGCACTAAGAACGAGTCATGCCACATCCCGGTAATCATTTCCAAGTCAGGCCACAAAGAGTGCGTTTATAACGACTTTTTCATTGGCGAAGACTGCGACGTAACTATCATCGCAGGCTGCGGAATCAGCAACTGCGGCGGTCACGACAGCCAGCACGACGGAATACATACTTTCCATGTCGGAAAGAATTCCAAAGTCAAGTACATCGAGAAGCACTATGGCGAGGGAACTGGAACAGGCAAGAGATTTATGAACCCTACAACGGTCGTATATCTTGAAGAAGGTTCCACAATGGACATGGACACCTCCCAGATCGCCGGAATCAACGATACTTACAGGATCACAAAGGCAGAGATCGGCGCAGGCGCTACTCTCATCATGCACGACAAGATCCTCACAAACTTCGACCAGACTGCAAAGGCTGAGATCACAGTTGACCTTAATGGTGAGGATTCCGTATGTGATATCGTCAGCCGTGGTGTTGCGAAGGGCGAGTCCGAGCAGGATGTCATCATCGACATCTCCGGTAATGCCAGATGCAAGGGCCATGCCGAGTGTGACTCCATCATCATGGACAAGGGCGTTATCGTTGCCACACCTAAGCTTAAGGCAACATGCGTTGACGCTTCCCTCATCCACGAGGCCGCAATCGGTAAGATCGCAGGCGAGCAGATCACAAAGCTCATGACTCTCGGATTGAACGAGCAGGAAGCCGAGCAGAAAATCATTGAGGGATTCCTGAGATAAGTTTGTTTTTGCTTGAATTTGGGGCGTCTCACGCTAAGTGAGGCGCCCTTTATTTTTGACATGAGCGGGCGTTCTGCAACTGTTGCCCCGAAAAATGCCCAACAATTGCATAAATCGGCCTTTTTGTGCAATTGTTGCGGGTAAAAATGTGGAACAATTGCACACGGCAGTTTTTCGAGACCACATTTGCAGATTGTTTTCGGGCCGTGCCGTTTGGCTGTTTTACTTAAAAATCAGGTGCATTTCCTATATCTGTAAAGACTTGTTAACTGTGATAAAATAACTTTAACGTTTTTCACCGGAGGGCTGTCATATGGGACTTAATTTCCGCAAATCCATTTCATTAGGAAAAGGCTTAAAACTAAATCTTAGCAAGTCAGGACCGAGCGTTTCTTTCGGCAAGAGCGGATTCAGACAGTCCGTTAACCTCAAGGGCCAGGCAAGAACCACTGTCGGCATTCCGGGAACAGGTATTTATTACACCAAGACGAGCAATGTCAAGAATATCGTCGGAGGACTTACCGGCAACAAGGACAGTGCCAAGGGCAAGAAAACGAGCGGCAAGGCTTCAGAGACAAAGGCCGCTTCAACCAAGGCTTCCAAGGCTGCACCTGCTGCAAAGCAGGTAAATGAGGAGCTTATCGCACAGTCCAAGGCAAAGCTCGAAGAGTTCGCAGCAGGCATTGAAGCGCTCAAGTCAGTTCACAAGCAGTCTGACGGCTATATCGATTGGGAAGCAGTCGCAAACGGTGCTGTATCAGGCCAGATAAGAGAGCTCCAGCCCTTTGCACAGAGTGTTCTGGCAGGCGATATCGATTCATATTTCAAGGTAATTGAGCAGGTAGGACCATTCGATGACCTCCTCGAATACGGCAGCGGATTTGAAGTCGGTACAGATGATCCGAAGCTTATGGAGATCGAATTCCAGGTCAAGTCGGAGGAGATCATCCCTACACAGTATCCCGACATGAAGGCAAGCGGCGAGATCGTCATGAAGGACTTCAGCAAGTCAGCTTACTATGAGCTCGTACAGGACTATGTATCCAGCACAATGCTCAGAGTTGCAAGAGACACATTCGCGCTCCTTCCTGTTCAGCAGGTCATTGTGCATGCCGTTGACAAAGTCCTGAATCCTGCCACGGGCAACGATGAGGAAGTTACGGTATGTTCGGCAAAGATCAAGAGGGATGCTATGGCAACACTCAATTTCGAGCGTATCGATCCTTCAGATTGCCTTGAGAGCTTTGAGTGCAACGTTAAATTCAAGAAGACGACAGGCTATTCTCCGGTTGACAGAGTTCTTGCCTGATTTTTAACAACGCGGGCGTTTTGTTGACAGAATGTAAACTATCATTTTGTATCGCGAAAACAAATGCCCGTGTTTATTGCTTTTGGATATTCTCACCATTAGACTAACTTCATAAGTGTTTTACTGAGAATCTGGATAAGTAGGTAGGGGTCGAACATGGCTGACCGCAAAAGAATAGCATTACTGGTTGCCCAGGCTGATGAATACTATCAGTCCCAGTTTATCGAGGGCTTTATCGGTAAAGCTTTTGAGTTCAATGCGGATGTTCTTGTATTCAGCAGCTATCTCAAATATCAGAATAATCTCGGAAGAGAAGTCGGTGAGACATCGATCTTCACTCTGGTCCCATTTGAAAAATTTGATGCAATTGCGGTCATGGCTGATACGCTTCAGTCTCCCGGTCTTTCGGACAGCCTGGAGGAGATGATCCATGAGCGCTGCAAGTGCCCGGTCGTTTTTATCGATAAGGAGAGCAAGTACTTCCCTTCGATATTCCCGAATCATTACGGTGCCGTAAGAAAGCTTATCGATCACCTGATAGAAGATCACGGATATACCGACATTGCTTATCTTACAGGCAAGGCATGGCACCATTATTCGAAGCAGAGACTTCAGGCCTTCATGGATTCGATGAGAGCGCATGGGCTCGCTGTCGGAAGAGACAGGGTATTCTACGGCGATTTCTGGTACACCAGCGGCGAGAGCCTTGGCGACCGTCTGCTCAAGAAAGGTGACAGCCTTCCCCAGGCAATAGCTTGTGCCAATGACTGCATGGCCATAGGTCTTTGCAAAGCGCTCGAAAAGGGCGGACTCAGGATCCCTGAAGATATTGCTGTTGCAAGTTACGATTCCACCGAAGAGGGCAGATATTCACCCAAGCCGGTCACATCGGTCAAGATCCCGGCGAAGTCGATGGGCGCTTATTCGGTAGGAATGCTTTTCGATATCATGGAAGGGCGAAAGACAGGACCTTTTGAAGATTACGGTGAATTCTTCTGCGGAAGAACATGCGGATGCGACGCGAACAAAGTCCAGTATGAGACCAAGCTCCGCAAGGTTTGGGATACAGATACCTCGCACAACAGCGTTTTCTCGTCTTTTAATCACTTGGACGAGGATCTTGTTATCCAGAACGATTTCGACGGTCTCATGAAGACCACATTCTCTTATGTTTTCCAGATAAGGGATTTCGAGAGCTTCAGCCTGTGTCTGAACAGCAACTGGCAGGCCAAGGCAAAAGCCATGAGCGGAGTCATTGATGATTCAAGGCTCTCAGTCGAGAGACTGTCTGATACCGACAGGTTCTATACGGAAAAGATGATGCATGTTATCGCATGCAGACCGGAAGAGCTTAACAGCGACCGTTTCAGTGACGATGTTTATTTTGACAGGAATGTCCTTATCCCGCGTCTTGAATCCGAGAGGATAAAGCCTGAAGCGTTTTTCTTTACGTCTCTGCATTTCGAAGAATCAACTTTCGGTTATGCCGTTATCTCCTATTCGGAGCCGAGATCTTATAAGAGATCATACAGATTCTGGCTTCACAGCATAATGAGAGGTCTTGAGAACTTCAGAAGATACGATGAACTCAATGCGATCAACAAAAAGCTTGAGGCAAGCCTTGTCAGAGATCCTCTTACAGGTATCTATAACTACAACGGATTCATACAGCAGACCGAAAACATCATCCTTATGAGTCCCCTGCACGAGAACGAGAAGATCGGTGCTTTGGCTGTTGATATCAAGAATCTTTCCAAGATCAACAATGATGACGGAAGAATTGCCGGTGACAGAGCCATTATCAGTGTCGGCAAGTTCCTTGAGGAAGTATTCACGGACGGCCGTATATACTGCATCGGCAACGGCGAGATGGTTGCACTGAAAGTAGTGGATTCCGGTGAGGATGTTTTAGGTGTCATGGAAGAAAGAGTCAAAGAACTCTATCGAAAGATCGATGCTTATAATGATTCTCTTGCTGAAGGATCAAGAAAGCTCGAAGTATACTACGGCACTGCGGAAGGCATGCCGAGAACAAAAGCGGATTATGAGAGAGTCGTAAGTGTGGCGTTATCCAGAAAGAACGGCCAGAAGCTCAATTTCCAGAAGATGAATGCGGACGGATTCGATAAGTCCCAGATGGAAGAGGCTGAAGTCGTAAATGATATTCTCGATAAGAACAAGATCAACTACCACTTCCAGCCGATCATAGATGCCCATACGGGTGAGATCTACGCTTATGAAGCATTGATGAGAGTCGATCTGGTGCCGTATGTTCAGCCTCTGCTCGTTATCAAATATGCGGGCTTCTTCAACAGGCTTTACGATATTGAGTATGCGACATTCAACAATGTATTGAATTATGTAAATTCGAATGCCGATAAATTCAAGCCGGATGCGAAGATCTTCATCAACTCTATTCCCGGACAGCGTCTCAAAAAAGATGATATGGAAGCTATCTCCGGAATGGTCAAGGACCTTTCGGGAAGGCTCGTAGTAGAGTTTACCGAGCAGTCTGAGATGGATGACAAAGAACTGGCCGACATGAAGAAAGAATTCCAGAGCTATGGCTTTGAGACAGCGGTCGATGATTACGGCACGGGATACTCCAATGTAAGCAATCTCCTGCGTTATATGCCTAACTACGTTAAGATCGACAGGGCTCTCCTGGCTGATATTCAGGATTCACCTCAAAAGCAGCATTTTGTAAAGGATATTATCGAGTTCTCACACGATAACAATATCCTTGCTTTGGCAGAAGGTATCGAGACAACAGAAGAGATCGAGACGGTTATCAATCTCGGTGTTGACCTTATTCAGGGTTATTACACAGCCCGTCCTTCCGAATACATCATCAAGGAGATCGCTCCAGATATCAAAGATGAGATCGTCAGATACAGCAACTCCAGAGAAAAGAACCGCACAAAGAGGGATTATGTAGCCGGAAGAGAAGCAAGGATCTCTTTGCCCATTCTTATCAAAGACGGCTATAACACGATCCATGTAACATCTGGTCATGTTACTCACAGGGATCTTCACATCTTGGGTGTTCCGGGTGATGATGCAATTATCAATCTCGAGATCGAGGACGGCTACAAGGGTAAGATCGCGCTAGAGAACTGCTGCTTTACCGGAAGGATGCATGATGCGGCGATCACTATCGGAGATGACTGCGACGTGACCATTTCCCTGAGCGGAGACAATGTTCTCAGTGCAGGCGGCATTAAGGTCTCCTCGACATCGACACTTACTTTGGAAGGTGCCGGCAATCTTTCCGTCAGTTCGACCGGAACAGAGGTTTTCGGTATCGGCAACGATATGGATTCGTATCACGGAGATCTTGTTTTCGACCAGGACGGCAGGATAGAGATATCTGTCAATGCAAATAAGAGCGTAGCGATCGGCAGCGGCCTTGGCGGACATATTACCGTCAGACGCGGTATGTATAAGTTCAATCTTATGGGCCAGACATCCGTCGGTATCGGTTCGATATCAGGAGATATTGAACCTATCATCAGCAACTGCTATGTCGAGATCGCAAGCGTTGCGCTCTCATCTGTCGGAATCGGATCTATTACGGGAAGATGTGACATGATGATCGAGCATGTCTCAATGAAGACGGATTTCAACGGAAATGAAGTTGCCATGATCGGCTCTAAAGACAGCGAAAAGCTGAAGATGAGCGTTTACAGTGCCACGATAAGCCTGAAGTCCAGATCTCACGATGTCGTCTGCTTCGGTTCATCTATGGGCAAAGCTTCGAACATAAGCATTGACTTTGTTTCGCTCCGTATCGATCTGGGCGGCAAGAATGCCGGATTATTCAGGGGTTCTGACAAGAATGTTAAGGTAAGGATCTCGGATTCCAAGATAGAGGGCGCGATCTTCACTAGTTACGGCATGCCGGATTATCCCGAGACGATCGATTACAGTGTTGCGGCATCTCTTACAAAACTCGATATCAACGGAGAGATGATAGTCGAGAATACAATGAGCATTCCGAGCCACGAAGCTTAATTTTCTGCTCAGATATCAAGATAGATAGGACAATGATCGGATCCCATGATGTCAGTCATCATGTTGGATTCCTTAACACGTGAATTAAGACCTTCCGTTGTAAAGAAGTAGTCTATTCTCCAGCCTACGTTACGCTCTCTTGCGGCAGTTTTATAAGACCACCAGGTGTAGCACTCCTTATCATCGGGATGGAGCATTCTGAAAGTGTCTGTTAGGCCTCTTTCAATGAATTTATCTATATAAGCACGCTCTTCGGGAAGGAAGCCCGATATCTTGGAGTTTGCCTTGGGGTTGGACAGATCGATCTCTTTATGTGCGGTATTTACGTCACCGCAGCAGATGACTTCTTTGCCTTTTGCTTTAAGTTCATCGACCTGGTCAAGGAAGCAGTCGTAGAATCTGAGCTTGAACTTGACAAAGTCATCGCCTCTTCCGCCGTTCGGAAAATAGATGTTGAAGAGAACGAAATCGCCGAAATCAGCCTTGATGACACGGCCTTCATGGTCGAATTCCTCAACTCCGAAGCCGAAATCAATGCTTACAGGATCGATCCTTGAATAGAGTGCCGTGCCGGAATAACCCTTGCGCTCTGCCGAATAGAACCAGCTCTTGTAACCCGGGATGTCCGTGATCTCAGGACCTAACTGTTCCCTGAGAGCTTTGATCTCCTGAATTCCTATTATGTCTGCGTTTATCTTTTCGAGACTTTCTGCAAAACCCTTATTGGCAACTGCCCTGATTCCATTGACGTTCCAGCTTGCTATTCTCATATAAACCCTCGTGAATTATAATTGTATGAGTCAATTTTACTATTGTTTTGGTTTGGAAGGAAAGGGATATGCGTATATTATGTGCGATGCTCGGCGGGACGATCTCATCGTCTGATGTCTCCGGAACGATAACGCTCGGAGAGCCGGTATTTATCAGGGATTTTCTTTTGGAATACTCTTCAGAGAATGAATATGTCTTCCCGAAGTTCAACACTTATTCCTCCGAGAATGCCACGCCGGAGATATACCGCGAGGCATTGAAGGAGATAGTCGATAAGGTCAATTCTTCGAAATTTGACGGTATTCTCATAACTCACGGAACGGATACCTGTGCTTATTTTGCGCAGCTTGCTTACAGGGTGCTTTCAAGTATCGGAATCCCGTTCGTTATAACGGGTTCAGTGAAATCTCCCGATATCGACCCGGAAGAATCCGCTTATAATCTTCTTTTTTCCGTGAATTGCATAGAAAAGGGCACGAGCGGAGTCGTATTCAGGAGCATCGACAAGATCCCCAAGCTTTACAGCGCCTGTTTTATTACATCACCTGATATCGACGGTATCTATAAGGAGTGCAAGGGCATGAATCCGCCTGAGATAAAGGATCAGACAGAGTTCCTTACCAAAGAAAAACTTCCGAGGATCCTTGTCATTCCGGCGATCCCGGGCGCGGTCATTCCGGAAGACGGTTTTGACAGGGTACTTATCTGCTGCAACCATTCCGGTACCGCTTCGACAGAGCTTGTTCCGCTCGTTTCAAAGTGGACTTCAAACGGGATCAAGTGCTTCATGGCGCCTGTTCCTTCAAACGGAGGCATCTACGAGAGCAGAAAGATGCTGACAGATGCGGGTGCCGTTGAACTTCCCGGCATGCCGATCGAAGGTGCCTGGTGCGAGGTGCTTCTGAGATGAGCCAGCCTCCGAAAATAGTGGATAAATTCGGTATAGAGTCTTACGGCGGCAGCCAGATGTGGCTTCCTGACAAGATGCTCCTTAACAGCGGATGCGGCATTATCGCCGGACTGGATGCGATACTACGCTTAAAGGGCGAGGAGCGCATGAAGAGGGAAGAGTATTTCGAAAGGTTTTTCGATGCCAAAGACTATATAAGACCGCTTACTGTCGGGAAAAACAGGGAAGCAAGAAAGCTTTTCGGCAAGGAATTCCTGGGAAGCTTCGGCGTGACTGCAAGCCGTTTCAAAAGGGGCATAAAGAAACTTGCCGCCAAGGAAGGCCTGAAAATAAAGGTCAAGCCGTTCAGATTCAGGTGGTGGGAGAAGGTACCGCAATATCTTAAGGGCGGAGATCCGCTGATAATGCTCATAACAGCGCCTTTCGAGAATGTCTCGATCGAGATGCCGACAGGCACCAAGGGCAAACTCGGATTCCACTGGGTAACGATAACTGATATCGAAGGCGACACGCTCACTGTCTCTTCCTGGGGTACAAAATGCAAAATGTCAGTCAGGGAACTGCGTAAATTTAACGTGATTTTGCACTTTTATTCTGTATCGTTGGAAAATCAGAGCGACTTAGTGTAATGTTATTCAGGAGATTTTTTCTTTTAATTATATTTAGGAGGATTTTGGAAAATGAATAATGAGATTGCCGAGCAGATCAAGGGGATGCTGGTAGAAAGACTCAGAATACCGGCTGATGAGCTCGAGTATGATTCAGAACTTTTCGGTGAGGATATAGGACTTGATTCCATTGATTCCATCGAGATCATCGTAGGAATCGAGAATCTCTTCGGTGTTGACCTTTCCGGTTCAGGCGCTACTAGAGAGGACTTCCGTTCTATCGAGACACTTACAGCATTTGTAGAAGCACATAAAGAGGGCTGAAGATGCTGAACGAGAAGCGTTGTGTAATCACGGGACTTGGACTTGTATGTGCCATCGGCGACAATGTCGATGAGTGCTTCGATGCGGCTCTTAACGGAAAATCCGGCATAGCGGATGCAAAGAGCTTTGATACAACAGAGTGCTATTCCCACAAAGGTGCCGAGGTTAGGCTTTCCGATGAGGAACTTGCCGGAGGTAAATATGACAGGACCACAGCCTTGGGAATCAAGGCTGCCGGAGAAGCTATCAAAGATGCCGGGATCGATATGGATTCTGAAGTGGCATCAGAGATCGGTGTATTGCTTGGAAGCTGTATTGCCGGTGCTGCCTGTGTAGAGAAATACTACAAGCAGAAAGCAAAAGGCGAAAAGGGAGATATCAGCAATCTCAAAGCAATGCCAGCTTCGGTAATTGCCGGAAATGTCGCAGATTACTATAACGCTGGCGGTATAACTGCCAATATCGTAAATGCATGTGCGGCAGGCACATTAAGTCTCTCGCTTGCGATCGATCTCATAAGAGGCGGCAAGGGCGAGATCTTCCTTGCAGGCGGATGCGATTCTTTCTCATCGCTTGCTTATTCCGGATTTCACGCGTTAAGAGCGCTTGCTCCTTCTGACTGCTCACCGTTCAATCACAGTGACGGTATCACTCTGGGCGAAGGTGCCGGTGTGCTTGTAGTTGAGAGCTATGAGCATGCTGTTAAGCGCGGAGCAAGGATCTACTGTGATGTTCTTGGTTCAGGTGTAAGTTCTGATGCTTACCACATCACGGCTCCGAGACCTGACGGCGAAGGCCAGATGAATGTAATCACACGTGCAGTTAAGAATTCCGGACTCAAGTTCTCTGATATCGACTATGTCAATGCACACGGTACGGGAACGGCCAAAAATGACGAGTCGGAATTCCTGTCTTTGAAGACACTTTTCGAAGGCAGCAAGGACTTATATGTAAGTTCGACAAAGTCCATGACGGGCCACTGCCTTGGTGCTGCAGGCGCCATTGAAGCGGTATTTACCGTCAAGGCTCTCGTGGAAGGCAAGCTCCCTCCCACGACAGGTTATTCGGAAGAGGACCTCAAGGTTCTTGAAGAGAAATCAGGCAGCATCAATTTCATTGCCAATAAGCCTGTTACAAAAGATGTTAATTATGTGATGTCGAATTCGTTTGCCTTCGGAGGCAACAATGCGAGCATCGTATTTGCAAAAGACCCCAATGTCCTTAATCTCACATGCCCCAAGCAGAGCCTTTATGTAACTGGCATCGGCATGGTAAACGGTGAGTACAATGAGGAGAAGGGTGACTATATAGCTAACCTCGATACCGATCTGTTCAAGGCATACGGAGTCAAGTCAGCCTTCTTAAGAAAGCTCGACAGACTTTCACAGCTTCAGCTCTTAAGCGGCATCAGGGCACTTGAGGATGCCGGCATTACTGTTAATGAAGAGAATGAAGGAGTTATCGGTATCTGCATTGGTACGAACGACGGTCCTATGACGGAGATCGCAAATTTCCAGAAGGGCATTATCAGAGACGGAATAGAGAAGGGAAGCGCATTTGCATTCCCGAATACGGTATATAACGCTGCCGGCGGATATCTCAGCATCGCTACGGGGATCAAGGGCTACAACGTAACTATTGCCAACGGCTTCCAGTCAGGAATCCAGAGCGTATGCGCTGCCGCAGGCGCGATCATGTTCGGATATGAGAGCATCATGCTCGCATCGGGAACTGATGAGTGCACCGATATTGATGATGAGATATTCAGCGATCTCGGTTTTACGGGCGAGGGCAAGATGACATTGGGCGAGGGCTCTGTCACATGCGTTATCGAGAAGGATTCAAGCGCAGCTGAAAGAGGCGCAAAGCGTTATGCGAAGATCGCGGGATTCTCTTCAACGAGAGATACATCAGGCGACAGATCCGACAATTCGAGAATGTCCGAGAAGGCTCTTATCAGGGCACTTGAGAATGTTCTTGAAGAAGGCGGAATGAAAGCTTCCGATGTTAAATGCATTTACGGCTTCGGCAACGGCATTGAGAGCATCGACAAGTTCGAGATGGATGTTTATAAGAAGTTCTTCGGTGATGATATCGAAGTAAAGCTTATCAAGAAGGAATACGGTGAAGCCAGAGCGGCGTCATCATCTTTGCAGTTCGCAATGCTTGCAAAGGATATCCATGAGGGCAGGCTTGAGACGGGAATCGCTGTTTCATATGGTACAAGTGCCCTTTATACGGCAGTTTTACTTACCAGGGCATAATCCTTAGAAAAGAGGGCGCATTATGGGCAAAACAGCAGTTGTTACAGGCGGATCCAGAGGAATAGGCAAGGCTATCGCGTTAAGACTTGCCAAAGACGGTTACGATATCGCTCTTAACTATGCAAGTAATGACGAGGCCGCAAATGCTGCCAGAGAAGAGATAACTGCAACAGGTGTCCGCTGCGAGATCTTCAAGGCCGACACATCTGACATCGCACAGGTCAAGGCTATGTTCAAGGATATCAAAAAGAGCTTTGAGACCATTGATGTCCTTATCAATAACGCAGGCGTTGTAGATGACGCATATCTTCTCATGATCAGACAGGATTCACTCGAAAGAAGCCTCGACATCAATATCAAGGGTTACATCAACTGTGCACAGGCTGCATCACTTAAGATGTGTTCGCAGAAGAGTGGAAAGATAATTAACGTGTCTTCCGTAAGCTCGATCCTTGCTGTTCCCGGCCAGACGGTCTACAGCGCAACAAAGGGCGCCGTCAATTCGATGACACAGACAATGGCAAAAGAACTCGCACAGTATGGCATCCAGGTAAATGCCGTAGCTCCGGGCTTTATCGGAACTGACATGATCAAATCGATCCCCGGTGATCTCGCGGAAAAGTATCTTGAAGCAGTTCCCATGAAGCGCTTCGGCTCTGCGGAAGATGTTGCTGACTGCGTTGCAAGCCTCGTATCAGACGCATTTTCCTACATGACAGGCCAGGTCATCGTACTCGACGGAGGCTTAAGTCTCTGATATGAAGGTTCTCGTTCTCAACGGCAGTCCCAAAAAGGACCGGAGCAACACAATTCAGGTTACGAATGCTTTCGTATCCGGTTTTCCCGAGGGCACAGAAGTTACGAAGATCAATATCTACGAGAAGAACATAAAGCCCTGCCAGGGGTGCTTCGCATGCTGGGCCTCGCCCGACGGGACATGTGCCATTAAAGACGATATGGCGGAGATCATTGCTGCCATTAAGGAAGCTGATATCATCATAGAGAGTTTCCCTCTATATTTTTACGGCATGCCTTCACAGCTCAAGGCTGTGACGGACAGGTGCTTATCCCTTGCCGAGCCCTACATGGGCACGAAATCTGACGACGGCCAGACTTTCAATAAGATGAGAGATTCTTCTATATTTAAAAAGAAATTCGTTGTTATCAGTTCCTGCGGATATGTTGAGCTCGAGCCCGTCTATCCTGCACTCCTTGCCCAGTACGATCTTATCTGCGGCGGCAGGGAAAAGTATACGGCTATTTTGTGCCCCATGGGCGAAGTATTCATGACCGGCAAGGCCAAAAGGCAGATCAGGGTCTATCTGGAAGATCTTAAGAAGGCCGGAGCTGAATATTGCTCGAACGGGTTTAAGCTGAGTTCCGAGACGATCCGCAAACTGCAGATCCCGCTCCTTTCACCGGAAGGTTTTGCGACCCTTACAAATTCCCATATGAACGAGGGCGGCTGGGCAGCAAGCAGATTCGAAAAATGATCTGTATTATTTTGGGAGATAGAGATGCCGGACTAAAGTGTCCGGCTTTTTTATTTTCGAAAAATCTTTCTAATTGATTTATAAATACGGCAAGATATGCGGCTATGCCATATTCTTACCCGTATTTTTCAGTGAAAATCGGGCTGAAATACGGCTGCTGATACGGCTGCCCCGTATTCTTAGCCGTATTTTTCGAATCCGAGCGAGGGGAAAGAGCCGTATGTGGATTTCTGTCCGGGACGGAACAGTTGAAGTTCAGGTTATTTATATATATGAAGAATGTTCCGAAGTAAGGGGCCGTTTATCAACGTCAAGCAGTAATTACGGTCTTTTTAACCCTTTAAAATCCACGAAAATCAAGGCTTTGACAAAGTTCTTTGACAATCAAAGCACTTGACAAAATATCCTTCTTGTGGAATACTTTGATAATCAAACTATTTAACCTGAGGACTACTATGCCCAAATGTGAGTCCTGAATACAGGGAAGATAAAGAGGTTGTTAATAATGACAGGCAGAATTATAGGACTCGGATCTTATGTCCCGAAGAAAGTCTTGACCAATGATGACTTTGCCAAGTTCCTTGATACCAGTGACGAGTGGATCACGGAGCGTACGGGAATAAAGGAAAGACATATTGCGGACCACATCACGGAAAAGCCTTCCACGATGGCTGTCGAAGCTGCTAAAAAGGCGGTTGAGGATGCCGGGATCGACCCTAAGGACATCGATTTTATCGTTACTGCATCCACAACATCAGACAGCGTTATTCCTGCTTTGTCCTGCATCGTTCAGAGAGAACTCGGCGTATCCGAGAATTGCGGATGCTTCGATGTTGTATGTGCATGCCCCGGATTCATCGTTGCTTATAATACAGTTCAGAGTTTTATCGAGACAGGCAACTCCAAGCTCGCTCTCGTAATCGGTACTGAGTGCAATTCGAACTTCGCAAACTTCGAAGACAGAGGAACATGCATCCTCTTTGGTGACGGCGCGGGAGCTGCAGTACTTAAGGCTGAAGACATCAAGCGCAATGAGTTCATCATGAGATCTTCAGGATACAGAAGTGACTGTCTCACATGCCAGGCTGCAAGACAACCCGACAGATGGGACGAGGAAGGATTCAAGGAATCCACATCCTTCTATATGCAGGGAAGAGAAGTATTCAAGTTTGCAGTAACTGAGGTTCCCCAGATCATCAAGGATCTTTCGGAGAAGTTCAATTTCGATCTCGAGAACGATGTTGATTACTTCATCCTTCACCAGGCAAACGCCAGGATCATCGAAGCCACCGCAAAGAAACTCGGTATCCCGCGTGAAAGATTCCCCATGAATATAAGCAAGTACGGCAACGTATCTTCAGCAAGCATCCCGCTCCTTCTCACAGAGATGAAGCAGGACGGAAGGCTTAAGCCGGGCATGAAGCTCGTGCTCGCAAGCTTCGGTGCCGGCCTTACCTGGGATGCCAATTACATTATTTATTAATCATTTTCGAAAATATAAAGGAGACGCAAGACCATGACAAGAATCACAGATTTGATCGGTATCAAGTATCCTATCTTCCAGGGCGGTATGGCCTGGGTTGCTGACTGGCATATTGCCGCTGCAGTTTCAGAGGCAGGCGGTCTCGGAATCATCGGTGTCGGCGGTGCAGACGAGAACTGGCTCCGTGACCAGATCAAGAAGTGCCGTGAAGCTACAGACAAGCCGTTCGGTGTAAACCTTATGCTCATGAATCCCAGAGCTCCTGAGATCGCCAAGGTAATCGCTGAAGAGAAGGTCAAGGTTGTTACCACAGGTGCAGGTTCACCTGAGAAATATATGGATATGTGGAAAGAGGCCGGCATCATCGTTGTTCCTGTTGTTGCAGGTGTTGCTCTCGCAAAGAGAATGCAGCAGTGCGGTGCGGATGCCGTTATCGCCGAAGGTACAGAGTCAGGCGGACACATCGGTGAAGCCACAACAATGACACTCGTTCCCCAGGTTGTTGACGCCGTATCCATTCCGGTAATCGCTGCAGGCGGTATCGCTGACGGCAGAGGTGTTGCAGCGGCTTTCATGCTCGGTGCCGAGGGTGTTCAGTGCGGAACTGTTTTCTGTGCATGCGACGAAGTAAATGTTCACCAGAATTACAAGGATATGGTCATCAAGGCAAAGGACAACTCAACAAGAGTTACCGGAAGATCTTACGGCCATCCTGTAAGACAGATAAGAAACGCACTCTCCAACAAATATCTTGAGATGGAGCAGAGCGGTGTTACTTTCGAGGAGCTCGAGGGACTTACAGTAGGAAGTCTCCGTAAGGCTGTTGTCGAAGGTGACACAAAGGAAGGTACATTCATGGCCGGTCAGATCGCCGGTCTTGTAAATGAGATAAGACCTGCCAAGGATATCATCGAGTCGATGTTCTCTAAGGCAGATGAACTTTTGGGAAGGAAACTTGAAGCGTAATGAGTATTGCATTTTGTTATCCGGGCCAGGGTGTTCAGCAGGTCGGAATGGCTGAAGGTTTTGTAAAAGCTGACAGCCGTTACGCAGATATGGTTTCAGAGGCTTCAAAAGCTTCCGGGATCGACATGAACAAACTCCTTTTCGAGCCCAATGAAGACATCAACATCACTGAGTACACACAGCCTGCACTTGTAACTGCATGCTGCATCATCACAGAAGCTCTTCTTAAGGAAGGTATCAAGCCT
The DNA here is from genome assembly GCA_902788505.1 of Oscillospiraceae bacterium. GTDB lineage: Bacteria > Bacillota > Clostridia > Saccharofermentanales > Saccharofermentanaceae > Saccharofermentans. The sequence goes on from CADAKH010000002.1 coordinate 90,214, forward strand.
GATGTAACAGCCGGCCTTTCTTTGGGTGAGTACTGCAGCCTTTATGTTGCGGGTGCGCTGAGCTTTAAGGATGCCGTAGCTCTTACAAGAACAAGAGGAAGACTTATGTCCAACGCTGTTCCTGCAGGTGAGGGGTCCATGGCTGCGGTTATCGGCCTTGATGCTGAGACTATCGAAGGAATCACAAGTAAGATCGACGGTGTATGGCCCGCTAACTTTAACTGCCCCGGACAGATCGTTATCACTGGTAAGAAGGAAGCAGTAAGAGAGGCTATGCCCAAGTGTGAGGAAGCCGGAGCAAAGAAGGTCGTTGAACTCAATGTATCAGGTCCTTTCCATTCGCCTCTTCTCAAGGTTGCAGGCGAGGAACTCGGCAAAGAACTCGAAAATGTCAAACTGGGTGATCTTAAGATCCCTTATTTCGCAAATGCAAATGCTTCCAAGATCACTGACAAGGCTCAGATCAAGGAACTTCTCGAAAAGCAGGTTTACAGCCCCGTAAGATGGGAGCAGACACTTTATGAGCTCGAGAAGATGGGCGTTGATACGATCATCGAAGTAGGTCCCGGCAAGACGATCGCAGGATTTGTCAGAAAGACAGTGCCTTCAATCAGGGTAATCGGTGTATCAACACCTGAAGATGTAGAAACAATCAAGGAAAAGCTCGGCTGATTCAAGGAGGATAAGATCATGTCAGAGAATACAAGAAAGACAGCAATCGTTACAGGCGCTTCCAGAGGTATTGGAAAGGCTATCGCAATCAAGCTCGCAAAGAGCGGATACAACATCGCTATCGTAGATGCATGCCCTCTCGAGAACAGCAAGGAAGCTGAGGAAGAAGTAAAGGCACTCGGCGTTGACGCAAAGGCGTATCAGTGCAATGTCGCTGATTTTGAGAAAGTCGGCGAGACTGTAGCTCAGATCAACGAAGACTTCGGCGGAATCTACATCCTCGTAAATAACGCCGGCATCACAAGAGATACTCTTCTCATCAAGATGACAGAGCAGAATTTCGATGATGTTATCGCAGTTAATCTCAAGGGCACATTCAACTTCATCAAGCACACTGCACCTATCATGATGAAGAAGAGAGAAGGAAGAGTCGTAAGCATTTCTTCTATCGTAGGTCTTGAAGGACAGGCAGGACAGGTCAACTATTCCGCTTCAAAGGCAGGAATCGTAGGCGTTACAAAGTCATGCGCAAGAGAGTTCGCTTCAAGAAACATCACTTTCAACGCTATCGCTCCCGGATATGTTGAGACTCCTATGACAGCTGTTCTCACAGACAAGCAGAAGGAAGCGATCTTCGAGATGATCCCTCTTAAGAGATACGGTCAGCCCGAGGATATCGCAAATGCAGTTAACTTCCTCTGCTCTGAGGATGCTTCTTACATCACAGGTCAGGTATTGAGCGTTGACGGCGGCATGCACATGTAATCAAGAATTGCTTATGGGGAGCAGTTCTCGAAAAAAATAATTTACGGAGATAATTCAAATGGCAAACAGAGTAGTAGTAACCGGTATGGGTGCGATCACACCTCTTGGTAACAGTGTTGAGGCTTTCTGGGAAGGTCTTAAGAAAGGCAAGGCAGCTACCGCGCCGATTACAAAGTTCGATGCAAGCAATGCAAAGGTAAAGCTCGCATGCGAAGTAAAGGGTTTTGAAGCTACAGATTACATGGACTTCAAGACAATGAAGCGTATGGAACCTTTCGCACACTATGCTTTGGCAGCAGCAAAGGAAGCTATCGAGCAGGCAGGCCTCGATATGACTAAGGAAGATCCCTACAGAGTAGGTGTTATCGTAAGTTCCGGTATCGGATCAATGCAGGCTCACGAGAGAGAGCAGATCAGATTCGAGAAGTCCGGCAAGATCGCTCCTATGTACATTCCTCTGATGATCGCCAACATGGCATCTGCAAACATCGCCATCCAGTATGGAATGAAGGGCATCAACACATGCGTAGTCACAGCATGCGCAACAGGTCTTCACTCGATCGGTGATGCTTTCAAAGCAGTTAAATACGGTGATGCCGATGTTATGATCACCGGCGGATGCGAAGCAGCTGTCTGCAAGACAGGTATTCAGGGATTCGCAGCACTTACTGCTCTTTCAACAAATGAGGATCCCGAGACAGCTTCAAGACCGTTCGATAAGGACAGAGACGGTTTCGTAATCGGTGAAGGATCAGGCGTACTTGTTATCGAGTCTTATGAGCACGCAAAGGCAAGAGGCGCAAACATCCTTGCCGAGATCGTCGGATACGGTGCAACATGCGATGCGTACCACATCACATCACCTGCAGAAGACGGAAGCGGCGCCGGTGAAGCTATGATCATTGCCATGAAGGAAGCAGGCATCAAGCCTTCCGAAGTTGACTACATCAATGCACACGGAACTTCTACTCACCACAATGACCTTTTCGAAACACGCGCAATGAAATATGCGTTCAAGGAAGATATTAAGAATGTCTCCATCAATTCCACAAAGTCCATGATCGGACACGCTTTGGGCGGTGCCGGCGGCATCGAGCTCATCGCATGCGTAAATGCGATCCGTGACGGTTATGTTCACGTAACAGCAGGATCCAAGGAGTCGGAAGGCGAGATGGATCTCGACTATACATTCTTCGAACCTAAGAACCGCGATATCGTTTACGCTATGTCAAACAATCTTGGCTTCGGCGGTCACAACGCATCAATGATCGTCAGGAAGTTTGCAGAGTAAGAGGGGCGGCCATGGCAGACAAGAACCTTAAGACCGGACTGACATTGGAGGAGATGACGGCTTTGATCAAGGCTGTTTCCGAATCCAATCTCGACAGCTTCGATTACAGGGAAGGTGACTTTTCGCTGAGCCTTCACGCATCGAAGGGCTATGTCCAGACGATACAGACTCCGGTAGGTAACGTTGCATCAATGTCAGTTCCTGATATTTCGCAGGCAATGGCACAGGCTTCCGAAGCAGCAAGCGGTGAAGATGATGAGGATAACGTTTTCGTTATCAAGTCACCTCTGGTCGGCACTTTCTATTCGGCTCCCGCCCAGGACAGCGATCCCTTCGTTAAGATCGGCGACCGCGTCAAGAAAGGCCAGGTCCTTGCGATCGTTGAAGCAATGAAGATGATGAATGAAATAGAATCTGACTGCGACGGCGTTATTTCGGATATACTTGTAGCAAACGGTGAGGCTGTTGAATTCGGTCAGCCTCTGTTCAAGATCAGCTGATTATAAGGAGGCTAAAGATTATGGCTAACGCACTTAACACAACTGAGATCATGAAGATCATCCCTCACAGACATCCTTTCCTTCTCATTGATAAGGTTGAGGATTATGTTCCGGGTGAGTATGCAATCGCTTATAAGAATTTCACATATGATGAATATTTTTTCAGAGGACACTTCCCTGAGATGCCTATCGTTCCGGGTGTCATCACAGTTGAGGCACTCGCTCAGACAGGTGCTGTTGCTATCCTTTCAAGAGAAGATTTCAAGGGCAAGATCGCAGTCTTCGCAGGAATCGACAAGTGCAAGTTCAAGACTGCCGTTGTTCCCGGCGATACAGTAAGACTTGAGACAAGAATTACTGCTGTTAAGGGACCTGTAGGTCTCGGTGAAGCTGTTGCCACAGTTAACGGCAAGGTTGCAGTCCAGGCTACTCTCAAGTTCGCCATTCTCCAGTCAACCTGAGTTTTTGGAGCTAATTTAAATGTTCAAGAAAGTCCTTATTGCCAACAGGGGCGAGATTGCCGTGCGCATAATCAGAGCATGCCGTGAGATGGGCATAGAGACGGTTGCGGTATGTTCCGAGCCTGACAGAAATGCTCTCCATTCAATGCTTGCCGATCACACTATCTGCATCGGTCCAGCGCAGTCTTCCGAAAGTTATCTCAATATCGGAAGGATTATAAGCGCCACAATTACATCAGGCGCGGATGCGATACACCCGGGCTTCGGCTTCTTATCTGAAGATCCAAAATTTGCGAAGATCTGTGAAAGATGCAACATCGCTTTCATAGGTCCGACTTCGGATATGATCGCGGCTTCAGGCAACAAGGCTCAGGCCAAAAAGACCATGATGGATGCAGGTGTTCCGACTATTCCCGGAAGTGCCGTTGCAGTCAATACTGTCGCAGAAGGCCTCGAACTTGCCGACATCGCAACTTATCCCGTCATGATCAAAGCCTCTCTGGGCGGCGGCGGAAAGGGCATGCGTGTCGCAAGGAACAGAGAGGTTTTCGAGCAGGCATTCCTGACGGCACAGTCGGAGGCGAAAAACGCATTCGGCGATGACATGATGTATATAGAGCATTATGTCGAGCATCCCAAGCATATAGAGGTTCAGATCCTTGCCGACAAGTACGGCAATGTCGTTCATCTGGGAGAGCGTGACTGCTCGATCCAGAGAAACCACCAGAAGCTGATAGAGGAGACCCCCTGTGCCTCTTTATCCGATGAACTCCGCGAAAAGATCTGCGACGCGGCAGTAAGGGCTGCCAAAGCAGTTAACTACGAGAATGCCGGAACAGTTGAGTTCCTTCTCGAGCCCTCCGGAAAATTCTACTTCATGGAAATGAATACACGTATTCAGGTCGAGCACCCGATCACCGAATGGGTAACAGGTATCGATCTCATCAAGGAACAGATCAGGATCGCTGCAGGCGAACCTTTGAGCTTTACACAGGACGATATCAGGATCACGGGACACTCGATCGAAGTCCGTATCAATGCCGAAGATCCTGAGCACAAGTTCAGACCGTGTCCCGGAAAGATCGAGATGGCATACCTTCCCGGCGGCAAGGGAGTAAGAGTTGATTCAGCCGTATACAGCGGCCTTGAGATCCCGCCTTACTACGATTCAATGCTCGCAAAGCTTTCCGTATGGGCAAAAGACAGGGAAGAGTGTATCAAAAAAGCGCGTACCGCATTGGGCGAGGTCATCATCACCGGTGTTACCACCAATGTCGATTACCAGTATGGAATATTGAGCAATCCGGATTTCATTGAGGGAAAGACGGACATAGATTTTATCGAAAAGCATTCGCACAAATAAGGCTTAATAAATGGAACTCAGATACTTATTCAAGAAGACACAGACAGACAACGTAGAACCTGAGAGCAAGGCTGCTTCGGAGGCTCCGCAGACACCCCAGGGATTATTCCAGAAGTGTGATTCATGCGGCGAGACGATCTTTGCGGAAGAACTCAGGCAGGAACTCTTCGTCTGTCCGACCTGCGGCAACTATTTCCGTATGTTTGCATCCACAAGGATCGGCAACATAATCGACCGCGGCACCTTCGAAGAATGGGATAACGACATCCCGGAGAAGAACCCTTTGCAGACTCCCGGATATGAAGCAAAGATCAGAAGGCTTCAGGATAAGACTGAGCTCGACGAAGCGATCGTAACAGGCAGGGGCCTTATCAACGGACACCCTTCATGCATCGGTGTCATGGACTGCCGTTTCATGATGGCTTCAATGGGAAGCGTCGTAGGCGAGAAGATCACACGCATGTTTGAGCGCGCAACCGAAGAAGGTCTCCCTGTCATTATCTTCACTGCCTCGGGCGGCGCAAGAATGCAGGAAGGCATCGTCTCACTTATGCAGATGGCAAAGACTTCCGCAGCGATCAAGAGACACTCGGACAAGGGACTTCTGTACATCACTGTCCTTACTGATCCTACAACAGGCGGCGTTACGGCAAGCTTTGCGATGCTCGGCGACATCATTCTTGCTGAGCCCGGAGCACTTATCGGCTTCGCCGGCCCGCGTGTAATCGAGCAGACAATAGGCCAGAAACTTCCCGAAGGCTTCCAGCGTTCCGAATTCCTTCTTGAGCATGGCTTTGTAGATGCTATAGTTGCCCGCAAGGAGATGAAAGATTATCTCGGCAACATCCTGAAGCTCCACGAGAACAGCGGAGAATTCGTTTTCGATGGCGCTGACACCAAGGAACAAAAGAAGCTTAAGAACACACTTACTGCATGGGACAAGGTAATGATCTCACGGGGCAAGGACCGTCCTGTTGCAGAAGATTATATAGTTAAGCTTTTCCCTGATTTCGTTGAATTTCACGGGGACAGATATGTTAAAGATGATCAGGCGATCATGGGAGGCATTGCGACTTTCGCAGGACGCTCCGTCACAGTCATTGCCGAATCAAAAGGTCACGACACCAAGCAGAATGTTGAGCGCAACTTCGGTATGCCTTCTCCTGACGGCTACCGCAAAGCATTGCGCCTCATGAAACAGGCTGAGAAATTCGGACGCCCCGTCATCTGCTTTATCGATACACCCGGTGCCTACTGCGGACTTGAAGCCGAGGAAAGAGGCCAGGGCGAAGCAATCGCCAAGAACCTCTACGAACTCTCTTCACTGAAGGTTCCGGTCCTGTCGGTCATCATCAGCGAAGCCGGTTCCGGCGGAGCTCTTGCACTCGGCGTCTCTGACAAAGTGCTTATGCTGGAAAATGCAATTTACGCTATCCTGTCACCCGAAGGTTATGCAAGCATTCTCTGGAAAGACTCAAAGCGTGCACCCGAAGCGGCTTCCGAGATGAAGCTTACCGCTGAAGACATGCTCTCACTCGGAATCGTCGAGAAAGTGATAGCCGAACCGGATGACTTATCTGCTGCCAATCTCTCGGAAGTTACGGAAGTTCTTGCATCCGAACTTGCTTTGTTTATCGGCGGCAATCTCGATTTCGACGGCGACGAGCTTTGCGAGGAAAGATATAAGAGATACCGTAAGTACGGCGTGTAAAAGATTCAGAGGATGTCTTATAACGCGGGGCATCCTATTTTGTGTTTGATTTCTCAATTATTCGCAGCTGCTAAAAGCCGTGTGCAATTGTTCCTCATTTTTAACCGTAACAGTTGCACAAAATGGCCGTTTTATGCAATTTTTGGCCAAATATTTACGCAAAAATTGCACAGCACCGGCTTATGTCTCATATTCCGATACATTAGAAAAGCTATGTTATAGTTTAATCATGTTGGGTTAGGATCAGTGATAAGACTTAATGAGGCGGAAGGAATATGAATACAAAGAAATTTCTTAAAGCCATGACCGTTGAAGATAAAGCCAGACTCCTTTGCGGATCGTCTGATTTCATCATCGGAGGGTTCCGGTCTGCCGCTGGATTTGTTTCTGAGCTGAGTATGCAGGACGGCGGTACGGGCATTAACCACCAGCACTTTTTCCAGAGACTTTTCAGAGAGCCGCCGAAGGATGAAGACCCTGTTGCCGGCATGCATGTCTTTTTCAATTTCTATGAGCCCGAAAAGCTTACGAAAAAAGAGAAAGCCATAAGAGACAGGATCAACGCTGCCATGACCGAATACAGGTGTGGTATCGATGCCGCGCCGGGCTCATATCCTCCCGGAATCCTTCTTGCTTCAACGTGGAATCCCAAGGTCGTTTATGAGACGGGCAAGGCACTTGCCATGGAAGCGGCCGTCTACCGCATCGGAGTCCTTCTGGGCACTCCCAACTGCAATATTTTAAGAGAACCCAGGAACGGAAGATTCTTCGAAGGTTATTCCGAAGATCCGTTCCTTGCGAAAACGCTTGCACCGGAGATGTGTAAAGGTGTTGAGTCAAAGGGCATTGCTTCCAATGTTAAGCACTTCGCGTGCAACAATCTTGAGATCAACAGAACCAACATAGATGAGCTCGTAAGCATGAGAGCGCTCCGCGAAGTGTATTTCCCTGCATTTGAAGCTTGCAGCAAGGTCGCAACTACTCTCATGAGTGCATATAACTCTGTAAACGGAACTCATTGCCATGAAAATCCCTGGCTTCTTAAGGATGTCCTTAGGAAAGAATGGGGCTATAAGGGCGTTACCATGACTGACTGGGGCGCCTGCCGTGAAAGAGCAGGGGATGCCGAAGCTGCAGGACAGGATCTTTTTATGCCCGGTCCTTTTGATCCTTCGGATATTGTTAAGGCAGTCAAGGACGGAAGACTGAAGATCAAAGATCTTGATGAGGCTGCACTAAGACTCCTTGAGCTGATCGACAGATTCGGCAGCGTAAAAGCACCGGAAGGTCTTACAACTTCAAGATATGTGAAGACAGGCGACAAGGCAGCTTACAAGGCAGCATGCGAAGGTATTGTAATGCTCAAGAATAATGGAAGTCTTCCGCTCAAAAAGAATTCGAAAGTCGTTTTCTTCGGTCCTGACCGTTTCCAGGATTCCGGATGGGGAAGCGCTGAAGTAAAGACGGACAGAACGACGATCATGTCCAAAGAACTGACAGATGAATTAGGCGGAAAGAACGTCCTTAAAGACGATATCGAAGCTTTCAGAAAAGGTGCTACGGCGATAGTCATTGAGACAGTCAATTCGGGTGAGAGCACCGACAGGCCTGACCTGAAGATGAATAAGAAGACGGTAGCCGTGATAAAGAAACTCGCTAAGGAAAAGGGCAGGGGAAAGATCTGTCTGATACTTAACGTTCCGGGTCCCGTTGAGCTTGAAGGACTGGAAACGGTTGTTGATTCCGTTTTCGCAGTTTTCTATCCGGGTATGATGGGATCAAAGGCAATGGCTGATATCCTTACGGGCAAGGTGAATCCTTCAGGCGCGCTGCCGTGCACATTCCCTGTCAGATATGAGGATACGCCCTCTTATCTCTGCTATCCGGATAACATCACGTGTAATTACGGCGAAGGCATCTATGTGGGATACAAGGGTTATCTCAAGCGCAGGATCAAGCCGCTTTATCCGTTCGGATACGGCCTTTCCTATTCGAAGTTTGAGACAGGAGATGTTTTCGGAAAGCGGAAAGGGGACAAGTTCAGCGTCACGTTCAGCCTTAAAAACAAGAGTGACATGGACGGCAAGGCTGTCGTACAGCTCTATGTTTCCAAGACAAAGCCCAGGACAGCAAGGGCACCTCTTGAGCTTGCCGGATTTGCAAAGCCTCTTGTTAAGGCAAAGAGTGAAGCTGAGGTGACCATTTCCTTCGGTAAGAATGAGCTCTCATATTTCGATGAGGAACTGGGTAAATTCCTGGTTGAGGGCGGCAATTACGATCTGTTCCTGAGCATTAAAGGATGTGAGGATCTGATCCCGGCAGGAAGCATTTACATAGCCGACTGTTCGGAGGAGCTGAAGTGCAGCCCTATGTGGAAGCTCAATCAGATAATGGAACAGAAGGTCCTTACTGACGCGATCGCGAAGGACTGCGAAGCTATGGGCGAGCCATATATGGGCTTTGCGATGATGGCAAAATGGTATCCGCACCAGACGTTTGCGGAGACAGTGAAAACGCCTGAAAAATATACGGAATTTCTCAAAGCCGCAAGTGAATTCAGAGAGGAATAAACCGCTCATTTTAGGCAATCTCCTGAAAATAGTGTATTATTTATCAGGACTTTCGGGAGGTGGAGGCATTTAATGAGCGAATATGATTTCCTCATAGTCGGAGCGGGACTCTACGGGGCGACTTTTGCGCGCCTTGCTGCTGACGACGGATATAAATGCCTTGTAATCGACAGAAGATCAGAGATCGCCGGCAATGTCTGCACCGAAAACGTCAACGGCATAAACGTTCATAAATACGGTGCACATATTTTCCACACGAGTGATAAGGAAGTATGGGATTTTGCAAACAGGTTTGCCGACTTCAACCGCTATACGAACTGCGTGGTAGCAAACTACAAGGGCGAGCTTTACTCGATGCCTTTCAACATGTACACATTCAATAAGATGTGGGGTGTTGTGACTCCGGCTGAGGCGCGGGCCAAACTTGATGAGCAGATCGCACTTGGAAAAGTTGAAGAGCCGAAAAACCTTGAAGAGCAGGCTATCTCGCTTGTCGGTCCTGACATCTATAACAAGCTCGTAAAGGGGTACACGGAAAAGCAGTGGGGAAGGAAAGCAACCGAGCTTCCGGCATTTATCATCAAGAGACTTCCGGTAAGACTTACTTACGATAACAACTATTTCAACGATGATTATCAGGGCATTCCGGTTGGCGGTTATACCCGCTGGATCGCGAACATGCTTGAAGGAATTGAGGTTAGATTGAACATTGATTTCCTTAAACAAAGGGATTCTTTGGATAAAATTGCCTCGAAAACCATCTATACGGGAATGATAGATGAGTATTATAATTACACCCTAGGCAAGCTCGAGTACAGAAGTCTGAGGTTTGAGACGGAGTTTCTGCCTGATACCGACGACTTCCAGGGCAATGCGGTAGTCAACTACACCGACGCCGAGACACCGTTCACGAGGATCTTGGAACACAAGCATTTCGAGTTCGGGAAAGGCAAGGGGACAGTTATTACCCGAGAGTATCCTGCCGACTGGAAGCCCGGCGATGAGCCGTACTATCCGCTCAATAACGACAGGAACAACGAGCTTTACAAAAAGTACGAAGAGCTCTCCGAAGCTGACGGCAACGTTATATTCGGCGGAAGACTCGGAAAATACAAGTACTATGACATGGACGATACGATCGCTGCATGCATGCAAGACTACAAAAGGATAACTACATGAAGATGAAAAGAATCGGAGCATTAATTATCTCAACCGCTGTTGCCGCAACAATGATTGCAGGCTGCGGCAAAACAATGACGGAAACAGATCCTACGATCGCACCTTCCGACACTACGGCACAGGCTACGACTTCTGCACCTGCAGAATCATCTGCCGCTCCTTCACAGCCTGAAGGGCCACAGTCGTTTGAAGAACTTTACGCAAATCAGCTGATCACTTATCTCGATCATCAGTATTATTTTGACGGTGTGGCAATTCCCACTACAGAGTCAAACTTCTACTTTATAAATGCGTTCCTCGATCTGAGCAATTACGCATCTATGGGTTATTACCCGTCAACAAATCTCGGATACATCGATCTCGCTGCCGAATATACAGGTGAGGAGTATGGTACATACGGCGATTACTTCGTTAAGTATGCTGAGAACTCGATCGAGAGCACATGCATTCTCTGTGCCCGTGCAGAAGCAGAGGGTGTTACTCTTCCCGAAGAGACACAGACAGCAATTGACGGCATGATGGAAAACATCAGAACAGGCAGCGCTGCAAATGTCGGCATGACACTTGATGAATATCTCCAGTTCTATTACGGACCCGGAAATGACGAAACTACATTCAGAAAGGTCCTCGAGAGATATTATCTTGCTGATGAGTATTCAAAGATCTATTGCGAAAACTACGAATTCTCCGATGAGGAGAAGAATGTTCCTTATATCAGATACGCTCTTTTCTATGCACCTGATTCAGCTGAGCAGGCAACAAAGGATCAGGCTCTTGCTGATGCTACAGCAATGAAGGATTCTTGCAAGACGATCGATGATCTTACAGGCCTTGCTGCAACAGCACAGGAGAACGGCACTGTTTACGATCAGGGCGATATCGCAGTTCCGAGAGGACGTATGGTTCCCAAGTTTGAGGAATGGGCATATGAGGACGGAAGAACTGAGGGTGAGCTTGATATCATCTATGCACCTGAGTACGGTTACTTTGTAGTCGGTTATCTCGGATTGCAGGAGCAGGCTGCTGATGTTCTCAATCAGATCGCATTGAAGGAACTCAGCGATTCGATCCTTGCGGAAGTTGATGAAGATATTCACGATTTCCACACTGACGATGTGTTCCTTCCCGCACCCGAAGGCCCTACAGCTACACCTGTTCCGGACAACATCCTGCCTTCAGACAGCGGTGCTTCATTCGATCCCAATGCAACAGTAAATCCTGCTGCCGTACCTTCAGGTGATACTCAGCAGAACGGCAATATGAGCACAACAGACGTACTTATCATCGTATTCTTCACACTTGCAGGTGTTGCAATCGTTGCGGTTATCGGAATCCTGATCTACTCTGCGACCAAGAACAAGAACGGTTCATCCGCTTCATCCAAGCCTTCGAAAAAGGTTTATGACGATGACGAAGACGAGGCTGATGACGATTTTGAGGATGAGGAAGAAGTAGTAAAACCCGCTAAATCCGGGAAGAACAAGAAGTCCGAACCTGAAGAAGAGACTGAGGACGAAGAAGAGGAAGGCGGAGACGAAGACGAGGACTGATCCTTCCGGTTAATCAGATTTTTAAGGGAGTTGCCTTGCGGGTGTTCATTCACTTAAGGGCAGCTCCTTTTTTAGGGTTAAGGCCTTTATTTACTTAAAATAAGCATCATGTTAGAATTTTAAGGTTATAAACATGTATGTATCAGCAGATATAGGAGTGTAATTTCATGGAGATTACAAAAGATCTGGTTCAGTATCTTGAGAGCCTCGGAAGGCTTGAGCTGAGTCCTGAAGATGAAGAGAAGACACAGAAGGCCCTGGGTGATATCCTGGGTTATTTCGATCAGCTCAGCGAGCTCGATACCGAAGGTGTTGAGCCTTTGAGCCATGCGGCAGGCGTTTCAAACGTTACGCGTGAAGATGTCATCGCAAATGAAGATATGAGGGATGCGGTATTATCCAACGCACCCGAGACAAAGGACGGTACGATCCTCGTGCCGAAGACCTTTGATTAAGGGGTGTGTTTATGACTGATATTGAGATCCGCAAATCAGGTGCACTTGAGATAGGTGCTGCAATAAAAGAAGGAAAGATCACTTCTGTCCAGGCGACAAAGGCTTTCCTTGATGCAATTGATGCAATCGACGGTGATTACAAAACTTATATCACGGTCACAAGAGATGAAGCTTTGGCTAAAGCTGCAAAAGCTGATGAGGCTATCAGGGCAGGAACTCTGACAGGCCCTCTTGCAGGCGTACCGATCGCCATAAAGGACAACATCTGTACAAAGGGAATAAAGACCACATGCGCATCGAAGATGCTCGGAAACTTTGTTCCTCCTTACGATGCAGAGGTAATCCGCAAGATAGAAGATGCCGGAATGATCATTCTCGGCAAGACAAATATGGATGAGTTCGCAATGGGGTCAACAACCGAGACCAGTTATTTCGGTGCTACATCCAATCCCTGGGATAAGGACAGGGTTCCGGGCGGTTCATCCGGCGGTTCTGCCGCATGCGTTGCAGCTGCACTTGCACCGGTTGCACTGGGTTCTGATACGGGCGGATCGATAAGACAGCCTGCATCATTCTGCGGCGTAACGGGACTTAAGCCCACATACGGTTCTGTTTCAAGATACGGACTTGTCGCATTCGCATCTTCACTGGATCAGATCGGACCTATTGCGAGAAAAGCAGAAGACATTGCTGCCGTATATAACATTATCAGCGGCAAGGACCAGAAGGACCAGTCTTCTCTCGAGTCCGAAAAGGTCGATCCCTCTAAGATCTCCTCTTACAGCTTTGAGGGTAAGAAGTTCGGTATTCCGGAAGAATATATCGGCGACGGTATTGATGACGACGTTAAGAAGGCTGTTCTTGATGCGGTTGAAGTCCTTAAGTCAAAGGGCGCATCGGTTGAGTTTTTCCCGATGCCCATCATCAAGTATGCGATCCCGACCTATTACATAATCTGCACGGCTGAGGCATGCTCCAACCTGTCGAGATACGACGGCGTTAAGTACGGCTACAGACCGGAAGGTGTGGATGATCTGGGTCAGCTTTATATCAGGTCCAGAAGTGAGGGCTTCGGTCTTGAGGTCAAGAGAAGGATCATGCTCGGCAACTTCGTTCTCTCCTCAGGTTATTACGATGCTTACTACAACAAGGCATTGAGAGTTAAAAATCTCATCAAGCAGGCTTTCGACAAGGCATTCGAAAAGTACGATGCAATCCTGGGACCGGTTGCTCCCACGGCAGCTTTGAAGAAGGGCGAGAGCCTTACTGATCCTTTGAAAATGTATCTTGGCGATATCTGCACGGTTCTCGTAAATATCGTCGGTATTCCTGCGATGTCCGTACCTTGCGGCTTCACATCGGACGGACTTCCCGTAGGTCTTCAGATCATGGGCAGGAGATTCGGTGAAGAGACAGTCATAGGTGTTGCATCTGCATATCAGAAGGCTACAGCAGAAGAAGGGTTCGAGAACAAGATCCCCGAAGAAGTTTTAAGAGGGGAGGGCTGATAACATGAAAGATTATGAGATGGTAATTGGCCTTGAAGTGCACTGCGAGCTCTCGACAGAATCAAAGATCTTCTGCGGATGCTCAGCCAAGTTCGGAGGCGAGCCCAACACACATGTATGCGAAGTATGTTCCGGTATGCCGGGCACACTTCCTACGCTCAACAAGCAGGTAGTCGAGTATGCCGTCAAGGCAGGACTTGCTCTTAACTGTGAGATCACAAGAAACAACAAGTTCGACAGAAAGAACTACTTCTATCCTGACCTTCCGAAGGCATATCAGATATCACAGCTCTACTATCCTATCTGCAGGAACGGTCATGTTGATATCAGGACATCCGAAGGAATGAAGTCCATCGGTATCCACGAGATCCACATGGAAGAGGATGCCGGAAAGCTCGTTCATGATCCTGTTACGGGAATGACTATGGTCGATTTCAACCGCTGTGGCGTTCCGCTCCTTGAGATCGTATCCGAGCCTGACTTCAGATCCGGCGAGGAAGTTATTGCATATCTCGAAAAGCTCAGAGATACAATGCAGTATCTCGGCATTTCCGACTGCAAGATGCAGGAAGGTTCCATGAGAGCCGACGTTAACCTTTCCGTAAGGCCCAGAGGCCAGAAGGAGTTCGGCACAAGGACCGAGATGAAGAATATAGCAAGCCTTAAGGCAATCGAGCGCGCTATCGAATATGAGCGCGACAGACAGATCGACCTCATTGAGGAAGGCGGCAAGGTTGTCCAGGAGACAAGACGCTGGGATGATGAGCAGGAGTACACATACTCCATGCGTTCAAAGGAGAATGCACAGGATTACAAGTACTTCCCGGATCCTGACCTCATGCCGATCAACATCTCTGACGAGTTCCTTGAAAAGGTAAGGTCAGAGCTTCCCGAGTTTGCCGATGCCAAGCGCGAAAGATATATTAAAGAGCTCGGACTTCCCGAATACGATGCCGAGATCATCACGGGAACGCCTGCGCTGGTCAAGGTTTTCGAGGCGGCATGCGAAGTAACATCAAAGCCTAAGGACTGCTCCAACTGGCTCATGACAGACCTTCTCAAGATCGCAAAAGATGCAAAGGTCCTTGCAGCTGACATCGACTTTGACGGCAAGGTCATGGGTAAGATCATCAACCTCGTAAACGAGAATAAGATCAACAGAAAGTCAGGCCAGAAGGCTCTCGAGGAAGCTTTCCTCAACGGAACTGATCCCGAGAAGTATATAGCTGACAACGGTCTTGCGATGGTATCTGATACAAGTGCCATTGAGCCTGTCATCAAGGAGATCATAGCAAGCAATGAGAAGGCCGTATCAGGCTATCTCGCAGGAGAAGAGAAGAACCTCACGTTCCTTATCGGCCAGTCCATGCGTGCCCTCAAGGGCAAGGCAGACCACCAGGTCGTAAGACAGACACTGATCGACCTTCTTAACGGAATGAAATAATGGACACACTGCTAAGCATTTTACTGGTCTTATTCTTCGTTCTCGTCAACGCCTTTTTCTCAGGCACCGAGATGGCAGTCATCTCGCTTAACGATGCGAAAATGCATAAGCTTGCCGAAGACGGCGACAAGAAGGCTTTGCGCGTTATCAAGTTCCTTGATAACCCCGGAAGCTTCCTTGCGACGATCCAGGTAGGCGTTACGCTTGCCGGATTCTTATCGTCCGCTTTTGCTGCCAACAGTTTTGCTTCCAAACTGGCGCTTTGGGCCGATCCCGAGTCGCTCCATCCCTGGATGGAATCCTTGTGGACCGTCGTCATAACGCTGGTCCTTTCCTATTTCTCACTTGTTTTGGGTGAGCTCGTTCCCAAGCGCATTGCACAGAATTATCCTGAGAAGTGGGCTTTTGCCGCTGCCAATATCGTTAAGTTTATCGGCGCGGTCTTAAAGCCGTTCGTATGGTTCCTTACCAAGTCTACGAACTTCATCCTCATGCTTTTCAAGATCGATCCCAACCAGACTGATAAGCCGGTTACTGAGGAAGAGATCCGCATGATGGTAGACGTCGGTTCCGAATCAGGCAACATCGAGGATACTGAAAAAGAGATGATCGAGAACGTTTTCGAGTTCAACGACAAGGAAGTCTCGGAGATCATGACGCACAGGAAAAAGATCGTCTCACTCCCGATCGATGCTGATTACGACGAAGTCATGCGCGTTGCAAGGGAAGAGAAGTTCACGAGGATTCCTGTCTATAAGGATACGATCGATGACATCATCGGAATCCTTCACATAAAAGACCTTATCGGCATCATGCCGCCAACGGAAGATGCGCCTTTCAAGCTCGAGAAGTTCATCAGAGAGCCGCTAATCGTCCACGAGACACGTAAGATCTCATCGCTTTTCGGCGAGATGAAGAACTGCGGTATGCAGATGGCCGTTATCGTTGACGAGTACGGCGGAACGATGGGAATCGCAACTATTGAGGATATGCTCGAAGAGCTCGTAGGCAACATCACCGATGAGTTCGACGATGAAGTTGACGAATTTGTAAGGCTCTCCAACGGTGACTACATCGTAAGGGGTGACATGACTTTAAGCGACCTTGAGGATGTCATTGACATAGAGCTTACAAACGATGAGTACGATACGATCGCAGGACTTGTCATCTCGCAGCTTGACCGTGTTCCGGAAGAGACGGAAAAGCCTGTAGTCAATTACAAGAACCTGAGGATCAAGGTGCTGAAGGTCGAGGAGAACGCTATCGCCAAAGTCCTGATACACATTAATCCCGTTGAAGTTCCGGAAGACGCAAAGGAAGAGAGTTCCAAAGGCGATGAGTAAGTATGATCTTGTCCTTTACGACCTTGACGGAACGCTCTGGGATTCCATTCCTCTTATAATGGAATGCTTCAAAAAGGCCTACGAGATCATCTTGGGAGGCACTGACCGCACCGATGACGACCTGATGAGCTATATCGGAAGGCCTCTGGGTGACACTTTCGCGATGCATGACGATGAGACAAAAGAGAAGCTCATGAAAGCTTATCTTGATTACAATTGCGCCAGACTCAGGGAGAATGCTGTCCCGATCTTCCCCGGAGTCTATGATTTTCTCTCGAAAATAAGGACTTCAGGTACTTTGCAGGGTGTAGTGACTTCAAAAAGAGAGACATCCGCGATGATCACGATAGACCTTCTAGAGCTTTCGGGATATTTCAATACCATGGTTTTCCGTGAGGCGACGGAGCGTGCAAAACCGCACGGCGATCCGCTGATCGAGGCTGCGCGCCGCATGGGGATTACCGATATGAGCCGTGTTCTCTATGTCGGAGATGCCGTTCCTGATATCCTTTCGGCAAAAGATGCCGGTGCGGATTTCGCCCTCGTAGGGTGGACAAAGATGCCCAGAGCCGAGATCGAGAGCCTCATGCCTGATTACATTATCGAGGTTCCGGAGCAACTTCCTTGCATTATCAAGGCCTCCGAATTATAATGTTTGGTGCTTTTTACTAATAAATATATAAAATAAGGTGGGTAGGAAAATGGCAAAGACCTCCAAGTCCAAGTCCGGAAAGTCCAGCAGAACAGTAGCTACAGGCGGTGTGGCTGCGGTAATAGTCGTTATCGTCCTTGTTATCGCCTGCTTTTTCACATATATCTCCGGCATACTTCCCAAGACACTTACAGGTGTTTCAATTCAGGAGACTCTCCCCGACGGTACAACAAAGACTGTAAAGAATTTCACTGTTCTTGAGACAAACTTCCATTTCAGAGAAGTCTATGATTCATATTCACAGTACGGAATGGTTTCTGAAGAGCATCTCGATGAGATTTACGATCCCACCAAGAACGAGACATACAGAGACTGGCTTTTGAGAGAGGCTGCAAAGCAGATGAAGACTCTTGCACTTGTTGAGCGTTCTGCTCAGGAGTCAGGCTTCATTCAGTACTCAAAGGCACGTGTTCTTGCTGCAAAGAACCTTGAGACTCTTGATCTTTACGCAATGATGTACGGATTTCCTTCCGGTCAGAAGTATCTTGAGACTCTTTACGGAACAGGTATGACAAGAAGACTTTATACTGATTTCCAGGCACGCGAGATTCTCGTCCAGGAGTATGGTGCTTATATGCAGCAGTTCGATCCTGCAATCGTTCCTACTGACGAACAGGTTCAGGCAAGATTCGACGAGAATCCCTACAAGTATTATGAATATGACTACAACTACTACTTTGTAGCAGCAGACAAGGATGATGCAGGTCAGGTAGTAGATTACGACAAGTGCGTATCAGCTGCAGAGAAGATCGCCAAGGCTACATCAGATTCAGCTTCCTTCAGAAAGGCTGTTATGGCTTATCTCGAGGATAAGGGTGATGAGGATGCTCTCAAGAGTTTTGAGGAAGATGCAGATCCCACATTCACAGAGAATGCTACATACTCAATGGCTGCTTATATGTCACCTGAAGTTAAGGACTATATCTTTAGCGACAACAAGGCAGGCGACGTAAAGACAGTAGAGTCTGATTTCGGTGTTTATGTCGTATACATCGCTGACAAGAGACTTCAGGACACAAAGACAGTTTCTTACAGAGTTCTTACTCTAAGCACAGGTGCAAGTAGCACAGCTACACCCGAGGAGAATCAGGCAGCTGTCGATCAGACGATCGCTGATGCATCTGCTTACTGTGTACAGGGAATGGATCCTTTCGCTTTCTACAATGTCGTTAAGGAGCATTCAACAGACCAAAATGCAGTTATCTCCGGCGGTTACAATGATTCAATAACAGTAGATGCTTTCGAACCTGCAGAAGGCGAGGGAACAAATAAGGCCGTTAAAGAAGCAGGTGAGTGGCTTTTCGATGACAGCCGTAAGCAGGGTGACATCAAGATCATCGTATCTGATGACCAGAAGACGGTTAACGTATACTATTTTGAGACATCAAGAACATCCTGGCAGTCAGCTGTCAGAAGCGAGATCATCTCTTCTAATTTCAACAGCTGGAATGCAAGCCTTGAGAGCAATTCACCTGAATATGTTGTCAACGCAGGTCTTTGCAGATACTTGATTTATTAATTTTTATAAATAATAAATAAAAGTTACAAGCACCACTTTCACAGGTGGTGCTTTTTTATTGCTTTTGACAAGTACACTATCGACCTGATTGGTAATAAGATAAACTTGCTTTTTAAAAGCGAATAAGGAGGATAATACTATGAAAAAAGTATTGGCACTGATTCTCGGCCTTTCTATGTTGCTCGGTATAGCTGCTTGCGGCAAAAAAGTTGAAGTTCCTTCAAAGAGCGATGTAAAGAAAGCTGCTGCAGAAGAGTATGACATGGACTTCAAGGTCGATTCTGAAGAGGTTTCCAAGGATCAGAAGGAAGCTGAGTGGGTATTGATCTCAAAGGACGGTTCTCTCGAGGTTACAGTTACATGGAGCGCTAAGAAGCCCGATGATTTCGAGTTCGAAGCAGAAGAGCATCCTGAAGCAACTGAGACAGAGCCTGTTGTTGTAACAGAGACATCTGAGGAGACATCCGAGACAACAACTGCTGCTACAACCGCTGCAACTGAGACTTCTGCAAATGCGTCAGAGACAAACGCTTCTGAGACATCTGCAAACAGCACAGTTAATACAAGCGGCAACCTTTATGTTAACTTCGATGAGATGAACTTCTATGTTAACGGTCAGAAGTTCACACTCGGCAAGACAACACTTCAGGAAATGATCGATGCAGGCGTTCCTTTCGATTCCGAAGATATCGAGAATGCAGGCAACAACGTTAAGTCCAACAGTGAGTCTGAAGGCTTCAAGATCGTTCTCGGTGATTACTACTATGCAAGAGTTTACTGCATGAACGATACAGACAGCGGCAAGCCCGCAAAGGATTGCTTCATCCACGAGATCTCATGGGATGCAAGAGATCAGGAGCAGAACATCCTTTCATTCGACTTCCCTTTCACACTCACAATCGATGAGCTTAAGGCTAACTCCGGTGAGCCTAACAACGATCCTTTCCACTATGAAGATGGTGACTATATCTCTGATACATTGAGATATACAAAGGATGCTGAAAGATACTTCAATGACAACCAGTATGAATTTGAGTTCCAGAAGGGTGTTCTTGACGGTGTCCGCATCACATACATTCCTTAATCTACGGAATAGTAATTAATAAAGACTTTATAACGGGAGCTGTTTCATAATGAGACAGCTCCTGTTTTGTATTGAGAATGCCACTTTATGTTTTGCTGCTGTTGACAACCTATCATTCATATAGTATTTTTATCTCAATTTAATCAAACCGTTGACGGAGAGTGAGTAGCTTCCAGGAAACCTGTCAAAGAGAGCCCGGGATGGTGAGATCCGGACACAAGGACCTTTTAGCGAATGGACTCCGGAGGGCGCGAAGGAAAGGGAATCCCCCAAGTATATTGCGACGTATGGCATACGTAAGTTGCCGGAGATATGTTGGTATCTTGCAAGCGCACGGGTCATGCCGTGAATCAAGGTGGCACCGCGGATAAGCTTTTATTCGTCCTTGACAGAAGATAAGAGATCTTTTGTCGGGGGCTTTTTTATTGCCTTTGACAAAGAAAAGCCGGAGGTAATAAATATGAAGACAGTGCCGTCCTTAGAAGAGGTCAGGAAATTGGCAGGAAGCGGAAAGTACGATGTGGTACCCGTAAGCTGCGAGATCTTATCTGACTTTACCACGCCGATCGAGACGATCCGCATCCTTAAGAATGCATCGACGCATGCCTATATGTTAGAGTCCGCTCAGGCGGATGAGAAGTGGGGACGGTATACATTTCTCGGATTTGACCCCAAGCTCGAGATCACCTGCATCAACGGTGAGATCACCTATGGTGATAAGACGGAAAAGACTGACGATCCGTCTAAGATAATAAGAGACATAATGTCTCATTTCAGGAGCCCTAAGATATCAGGTCTTCCGTCTTTTACAGGCGGTCTTGTCGGCTATTTCTCATACGATTATCTTGGCTATGCGGAGCCTGCTGCAAGATGCAATGTTACCGACACTGAGAATTTCAAGGATGTTGACCTCATGCTTTTCGACAGGGTCATAGCATTTGACCACGTAAGGCAAAAGCTCATCCTTATCACGAACATGTCCCTTGAAGATGTCGATGCCGGATATAAACAGGCAGAAGAAGAACTCGAAGAACTGATAACGCTTCTTAAGACCGGCGCAAAGGCTGAAGAGACAGACGGAAAGCTCCTCTCTGAAGTGACGCCGCTGTTCTCCCAAGATGAATACTGTGCGATGGTCGAGAAGGCCAAGAACCATATTCATGAAGGAGACATTTTCCAGATCGTTCTGTCCAACAGGCTCTCAGCATCCTTTGAAGGAAGCCTTCTAAACACATACAGGATATTAAGGACGATCAATCCTTCACCTTATATGTTCTACTTTGCAGGAACTGACGTTGAAGTGGCAGGCGCATCTCCTGAGACTCTGGTAAAGCTGGAAGACGGTATCCTTCACACATTTCCGCTTGCAGGAACAAGGCCCAGAGGCAAGACAGAAGAAGAGGATAAGAGACTTGAAGAAGAGCTTCTTGCTGATGAGAAGGAACTTGCCGAACACAATATGCTCGTTGATCTCGGCCGCAACGACCTTGGTAAGATCTCGGAATTCGGCTCTGTCGAAGTCGAGAAACTCAGAAGTATCGAGAGATATTCGCATGTCATGCATATCGGTTCTACCGTGCGCGGAAAGATCGATTCAAAGCATGATGCATTGGATGCCATCGAAGCAGTCCTTCCCGCGGGAACTCTTTCGGGCGCTCCGAAGATCCGCGCATGCCAGCTTATCGGCGAACTCGAAAACAACAAGCGCGGCATATATGGCGGTGCAATCGGATACATAGATTTTACTGGCAACATGGATACATGCATTGCGATCCGTATTGCTTACAAAAAGAACGGCAAAGTCTTTGTAAGAAGCGGTGCCGGAATAGTAGCTGATTCAGTTCCGGAGAAGGAATATGAAGAGTGCCTGAATAAAGCAAGGGCCGTCCTTAATTCGCTGTCTCTGGCAGAGGAGGTATAAATATGATTCTTCTTATAGATAATTACGACAGTTTCTCCTACAACCTTTACCAGATGATAGGTGAGATCAATCCAGATATCAGAGTTATCCGCAACGATGAGATGACGGTATCAGAGATCCGTGAACTCAAGCCGGACCACATCATTCTCTCGCCCGGCCCCGGAAGACCGGAAGATGCAGGCATAATCGTAGACGTTGCTTCATCCATTCACGACATCCCGATGCTCGGTGTATGTCTTGGCCATCAGGCAATCTGCAAGGCTTACGGTGCAACCATTACTTACGCCGAACATCTGATGCACGGCAAGCAGTCCGATGTCGGACTTTATTCTTATTGTCCGGTGTTCAGGGGAATAGGCGACCGCACAAAGGTTGCGCGCTACCACTCACTTGCTGCTGACAGGGCGACCATTCCCGAATGCCTCCAGATCACTGCCGTTGCCGATGACGGCGAAGTCATGGCCGTGCAGCACAAGGAGTATCCGATATACGGAGTTCAGTTCCATCCAGAATCCATCCTCACGCCTGAAGGCAAGAAGATGCTCCAGAACTTCCTTTCAAATTGCTGATTATCGTGGTGATAACCGTTCCTTAATGAACAGGCGTCGTCTCAAAATGCCGTTTTTTTCGGAGTCTTTGACCTCATATCGCAGAAAAATCACAGTAACCGTCATAGTGCATATAGAAGAGGATTTGCAACTGTTGATTGATTTTTGAGGCAACAATTGCACAAAAACGGAAATTTATGCAATTGTCGTCCTGTTTTTGAGCAAACAATTGCATAACGCCAATCCGGCTGAATTATATTACGGCCTTTTCGAAAAGATTAAGAGTACATGTTTCTTACATGCTCAATGAACTTCATGGCAAGTGCGCTCGGAGTTTTCTCCTTGTCCCATGAGAGAACATATTCCACACTTTCTTCAGGCGTTATGTTCTTGATGACAACGTTGCTGTCAGCAGAAATATTCTTTGCAACTGAAGCAGGGAAGATGGCGATGCCGATGTTTTTATCCACGAGCTTTGAAGCATTGGAAGAGTGGGCGGTCTTAACGATGAAGCGCGGCTCTTTGCCGGTGGATTCGAACCAACTGCGGATCTCTTCTTCTCTTGAATGTCTGGATGAGATGATGAGATCGGTATCAACGAGATCTTCCGGTGTGACAGTCTTTTTCCTGCTCTTGGCAAGCGGATGCGAACCGGGGATGATCGCTGCCCACTGATCCTTGAAGACAGTAATGCCGTCAAGCTGCTCGGTGTTGAGCGGCGTCATGGTGATCGCAAGTTCAAGCAAACCGGACTTCATCCTGTAGGTGAGGTCGTCCACGGTGCCGCACCAGAGATTGTAGGTAACATTGGGATATTCTTTTTTAAAAGAAGATATCCATTCTGCGGCAAGTGAAGGACCGTTACTGTCAACGTGGCCGAGATAAAGAGTACCGCTCAGGCCTTTCTTAACATCTGTAATCTCTGTTTTTGCGATGTCGGCAAGAGCCAGGATCTGTTCGCCGCGGCGTTTGAGAGCGAGACCTTCAGGTGTGAGTGTGACATGACGCTTGCCTCTGATAATGAGAGTGCAGCCGAGTTCTTCCTCAAGATCCATGAGAGCTCTTGAGAGCGGGGGCTGGGATAAGTGCAGACGTTCTGCCGCACGTGTGATGTTGCGCTCTTCGGCAACAGTTAAGAAATAACGTATCTGACGTAGATCCATATATCCGGCCTCCTGCATCTTTTATCATACCTTGAAGGTATTGTTGTTCGAATATTATATGTATTTTATTTCTTGCGAGGTTGGAGATACAATCTCACTTGAAATCTTACAACGATATTCTAAACGCATTGAAAAAGAATATCAATACATTTTGAATATGATTTCAAAACCCGGCATAAACAGTGGTGGAAATGAAGCCGGGACGGTGGAGGAGAATATGAGACCTTACGAGAAGAAATACGTTGATGAGTGCTATAAAGCAATGCAGGAAGAACACGATGCCTGCGGTATCGGTCTGGTAGTAAATATCGATGGTAAAAAAGAATACCGTACACTTGATGATGCTTTATCGATCGTCGAAAAGCTTGAGCACAGAGCAGGTAAGGATGCTACAGGTGAAGTCGGTGACGGCGTAGGTATCCTCGTTCAGATCTCACACAAATATTTTAAGAATGCTGCCAAAGAAGCAGGTATCGAAGTCGGGGATGAAGGTGACTACGGTGTCGGAATGTTCTTCCTTCCTCAGGATACAAAGAAGCGCACACTCTCCATGCGCATGTTCAAGGTCATCTTCGAAAAGAACGGACTTAAGGTATTGGGCTGGAGAAAAGTACCCACCAACCCTGATGTATTAGGCAAGGTTGCAAGAGATGCAATGCCAGTGATAATGCAGGCCTTCATTGAAAGACCTGAAGGCTGCGGCAAGGGTCTTGCCTTCGACCGTATGCTCTACGTTGCGAGAAGAGAGTTCGAGCAAAGCACGGATGATACATATATAACTTCATTATCTTCAAGAACTGTCGTATATAAGGGAATGTTCCTGGTAGGACAGCTCCGCAAGTTCTATAAGGATCTCCGGAGCAAGGACTATGAGACTGCAATCGCTATGGTCCACTCGAGATTCTCGACAAATACAACACCTTCATGGGAGAGAGCACATCCTTACCGCATGATCGCTCACAACGGTGAGATCAATACGATCAGAGGCAACTTCGACAGAATGCTCGCACGTGAGGAGACATTGTACAGCCCTTCGATCGAGAATGATGTCGATAAGATCTTCCCGATCATCCACAAGACAGGTTCCGACTCTGCAATGCTCGACAACACGTTGGAGTTCTTCATGATGAATGGAATCCCGCTTCCTCTGGCAGTCATGATGATGATTCCTGAGCCCTGGAAGAATGATTCATATATGGAGCAGGAGAAGAAGGATTTCTATCATTACTACGCTACAATGATGGAGCCTTGGGATGGCCCTGCAGCAATCCTTTTCACAGATGGTGTCATCGCAGGTGCAACACTCGACCGTAACGGATTGAGACCTTCAAGATATTACATCACAGACGATAACAGACTTATCCTGTCATCTGAGGTTGGTGTTTTGGATATCGCGCCTGAACATATCGTAAAGAAGTCAAGATTACAGCCCGGCCGTATCCTTTTGATCGATACAGAAAAGGGATGTCTCGTATCTGATGAAGAGTGCAAGAAGTACTATTCAGAGAAAAACCCTTATGGTGAGTGGCTCGCAATGAATCTCTTACACCTGGCTGAACTGAAGATCCCTAACAAGAAGATCCCTGTTCATACACAGGAGATGAGAAATAAGCTCTATAAAGTATTCGGTTATACTTTCGAAGATGTAAAGAACGAGATCCTGCCTATGGCAATGAACAAAGTCGAAGCAACGGCTTCCATGGGTACTGATATTCCTCTCGCTGTTTTATCCGAGAAGCATCAGCTCCTGTTCTCATTCTTTAAGCAGCTCTTCGCACAGGTTACAAACCCGCCGATCGATTCTATCAGAGAAGAGATCGTAACAGATACAACTGTTTACATCGGTTCAGACGGTAACCTCTTGGAAGATAAGAGTGACAACTGCCGCGTACTCGAAGTTAATAATCCGATCCTCACAGGCGTTGATCTCATCAAGATCAAGTCATTGAACCAGCCCGGATTTAAGAGTGCAACAGTATCTATTCTCTATTACAAGAACACATCATTAGAGAAGGCATTGGACCAGCTCCTTATCACTGTAGACAGAACATGCAGCAAGGGTGCAAATATCATCATCCTCTCAGACAGAGGCATCGATGAGAACCATGTTGCGATCCCTTCGCTCCTCGCTGTATCAGCAGTTGAGCAACACTTAGTCCAGACAAGAAAGAGAACAGCTGTATCTCTCATCATCGAGAGCGGTGAGCCCCGTGATGTTCACCAGATGGCAACACTGCTAGGATTCGGTGCACGTGCTATCAATCCTTATCTCGCACACGAGTGTATCGCAGAGATGATCGACAAGGGAATCCTCGATAAGGATTACCACACAGCAATCGACGATTATAACTACGCGATCCTTCACGGCATCGTTAAGACATCTGCAAAGATGGGTATCTCCACATTGCAGTCTTACCAGTCAGCAAAGATTTTCGAGGCTGTCGGTATCTGCAAGGATGTAGTAGATAAGTACTTCACAGGCATCGTAAGCCGTGTAGGCGGAATCGGACTGGATGAAATTTCTGAAGGAATCCTTTTCAGACATGACAAAGCTTTCGATCCGATGGGTCTTGAGACAGAGACAACATTGGACAGTACAGGCTTCCATAACTTGAGAAGCGGTGATGACAAGGAAGATCACCTCTACAATCCTAAGACGATCGTTGCCCTGCAGAAGGCAGTACGTGAAGGTTCTTATGAACTCTTCAAGGAATATACGGCAATCGTAGATAACGAGAAGCCTCATACATTAAGAGGTCTCCTCGCTTTCAAGAAGACAGGTAATTCAATTCCTCTTGAAGAAGTTGAACCTGCATCTGAGATCGTTAAGAGATTTAAGACCGGTGCCATGAGCTACGGTTCAATCTCCAAGGAAGCACATGAGTGCATGGCAATCGCAATGAACCGTCTGGGCGGTAAGTCCAATACAGGTGAGGGCGGTGAATCTCCTGAGAGATTCGGCACAGAGAAGAACTCTAAGATCAAGCAGGTTGCATCAGGACGTTTCGGCGTTACGAGCGAATACTTAAACAGTGCTGAAGAGATCCAGATCAAGATGGCTCAGGGTGCAAAGCCCGGTGAAGGCGGACACCTCCCCGGAAAGAAAGTATATCCCTGGATTGCAGAGAGAAGATATTCAACACCCGGTGTTGCATTGATCTCACCTCCGCCTCATCACGATATCTATTCGATCGAAGATCTGGCACAGCTTATCTACGATCTTAAGAATGCAAACCGAAAGGCAAGAATTTCAGTAAAGCTTGTTTCTGAAGCAGGCGTAGGAACAATTGCATGCGGTGTTGCAAAGGCAGGCGCACAGGTAATCCTGGTTTCAGGTTATGACGGCGGTACAGGTGCTGCTCCGGCCAGCTCCATTCATAACGCAGGTCTTCCTTGGGAATTGGGTCTGGCAGAAACACATCATGCACTTATCGAGAACGGCCTTCGTGGAAGAGTTGCAGTCGAGACAGACGGTAAGCTCATGAGCGGAAGAGATGTTGCGATCGCAGCACTCTTAGGTGCGGAAGAATTCGGTTTTGCAACAGCACCGTTGGTATCCATGGGATGCATGATGATGAGAGTCTGCAACAAGGATACATGCCCGTTCGGTATCGCATGCCAGAACGAAGAATTAAGAAAGAGATTTAAGGGTAAGCCCGAGCATGTTATGAACTTCATGCTCTTCATCGCAGAAGAGTTAAGAGAGATCATGGCAGAGCTGGGATTTAGAACAGTGGACGAGATGGTCGGAAGATCCGATCTCTTAAAGGTTAAGGACAAGCAGATAACCAAGAGAGCTGAGATGGTCTCCCTCGCGCAGATTATAGATCCTGAATATGCAGAATCCGAAGTGCGCCATTTCGAGCCCGGCCACGTGTTTGACTTTGAGCTCGAGAAGACGATCGACGAGAGAGTATTCCTCCCTGAACTCGCGAAAGGCCTTAAGAAAGGTTCGATCAAGATCGACAATGTTAAGGTATCGAGTACCGACAGAGCAGTAGGAACTATCTTGGGTTCTGAGATTACTGCAAAGTACGGAACGGATCTTGCCGATGACAGTGTCATCGTTGAGCTCACGGGCGGCGGCGGACAGAGCTTCGGAGCATTTATTCCGAAGGGCCTTACCATTAAACTCACGGGCGATGCAAATGACGGCTTCGGCAAGGGCCTTTCCGGCGGCAAGCTCATCATTAAGCCCGATGAGAACTCCGGATTTGATGCATCTAAAAACATCATTGTCGGAAACGTCGCACTCTATGGAGCAACAAGAGGAACAGCTTATGTTTGCGGTATCGCAGGTGAGCGTTTCATGATCAGGAACTCCGGTGCAACAGGCGTATGCGAAGGTACGGGCGACCACGGACTCGAATATATGACAGGCGGAAGAGCAGTCATTCTGGGTGAAGTCGGAAAGAACTTTGCAGCAGGTATGAGCGGCGGAATCGCTTATGTATTAGATGAACATCACACTCTCTATACAAAGATCAACAAAGCTCTTGTAGAGATGAGTGAGATTACAGAAGACGCAGATAAGAATGAGCTCAGACAAATCCTCGAAGGATATGAGCAGGCAACTGGATCTTCTAAGGCTAAGGCTATACTTCAAGATTTCGACAAGTATGTCTCAAACTTCAAGAAGATCATACCGACAGATTACCGTCACATGCTTACCTTGATCGCCAAGTACGAAGAGCAAGGCATTGCACATGAGCAGGCGGTATACGAAGCGTTCAAAGAGAGCACTAAAGTCGGCGCTTGATATATCGGGGAGGATCTTATGGGTAAAGCTACAGGTTTTTTGGAATTTGACAGAAGGGATGATTCCTGGGTAAACGAAGAAGAGAGAATCACAAACTTCAATGAATTCCACAATCACTTAAACGAAGAAGAGAGACGCTGCCAGGCATCGAGATGTATGGACTGCGGCGTGCCGATGTGCCAGTCGGCTATATGCCTCAAAGGCATGGTAACCGGATGTCCATTGCATAACGTTATCCCTGAGTGGAATGACGAGATCTACAAAGGCCATTACGAACATGCATTGGCAAGACTTTTACAAACATCCAACTTTCCGGAATTCACCGGAAGAGTATGCCCCGCACTTTGCGAGAAGGCATGCATCAACGGGATCAATTCAGGAGCGGTTACGATCCACGATAACGAGCTCTTCCTGATCGAAAAGGGTTACGAGATGGGTTATATGAAGCCCAGGATCCCGAAGACCAGATCAGGTAAGAAGGTTGCAGTTATCGGAGCAGGTCCTGCGGGATTGGCAGTAGCAGACCAGCTTAATCACAGAGGTCATGAAGTAACAGTTTTCGAGCGTGAAGATCAGATCGGCGGTCTTCTGATGTACGGTATTCCGAATATGAAACTCGATAAGAGCGTAATTGAAAGAAGAAGAAAACTCATGGAAGAGGAAGGCGTTATTTTTAAGACCGGTGTTGATGTCGGAAACGGCGCCTCCTTCGACGAGATAGTAAATGAGTTCGATGCTGTTTCGCTTTGCTGTGGTTCTAAGAAAGCAAGAACGATCAACGCAAAGGGTGCAGACGAATGTAAGGATATGTACCTGGCTGTAGATTTCCTTAAGTCCGCTACAAAGGACCTCCTGAAAGGAAAGGCCGGCAAGTGGACGATAAGTGCCAAAGACAAGAACGTTGTTGTTGTCGGAGGCGGTGATACAGGTAACGATTGCGTCGGAACATGTATCAGACAAGGTTGCAAGAGCATCACACAGCTCGAGATGATGGCAAGGCCGCCTAAAGAAAGACAACAGAATAACCCGTGGCCGGAGTGGCCGAAGGTTGAGAAGACCGATTACGGTCAACAAGAGGCTATAAAAGTGTTCGGATCCGATCCTCGTATCTACGAGACAACAGTAAAAGAGCTCGTAATGCAAAAGGGTAAGCTGACTCAAATCAAGACCGTGAAGGTCAGGTTCGAGGGAAGGAACCTTGTCGAGGTAGAAGGATCTGAAGAAACATTAAAGTGTGATCTTCTGATAATCGCTGCAGGCTTTGTCGGAGCAGAGGACTACATTGCGAAAGAAAGCAAGGTAGAGCTGACGCAAAGAGGAACAGTAAAGACAGAACCTGAACAATACCAGACATCTATTCCTAAAGTATTTACGGCAGGAGATATGCACAGAGGTCAATCGCTTGTTGTGTGGGCCATCACGGAGGGAAGGCACTGCGCGGCAGCAATTGATAAGTATTTAATGGGGTACACCCCGTTGATATAAAATGGGCAAAGTGAACCCCCAAAGTTGTACAAAGACTTTGGGGGTTTTTTATGAAACAACCACGGGGTAATTAACATGATATCTCTTAATGATTATTTGTATAATGGCGACACGGTAGTTAAGATCTTGCACAGTTATTCCAACGATCTTAAAGAAAGCGCGATAAGAGATAACAATGGTGTTGATCTCGCGCACAGTAATTGTCTGGTTCAGATGATCGGACTCTTGGAACACAATGAATTCCTGACTTTGCAGTCACAGACGATTCGTGAATTCTATAAGTACATGACCGAGAAGTATCCTGATCTTGCGTTTACTTTCAAAGGAAGGATCAAATCTCTGATACGGTTAGAAGAGAAGATTAACGGTAATATCGTTGAGTACATTTATGAATACTACAGCAGAACCGGGAAGTATCCAACAGAGTCTCAGATTAAGGATCAAATAAGGCGTATCAAAGATCTTATTGCATACAGAATAGTTATTTCACTTCCCAAGTGTCATCTTAATCCCGGTGAGAACAGGGAAGAAAGTGAGATCAAATACATATACGAGATTGCAAATGCACTTCCCGATTTTTTGGAAGAACGTGGATTTGAGCCTGAGATATCCGGTATTGACCATCGGAGTGACAGGATCAGGGAGCAGTTCAGACAATACTATCGTGACTATATTTCCACGCCTAAGTCGTTTGGATACCGCTCTTTGCACATAGCTTTTTATGATAATACTTCAAGGAGCAACATCGAAGTTCAGATAAGAACCAAGACGATGGATGACAATGCCGAGATCGGTCCTGCAAATCATCTGGGCTATGAGAAACGACAGGAAAAAGATCGTTCACGTCGTGAGGCTATTCCTTATGGTGAGAACTCTTTCTTTGATAACGCATATGAACGCGGAATGATGCTTCAGAAGTTAGACTTAAGCAAAGTGGATGTTAATATGTTCGGTGCTGTTGATAACACTATGATCAATGACGGCTGCGGATTATACAGAGGAAGATTGATCCTTCCATATGAACACCTGTCACGATTCCAGAACGATCTGGTCTGATTTTGGGAGATGGATATATCTGATTTTTAACTGAAAAAACGGCGACTGGAGTCTCATCCGATCGCCGTTCTTTTTTACATCCTGTAGTGTGCAGTACATTGATGTAAGAATGCGTTTCGAAGAGAACCATTTTAAGAATTATTTATTATCGTTTTTTGACTGCAAAATACATGTTTTTGCTTAATTTTATTTGATTAATATAACAGGCTCCGGATGCTCCGGAGCCTTTGTTTTGCCTGCAAATGCTTAAAACAGTAGGTGTTTAGGTTTTTGGGATTTCGGGCAAATATCTAATTATACTCATAAGGTATCATTATGCTTAAACTATTCGTATTTTATTTGTTTTGGAGTTAGGAATACAATTCAACATGAAATCAAAAATGATATCCAAAAAGCATTGAATAATAACATCGATACCTTTTGGAAATGTTTTGGAGGAGGAGAGTTTATGGACACAAATTTAATCAGCAGCTTGATTGATGAGAAGGTCTTTGGCGTCTGGTTCCTGATCGGCGCAGCATTGGTCTTCTGGATGCAGGCAGGATTCGCGATGGTCGAGTGCGGCTTT
Source organism: Oscillospiraceae bacterium (assembly GCA_902788505.1). GTDB lineage: Bacteria > Bacillota > Clostridia > Saccharofermentanales > Saccharofermentanaceae > Saccharofermentans. The sequence continues at coordinate 121,841 of CADAKH010000002.1, forward strand.
GCAAGAGCGAAGAACGCAGGAAACATCATCATGAAGAACCTCATGGATTTCTGCATCGGTACAGTGGTATTTATCGTAATCGGTTTCGGTTTATTCCTTGGCGAAGACATGCTTATGGGATTCATGGGTAAACCTAATATTGATATATTTACAAATTACGCAACTTTTGACTGGTCTAACTTCGTATTCAATCTCGTATTCTGTGCTACAACAGCTACGATTGTTTCCGGAGCTATGGCAGAGAGAACAAGATTCTTATCTTACTGCGTATATTCAGCAGTTATCTCAGCAGTCATCTATCCTATTGAGGCTCACTGGACATGGGGCGGCGGCTGGCTCTCTGTTTTGGGATTCCACGATTTCGCAGGTTCTAACTGCATCCACATGGTAGGTGGTATCTCTGCTCTTATCGGTGCCGCAATCCTCGGACCCCGTATCGGTAAGTTCGTTAAGGATAAGTCAGGTAAGGTAACAAAGGTTAATGCATTCCCCGGCCACAACATTCCTATGGGTGCTCTCGGTGTATTCATTCTCTGGCTCGGCTGGTACGGATTCAACGGTGCTGCATGCACAGATATGGCTCAGCTCGGTTCTGTATTCGTAACAACAACAATCGCACCTGCGATCGCAACAGTTGTTTGCATGATCTTCACATGGATCAAGTATGGTAAGCCGGATGTTTCAATGTGTCTCAACGCTTCACTCGCTGGACTCGTTGCAATCACAGCTCCCTGCGACGTAACAGATGCTCTTGGCGCAACAATCATCGGTGCTGTTTCAGGCGTACTCGTAGTGTTCGGTGTATGGTTCCTGGATAACGTTTTGAGAGTTGATGACCCTGTTGGTGCAGTCGCAGTTCATATGATGAACGGTATCTGGGGTACGATCGCTGTTGGTCTCTTCGCGACAGATACAGCTCCTGCATACTCAATTGCTGATGCAGCAGGCAACACAATGACAGGTTTGTTCTATGGCGGCGGCGTTAAGCTCCTCGGAATCCAGCTCTTAGGTATGGGCGCTACAGCAGCATGGACAGCAATTACTATCACAATCACATTCCTTATCATCAAGGCTATCTTCGGATTAAGAGCTTCTGAGGAAGAAGAGCTCACAGGTCTTGACGTTACAGAGCACGGTCTCGCAAGTGCTTACTCAGGTTTCTCACTCATGGACGTTTCAGGTGCAATGATGGAAGAGAACGAGAACACCGATCTCGGCACACCCGAATATGAAGATGCTTCCGAAGCTCAGAAGAATGCGGCTGTCAAAGTTGCTGTTGCTCCCGAACTCGATACAGGCATGCATAAGGTGGTAATCATTGCAAAGCTTTCACGCTACGACAAGCTCAGAAAGGCAATGAACGATCTCGGTGTAACCGGTATGACAGTAACTCAGGTTATGGGCTGCGGCATCCAGAAGGGTGCAGGCGAGAAGTACAGAGGTGTCGAGGTTGACGCTACACTCCTTCCTAAGATCAAGGTTGAAGTTGTCGTATCCAAGATCCCTGTAGATAAGGTTATCGAAAAGGCAAAAGAGGTTCTTTATACAGGACACATCGGTGACGGCAAGATCTTCGTCTACAACGTAGGCAAGGTTGTAAAGATCCGTACCGGTGAAGAAAACTACGCTGCTTTGCAGGACGTAGAGTAACAAGGTTTTTAAATTAAAGGAGGAATATATTTATGGAAACGAGATCTGTACCGGAAATGTTCGGTGAAAACGTATTTGACGACAGAGTGATGAGAGCGGTTTTATCCGAGGATGTCTATCAATCACTCAGAAAGACCATTGACGAGGGCGCCAAGCTTGAGACTAAGGTCGCTGAACAGGTAGCAAGCGCAATGCGCGACTGGGCTTTGTCCAAAGGTGCTACACACTTCACACACTGGTTCCAGCCTTTGACAGGCGTTACCGCAGAGAAGCACGATTCATTCATCGAGCCTTCTCCTGACGGCGGAGTCATTATGGGATTCTCCGGTAAAGAACTTATCCAGGGCGAGCCTGACGCTTCCTCATTCCCGACAGGCGGCATCAGAGCCACTTTCGAGGCAAGGGGATATACGGCATGGGATCCTACATCTTATGCATTCATCAAGGATAAGACACTCTGCATCCCGACTGCATTCTGCTCATATACGGGCGAAGCACTCGATAAGAAGACTCCTCTCCTGAGATCAATGGAGGCTCTGAACAAGCAAGCTCTCCGTATCCTGAAGCTTTTTGGAAACGAGGATGCAAAGTATGTTCATACTTCTGTAGGACCTGAGCAGGAATACTTCCTTATCACAAAGGAGATGTACGATAAGCGTCCTGATATCAAGTACACCGGAAGAACACTTTTCGGTGCCAAGGCTCCCAAGGGACAGGAGATGGACGACCATTACTTCGGCGTTATCAAGCCCAAGGTTCAGGAGTTCATGTCAGATCTCAACCAGGAACTCTGGAAGCTTGGTATCCTTGCCAAGACTGAACATAACGAGGTTGCTCCCGCTCAGCACGAGCTCGCACCGATCTATTCTTCCACGAATATTGCTACCGACCAGAACCAGCTCATGATGGAGATCATGCAAAAGGTTGCTGCACGCCACGGCCTTGTCTGTCTCCTTCACGAAAAGCCTTTCGCAGGCGTAAACGGTTCAGGCAAGCACAACAACTGGTCAATGTCGACAGATACAGGTATCAACCTTTTGTCGCCCGGTGCTACTCCATATGAGAACGCACAGTTCCTGCTCTTCCTCTGCGCAGTTATCAAGGCAGTTGACGATTATCAGGATCTCCTCCGTCTTTCAGTAGCTACTGCAGGCAACGACCACAGACTCGGCGCCAATGAGGCACCTCCGGCAATCATCTCTATCTTCCTCGGTGATGAGCTTACCGCGATCCTCGATGCAATCGAGAATGACACACCTTATGAGGGTGCAGAGAAGAAGATCATGAAGCTCGGCGTTGATGTACTCCCGCGCTTTGCACGTGATACGACAGACCGTAACAGAACATCACCTTTTGCATTCACGGGCAACAAGTTCGAGTTCAGAAGCCTTGGTTCCTCAAACAGCATCGCATGTGCAAACATGATGCTCAACTCAGCTGTTGCAGAGTCTTTGAAGATCTATGCCGACAGACTTGAAGGTGCTGAGGATTTCGAGAGCGCACTGCATGACATGATCAAGAAGACGATCAAGGATCACAAGAGAATTCTCTTCAACGGCAACGGTTACGACGAGGCCTGGGTCAAGGAAGCAACAGAGGTCAGAGGGCTGTCCAACTATCCGACAACACCTGACTGTATGCCTCACCTCCTTGATGAGAAGAACGTGAAGATGCTCACATCACACAAGGTCTTCACAGAGGCAGAACTTAAGTCCAGAGTTGATATCATGCTCGAGAACTACAGCAAGTCAGTTCTCATCGAAGCGAATACAATGCTCGAGATGAGCCGCAAGCAGATCCTTCCTGCAATCGAGAGCTACGAGAACAGGCTTGCCGATGCGGTTTCCGCCAAGAAGGCAGTTGCATCATCCGTTGCATGTGTTTATGAGATCGACATCATCTCAAAGCTCTCGGATCTTGCAGATCAGGTTTACACAGGAGCCATTGATCTCGAGAAGGCAGTTGCAGAAGCAGGCGGCAAATCCGACATTATCGCAGAGAGCTGCTCGATCAGAGATAACGTCATCCCTGCAATGAACGCAGTCCGCAAGGCAGCAGACGAAGCCGAGACTTATGTCTCCAAGGAATGCTGGCCGCTTCCTTCATACGGCGATCTGCTTTTCAGCGTTAAATAACAGATCCTCATATTCCACCCAACTAGGTAACCCCCGGAGTTTTCTTAAACTCTGGGGATTACTTAGATTTTTGTTTTAAAGAAAAGAGATGATTAGCATGACTAAATATATATTTGTAACCGGCGGTGTTGTATCGGGACTCGGAAAAGGAATCACGGCCGCTTCCCTTGGACGGCTTCTTAAAGCCAGAGGCCTTAAGGTAGCCGCACAAAAACTGGACCCTTATATCAATGTCGATCCGGGTACCATGAGTCCTTACCAGCATGGTGAAGTTTATGTTACCGAAGACGGCGCTGAGACAGATCTTGACTTAGGTCACTACGAGAGATTCATCGACGAGGACCTCAACAAGTATTCAAATCTCACGTCCGGCCGTGTCTACTGGAATGTCCTTAACAGGGAAAGAAGGGGAGAATATCTGGGTTCAACTGTCCAGGTCATCCCGCACATTACAAATGAGATCAAGGAATTTGTGTACCGTGTCGGCAAAAAGACAAATGCGGATGTCGTTATCACAGAGATCGGAGGTACGGTCGGCGACATCGAGTCACAACCTTTTATAGAAGCCGTAAGACAGATCTCGCTGGAAGTCGGAAGGGAGAACAGCCTTTTCATTCATGTAACTCTCGTTCCGTTCCTGAGAGGTTCTGACGAGCACAAGTCAAAGCCTACCCAGCACTCCGTAAAAGAACTCCAGGGAATGGGTGTTAATCCGGGTGTCCTTATCCTCCGCTGTGACGAGCCTTTAGAAGATGAGATCATGAAGAAGATCGCTCACTTCTGCAACGTCAAGGAAGACTGCGTTATCGAGAACATCACACTTCCTGTTCTGTACGAAGCGCCCCTGATGCTCGAGAAAGCTCACTTCTCTGAGATTGTCTGCAGGGAACTTGGGATCGAAGCCGGCGAACCTGACCTTACACACTGGAAGGAAATGGTCGATAAGATCCATCACATCGAAAAGGAAGTCAGGATCGGCCTGGTCGGCAAGTATGTCCATCTCCACGATGCTTATCTCTCAGTCGCCGAAGCTCTCAGGAGCGCTGGCTATGAAAATGACGTCAAAGTCGTTATCGACTGGATCGATTCCGAGCAGATAACGGAACAGACAGTTGGAGATATGCTCTCGGGTCTCAACGGCATCATCGTGCCCGGAGGATTCGGTGACCGCGGCATAAGCGGAATGATACTCGCCTCTAAATACGCGCGCGAAAATAATATACCTTATTTCGGCATATGCCTCGGAATGCAGATCGCGGTCATCGAGTATGCCAGAAATGTACTCGGCATAAGTGATGCGAACTCCGGTGAATTTGACGAACAATGCGCCAACAAGGTCATTGACTTTATGCCCGGTCAAAGTGATGACATCGATAAGGGCGGCACGCTGCGTCTCGGCGCATATCCCTGCAAGATCGCTCCCGACAGCCTTCTTTACCAGTGCTACGGCAAGGATGAGATACAGGAACGCCACAGGCACAGATATGAGGTCAACAACGACTACAGGGCAAGGTTTATCGAGAGCGGTGCCCGTTTTGCAGGAACAGCGCCTGATGATTCGCTCGTTGAGGAGATGGAAATCCCTGGCCACAAGTTCTATCTGGGAGTTCAATATCATCCTGAATTCAAGTCGAGACCTGACAGGGCTCATCCGATCTTCAAGCGCTTCATCCAGGCGGCTAAAAACTGATCATTAGCAGAAAAACCTTCAATATAGCCGAAAGGGGCTGTCGCTGAACAATGCGATGGTCCCTGACTGTTTGCAGTGCAGTTGTTTTCGAATGCATGAAGGCTGTTTTTGCATTGCGGGATATTTCTTGATTATGCGGAAATCTGCTTTTGGCTTTTCCAAGTGTTTTTCCTAAAAATACAAATTAAGAAAACGATTTAGAAAAAAACGGGCATTTTTTCCTAAATCTTTTTCTGTTTTAACCAAAATAGAAAAAACACCGGAAAAGCATGAAGTTATTCGCGCCGTATCGCATTATAGATTCGAGATGGTCCCTTTCTGTTTGGGACCGTTAGGCAGCCATTATATTATTAATAAGCAAAATTACCTTAACACGCACTAAAAAAGTTGTTGACAAGAATTGTTTGCTTCTATATAATTCTTTACTGCGTCGTAATGGGTTTGGGCAACTATGCCTATTTCTCTTGACGGAAAAGAGTTTTTATGATAAATAAAAATACTTTTCAACCAAGAAACCGCTTAAACCATGTGTTTTTAAGCTTTGTGTGAGGTGATTCTTTAACAATGGTCCATTCCGTAAAACAAGGCAAGACAGAGCGACAGTCGTATTCCAAGATCAAAGAAGTAATCGAGGTGCCTAACCTTATCGAGAACCAGAAGCAGTCCTATCAGTGGTTCATCGACGAGGGTATGCAGCAGATCTTCGACGAAGTTTCGCCGATTACTGATGATCAGGGTAAGTACGAGGTCTATTTTGTCGGTAAGATCTTCGATTCTGAGAACCCCTGTGATCCCACAGGAAAAGAAAAGGAAGGCAAAGGTAAGAGAAGCAAGGAGCCTAAGAATCCTGTTAAGCTTACCAAGTCTGCAATCATTGACAGCTGCAAGAAGAACGACAGCAACTATGCTGCACCTTTGAGCATCCAGCTCAGACTCCATAACAAGATTGACGGAACAGTAACTGATGAGACAGCTTTCGTCGGCAATTTCCCTATCATGACAGATCAGGGTACATTTATTGTCAACGGCGCTGAGCGTGTCGTCATCAATCAGATCGTTAGATCTCCCGGAGCTTATTACAGCGAGATGAGATCAAAGATGGGCAACAGACTGCTTTCCGCTGAGCTTATCCCTTACAGAGGATCCTGGATCCTTATCGAAGAGGATGAGAAGGAGAGCAAGCTCAATGCTAAGGAGAGAGCTCTTAAGGCTGCAGGTTCTCCCGATGCAAACAATGATCCCGATGAATATAACCTTATCTATATCGTAGTAGATAAGTCCCACAAGATTTCCCTCTCGGTATTCCTGAGATGCTTAAATGACCCTGAGAATGGTGTCAATCTTTTAACAAACGAAGATATCATCAATATGTTCGGTGATGAAGATTGTCTCAGAATGACACTCGAGAAGGATGAGACTAAGAATGCTGCCGATCCTTATACGGCTGCACTCCAGGAATTCTTCAAGAAGGTACGTAACAACGAGCCTTTCACGGTTGATAATGCGAAGAATATCCTTAAAAAGACATATTTCGACTCTTTGAGATATGACCTCGAGAGAGTCGGTATTTATAAGGTCAACAAGAAGTTTGAGCTCTCTGCAAGAATCGTCGGAAGCAAGACAGCTGATAACGTTGTTTCTGAAGACGGTGAGCTTATCTGCAAGAAGAACACAGTAATCACAGAAGAGATCGCAAAGAAGATCGAAGATGCAGGCGTTATGGCTGTACAGATCTTCCCTAGAAAGCTCGTTCGTGCTGCAGATGAGGATGAGTTTGAAGATGTTCCTCTCAAGGTCATCGGCAACGGCAGAGTTGATGCCGAGACATTTATCGCTAACAGCTTCTCCAAGAAGGATCTTAAGGGATTCGATATTGAGAGAACAGGCATTAACGAAAAGGTCAGATCAGGCATCCTGAGAGAGATCATCGAGGCAGTTAAGGCTGAGAGCAAGACGGATGTTGCTGCAAGACTCGAAGCTGCTTTGACTGAGCGCAAAGAAGACCTCATGCCCAGAAACCTCACAGTTGACGATATCTTTGCTTTCGTTTCCTACTACATCGGACTTCACAGAGGTGTAGGCAGAATCGACAATATCGACCACTTGGGCAACCGTAGAGTTAAGTCTGTAGGTGAGCTCCTCCAGAACCAGCTCCGTACAGGTATCCAGAGAGTCGAGAAGAATACAAGAGACAGGATCTCCCAGATCTCCAGCAAAGAGGGCGAAGTTGTTACAGCTACAAGCCTCGTTAACACAAGACCTTTGAGTGCTGCATTCAGAGAATTCTTTGGTTCTTCACAGCTTTCCGCTTTCGCTGACCAGAACAACCCGCTGGCTGAGCTTACGAACAAGAGAAGACTTTCAGCTTTGGGTCCCGGCGGTATCTCCCGTGAGAGAGCTTCAATGGAAGTCCGTGATATCAACCCTACACACTATGGACGTATGTGTACGATCGAGACACCGGAAGGTCAGCGGAAGGTCAGAACATCGGTCTCATGACCTCACTGGCTATCTACGCTCGTATCAACAAGTACGGATTTATCGAGACTCCTTACAGAAAGTTCGATAAGGAGAACCTCAGAGTTACTGACGAAGTTGTTTACATGTCCGCTGACGAAGAGGATGAGTACAACATCGCTCAGGCTAACGAGCCTATCGATGAAGACGGTCGTTTCATCGGCAAGAAGATCGTATGCCGTTACTTAGACCAGTTCCTGCAGCTCGATCCTGAACAGGTCGACTACATGGACGTATCTCCTAAGCAGCTCGTATCCGTATCCACATCACTCATTCCGTTCCTTGGTAACGACGACGCTAACCGTGCTCTCATGGGCTCCAACATGCAGCGTCAGGCAGTACCTCTCATCAAGCCTGAGGCACCTATCATCGGAACAGGTATGGAATACCGTGCAGCTAAGGACTCAGGCGTTTGTATCGTCGCTTCACACGACGGTGTCGTATCCTTCGTTGCAGCTGACAAGATCGAAGTTACTACAGCAGATGGCACAGTAGATACATACATGCTCGCTAAGTATCAGAGATCCAACCAGAGCACATGCATCAACCAGCGTCCTATTGTTTCCATCGGAGACAAGGTAAAGGCCGGCGATACTATCGCAGACGGTCCTGCTACAGACAACGGTGAGCTTGCTCTCGGACGTAACGTTCTCATCGGATTCACAACATGGGAAGGTTATAACTACGAGGACGCTGTTCTCGTAAATGAGAGAATCGTAAGAGATGATGTTTATACATCTATCCATATCGAAGAGCACGAGTGCGAAGCACGTGAGACAAAGCTCGGTGCTGAGCAGATCACAAGAGAAGTTCCTAATGTCAGCGATGACGCACTCTCCAATCTCGACGAGAACGGTATCGTCATGATCGGTGCCGAGGTTAAGGACGGAGACATCCTAGTTGGTAAGGTTTCACCTAAGGGTGAGACAGACCAGACAGCTGAAGAGAGACTTTACAAGGCAATCTTCAACGAGAGAGCAAGAGAAGTTAAGGATACTTCAAAGCGTGTTCCTCACGGCGGTTCAGGTGTAGTCGTTGACGTTGTTGTTTCCACAAAGGAGACAAACGGCAACTTGAAGAACGGTGTTGACAAGAGAGTCCGCGTTTATGTCGCTCAGAAGAGAAAGCTCTCCATCGGCGATAAGATGGCAGGACGTCACGGAAACAAGGGTGTCGTCTCCAGAGTACTTCCTGAAGAGGATATGCCTTTCTTACCTGACGGAACAACACTCGATATCTGCTTGAATCCGTTGGGCGTTCCTTCCCGTATGAACATCGGTCAGCTCCTCGAGGTACATCTCGGCCGTGCTGCCAAGGCTCTTAACTGGAAGATCGCAACACCTGTATTCGACGGTGCAAACGAGAACGACATCGCAGATGCATTCGAGCTTGCAGGCATCGATAAGGACGGTAAGACTGTTCTTTACGACGGCCGTACAGGTGAACCTTTCGAGAACAGAGTAACAGTAGGTATCATGTACTACATGAAGCTGCACCACCTCGTAGACGACAAGATGCACGCAAGATCCACAGGACCTTACTCACTTGTTACACAGCAGCCTTTGGGCGGTAAAGCTCAGTTCGGCGGACAGAGATTCGGTGAGATGGAAGTTTGGGCACTCGAAGCTTACGGTGCTGCTCATACTCTCCAGGAGATCCTCACAGTTAAGTCCGACGATATCGAAGGCCGTTCAAAGACATACGATGCCATCATCCGCGGCAAGAACATTCCTGAACCGGGTATCCCTGAGTCCTTCAATGTCCTTGTTAACGAGCTTAAGGCTTTGGCATTGGATGTACGTACATATACAGACGATAAGGAATATATCGCTGAGGACAGACAGTCTTTCGACACATACAGTGAGATGGACGAGTCAACAAGAGCTTCACTCGACGGTGAAGATTCCGAAGCTCCTTCCAACATTTTCAGCGAAGGCTTCGTAGAGGCTGACGAGAATGGAAACATCAAGGAAGAAGACGGCGATTTCGGCGACGATTTCGGCGACGATGACGGCGATATGTAAAGGAGATAAAAGATAGATATGAATAATCAGAATCATCTTACAAAAATAAGTATTCAGCTTGCATCTCCCGAGGTCATCAAGGCTTGGTCCCACGGTGAAGTTAAGAAGCCCGAGACGATCAACTATCGTACTCAGAGACCTGAGGTTGACGGACTCTTCTGCGAGAAGATCTTCGGACCTACAAAGTCTTGGGAATGCCGTTGCGGTAAGTACAAGAAGATCAGATTCAAGGGAATGATCTGCGATAAGTGCGGAGTTGAGGTTACGAAGAACACAGTTCGTCGTGAAAGACTCGGTCACATCCAGCTCGCTACACCTGTATCTCACATCTGGTACTTCAAGACCCAGCCTTCAAAGATCGGCACACTGCTCGATCTTACGGTTAAGCAGCTTGAGAGTGTACTTTACTATTCCAAGTACATCGTAATCGATCCGGGTGACAGCGTAAGCACCGGACTCAATAAGTACGACATCATTTCTGAAGATCAGTACAAGAATGTAAGATCTACATGCGGCAAGGATTCTTTCGTAGCAAAGATGGGTGCCGAAGCAATCAAGATCCTCTTGTCTGAGATCAACATCGATGAGATCATCGAGCAGCTTCAGGAAGAGAAGGTCGGCTCTATCAGCACACAGAAGAGACTCAAGATCAACAAGAGACTTGAGATTGCTGAAGCTTTCAAGGCTTCCGGCAACAAGCCTGAGTGGATGATCCTTGATGTTATCCCGGTTCTTCCTCCGGAACTCCGTCCGATGGTACCTTTGGACGGCGGCCGTTATGCAACATCTGACCTTAACGACCTCTACAGAAGAGTTATCGGAAGAAACAACCGTCTTAAGAAGCTTTTAGATCTCGGTGCACCTGAGATCATCGTAAGAAACGAGAAGAGAATGCTTCAGGAAGCAGTTGATGCTCTTATCGACAACGGCCGTCACGGCACACCTGTTAAGGGTTCAACATCTGCTACAAGCAACAGACAGCTCAAGTCACTCTCTGACATGCTCAAGGGTAAGCAGGGACGTTTCAGACAGAACCTCCTCGGTAAGCGTGTTGACTACTCCGGACGTTCAGTTATCATCGTCGGACCTGAGCTCAAGATGCATCAGTGCGGTCTCCCTAAGGAAATGGCATTGGAGCTCTTCAAGCCTTTCGTAATCAAGAAGCTTGTTGAGATCAACGACAAGCTTAATATCAAGACAGCCAGAAGACAGGTAGATGCAAGAGTTCCTGAGGTATGGGATATTCTCGAAGACATCATCAGAGATCATCCGGTACTTTTGAACCGTGCTCCTACACTCCACAGACTTTCAATCCAGGCATTTGAGCCTGTACTCGTTGAAGGTCGTGCTATCAAGCTCCATCCTCTCGTCTGCACAGGATTTAACGCAGACTTCGACGGAGACCAGATGGCTGTTCACGTACCGCTTTCTGCAGAGGCTCAGGCAGAGGCAAGATTCCTCATGCTTTCAACAAACAATCTCCTGAAGCCTCAGGACGGTAAGCCGGTTACAGTTCCTACACAGGATATGATCCTCGGCTGCTACTATCTCACAATGGAAGTTGAGAACGATAAGGGTGAGGGAATGGTATTCTCATCCATCGATGAAGCCCAGATGGCTTACGATGAGCACCAGATCACTCTTCACAGCATGATCAAGGTCCGTATCTCAAGAGAGATCAACGGCAAGGTTGAGACAGGTCTTGTTGAGTCCACACTCGGAAGATTCATCTTCAACCAGATCGTTCCCCAGGATCTCGGTTTTGTTGATAGAACAAAGCCCGAGAATCTCTTAAAGCTCGAGATCGACTTCGAGAAGCTCAGCATCCAGAAGGAGAAGGCTGCAGCTGTTAAGGCTAAGGATCCTGATAAGGACGTTAAGTTCGAGTTTGCTCTCGGTAAGAAGAAGCTCGAAAAGATCATTGCAAAGTGCATTGCCATCCACGGCCTCGAGAGAACAACAATATTCCTCGATGACGTTAAGGCAATGGGTTATAAGTTCTCCACAATCTCCGGTATCTCTATCGGTATCGAAGACATGATCATCCCTGACATCAAGGATAAGATGATCGCTGAAGGTGATGAGAGAGTTGAAGAGATCAACGAAGCTGCTGAAGAAGGATTCTTCACAGAGACCGAGCGTCACAACGAGGTTACAAAGGTTTGGTCTGAGACAACAAACAACATCACAAAGGCATTGATGGATAACCTTGATATCTACAACCCGATCAGAATGATGGCTGACTCCGGTGCGCGTGGTTCCAACAACCAGATCAAGCAGCTCGCAGGTATGCGTGGACTTATGCAGGATACTACCGGTAACACCATCGAGATCCCGATCAAGTCTAACCTCCGTGAAGGTATGAACGTGCTCGAGTTCTTCATTTCTTCACACGGTGCTCGTAAGGCCCTTTCTGATACGGCTCTTAAGACAGCTGAGTCAGGTTACCTTACAAGACGTCTCGTTGACGTTGCCCAGGCAGTTGTTGTTACTGAGGAAGACTGCGGTACTGATGACTTCACATGGGTTAAGGAGATCACAGAGGTTTCCAACAAGCATGTTAACGTTATCAAGTCCCTTAACGACCGTCTCTATGGCCGTTATGCTGCAGAGGACATCGTTAACTATCAGACAGGCGAAGTTATCGTTAAGAAGAATGAGCTTATCGATGCTCTTAAGGCTGAAGATATCTGCAAGTCAGTAGACCTTGCAAAGAAGGAAGCTGAGGAAGCAAGACAGGCTGTTAAGGATTCAGTTAAGATCAAGGGTGCCGAGACACCTGAGAAGCTTGCTGAGCGTGACAAAAAGGTTGCAGCTAAGATTGCTGAGGCTGAGGCTTCAGGCAAGATCCTCACAAAGCACCAGATCGAAGATCTCGGCAAGCTCAAGATCAGATCAGTATTTGACTGCCGTTCAAGAAGAGGTGTCTGCACAAAGTGCTACGGTATCAACCTTGCTACAGGCCGTCCTGTTGCAGTCGGTGAGGCTGTCGGTATCATCGCAGCTCAGTCAATCGGTGAGCCTGGTACACAGCTTACAATGAGAACGTTCCACTCCGGTGGTATCGCTGCTTCCGGTGAAGATATCACACAGGGTCTCCCCCGTGTTACCGAGATCTTCGAAGCAAGAGATCCTAAGGGTCACGGTATCATCTCTTCTGTTTCCGGTGAAGTTAAGATCGTTGAGAACGAGAAGACAAAGCAGAAGACAATCGTTGTAACACCTCAGTATACTGACGATATCAAGGATGAGGACCGTTTCAAGGATGCCAAGGGCAACACCATCGAAAAGATGGAGTACAAGGTTCCTTCACACGCAACCCTTACAGTTACAGAAGGTCAGGTTATCGAAGCAGGTGACCAGATCATCGACGGTAAGATCGATCCTAAGGAAATTCTCAGAGTTAAGGATATCCGTGCCGTTCAGAAGTACATCATCTCTGAGATCACAAAGGTTTACTACACAGGTGGTGGTGTAAACATCAACGATAAGCACATCGAGATCATCACAAAGCAGATGATGAGAAGAGTCCAGATCGACGATCCGGAACAAGCAGATCGAGGATGAGGACAAGAAGCTCAGACCCGCAAGCGGCAAGACGATCCTTCTCGGTATCGCAAAGGCTGCAAGTGCATCTGACTCCTTCATGTCAGCTGCATCCTTCCAGGAGACAGCTAAGGTTCTTACAGATGCTGTTATCAAGGGTAAGGTCGATCCGCTCATCGGTATCAAGGAGAACGTTATCATCGGTGCTCTTATCCCTGCCGGTACAGGTATCAAGGCTCATAGTGATATCACTGCTGTTCCTGTTATCAAGGCAAACAGCAAGCTCATCACAGGCCACGAGTACGGTGAGGATGCCAGCGATACAGAGCTTTTCGCTAACGATTACCTTGATCAGGTTCAGGCACGCAACGAGCTCCTTGATGAACAGGACCGTTTGGAGTCACAGCTCGAGATCGACGGACTTAAGGACAAGAAGTAATTCTTTTGTCCCGAGATTGTAAAGCAATTCAAGGCCTATACAGTTTATAATGACGCCGGAGGAGTATATTCTCTTCCGGCGTTTTTATGGGATAAAACAGGGGCGTTTTCAGGCGTATAAGGGCCTTTAAGCCTGAATATTGCCACACAAAGCCACGGGCGGAGGTTGTATAATTCTTACAGCCGCTTGGGATAAGTGCATAAAGATATATGAAGAAAATAGTTTTAAAACATAACAGGAAGCAGAGTATAGTAGCTATCGCGACGGGCTTTTTTGCAGCCCTTCCGATTATATGCCTGCCTATAGGTCTCCGCGAAGGCATGACTCCTGCTATGATCGTATCCCAGGCTTATGAACAGGTTTTCGGCACAACCAGTATCCACACAGGAGAGGTAGTAATCGAAGAATGGGCTCTCGTAAGCAGTGCGGACCAGCTGGTCAGTGCACAGGTTACACAGACTCCAGAACCTACGGATCCTACTGATCCGGATGTTGTTCCTGATGCTACTCAGGTGGCGGAGGTCTGCGGACCACAGAGTTATAAAGATATCCCGAAGTATGTGGTATATCAGCAGTACGACAGTTCCAATCTTCCTATCGAACTTCTGGACCCGGAGTGCTTTGCACCTGATAACACTACTTATTATGTAAGAGCTAACCAGTCTATCCTTAAAGAGACACCTGATATGGATTCCCTGACTCTCGTAAGACTCCATTTAGGACAGCAGGTCACACGTACCGGTGTCGGAGACACATGGTCCAGGATCGTAACTGAAGCAGGTGAAGAAGGATATGTTCTCACAGGATCCATTCAGGATACTATGCTCTCTATCGAGATCGACAGAACCGTATGGGTTGATACCGACGGTCTTGTCGTAAGAGCTGAACCTGACACATCAGCTGATGAGGTCTGCGTGGCAGGCCGCGACGCCAAGCTCTACTGCAGTGCCATCGTAGGCGACAAGTGGTACAAGGTTACTACAACCGGCGGTTCGACAGGTTATGTTTACAAGTCTTATACAACGACAAACCCTCCGCCGACACCGACACCCACACCTACTCCTTATCCGAGAGGATCGAATTCGAGCGGAAGATCCTACGGTAACCCGAGAACACTCCCGCAGATCACGGGATGTAACGGTGAGAGTATTGTATCTATCGCAGAGTCAATGCTTGGTGTTCCTTATGTTTTCGCAGGTTCTGACTCAAGCGGAATCGACTGCTCCGGTCTTGTAATGTACTGTTATGCACAGGTCGGCGTATCAGTTCCTCACGGCGCAACATCGATAATGTATTACTCGGGTGTCAGTGTTCCGAGAGAAGACTTAAAACCGGGTGATGTTATCTGTTACGACTACGGAACGTACTGCGGACACGTTGCGATCTATGTCGGGGACGGAACTGTAATCCATGCTTCAAGTACCAGAGGCCAGGTTGTATACGGCAGTCTCGACATGATGGGAATCATGGACATCAAACGAATAATCCAGTAACTATGAAGGCTGTCCCAAGCGGGCGGCCTTTTTCACACTCCTCAAAAAACAGGCAAATGTACGGGTGCAGCCTGACTTTTACCCTGATTCGCAGGGGTTGTGAAGGCAAAAGCCCGGCTAAAAGTACGGCTATAGCCTGACTTTTACCTGATTTTTTATCACAGGAATCGAAAACAGATACGTTTAAGCCCGCAGAGTATGGGGAAGGTGCTAATTGTATTCACATATAAGTCGGGTAAAATATATGAGTTAATAAGTTAAACGGAGTAATCACCATGGAAAATAGAACAGTTGACGTATTCCTTACAGAACTTTCCTCAGGCGCGCCCACACCTGGAGGCGGCGGAGCATCAGCCGTATGCGGTGCGATAGCGGCAGCTCTGGGTTCAATGGTAGGCAACCTTACAAGCGGCAAGAAAAAGTATGCCGAATATCAGGAAGAGATCGAAGTTGCCATCGGTAAATGCGGTAAGCTCGTAAAAGAGTTTGAAGCATTGGGCAAGAAGGATGAGGAGGTTTTCGAGCCTCTCGCAAAAGCTTACTCCATCCCCAAGGATCAGGAAGGCAGAGACGAGATCCTTGAAGGTGTCCTTAAAGAAGCAAGCACAGCTCCTTTCGAAGTCGTCGAAAAGGCTTACGAGACTGCTCTTGTTCTTGCACGTCTCGCGGTTATCGGCTCCAGACTTGCCATAAGTGATGTGGGTGTCGCTGCGGCCGCATGCGATACGGCTGCAAAGGGTGCGGCAATGAATGTCTATATAAACACTAAGTCCATGAAGGACAGGGCATATGCGGAAGACCTGAACAGAAAGACTGATGATCTCGTAGCACAGACATCTGAGATCTGCGATAAGGTCTATAAGCAGGTTAAAACAATTCTGATCGGCGGGTAAACAGAGATGAGAAGACTGGGCGGCAAAGAAGTTGCAGATGAGATCATGGCAGATCTCAAGACAAGAGTTGAAGTGCTGAAGAGCAAGGGCATTGAGCCTAAGCTTGCCATTTTGCGCGTGGGCCAGAGAGAAGATGATCTGGCGTATGAAAGAGGCGTTCTGAAACGATTTGCCGCAATCGATGTTACTGTTGAAGTCACAGAACTCGATGCAGGGGTCTCCCAGGAAGAACTGGACAGGACTTTTGATTCAATCAATAACGATCCTGCTGTTCACGGCATACTCGTGTTCAGACCTCTGCCCAAGGGTTTGAGTGATGAGCATATGAGAAGGACGATAGATCCTTATAAGGACGTCGATTTCATGGATATCAGAAACATGGAAGACTGCCTTGCCGGTGTCCCTGATTGCAGCGCCCCTTGTACGGCAGAAGCCGTCATGGCACTGATAAAGCACTATCAGATCAAGACAAAGGGCAAGAAGGTTACGGTTGTCGGAAGAAGTCTCGTAATCGGTAAGCCCGTTGCGCTTTTGCTTACAACAGCCAATGCAACAGTTACCGTATGCCACACAAAGACTGTTAATACCGAAGAAGAGTGCAAGCGTGCGGACATCATCGTTGCATGCTGCGGCGTAGCAAAGATCATTAATGAGAATTACGTCAGGGAAGGCCAGATCGTTATCGACGTCGGTATGAATGTCGATGAGGAGGGCAAGCTCTGCGGAGACGTAGATTACGATAAGGTATCTGAGATTGCTGAAGCAGTCACACCGGTACCGGGAGGAGTAGGATCTATCACGACAGCGATCCTTTTGAAGCACGTTGTTGTAAACGCTGAAAGGAAGGCCTGATGGAGTCCCCAAAAGAGACTGACAAGGCTAAGATGCTCAAAGCTCTGAGTGTCCGCAACAAGTGTCCCGTATCCAAAAAATGCGGGGGATGCACTTATGCCGGAACCACTTATTTCGAGCAGGCCGCGGCAAAAGAGAAAAGAGTAAGAAAGCTCATCTCGCCGTTCTGCGAAGTCCTTTCCATCCATCACTGTGACAGTCCGCTTTACTACAGGAACAAGGTCCATTCGGCATTCAAAAAGCTCAGGAACGGCCATGTTATCTGCGGTCCGTATGAGACGGGTTCGCACCGCATCGTCGAAGTCGATTCCTGCCTGATCGAGAACCGGATCGCTTCGTCTATTATCAGGGACTGTGCCGATATAGCCGAGAAGTATAATATCAGTATCTATAACGAGATAAACGGCACAGGTGACCTGAGAAGGATCCTGGTAAGGACTGCCGATGCCACCGGAGAAGTAATGGTGGTGCTGATAATAGGCAGCACATATTTCAGGAAAAAGAAGATCTTCACCGATGAGCTTTTAAAGCGCCATCCCGAGATAACGACACTTCTTATAAACATCAACAGAAGACATGATTCAATGATCCTCGGAAGCGATGAGGTCAAGAAGGTCACGGGCAGCGGGTATATCACCGACATTATCCTCGGAAAGAAGTTCCGTGTATCGGCTGATTCTTTCATGCAGTCCAATCACGATCAGGCCGAGATCCTTTATTCGGAAGCAATAAGACTGGCCGGTTTTAACGGCAGAGAGACATGCATCGATGCTTACTGCGGAACAGGATCCACCACTTTGTCCTTTGCGGATTTCGTCGGCAGCATCACCGGTGTTGAGATCAAGGAATCGGCATATAAGGATGCCCTCAGGAATATTTCTGCAAACAAGATCAGGAATGCGTCTTTCGTTAACGGCGATGCCACTGAATATATGGAGAAGCTTGCCAAGACTGATGCCAAAATAGACTGTGTGATCCTGGATCCTACGAGAGCCGGAACAACGCTTAAATTCATCAAAGCATGCGGGAAGCTTAAGCCTGAGAAGATCGTTTATATCTCATGCTGCCCCGAGACTCTTGCAAGAGATCTCAAGGGCTTTGCCGCACAAGGGTATGAAGCAAAGACAGCAGAGCCCGTGGACATGTTCCCGTGGACCGACAAGATCGAG
Source organism: Oscillospiraceae bacterium (assembly GCA_902788505.1). Taxonomy (GTDB): domain Bacteria; phylum Bacillota; class Clostridia; order Saccharofermentanales; family Saccharofermentanaceae; genus Saccharofermentans. The sequence continues at coordinate 140,249 of CADAKH010000002.1, forward strand.
ACGATAGTCGTTCTTTCCAAGGGAAAAGGATGATAAAAAAGGCATCACGATACAGGGCGCAAACAACTGAGTCGCCGGATCCGTGGGAAATCATGACTGCATATTTTTTCTGATCTTTTTGGGGGAGTTATGGAGACAAAAGAAAGGATCAAATCATTTGACGCATTCAGGGGTCTTGTTATCCTTCTTGTTGTCAGTTATGGCCATTACTGGCAGTTCACACCGGCAGGATATTATGCTGACGGGACAAGTGTTTTTTTCACGGAGCTGACTAACAAGGTAACCCAGTTCTCTTTCAGCTATACCTATTCTATGATGGAATTCATGTTTCTCCTGAGCGGTTTCCAGATGTATAAGTACTTCGCTATTATCAGGGATAACCAGCTAGGTTTTTTCGGATTCATGAAAAAGAGGATCAAAAGACTCTACCCGCTGTATTTTCTTTCAACTGTTGTAATGATTATCGGCCTTATGGTCTATCCGGCGGTTACGGGCGAGCTTTGGTATGACAGACGTGCAGAAGGATATCTGATCATCAAGAATCTTCTTATGATCCAGACATGGAACACTGATCAGTCGACTATCAACGGACCTTTGTGGTTTGTCAGCGTCCTCGTGTTCTGTCTCATATTGTTCTATGTCATCAGCAGGATCGCATCCAGGGTAAAAGACGGTTTCTGGCTCATGGGGATTCCCGTTGTCATCGGAATAATGTTTTCCACTTCGGGCCTTCCGTGGCCGCTTTTAAATCCGTCTATGTGCCGCGGTTATCTGGCGTTTTTCCTTGGCGTGATAGTTGCATCTTTCGCCTTCAGGATAAAAAGAAAGACTGCTAATATCTTTTCGCTTACTGCTGTTTCCTGCTATATCCTTTATCAGATATTCGGCAGATCACTTATTTACGAGCAGACACCGATCATCAGCAGGTCTTTGCCGGCGCTTTTCATGCTCTATATCCCGCTGATCCTCCTTGTGATCCACAATCCGGCAGCAGACAAGATCATTGGCAACAAGGTGTTCTGTTCATTAGGCGCGGTCTCTTACGCACTCTATACGCTCAATTTCCCGTTCTATATCTGGCTGGAAATATATAACCGCGCTGCAGGTGTGAATCTTCTTTACGGAAAAGACTATATGTACTGGCTGATGCCGGTAATTCAGGTGTGCCTGGCTGTTTTAATTCATAATCTTATCGAAAAGCCGATCTGCAAAAAAACGGATAAGATCTGATCTCCCCGCGGGTACCCGTGAAATCTTAATATCAATTCCGGAGATTGTCTGATAGTATTATTAGGCGAAGGATAGGGAATCGCGGAAAGACGGGCAGACAGAACCTCCTTCACAATGTGCGATTAAGTCAGCCCGAGAGAGAAAGCTATGCATAAGAGATTGATCAGTATATTGGCAGTTGTTGCAGTTCTCGGAAGTTTTACGGCCTGCAATAATACAGTTCTTACAGAACCTACGGCAGATTCATTTGCTTCAGACTTTGCATTCAATACGGATCAGAGCGGACTGACTGAGCTTACAACTGCAACTTCAGAGATTATAGAGAGCTATAAGACAGCATGTATCTATTTTGACGGCGACCTTATCGCAACAAGATTATATGATGCTGCCGGCAACATGATAGAAGAAAAGCGTCTGGGAGATAACGGTTTTACTGCCAAGTACGAGTTTGATGCATCAGGCAACCTGATCGCTGAAATGAAGATAGGCCAGGACGGATTAAGCCAGGGCGGCAATATTTACGGCTATGATGCTTCGGGCAATATGATCAGAAAAGTATATGTCAATCCGGACGGCACCAACGGCAATCAGCATGTTTACGAGTACGATGCATCAGGATTTATGATAAAGGATACTGAGTACGACGCTGCAGGTAACATGACACAGTGGCTCGTTTTCGAGAATGATGCACATGGAAACCACATCAAGCAGACACACACGGACACAACGGGAGATTCTTTCGTAATCTCTTACGAGTATGAATATGACAATGCCGGCAACATCACAAAGAGCACTACCTACAGAGGCGGTGAGCTGAGTGACTGGAGCGAGTACACTTTTGATGCTTCAGGAAATATGACAAGCGAGAAGTTCCACAAAGCTGACGGCGTTATCCAGAGCTGGTGCGAGTATGAATACGATTCAGCGGGAAACATGACTAAGAAAACAACTCTGAAATCTGACGGCACTGTTTTCCAGGTTCTCGAAAAAAGTTATAACGCAGACGGCGATGTTGTAGTTGAGACCAGGTACAATTCCGAAGGCGAGATCATCGAAATGTACCAGTTCGTATATTACTTTTAATTAGTTCTGCAACTATCAGAAAAACCTTGTATAATATTTCGCGGTTATAAATTTAAGTTATATCGCGGAGTATATTAATGATCTACAACAATATCCTTGAGGCAGTAGGCAATACACCTCTTATAAAGCTGAATCACATAGTACCGGAAGGTGCAGCTGACGTTCTTGTTAAGAATGAAGGCCTCGATGTCGGAGGTTCTATTAAGACCCGTACGGCACTCAATATGATCGAGCGTGCCGAGAAAGAGGGAAAGCTTAATAAGGACAGCATTATCGTTGAGCCTACAAGCGGCAACCAGGGTATCGGCCTTGCGCTTATCGGTGCAGTCAAAGGATACCGTACGATCATTATCATGCCGGATTCCGTAAGCCATGAGAGAAGCATGCTCGTTAAGCACTATGGTGCAGAGGTCATTCTCATTCATGATGCAGGTGATATCGGCAAAGCCATAGACGACTGCAGGATCAAGGCAGAGGAGATCGCATCTTCGGATCCGCATGTGTTTATTCCCCAGCAGTTTGAAAACCCCGCCAACACCGAAGCACAGTATGCTTACACGGCAAGGGAACTTCTCGATGCAGTGGACGGCCGTGTTATAGACGGCTTCTGCTCCGGCATCGGTACCGGCGGTACGATTACCGGTATCGGCCACGCACTGAAAGAGGCCAATCCTTCAACTGTTATTTGGGCAGCAGAGCCGGAGAATGCCGCTATTCTTTCGGGCGGCAGCATCGGAACCCATGTCCAGATGGGAATTGGCGACGGCCTTATTCCCGGAATCCTTGACACTTCGGTTTACGATGATATCTGCATTATCACTGACGATGAAGCTCTCGACACATCCAGAAGACTGGCCCGCGAAGAGGGTATGATGTGCGGAATCTCATCCGGCACAAACGTTGCCTGCGCGATAAAGCTCGCAATGAAGCTCGGCAAGGGAAAGACAGTTGTTACAGTTCTTCCCGATACTGCCGAGAGATACTTTTCTACTCCTCTTTTCCAGGACTGATTTAAGCAGTTTGGTTTAGTCGGCCTGATTATTAATTCGCCTTCCAATGCGGCAGGTAATGCGGCTATAGCCGTATCATCTGCCGTATTTTTTGCGTTTTCTGACTGAAAATGCGGCTGTTAGTACGGCTGTAGCCGTATTTTTGCCCTATTTTGATGTGGATTACTATCTTTAGTGTTTTCACGCTGTTTGGTGTTTAAGGCAGAACAAGCATACGGTACAGGTTCAAAACTGATATTCTCACGAAAATTTCAAGATTAGTCTCAATCTTCCACAATTCTTCCCTTTTTTAGTGTTTGGAATACATAATAGATTCAATAAATCATTTACGAGGGTTATGAACTATGAATAGTATTGTGTTGCCAATGAAGGTTCATGCTGTGAAGCTTGAGTACCGAAGACTTAAGATAGAGAGAATGCTGCAGGGTCATTTTAAGACGATACGAGGGAAACAATACGTATTAATTACCAGAGATCTGTCTTTGCCAAAATATAATTCAAGGCATCCGCGTATTTTGAATGTCTCTACTGAATTGGGCAGAAAGTATTCTGAGGATATAACCGAATATCTAAAAGTAAAATCAGAGTATGCTGATCTTCTTAATGATTGGAACTCCAGATACAGTTTTGCTCCGCCGAGAGTTGTTTTCCCAATCAAACAATTTTCGGATCCTCACAAAATGGATAACGAATATTTTAATAGGCAAATTGAGCGCTGTGGCAAATACAAACCCGACAATCCTACAGTTAGTGACCATGGTGACCTGAAGTCAAAAAATGAGCTTATGGGTGCCGATTTGCTGAAACTAATGGGAATACCTTTTAAATATGAGACAGAAATATATCTGGATGAAATCGAAGAAACCATTAATCCTGATTGTCTGGTGAACTTTTACGAGATAGACCGTTGCGCATATTTAGAAATACTTGGGATGAATGATAAAGTCGGTTATTCCATGAAGACAGTGACTAAGATGAATGGTTTTTCACTAGGAAAATACAGGCCGGGCAGGGAAGTCATTTATGTGCTTTTATACGATAAGGTTAATTTTGACAGAGACTACTTCGTAAGCCAGGTTATGACTGCTTTTAATGATATGATCCCAGATGACGCATTGGTATGGGAGTCTTGTCAGCAAGCCTCGTGAGTATTTAACGTATCAAGTTTTAATACGGCAAGTAATACGGCATAGCCGTATTGTTTGCCGTATTTTTATGGGATTTTTGGCTTTTAATATGGCTATCAGTACGGCATAGCCGTATCGTTTTCCGTATTTTTCGCCGTACAGCTCGATTCTAAGTTGCAAATCCACACCAAAAGTGTAAAATTACACTATATAGTTTGATTGCCAAAGGAACGCACGGATAACATGAAGCGCGAGAAATTGATCAGGACTGTAAGCAGCAAGCTCAAGCTCATCCGGACTGAGTATGGAATAACCCAGGAGGCAATGAGTGAGATGCTCGGTATCTCCAAGAAGACTCTTGTTGAGACCGAGAAGGGCAGACGCGAGCTGTCCTGGACTGAGGTCATTGCTGTCGTATCCGTTTTCGAGAAGAGCGAAGTACTTCAGGGAATTGTAGGCGGTGAAGCGGGCGATCTTATTCATGCACTGGCCTTTGAGGACAGACATATCAAATATCCGCCGACGATGGGAGGCAAGGTCTGGTGGCGCGTGATAGATGAGAAGAACGGGATCAGACTCCAGCAAAATTATGTTTCCGGGCATTACAGACTTCTGGATAAGGATGACTGCAGACTGATATCTTCGTTCGACAGGAAAGAAGTTGAAGAATACAGGGATTCTCTTGGGAGGCAGTGATGGAAGAGTTTCTGCTTTTGGCCGTAACGCTCGTAATGTTTGTAGCACCGCCGGTGTTCTTCGTAATCTGCCTGGTCAATTCAATAATACATATACGCAAATATAAAAAAGGATGGGAGAATAAGACCCAAGCTTTGACGTACGGCATTATCTCAGGCGCGGCTTTCTCCTATCTCGTTGCAGAAGCAGTGCTTATCATCTGGTTTGCCGAAGGTATCTCACACATGTGAGGCTTAAGGTGTAAAAAGATAAAAATGGAGGAATAAAAAATGGAAACATTGTCAGCACTTATGATGGGAGCCTACACTTTTGAAAGGTTTTTAGAAAACATTTATTCCGCTTTCATGTTTGGCGCGATACCTGTCGCTTTTCTCGTTTTCTTTGTTCTGTTCATTATTGCGGTAATAAAAGTAAAGAAAAAGGGCGAGAGAAAGGTAAAAGCTATAGTATTCGGCTGCATTTCGGGATACTTTCTGTTGGGTACCATTGGAGAGATCGTTCTCTTTGCAATGCTGGCTTCTGCAATTGCACACATGTGAGGTCAGACCATGAAGGATAAGACGTTTGTAATTATACTGGCAGTTATCATGGCCGTTGGAGTAGCGGCCACAACAGCCCTTTTGATCCACGGATACAGTCTTTGGAAAGAAATCTCAATAGTTGAGATGATCGCGAATTGGGGATATTGATATGGATAAGAAAAAACTGGGAAAACAGCTGGCGGTAATTGCTCTGCTCATCGTGATGTTTGCAGGGCTTGATCTTGCAATATACCAGCTGTTCATTAAAAAAGTAATAAGCCACCATTCACCCGGAATGCAGAAGATGAGTGTTGAAGTGGGCAACTACGTGCCTTTCTCCGGTTCGGAAAACATTTACTCTGTAGAAGGTGCGGAAAGACTTGAAGGCGATATCCCGACTATAGACGGGGCGGCAGCACTGCTTCCCGTATATGCGGGATTTGTTGAGAGCATCTATCCTGAAGATTCCGTTATTTATAACGGGGAAGATTACGATCCTTCCAGTGCCATGCATTACACAAACACAAGGGGTGCTTACAAGGATATCGTTGACGGCAATGCGGACATAATCATATGCGCACAGCCTTCTGATGAACAGCTTGCTTATGCTGCAGAGAACGGTGTTGAGCTTGAGATGGTGCAGATAGGATCTGATGCGTTTGTATTTATTGTTAACGCAAACAATCCGGTTGATGACATCACGGTCGATCAGATAAGAGGTATTTATTCGGGACAGATAACCAACTGGAGTGAGCTCGGAGGAAGAAACATTCATATCGCAGCAATGCGCAGAAATGAGGGAAGCGGCTCCCAGACAGCACTCGAAAAATTGATGGGCGATATGCCTATAGTACCGGATTACTCGGCGCTGACAGGAAGCCCTATCGGTTTTTCCTTCAGATATTATGTTACCGGAATGCTTGCCGAGGGCGGAGTTAAGATCCTTAAGATAAACGGCATAGAACCGACAAGAGAAACTATAGCAGACGGCTCATATCCGGTCTCAGGCGGATTGTACGCGGTATACAGAAAAGGTGAGACCAACGGCAATGTCTATAAAGCAGTTGATTTTATGCTTTCGCCTGAAGGTCAGAAGATAGTGGAAGAGAGCGGATACATCCCGGTGCGGTGATAATACGGTACCCGGAAAATCAAAAGAACTTGCTGATTTACTTTTTTTGTGATAAGTGCAATAATATGCGAAGTAGTGTGCTTATGCACAAAAAATAATAGGAGGGTCTTTATGGAAACAACAAAGAATAAGCAAATTGTTGCAATGGTATTGGGTATTGCTTCCCTTGTTATTCCGAATATCGGAACATCTATTGCTAACGCTATCGACACATCAACAAACGAGGGTTCTCTTACCTATGGTATCATCGTTATCGTTGCTACATTGGCAGCTATCGTAGTCGGTATCATTGGTTTGATCAAGTCAGCCGGTGCCAGAAAAGAGGCTAAAGAGGCTGGTGAGAAGCAGATCTTCGCTACGATCGGTCTTATCACATCTATCGTAGGTACAGTTGAGAGTGCTATCGTATTCTTCTCCTGCGGTCTCTGCATTGCTTGTGTAGCTTGTGCAGCAGCTTCAGCAGTTTAATAGATAATTCTATCTAAGCATAAGAGGTCAGTTGCTTAAGTATTTAAGCAACTGCCTTTTTTTATAAAGGTAATTCATGTATCCATTTATCGAAATATTCGGAAGATCTATAGGAACATACGGCATAATGGCAGCTATTGGAATGCTTGCCAGTGCTTTGTGCTGCTATCTGCTTTTAAGGAAAAAAGAAGTTGATATTGAAGACATCGCCATGACCGGTCTGATCTTCGCTGCCGGAGCCGTGATCGGTGCACATATCGTTTACGGATTTACCAATACGGATAAGATCATCGAATTATTTAAGAACATTAAAGACTATAACTTTATAAGTTTTGTTCAAACGCTGTTCGGGAACTATTTTGGCGGCATGGTATTCTACGGCGGCCTTATCGGCGGATTGATCGCACTTGTGATATCAAATAAAGTATCCCAGAAGTATTTCAGGGGAGATGTAATGTTTGATGCCGTAGCTGTTGCTATTCCGCTTTTCCATACATTCGGACGTATCGGATGCTTTCTGGGTGGTTGCTGCTATGGCGTAGCATGTGATGTGGGCTTTACGGCACACGGTAACACGCTGTATCCGTCCGTAAATGATGTTAACAGGCTTCCGATACAGCTTATTGAATCAGGACTTAATCTGATCCTGTTTTTTGTTTTGCTTGTGCTTTACAAAAAGAAGAAGTTCAGGCACAGGATCCTGATCGTTTATTTTTATATCTATCCGGTCATCAGGTTTATTGATGAATTCTTCAGGGGAGACGAGATCAGGGGATTCCTTTTCGGGCTCTCGACATCACAGATAATAAGCATATTGCTGTTTGCGTTTGCAGTGATAGTTACGGTTTCCGATCTGATAAAAAAGAGCAAGGGAGAATTAAAGCCTGCTCAGACATAAACAGACAGATTAAATAAGCAACAAAAAAGCCGCCCGGAATTCCGGACGGCTTTACGTTTGTTTTGCTGATCAGTATTAGTAGTTTGATATGCCTGTAGCAGCTGCTGCAACAGCTATGATGATCATGATTACACCAAGGATGATTGACAGGATGAGACCAATGATACCTGTGATCTTACCAACCTTAGTGAATGTGTTCTGAACGCCTTCCTTAGCGCACTGACCACCGAGAATGAGAGATACGATTGCGGGGATGAGACCGCAGCCATAAGACCATGAAAGAACGATAGAAGCAATACCGCATGCCATGCAAGCGATTGACTTACCCTTTGACTGACCATGTGCAGGTGTGTTTTCTGCCATTTTAATGACCCTCCATATTTTTGATTAATGGGATTTCGCAATATGTTCTGTCCCTTGTAAAAACGATTTTATCAAATCAATCAATGCGTGTTAATAGAGTTTCAGCCAAAAAGTTTGACAATCAAATTACTTTTTTGGTTATATTTGACAAGTTGATTTGAGAATAAGATCCGCAAGGAAGGATAAATCATACACAAAGCCCCAAATCTATCATTTACTTTTGGCCTCTGATTAATTATTATTCTTGTGTATTTTATATTTTAAGGAGTAAAGCTATGGATATTTCACCACTTCAGAAGGCAAGATACGAATACCAGCCCAAGCTTCCGGGCATGCTCAGAAACGGTATTTCTGAAATTTCAGTACAGGAAGGCGCAGCTACACAGAGCGTAGCAGATCAGGATAAGATCAAGGCACTCTTCCCTAACACATATGGTAAGCCCGAGATCACATTCGTTAAGGGCGCTAATACATCAGTTGCTAAAAAGCAGGTAGTAGGCGTTATCCTCTCCGGCGGTCAGGCTCCGGGCGGACACAACGTTATCTCAGGCCTTTATGATGCTTTGAAGGCAACAAATCCTGAGAACAAGCTCCTGGGCTTCAAGAAGGGACCTGACGGACTTCTTAAGAACGACTATGTTGAGTTCGACGACAAGTTCATTGATGCATACAGAAACACAGGCGGATTCGATATCATCGGTTCCGGCAGAACAAAGCTCGAGACAGTTGAGCAGTTCCAGACAGTTGCCAATTATGCTAAAGAGAACGGTCTTACAGCTATCGTAATCATCGGTGGTGATGACTCCAACACAAACGCAGCTACTCTCGCTGAGTACATGGCTGCAAACAATACAGGCATTCAGGTTATCGGCTGCCCTAAGACAATCGACGGTGACCTTAAGAACGAAGATATCGAAGCTTCTTTCGGTTTCGATACAGCTACAAAGACATATTCCGAGCTCATCGGCAACATCGAGAGAGATGCTAACTCCGCAAAGAAGTATTGGCACTTCATCAAGGTTATGGGACGTTCTGCTTCCCACGTTGCTCTCGAGTGCGCTCTTGAGACACAGCCTAACATCTGCCTTATCGGTGAGGAAGTTGCAGCTAAGAAGATGTCTCTTGCTGACATCACAAACCAGATCGCTGACTCTGTTGAGAAGAGAGCAGCTAACGGCGACAACTTCGGTGTTGCTATCATCCCTGAGGGTATCGTAGAGTTCGTACCTGAGTTCTCCGCTCTCATCGCTGAGATCAATGAGCTCCTCGCAGGCGAGAAGACAGCTCAGTTCAACGCACTTCCTGACTGGAACGCTAAGTATGAGTTCATCAAGGCAGGCCTCTCTGCTGATGCTTTCAAGGTTTTCGATATCCTTCCCCAGGGCATCCAGCAGCAGCTCTTCCTCGAGAGAGACCCTCACGGCAACGTTCAGGTATCCCTCATCGAGTCCGAGAAGCTCTTCTCCGAGATGGTTAAGAACGAGCTCGCAAAGAGAAAGGAAGCTGGCACATACAAGGGCAAGTTCGGCGCTCAGCACCACTTCTTCGGTTATGAAGGCCGTTGCGCATTCCCTTCCAACTTCGATGCAGACTACTGCTACTCTTTGGGCTTCAACGCATTCATGCTCATCCAGTATGGTTACACAGGATACCTTTCAAAGGTTTCCAACATCTCCAAGCCTGCTGACGAGTGGGTTGCAGGCGGTATGCCTATCACAAAGATGATGAACATGGAGAGAAGAAACGGTGCAGACAAGCCGGTTATCCGTAAGGCTCTCGTTGAGCTCGACGGCAAGCCGTTCAAGTATTTCGAAGCTAACCGTGAGAAGTGGGCTGTTGAGACAGCATTCACATTCCCCGGTGCTATCCAGTACTTCGGACCCTCAGAAGTTTGCGACCGCACAACAATTACTCTCGCTCTCGAAAAGGGCAATATGTAATTGTCGCTCGAAAACAGTTATTTATCAGGGGCTGTCCTTGAAGGGCAGCCCTTTTCATGAAATTTTGCGAAGATGCGCACAGATTTGTGCCATGAATCACCGTTTCAGGCACAAAAAAGAGCACAGACCTATTTATAATGAGCTTATGAGCAACAGTAAAAAGTCTGCATCTGAACTTATCCTTAATCTCGTTATTGTCGGACTGACGATAGCGGGAATTGTACTTATGCTCACCGGAAAGAACGGAGAGGGAGCTCTGCAGACAAGCGGCATAGGCAACTTCAAGTTTTATACGGTGCTGACAAATGTGTTCTGCGGACTGGTCGCTTTGATATATCTTGTGCTTCTCACAGCTAAAAAGAATACTGATAAGATGGCAGTTTTTAAGCTTGCGGCTGTTTGCGGAGTAGCCATAACCTTTGCCGTAGTCGCATTCATGTTCGGTCCCCTTTACGGATATCCGCAGTTCTATAAGAGAGGAAATCTGTTCTTTCACCTGCTGGAACCTCTCGCGGCAATGGCTGAATTTATCTTTATCAGAAGAAAAAAGATCCCGTTTAAATATACGGTCATATCAGCTGTCCCGACGCTTCTTTACGGCATAGGATACATGACGAATATTCTCATAAACGGAGTAGGCGGGCCGTGGCCTGACACCAATGATTTCTATGCATTCCTGAGCTGGGGGTGGCCGGTCGGGATATGCATCTTCGCATCGATTACGTTACTGGCATTTGCCGTTGCATGCATTTTCAGAGCCATAAGCAATAAAAGGGCGCGGTAAATTGCCTTTTTTATGCACGGATTTGTTTTCTCAACAAGTGTTATGATGTGCAGTAGAAAAGGAGAATGCCATGAAAAGATCCGAGATCAACAGAGCGCTCAAGCGCATGGAAAGTGTTATTAATGACCTGAAGATAAGTCTTCCGCCGTTTTGCAATTTCACACCGGAAGAGTGGCTTGCCAAAGGTCATGAGTATGACGAGATCAGAGAGAACATGCTCGGGTGGGATATAACCGATTATGGTCTTGGCGATTTCGCGAAAGTCGGATTCTCGCTCATTACGCTCCGCAACGGCAATCTGAACGCAAAGGACAGGTATCCGAAGCCATATGCCGAAAAACTCCTTTTTATTGAGGAAGGCCAGTATTCTCCGAATCATTTTCACTGGTTCAAGATGGAGGACATCATCAATAAGGGCGGCGGAAATCTTCTCATAAGAGTCTATAATTCACTTCCCGATGAAGAGATCGACAGGGAAAGTGACGTTACCATTCATACGGACGGCAGAACATATACGGTCAAAGCAGGCACACAGATAAGGCTGACTCCGGGTGAGAGCATCTCGATCCAGCCGTATCTTTATCATGATTTCGAAGTCGAAAAGGGAACGGGCGCAGTCCTTCTTGGCGAAGTGTCCCAGGTAAACGACGATAATACTGACAACAGGTTCAATCCCCCTGTCGGAAGATTCCCGGAGATCGAAGAGGATGAACCTCCTTACAGACTTCTTTGCAACGAATATCCCAAGGCAAAGTGATCCGGCCTGTCCGCTGCATGGCATATCTGTTTTGTAGCAGAACGGTAACTTATATGTAAGGTGTTATTACATTGACTTAGCATTCATCCTAAAGCATCATTATCATGAATATTTATGAATTTATATAGGCGGTATTGTTTTGAAAAAAGCTGCAGACAATAAAGAGATTAAAGAGAATAAAGGTTTTATAGAGAGATTCTGCATGGCGCAGGAGCGCAAGGCAAGGATCAGCCTTATTCTTGCTGCGTCGATCGTAGTTGCGACTGTCGGAACAGTCTGTGCTGCTGCGATCAGAAGCAATGCCGGAAATACTGTTCCTTCAGAGAATATCGAACTTAATGCCGCCGAGCAGTTCCTTGCCCAGGCAGCTATAGAAGCAGCCGAAAAGGAGACAACAGCAGTAACACAGGTTTCCACAGAGACGCCTGATGATACTACTCCTACAGAGCCCAGAATGACCAAACGCGGCGGCCTTACCGGTGAGCATGTTGTTGATGTAAGCGATCTTCAGTCCCTGTCTGACGAAGAACTTGTCGATGCGATCCTGTCCGGAAAAGCAGGCGTTATCGACAGAAGCAATATCGAGACAGACCAGTCCCAGAATGAAGATGCAGGTCATACGGCTTCCGGCGGAAATGCAGAGCCTTCACCGGAACCGACTTCTGCTCCGGAACCCGTAAATAACGATCCTGAGATCAAGCTTCCGAGCACTTCATTTACTACTGTGGCCGGCGAGTCATTCAATCCTCTGGCTAATGTAACTGCCAGAACATATTCGTCTGAGAATGAGACAAACGGAATAACCTATGTGATCAAGGATTCTGACGGCGATACTGTATCTCTCGAGACTGCACAGAATACCGCAGGAAAATATACGATTACATATTCATATGAGCTCGTACCCGAATCAGAGCCCAGAGAGATCCTTGACTATGAACTCGGTATCGATATTTCGGAATTCCAGGGTTCTATTGACTGGAATGCAGTAAGAAACGACGGAATCACATTTGCATTTATCAGATGCGGAGGCCGCGGCTATACCAGGGGCGGTATCTATGATGATTCCAGATTCTATGAGAACGTTAGGGGCGCCAAGGCTGCAGGAATCAAGGTCGGTGTTTACTTCTTCTCACAGGCGATAACTCCTTATGAGGCACTCGAAGAAGCTTCCATCACGCTCGATAAGATCAGCGGTCTTGGAATCGACATGCCTGTCGTTATGGACTGGGAGACCGGCAGCGGATACAGAACATGGGATCTGTACGGTCAGGATTTTGCAAATGTAATCAAGGCATTCTGCAGCACCATTGCACAGAACGGATACACACCTTGTGTTTATCTCAATACTTCAGATATCAACAACAGACTTGGCGGTTATTCGGGAGATATCCTGTCCAGATACAAGCTCTGGTATGCATATCCTTACAGCTGCTACAGTGACGGAAGCTTCTATCAGGAAGGTGACATGATCCCGCCGAGAAGTTTCTACTTTGAATACTGGCAGTATTCATGGCATGGAGACGTCGCTGGCATTTCTTATGATACAGACCTTAATATCAGGGTAATCGGCAAGACTACAGTTACCGATCCTGCAAATGTCATGACTGCGACGGCAGAATGGGAAGTTACGCCGGCACCCGAAACACCGGCACCGACTGATGAAACACCGGCACCGACTGATGAAACACCGCCATCTGACGTTACACCGGAAGTAACACCTGAGGTTACACCGGAAGTAACACAGGAAGAAACGCAGCCTGAAAACACGGAACCTTCTGCAACTCCGGAAACACCGGCTGATCAGAATACCGGAGAAGGAACAGCAACTCCTTAAGACTTAGCAAGCTACACATAACCTGAGGGGGAAGAATTATGGACAGCAAGCCGGTCAGCGATCCCGCGTTGCGGAATATCGAAAGAACAATAAGATATGAATTTGAGAAGCTTCTTCTCATAGTAACGATCGCATGTCTTATCCTTGAGATAGGACTTGCGATTTACTATTATCTGATCCGTGATCTGGGTCAGCCCCTTATAAACTACATTGCATTCAGGATCCTGATCCCGTTCGGTCTGAACGCACTTCTCTATATCGTCACGAGGTTTACTAATCGCTCCGAAACCAGTACGGACAGTACCAAAAACAGGGTCGTTTCTTTTGCCGGGCTTATCATGACCGGCGTAATTGCACTTGCTCACAGTTACTTTATTCCTTTGTGGATACTGCCTCTTTTCATGGTGGTTATCTGTACCATCTTCCACGACGGTTTTATCCTCATGATCCAGGTGGGTCTGAGCTTTGTAATAGTTCTTTATGCCGGCATCGTCCATATTTTCGATTATCCCACGGAGCGCACATACACGATACTTTGCATTGTTATCACGGAACTTATGGTGATCTGCATCAGTTTTTTGGCATACAGGCATGAAGTATTCAATACGAAGATGCTCATCATTAAAGACAGGAACCTTGCAGGTGCCGATAAGTTTGAGCAGGGTTTTGAAGCCGACAGTGTTACCGGCGTTTACAGCAAGAGATATCTTACGGAAGAGGCAGAGAAGATCCTGGCCAAGACAAATGAGCTGGATCCGACAGGCGTTGCGGTCATAAATATCGATGACTTCAAAAAGATCAACGATGATATGGGCAGTGACAAGGGCGACGATGTTCTCCGCGCACTGGGAAATGTTTTACAGAGCTTCATTGATGAGAATACGATAATCGGAAGATACGGCGGAGATACATTCGTAATCGTTTTCGAGAACGGGACAAGGGATGAGAATATCGATATCCTGAATCAGATCAGAAAAGAGTTTGCAAGGAAAAAGTATTCTTTTACGAAAGAACCCGTTACAATAAGCGGTGGATATTCATGGTTTGATATTACAATGAATCTGAATGGTGCTTTAGCAGAAGTTGAAGATGCTCTGGCAAAATCAAAGCGGTCGGGCAAAAACAGGATTATGGCATCAGGTGAAAGCGAGGATATTTGATATGGCAAAGACAAAGAACGGTAAAGACAAGATCGGAAGTTACAATGTGGGAAGAATAGTTCTCGACATAGTAATGCTTTTCCTGGGACTTGTCTTTATTATCGGAACGATTGCGGGAAAGGGCGATGATATCGCAGCCGGTTTTGTAAGGATCATAGGCGGTGTGCTTATTGCGGTTGGTATTTTTGCTCTTATCAACTTCCTGAGGATAAAGGAGAAAACGCTTTTTGACTGGATTGTCCTGATAATAGGTCTGTCCATAGCGGTAGTCGGAATCGTTTTTATCGTAAACCCTCTTCCTGTCATTACGGTATTCAACTTCATTTTCGGAATAATCATTGCGATCTATGCAATAGTAATTATCGTTGCCGCAGTCGGAACGCTAAGACTCTCAGGTGCGAAATACTGGTGGTTCTCTGTTCTGTTCGGCGTAATCGCACTTGGACTTGGCGCGGTAATCATCTTCTATAATTTCGCTACCAAGACACTGACTATAGTTATCGGCATCACGCTCGTAGTAGGTGCTATCGGCGGCATCGCAAATGCGATCCTTGCATCTCAGGCCAAGAAGGAATTCAAGGCCAACTCCAAGATACTGGAAGATGCTACATTCACCGTCGAATCGACCAAGGCAGCCGGCTCTGACAATAACGATCCGGAAGACGAGAGCACCAGGGCCTGATCACCAGCTGAACGGAAAGGGGCTTTCATGGAGATCACATATGTCGGACATGCATGTTTTCTGATAAAGCTGTCGACGGGATACAGCATCTGCTTTGATCCCTATGCATCTGGTTCCGTACCGGGACTTTCCGATACGGACATTGTTGCCGACAGCGTGAATTGTTCGCACAAGCACTCGGACCATTACGATTTTGATTCTGTCGGTGCGCCCGAAAAGCCTTACGCGGGAGATCTTCCTGAGTTCGAATATATCGCAAGCTTTCACGATGAGGTTCAGGGTGCCAAGCGCGGCACGAATACGATAACTGTTGTTACTTCTGCAGCCGACAATGCAAAGATCGTCCACATGGGTGACATCGGCTGCGACTTGACTGATGAACAGCTTTCAAAGATCAGGGGATGTGATCTTCTTTTGATCCCTGTCGGTGGTTTCTTTACGATCGACTGTAAAAAGGCTTTTGAGATGACCTGCCTGATTGACCCCAAAGCCGTAGTGCCCATGCATTTCAGAGGCGCTTCATTCGGCTACGATCAGATAGGCGGCAGGGAGGAATTCGTTGAGCTCATTAAGAGCAAGGGCGACAGGAAGATCGTTGAAGCAGGCAGCGTTATTTCAGATCTTCCGGACGTGAAAACGCTCCTGTTAATGGATCCGCTCAGAATTCTATAACAATTGAATTTTGTAACATAAGTTCGGGTCTCTTTACGATATAATCTGTCGCAAGGGGGTCTGAATCCTATGTTCAAAATCGGTTTTTCCAATGATAAATATGTAGAGCTACAGAGTGAGCACATCAGAGAGCGTGTCGATAAATTCGGCGGTAAGCTTTATCTTGAATTCGGCGGCAAGCTTTTCGACGATTACCATGCTTCAAGAGTTTTGCCGGGCTTCGAACCTGACAGCAAGATCAGAATGCTCAAAGCTCTTTCCGAAGATGCTGAGATCGTAATTGCGATCAATGCTGATGCCATTGAGAAGAACAAGAGAAGAGGAGACCTCGGCATCACTTATGATCAGGAAGTTCTCCGACTGATCGATGCATTCACCGAGTTCGGCCTTTATGTCGGAAGTGTTGTTATCACACAGTTTGCGGGCCAGCCTCTTGCAGAGAAGTTCGAAGCAAGACTCCGCAGCCTCGGCGTTAAATCCTACAGACATTATCCTATCGAGGGATATCCTTCGAATATTCCTCTTATTGTAAGTGAAGACGGTTACGGCAAGAACGACTATATCGAGACTTCACGTAAGCTCGTTGTCGTTACAGCTCCGGGTCCGGGTTCGGGAAAGATGGCAACATGCCTTTCACAGCTCTATCACGAGAACAAGCGCGGCATCAAGGCCGGCTACGCCAAGTTCGAGACATTCCCTATCTGGTCAATTCCTCTCCAGCATCCGGTTAACGTTGCTTATGAGGCAGCTACAGCAGATTTGGCTGACGTTAACATGATCGATCCTTTCCACCTTGAAGCATATGGAAAGACAACAGTTAATTACAACAGAGACGTTGAGATCTTCCCCGTTGTAAACGCTATTTTCGAGAAGATCTACGGCGAGAGCCCTTATAAGTCACCTACGGATATGGGTGTAAATATGGCAGGATTTGCCATTATCGATGATGAGGCATGCCAGGCAGCTTCAAGACAGGAGATCGTAAGAAGATACTACGAAGCTAAGATGGCTACACGTGCCGGCAACTCCGATGGTTCAGACGTTACTAAAATCGAGTTCCTCATGAAGAAGAGCGGCATCGACATTTCCGACCGCCGCGTTATCGGAGCAGCTGCCGTACGCGCAGAATCCACAGGCGGTCCTGCTGTAGCATTAGAGCTCCCTGACGGACAGATCGTTACAGGTAAGACGACACCTCTCCTTGGACCTGCATCTGCAGCGCTTCTTAACGCTCTTAAGGTCCTCGCAGGAATCTCACATGATATCCCGCTCATCTCACCCAATGTTATCGAGCCTATCTCAGACCTTAAGATCAATCACATGGGCAACCACAATCCGAGACTTCATACAGACGAAGTCCTCATTGCGCTTGCGATCAGTGCTGCCACCAACCCGGTTGCAGAGCTCGCCATGCAGCAGATCAGCAATCTCGCTAACAGCGACGCGCACTCAACAACCATGATGAGTTCCGTTGACGTAAACATGTTCCACAAGCTCGGCATCAATCTCACATGCGAGCCTGTTTACGAGACAAAGAAGCTGTACCACAGATAAGTTTTTGTTTTTCTTTTTGACTTTCAAGCCCGGTCTTCAGTGTACCGGGCTTTTTTTACCCTGCATCCCCAAAGTACGGCTAAAGACCCGGCTATAGCCGTACTTTCAACCGGATTTTTGACCTGATCCTGCCGGAAAATACGGCTAAAACCCCGGCTGCACCCGTATTAATGCACTGTTTTTGAAGTAAACATTTTCGAGTGTTGACAAAAGACAAAAAAAGTCAGATAATTCGATTAGTCAAAGAAAGTCAAAGTCAAAGTCAGAAAAGAGCAAAGTCGAAAACGATAAAGCGGAAGGAGGATGATCTTGTGGCTAGACTGGTTGATGTTATAGAACAGATGATCAAAGAGATGGTCGATGAGAATGACGGAACAGCGACGATCTGCAGAAGCCAATTGGCGGAGCAGGCGAATTGCGTGCCGTCACAGATCACATATGTGCTTTCTACAAGATTTTCAGGCGGAAGCGGATATATAGTTGAGAGCAGGCGTGGCGGCGGCGGACAGATCACGATTACCCGTGTAAGTCATGTGGGACCCGCTGAGTATCTGAAGTCGATAATCGACAGTGTCGGCGACGATCTTACCCAGCAGCAGGCCAAGAACCTCTTAACAAATGCTGTTACTGTCGGCGCGATGACTTCGAAAGAAGGCACGGCGATAATGGCAGCAGTGTCGGACAGGGCTCTTGCGAGAGTTGACTCTGACATAAGAGCGGTCTTAAGAGCGGATATTTTCAAGCACGCGCTACTGGGACTGATGGTTACATAAGGGATACTAATAAGGAGAACAATAATATGAGATGCGAAAGATGCGGTAAAGAACTTACCAACAGGATAATCAAGATAAACGGTATTACATACTGTGAGAACTGCGCGAGAATGATGGGCTATGACAGGTTCTTAAGAGACCCGTCAGACATCATGGGCAACCCTTTTGCTCCGCTGGATCAGATCGCTTCATCTCTGATGCAGATGAGTGAACTTGATTTCGGCAACAGCACTCTGACCTGCCCCAAATGCGGTATGACTTTAAGAGAGTTCGAGAACGAAGGCCGCGTAGGATGCATCGAATGCTACAACACCTTTAATGACAACATCATCAGGGAGATGTTCAAGCAGCAGGGCAACAGCGAATATGCAGGACGTCTGCCGGCGCAGTCTGCTGAAACCGATGTTACGACTGAGGATGTTCCGCAGATAAAGAAGAGTGCCAAGACAGAAAAAGCTGTGGTTGAGACCGGTGTTCAGGAGAAGGCAGCCGACAAAAAGGATATCGGCTCCGAAACGGAGAACCCTGAAGAAAAGGAGCCTGTTAAAGGTAAGCTCTCACTGGATCAGCTTATGAAAGCAGATCTCGGTATGCTCTCTGATGAGGAACTCGAGGCCGGTATCAAGGTTGCTGCCGATGCCGAAGAGTACAGGCTTGCATCAAGATTAAGAGATGAACTTAAGGGCAGAAAGGACGGTGGCAGCAATGGCTGAGTGGTATTTGAATGAAGGTAAGGACAACGATGTTGTTCTTTCCACAAAAGCGTGCATAGTCCGTAATATCAAAGGATATAATTTCATGCCGCGTCTTGATGACAAGGACTGTCAGAGTCTTCTTGATACAGTGGACGGAGCGATAGACAAGAGTGTTTACTCAGGCGGATGTGCCGCTGATTTTGACAAGAACACAGTATTAAAACTGACAAGACTTCAGATATTGGGCCGCGAGGCAAATCAGATGTCCAATCCGGACAGAAAAGCCTTTTACTACAATGACGATGCGAGCCTTTCGATCTCTGTTGGAAGCGGCGAGCATCTGACGGTCAAGGCGATGGCACAGGGCCACGATATCAGTGTCTATAAGAAGGCCGAGAAAGAAGCTTTGGAACTCGAGAAAAAACTCGATGTCGCTTATTCAGAGAACTACGGTTTCCTTACTTCGAATGTAAGACTTGCGGGAACCGGACTTAAGATACTCTACACGGTTGCCCTGCCTGCAATCTCAAAGACAGAAGGCGGAATCGCCGCACTGACACAGCGTGTCGGACAGTATGAATGGATGATCTATCCTTTCGCCGAAAGCGGCGAACTTGCTGACTCCGGTGTTTACATCATTGCAAGCGTCAACACTTTGGGTGTTACAGAAGATGACGTATTAAGAAGAGGCGAGATGCTGATCTCAGATGTCATCAAAGCCGAGAGGGCATGCAGGGAAGAGATCGTTTCGAGCAAGAAGGAACAGACATCGGATATCTACGGAAGATCTTTCGGCACATTAAGATATGCCGGCCTGATCTCGAGAAGCGAAGCTCTACAGGCACTGGGCTGGATCAGACTTTATCACGATTACGATGATTCGGGAGAGATAGACCTTTCCTGGAACACGGTAGACAAACTTACGATGGACATTCTCTGGGAACCGGGAGCTCCTTCAAGAAAGAACAGCCAGAGCATGAATCTGCAAAGATCAAGGGCGCAGGGAATAAGAAATATCCTGAAAGGGGATGATAGATTATGAGAATTACAGAAGATACAGCAAAAGTGCTCGCAGTATCGAGCCTTATAGCAGAGGATAAGCACACATCTCTTATCCGTGACACTATCCTTTTCGCTGCATTATGCGTAACGGATACACCCGCAAGAGATATCCTGAGCGAGAACATTCCGGACCTGTCGGTCGTATTGGACCGCATGGGAATCGACGGCGATTATGAGCCTGACGAGGCCTCACTCAAGATGCTTGCGGACAGGGCGTTCTCCAATCTCAGAGTCGATGTCAGAAGGATCTTCGGCAATGCTGCCGATCTTTCAAGAAGGACAGGCTTCAAGGGTGCGGTCAATCCCGAACACCTTCTTTTCGTGATCATGTCACGTAAGATATCCAATCACCCTGAGATATTCTCCTGCCTTGAGGCAGCGGGCTGTGATCTTGAGGGGATCAGGAGTTCGATAATCAATGTTTTCAATGAGCAGGCGGAAGCTGCAAGAGCCGAGAACAGATCTTTCTCCGACAACGGGGATGACGATAACGAGCTTCCGGAAGGCGAGACTCCCAGGCCGAGAAGGACTTCCGACAAACAGGGCGGCAAGAAAGGCCACAAGACTCTAGATAAGTACGGAAAGAATCTGACCGAGCTTGCCAAGCAGGGCAAGATCGATCCCGTAATCGGCCGTGAGGAGGAGATCTCAAGAGTCATGCAGATCCTTATCCGCCGCACAAAGAATAACCCGTGCCTTGTAGGTGATCCGGGTGTAGGTAAGACGGCGATCGCTGAAGGACTTGCACTTAAGATCGCAGAGGACAATGTTCCTGATGTTATCAAGGGCAAGGTCGTTTACAGTATGGAGATGGGCTCAATGGTCGCAGGCTCCAAGTACAGAGGTGAATTCGAAGAGCGTATCAAGAATATGCTCGACGAGGCAGTTGCAGATCCTAACGTAATCCTCTTCATTGATGAGATCCACACTCTCGTAGGTGCAGGCGAATCTCAGGGAGGATCCATGGATGCGGCTAACATCATGAAGCCTCTGCTCACTAAAAATGAACTTCAGATCATCGGTGCCACGACTCTTGATGAGTATTCCAAATTCATCGAAAAGGATCACGCACTTGAAAGAAGATTCCAGAAAGTTCTTGTTGAGGAACCTTCGATAGAAGATGCAATTGCGATCATGAAGGGCCTCAGGAGCAAGTACGAAGATCACCACAAGATCCATATTCCTGATGATGTTCTCGAGCAGTCTGTAAGGCTCTCAGCAAGATATGTCTCCGACAGATTCCTTCCTGATAAGGCTATCGACCTTGTCGATGAGGCTGCTGCCGCAAAGAGGATCAACTATGCTGATTCCAAGGTCAAGATCGATCTTGAGAAGAAGATCGAAGAGATTAAGGAAAAGAAGAAGGCTGCAGTTGAGTGCCAGGATTTCGAAGCTGCCCAGACTCTTAAAGAGGAAGAGGAGAAGCTCACTGAGAGACTCTCTCTCCTTAAGGATAAGGAGAAGCCGGATGATGAGGGCTTCACAGGAACACTCACTGTTGATGATGTTGCAGTTGTCCTTGCAAAATGGACGGGAATCCCTGTAACCAAGATCACGGAATCCGATGCCGACAAGCTCAAGAATCTTGAAGCTGAACTCACAAAGAGGGTAGTAGGCCAGGACGAGGCAGTTCATGCCATCTCCAAGGCTATACGCCGTGGAAGACTCGGCCTTAAGGATGAGAAGAGACCTTCCGGTTCATTCATCTTCCTTGGTACAACAGGTGTAGGTAAGACAGAGCTTGCAAAGGCGCTTGCAGAAGTAATGTTCGGCAATGAGAGTGCTCTTGTCAGGATCGATATGTCCGAGTACATGGAAAAGCACGACGTCTCAAGACTCATCGGTGCGCCTCCGGGATATGTCGGATACGATGAGGGCGGACAGCTTACTGAAGCCGTAAGAAGACATCCTTATTCGGTAGTCCTTTTCGATGAGATCGAGAAGGCTCATCCCGAGATCTTCAACACGATGCTTCAGGTCCTTGACGACGGCCGTCTTACTGACGGTCACGGAAGAACTGTAGACTTCAGAAATACTATAATCATCATGACATCCAATATCGGTGCAAGAATGCTCGTCGGCAGTGAAGGCCGCAAGATCGGTTTTGCGATGGCAGATGAGAGCGATAAGGATGAACTCTCAAGGGAAGGTCTTTACGGCGGCAAGTCTTACGATGAGGCTAAGAAAGTCGTTATCGACGAGCTCAAGAAGACATTCACTCCTGAGTTCGTAAACCGTGTTGACGACATTATCTTCTTCCGTATGCTCGGCAAAGACTCTCTCATCAGGATCGTTGATATCCTCATGAAGCAGGTCGGCAAGAGGATCAAGGATCTTGGCATGGATATCGAACTTACCGAGAGCGCAAAGGAACTTCTCGCCAAGAAGGGTTATGATCCGCAGTACGGTGCAAGACCTTTGAGAAGAGTTATTACTTCAATGGTCGAGGACCGCTTCTCGGAG
Source organism: Oscillospiraceae bacterium (assembly GCA_902788505.1). GTDB lineage: Bacteria > Bacillota > Clostridia > Saccharofermentanales > Saccharofermentanaceae > Saccharofermentans. The sequence continues at coordinate 163,153 of CADAKH010000002.1, forward strand.
GCTATGCTCGACGGTATCGTTAAGCCGGGTCACCTTGCTATAATCGATGCTGTGGAGACGACAGATCCTGATGCACTTCTCGCACAGGGCAGTGCAGCAGAAGACGGCAAGGTCATCGTAATCAGGGACGGCGGCGAACTTAAGGCAGATACTGAGGAAGTGGCCGAACCTGCAAGCACCGTTTGACGAAATGTTGTATAATACTTTGACTATTAAACTATCGGAGTAATAAGATGCAGGATAAACCCAGTAATGCGGCATCCCGTTCGAAGGCACCGCGTGACTATGACATAGGTTGTTACCCCAGCAAATTCTATTTCGGATTTCTGGGATCTCATATAATCGTGCCGTTGGTCTGCGCATATGCGCATATCAAGGTTAAGCCCGACATGGAATTCGTTAATCACGAGGGCCCTATTATTGTCATATCCAATCACGAGTCTTACCTGGATCCGATGATCATCAACCGTCTTACCAAGGCCAGACCTGCGAACTTCGTCACAGGCGAATTCGTATTCAGAGCTCCCGCATGGGGCCACTGGTTCAAGCTTGGCGGTGCTATTCCGAAGAAACAGTTCGTTGTCGATACTGCTGCCGTTAAGGCCATGATGCGTGTTATGAAGCGTAACGGCGTCATCATCGTATATCCTGAGGCAACAAGACACGTTGACGGTAAGTCCATAGGTTTTGATGACGGTGTTGCAAGACTTGCGAAAAAAGCCAATGCATCTGTATATATCGCACATATTCACGGTGCTTACCTTGCATGGCCGAGATGGTCCAAGTCCGGCATGCGCAAGGGAAGGATCAGTGCTGAATTCGTAAAGAAGATCTATTCTGACGAGGTCAAGGAACTCTCGGTAGAAGAGCTTCAGCAGAAGATCCTTGAGGGCGTTGACTACAACGAGAATGACTGGATCCGCGAAAATCCGAGATCTTACAAGGGCAAGAAGCTCGCGTCAGGTCTTCAGAACATTGCCTATGCATGTCCTAAGTGCGGTTCCGAGTATACGATGCAGTTCATGAATTCCGGCAAGGGTGACATGATCCAGTGTTCCAACTGCGGAAATGCAGCAAGATATCTTCCTACCGGCCTTATCGAAAAGGTTGACCCCCAGTGTGTCGTCTTTGACGATCTCCACAAGTGGACAGAGTGGGAGAGAGGTCTTGTAAAGGAACAGCTTGATGCCGGCGGATTCAAGATGGAGATGAATGCCGACCTGTTCAAGGTTTTCGACAGATTCACATTTGCGAAGACAGGCAAGGGAAGGATCACCATCACCGACAAGGAGATCACTTATGTCGGAACTGACTGTCCCGCCGAGAACGGTATCCCTTACAAGAAGGGCAAGCCGATGAGAAAATACAAGGACAGGAAGCTCGATCCCAATGCGCCTTTCGAGACAAAGGTTTTCGAGATCGATTCAATGAGAGGACTCGTTGCTTCTTACGGCAAGCATTTCGAGATCTACGACAAGGACGGAGAGCTTTACAGATTCTATGTTGACGGTCAGAAGGTCTTTAAGGTCCATGAGATTGTATCGCTTCTCGGCAAGAAATAATTTTCACTAGAACGAATAAAGGTAAAAATCAGGCGGGTTTGGAGAATAATTACCCAAACTCGCCTTTTTTATTGCTTTTATATGTCGCGCGAAGATAGTATAATTTTTGGGTCAGTATATAAGAGGCGCCGTTTCAGGCGTTTCCCAAAACACAAAATATGAATCAGGAGTGTGACAATCCATGGCAATGTATGACAAGAAAAGCGTCGAAGATTTAGACGTAGCCGGCAAGAGAGTTATAGTCCGCGTTGACTTTAACGTACCGCTCGACAAGGAAACAGGCACAAAGATCACAGATGACAAGCGTATCAAGGGTGCTCTTCCTACAATCAAGTATCTCGTAGACAACAAGGCAAAGGTTATCCTTGTTTCACACCTCGGCCGTCCGAAGAACGGTCCTGAGGCTAAGTTCTCAATGAAGCCCGCAGCTGACCGTCTCGCTGAGCTTCTCGGCCAGCCTGTTACTCTGGCTGCTGACGTTATCGGTGAAGATGCAAAGGCTAAGGCTGCTGCTCTCAAGGAAGGCGAAGTTCTAATGCTCGAGAACGTCCGTTTCCACAAGGAAGAGACAAAGAACGATCCTAAGTTCGCTGCTGAGCTCGCTTCCATGGCTGACCTCTATGTTAACGATGCATTTGGTACAGCTCACCGTGCTCATGCTTCAACAGCAGGTCTTGCTAACTTCCTTCCTTCCGCTTGCGGCTATCTCATCAAGAAAGAGATAGACTTCATCGGCGGTGCACTTGATAATCCGGCAAGACCGTTCGTTGCTATTCTTGGCGGCGCTAAGGTTTCCGACAAGATCGGTGTTATCACAAACCTTTTGGACAAGGCTGATACTATCATCATCGGTGGTGGTATGGCTTATACATTCATCGGCGCTCAGGGCGGCAAGATCGGTGATTCTCTCTTCGAGGCTGACAAGGTTGATCTCGCTAAGGAGATTCTCGCTAAGGCTGAAGAGAAGGGCGTTAAGCTCCTTCTTCCTACAGATACAGTTGTTGCTGATGCTTTCGATGCTAACGCTAACAGCAAGGTAGTTCCTACAATGGAGATCCCTGACGGATGGCAGGGCCTCGACATCGGACCTGAGACAATCGCTAAGTTCTCTGAGGCTATCAAGGGCGCTAAGACAGTTATCTGGAATGGCCCTGCAGGCGTTTTCGAGTTCGAGAAGTTCGCAGTTGGTACAAAGGCTATCGCTCAGGCAATCGCTGATGCAGACTGCACATCAATCATCGGCGGCGGTGACTCTGCTGCTGCTATCGAGAAGCTCGGCTATGCTGATAAGGTTTCTCACATCTCTACAGGCGGCGGCGCTTCTCTCGAGTACATCGAGGGTAAGGTTCTCCCCGGTATCGACTGTCTCAACGACAAGAAGACAGGCAGAATCTTTGCTGCAGGCAACTGGAAGATGAACTGCGGTATTCCTGCAGATGCAGTTAAGCTCATTGAAGAGCTCAAGCCCCTCGTTAAGAATGCTGAGCACAGAATCGCTCTCGGCGTTCCTGCTACAGCACTTGCTGCTGCAGTTGAGGCTGCTGCTTACACA
>CADAKH010000003.1 GCA_902788505.1 Oscillospiraceae bacterium
AAAGACCGCACGTCAGGCCAATTACTCCCCTAATTATAAGAAAAGTGCAACTGTCGGAGTTAATTACTCTCTAACAATTACACTTTCTATGGTACTAAAGAGACTGCCCATTGAGGACAGCCTCCTGAATTACAACATGAATAAAGATTACTTCTTAACTTCTATAACGGACTTGCCGCCCATGTAAGGTCTTAATGCCTCAGGGATCCTGATGGAGCCGTCTTCGTTGAGATTGTTCTCGAGGAAAGCGATGAGCATTCTCGGCGGAGCAACGCAAGTGTTGTTAAGAGTGTGGGCAAGATATGTGCCCTCAGGACCTCTGATCCTGATCTTAAGTCTTCTTGCCTGGGCATCACCAAGATTGGAGCAGGAACCGACTTCGAAATATTTTTTCTGTCTGGGAGACCATGCCTCAACGTCACAGGACTTAACCTTAAGGTCAGCAAGATCTCCGGAGCAGCACTCGAGAGTTCTTACAGGGATATCGAGTGAACGGAAGTAATCTACTGTATTTTGCCAGAGCCTGTCGTACCACATCTTAGAGTCTTCAGGCTTGCATACAACGATCATCTCCTGCTTTTCAAACTGGTGGATTCTGTAAACTCCGCGCTCCTCAATGCCGTGAGCACCGACTTCCTTACGGAAGCAAGGGGAGTAGGATGTAAGTGTCTGGGGAAGCTTGTCCTCATCTGTGATTGTATCGATAAACTTGCCGATCATGGAGTGTTCGGAAGTACCGATGAGGTAGAGATCCTCGCCTTCGATCTTATACATCATGTTCTCCATCTCGGCAAAGCTCATAACGCCTGTAACAACGGAAGATCTGATCATATAAGGAGGAATATAGTATGTGAATCCTCTGTCGATCATGAAATCACGTGCATAGGAAAGGCATGCCGAATGAAGTCTTGCGATATCGCCTTTGAGGTAGTAGAAGCCGTTGCCGGATGTTTCTCTTGCCTGATCGAGTTCGATGCCGTCAAGCTTTTCCATGATATCAACGTGATAGGGAACCTCAAAGTCAGGAACGAAAGGCTCACCGAAACGCTCGATCTCAACATTCTCTGAATCGTCTTTGCCGATCGGAACGGAAGGATCAATTATGTTAGGGATAACGAGCATGATCTTTCTGATCTCTTCTTCGAGTTCAGTCTCCTTGACTGTAAGAGCCTCAAGCTCTTCAGCAATGTCTGTGACCTGCTTCTTGATCTCTTCAGCTTCTTCTTTCTTGCCCTGGCCCATGAGAGCGCCGATCTGCTTACTTACCTTGTTGCGGTTAGCTCTCAAAGCTTCCGCACGTGTCTTGCTCTCACGGAACTCTTTATCAAGTTCAATAACCTTGTCTACCAGTGGGAGTTTTTCGTCCTGGAACTTGTTTTTGATGTTCTGCTTTACGATGTCAGGATTTGTACGTAAAAATTTAATGTCAAGCATTTTGTCACCTCGTTTATAAATAACCTATTTATTGTATTCTTAGTAGTCACAGGTTTCAATCTGTCTCAACAGACATATCACCGTCGTATGTGCCTTCCGGATACCTGCATGACGGATCCCACAGGATATATTCGTTTATGCCGAGATCGTGAATGGCCTTGATCTGTGAATTTATTTCCCTGTATCCGTATTCGATATAGTTGCCCTTGCCGATATAAGAGGCCGTAAATGCCTGGAGATAAGGTCTTACTGTCGTGAAGCCCGGCTGCTTGTAGATTGACTGGCATTCGTGAAGAACGCTATAGACCATAAGATACGGCTGTTTATCAGGGTAGTCGAAAACATGTCCGCCGAGCATTGTCCCTAAAGCGTAGTGAGAAGGATATACCATCGGGCAGCAGGAATCGATGCCTGTCATACCGAGAGTATCGAAGTCCTGACCGATTATCTTTGCATCTCCGGGAGATGTTAACACGATACCGAAGATGTCTGCCGAAACAGGAACACCATAGGTGTCCTGTATCCTGATCCTGGCTTCCTGGAGAAATCTGTTTACTGCTTCGGCCTTTTCAGGGTACATACCCTCTTCTCCGAAATAAGGCTTAACCTTATTCTTTGTGGCTCCTGCGGGGAATCTGACGTAGTCGTACTGAATCTCATCGACACCGTATTCTGCAGCTTCGATTCCGATATCTATCAGATAATCCCAGTTTTCGACACAATAAGGACTCAAAAACGGCTTGTTACCTTCGTTGCTGAACTGGACTACATTGCCGTCTGCATCCTGAATAGCTCTTTCAGGGAAGTGCTGGGCAGCGACCTGATCGTTGAAAGATACGATTCTTCCGATAACCCTTATGCCGTTGTTGTGACATTTTTCGATTACGGCTTCAAGATCGTATGCATCCCAAACATATCCGATCTCTTTTGCTGTTGGAACGTTAGACATATAGGGCAGACCGTATTCGTTCTTAAGATCTATGACTATTGTGTTGAGCTCACTGTGATTGCAAAGGTCAATTGCTTTATCAAGCGCAGAACCCGAACCGATATAAAGACCTCTGACCTCGAAATGCTCAGGGACGATAACTTCGTTTTCGGGAAGTTCGGGGAGCGGACGCCAATAGCTGTCTGCCAATGGTGTGGCCTCTAATTGCTCAGTATGGTAAACGATCGGTTCAGTAAAAGTTGCTTCTGTAGATACCAATGTCGCAAAGATAGGGGTGCTGCCGGAAGATTCCTGAGTCCTGACATGATTTATTATCTTTGTTATTCCCAGAGTGATGAGGACAACAGCAAGAAGTGCGGATACAGCCAAAAGGAGCGTAATGATCCTTTTGAGCTTCATTATTTCGTTATTATCGGTATCTTTATTTAAATAATTATTATTTAACATAGGACAATTATACAGACCTGCCCGAAAAAGAACAAATCAGAAACATTGGCGTGTTGCGCAAAGAATACCAACCTGTGATAAAATTTGATTGTGAATTTTATTTTTATTCAAGCGGGTTTTATATGATCGTTCGTAATTGTGCAGGCGGAATCGTTTTTACAGGGGATAAGGTCCTGATCGTTTGCAATGATAAGCAGGAGTGGGGATTTCCCAAAGGAGCTGTCAAGACTGACAGTGATCTGAGTCTGTCGGAATTTGCCAAAAACCGTGTGAAGACAGAGACAAGTGTTGATGCCAAAGTAATCGCACCGTGCGGCAAGACCAATTACGAATTCTATTCGATATCAAGAAGAAAGCCTGTTCACAATAATATTTCCTGGTTTGTAATGAAGGCTGAAAGTGATGCCTGTGCAGCCTGTCCTGATTCGGGAACTGTGGACTGCAAGTTTACGGGTGTTGCAAATGCACTCGGTGAGATAACCTACAGCCAGGATAAATCCCTTTTAATGATGGCTTATCAGAAGTACAGGGAGAGCTTAAAGGATTGAGCCTGAATGTTACTCTGAGTAAAAGCGGTGATTCCAGGATCGAAGTTAAAAAGTCGGTCTTTATCGGAAAGAGTTTTCATATATCATCTCCGGAAGAAGCAACTGACTATCTTGCAGAAGAACGCAAAAAGTATCCCGATGCAAGACATCTTTGCTACGCGTGGGTTATCGGAGGTGAAGTGGCCAGACAGAAGTCCAGTGACGACGGAGAACCGCAGGGTACAGCCGGCCAGCCGCTCTTAGAACTCCTTACATCCAATAATTTTACCGATTCGCTGATATGCGTTACGAGATATTTCGGCGGAACACTATTGGGCAAGGGCGGTCTTAAGAGAGCATATACCGACAGCGGCAGGGAGGCTCTTTCGGCAGGTGAGCCGGTTACTCTCATTCCCGCATATAAGTGGAGGGAGACATGTTCATATCCGGTTTTCGAGATGCTGTCCAGAAAAGCAGGTCAGTCCGGATGGATCCTGGAGAATATAGATTATGGTCAGGAAGTTTCTTTTGATGTAATAGTTCCAAGAGAAAATGAGGATGAATTAAGAAGGCTCTGCCTGGATCTTTCGGGCGGAGCGATAGTATTGCCGGAGCCTGAGAGTATTCTAACCAGGGGTGACAAGGCGCAGATCTCCTGACTTGCGATTTGAACCAAAATCGCCCAAAATATGTAGGACTCCGGGTATAGAATTATTTGTACCTGTCAGAGAAGAGGTATAAGTTCTTGGAAAACAACAATAATGAGACAAGGAAAATGCAGAAATCTGCACCAAAGAATTCTAATGAAAAGTATTACCGCAACATTATTCTTGCTTTGGCGGCAGTCGTTTTTATATGTCTTGTTTTCTCGGGAATCCAGTCTGTATATATCTTCAGGCTTAACAGCGGACGAGAAGGTATATTCTCCTATATGAGAATTGCCCGCAATAATGAAAGCACCGCAAGTACAGCCGAAACAGAAGAAACACCCGCTGAAACCGAAGTGTATCCGGAACCGTGGTTTTCACTTGAAGAAGCCGCAAATATTGCTTCAGCTGACAAAACAAGGAAATCCACCGTAGATATCGTCAAGGAGGTCAGTCCTGCTACCGTTTCTTTAAGTGTAATCGGAGTAGATGACGGAAAAGAGACTAAGCTCGGTTCCGGAACCGGTTTTATCATCACGGATGACGGATATATTGTTACGAATCAGCATGTCGTTGTTCTTGCAGATGAGACAGTAAGCACATACTATGTCACGGTTATTCTTCCGGATGAGAATGAACCTGTAAGAGCTGAGATCGTCGGAAGCGATGTCCAGACTGACATAGCTGTTTTAAAAGTTGATACTGACAGAAAACTGCCATGCGTTGTCCTCGGAGATTCCGATACTCTCCAGGCAGGTGAACTTGCAATAGTTATAGGCAACGCCTTGGGAACATTGGATGATACGGTTACTGTCGGAGTTATATCCGCTCCTTCAAGAGAGATCAACCGCAAGGGCTACAGAGTCGAAGTCATTCAGACGGATGCTTCCATCAATCCCGGCAATAGCGGCGGACCTCTTATCAATTCATTTGGCGAAGTAGTGGGAATAACCAATTCCAAGATAGTGACGACAAACACGGAGAATCTCGGCTTTGCAATTCCGATCAATTCGGTTAAGACAATAATCGAGAGCATCATCAACTACGGCAAAGTGATCAACCGTCCTTATTTAGGTGTCTCGGTAAGATTTGTATCTGATGATTCCTACTATGGTGCCGTAAAGGGTATTTATGTTGAAGAGATCGTGAAAGACGGTCCTGCTGATCAGGCGGGTTTCATGCTCGGAGACAGGATCATATCCATGGACGGTGTTGAAATAAAAGAGACCGGTGATATTATTAAGGTGCGCGATTCACATGAAGTCGGTGACACTATTGAAACTGTAGTCGAGCGCGACGGCAAAGAAATAACACTGTCGCTAAAGATAGCAGACAGTGCAGATTTCCCGGTTTAAGCGCAATAATTATTAAGGATGTTATTTATATGAGCGGAAACAGTAAGAAAACAGGTACCAAGATCCTGGCGTGGATATTGATCGGAGCTATGCTCCTTACATTTGTTTTCGCGATCGTTGTAGTACTGGTTCAGCAGTTCAATATGGCTGCCATGGGATAAAGGAGATATCTCCTTTACCTTACGGCACATCCTTTATCTGAGCCAATCCGTCTTCATGGAATTCCCATGTATACTCCGAAGCCTTTCCTGAGATGAACTGCTGATAGTTGTTCATTCTAAGGAAGCTGTTGACCCTGTCATACCATTCAGGATTGGGTGATTCTGAAACGAAGTAAACGATATAGAATGTTCCGCTGTTTTCTATAAGTGTCTTATCGCCGAGTTTTCTTTCAGGCGAGAATATCCAGTCAGCAAGAGCACCCGAATACTTAGCCTGATAGATCTGGCTGTCATGTACTACGGATAATTCGCCTGCGAGGATATAGTCGTTATAGAGGTTCTCGATCTCGTTGCAGCTGTCGGCATCATCGATGTAATCGAAGATCTCCTGGCCTAAGGCCTGTGTTGCCGCAATATCGGGAGCCATGTTCTCATCCAGCTGCTGATTTGCCGTAATGATGTAGCAGTTGCGGAGTTTTTCGGACATCCTCTCTCTGCCTACGAAAACAAGGATTATAGGGAATCCGTCTTCGTCAGGGATTATTGTAGTATCTCCGACGATCCTTGTTTCATCGAAAAGCCACTGTCTGAAATCAACATGTGTTACATCTTCAAAACGGCAGTTAGCGATAAGCGTGGAGTCTGGCTGTGAAAGCGTGTTTGCAGCAACACCGGAGAAGTATTTTGCTGCGCATGACTCGAACTTTGAAGGATCTCCGTCCATAGCGTCGATGATCTTCTGTGCATGGAGATTGGCGGTGTCGATAAACGCCTGATCTCTCTGCTCGTAAGTGATCCTTAGAATCTTATAACTGACAAGGTCATAGATGATCCTTGACTGATTGTAAGCCTTTTCAGCCTGTTCATCTGAAGCAGACAGCTGGATGAGCTTCTCGCCCTCAGCATAGTCTTCCGTAAAATACTTCTTGGCCAGAGTGTTAATGATGATCTGCTCATCGACCTGACTTCCGAAAACACCCTTGATATAAGTGTCGAGAGGAACACCAAGCTCATCTGCCTTACCCTTAAGCCAGTTGATATACGCGTTGGCTCTGTCATAGTGAGCCTTCTCGATAACAAATCCCTGGGCGGTGGCATCGTCGTACAGGATCTCGATCTTCTGAAGATCCTGGGCAGTTACATATCTGAAGTAGTCTCTGTATGTTGCGAAGTTCTCGTCATCAAGGTAAGGGGATGAGAGCATTTTCTCTGTATCAGCCGCGAAAAGATCTACACCTTCATTCAGAAGTTCGTAGTGGTACATGAAGCTGAATTCACCGCTTGATATATCTTTTCCGTTGATCGTAAGAGGGCTGATGAATGATTCATCCATGCCGGTATCAAGAGCAAAGGATGCTGCCGCAATGGCTATTACCAGCACGATCCCCAAAAGGACAAATAATATGCCGGCATTTCTTCTGTGCTTCCCAAGATCCAAAGCAGCCTCGTTTTTGTCGAGATTGATCTCAGTCGGGATCTCTTCCTTTTTGGGTTCCTTATCCTGCTGCTTGCTGTTTTTGCTGTCGGGCAGGGAAGGCAGGTCAGGTACAATGGCTTTCTCAACGGGTTTTCCGGTCAGGAGCTCAGGGTCGATATCCGCAAGATCGTTCAGAGTTACACTTTTTTTCGGTTCTTCCACGGGAGAATCCATGAAATCGTTTGTCGGAGCTCCCTCGGGAGCGGACATGATCTCGGAATTCATATATTGCCCGTTTACCACCGGTTTACGGGCTTTTTTATCGTCATTTCTATTTTTATTGCTTTTACCCTTCATTTATTTTCCCCTTTTAATAAGATACAGGTTAAGGACACTTTACCATAAAAGAAGAACCAACTTTTGTAAAGTATGCTATTATTAACACGTTTGTAATCTAAGAATAATAAATGCTAGGGGTATTATGTGGGAAAAGTTAGTCCAATAATGAGAGAAAAAAGCGGCACTTTTGAAGTGCTGAAAGAATACTGGCCCCAATTTCTCCTGGCATTTCTGTTCCCGACACTGTCGGTTCTTGCGGGGTTTGCAGTAACCGGGTGCTATCCTTTTGGCGACAGAATGATCCTTACTGTCGATCTCTATCACCAGTATGCCCCTTTTCTTATAGCCTTCAGAGACAAGGTTCTGTCGGGAGAATCTTTATTTTACAGCTGGAATGACGGTTTGGGACAGGAATACCTGGCTGCATACGCGAATTATGCTGCCAGCCCTTTGAATGTCTTTGCTCTTTTCTTTACGGCAAAGACCATGCCTGTGTTTATCATGTTCGTAACATGTGTCCGGGCAGGTCTTGCTTCGATCTTTATGATGCTGTTCCTTTCCGCCAACGATAACAAGAGAATTGATAATATAACCGTGGTTTTCAGTTCTTCTTACGCTTTGTGCGGTTGGTTTATTTCATACTTCTGGAACATAATGTGGTGCGATGCGGTAGTATTACTCCCGTTGATAATGCTGGGATTAAGAAAGCTGCTTATAGAGAAAAAGTGTGGATTATATGCAATATCACTTGCTGTTGCCATTGTGAGCAATTACTATACCGGCTATTTCCTTTGTTTATTTCTTGTGCTTTTCGCGCCGTCCTATTATGTTTGCCTGTATTCCCGTGAGAAGCCGAAAGGCGATCCGGGAAGACTGTGTTTTAAGACTTTTGCGGGTGCTGCTGGCCGTTTTGCTTTATCAAGTGTTCTGGCTGCCGGCACTTCAGCCGTTTTGACCATCCCGACATATCTTATTTTAAGGAACAGCTCTGCAACTACTGACAAGTTCAGTATGGATTATGCTTTGCAGAATAATCTCTTCGACTTTTTCGGAAGATTAATGGTAGCTGCCAATCCCAATATCAGAGACGGAATGGCTAATGTTTACAGCGGACTGGTTATAGTCCTTCTTTTGCCGCTGTTTTTCCTTCTCCCTTCAAAGACGGGAATAAAACTCAAGCATAAGATCGTATTTGGTTCGCTCCTTATGATCATGTATCTGAGTTTTACAAACCGTACACTTAATTTTATTTGGCACGGCATGCATTTTCCGAATCAGATATCCTACAGAGAATCATTCCTTATGAGTTTTCTGCTCGTGTTCATCGGATTTCTTACCATCAGACGTATCAGAAGCCTTGGAGCTAAATATGTCGCAGGAACAGTTATGAGTTCTGCCGCGTTTCTTATACTTTTCGAGAAGTTTGGCACCGGAAATGAGGGTTATATTCAGATTGGCGCCACACTTTTGTTCCTCATTGTACAGGGTGCTGCACTTCATACGGTAAGCAACATTAAATCAGGGAAGAGCGAATTCTTCTGTGAGACACTTCTGACGGTAACCATGATGGTTGAGATGTTCGCCGCTACGCTTGGTTCTATTGGCCTGGTTTGCTATCACGAAGGCTTTCCAAGCTATCCTGCATATGGCAAGCACAAAGATGAAGTTTATTCGTATGCGACAGAAGTGGAAGGCACTGAAGGCCATATGAACTTCGAGCGAACTGAGATTTTCCCGAATAATGTGTGCAATCTTCAGTCTATGTATGATGTTAAGGGCTTTTCGGTTTTTTCATCCACCACACGTGAAAGTTTAGTTAAATACATGAGAAACTACGGTTTCCATAATAATGGTATTAACGGAATGCGAAATGCAGGACTTACACGCGTTACCGCAACACTTCTTAATGTACGGAATCTGGTTGCAATCGAAAACAGTCAGAGTGTCCCGCCGTTCTATGAACAGGATTTTAAAGATAAGCATATTACCGCATGGGGAAATCCCGATGCATTCAGTATAGGCTTTATGACGGATCCCGCAGTTCTTGATTATGCTCCTGATTTTGATAACAACCTTGATGTTTTTGATAAAACGAACGGATGGGTCAACAGCATGGGGGCACCTGATGTTTACAAGCCCGTCAAGCTTACACCGGTTTCGTCGTCAGGACTTTCTACTTCTGACAAAAACAATGAAGTTATAGTTTACGGTTCAGCTGGAAGTGCAAATAACAGCGGTTACTCATTTACGCTGACAATAGACGATGCAGAGATCGGTTCTGATGTTTATGTTTATGCAAATGCCCGCAAAGGCGGAAATGTTAAGATAACCAATGGAAGAAGTACCAGGAGATTCGAGATAAGAAGCTACCAGATAATTTGTCTTGGAGTATATGACGGAAATCCAATTGAACTTGAAGTAAAGTATTTCGAGTCGCCCGGATCTTCGATTTTTGTATACGGATACCAGCTGGATCAGGCCGGCTATGCCAACATGCTTGAAACATTAGGTGATGAGCAGCTCGATGTAACGACATACGATACTACCTCGTTATCCGGCCATATCGATGTAAAAGAAGATGGTCTTTTATTCCTGTCGATACCATATGCTGAAGGCTGGTCAGCAGAAGTAGACGGTAAACCTGCCGAGATCGTTCCTGTCCAGAATGCTCTCATGGGAATCATGCTTGATAAAGGAAGTCACGATGTTGCATTGAAATATACTCCTGCAGGGTTTAAGGAAGGAGCTTTGATCAGTTTTGCTTCTGTATTCGGTATTACTTTATTAATAGCTGTTCCTGCCTTGGTAAGAAAAAAGAAATCTAAAGTGGCTGTTGTTTCAGAGCAGACCGGTGAAGAAAACAAAGGATTGTCTGAATCTGTAATAGAGGAGGTCCCTGTTTCCGAGTTGCTGGATCAGGCCGAAGATTTAATTGAACCGGAGAAACCGGAGGAGTCAGATGATTAAGGCAAAAGAAAAGTTTAAAACATATGACGGTGTAGTCTTTTGCTTTATAGCATCAGTCATAATTGCAGTTATTTCTCTGAATATCGGTCTGTTGACTGAGCCGGGGAAAATACTGCCTGTCGGACTTTCAATGAGAAGCGGCGATATGAGCAGTAATATCCTTCGCGGAATAGATCTTGCCATAGAAGATCTGGATCTCATCAGGTCAGGCAATGCCGCATCCGAATTGTGGCGTCTTCTTACATTTATTCATTTGGATCCGTTCTTTTATTTAGCGCTGCTCCTTCCTCAGGCAGCTGAAAAAACAGTTCTTCTTGTCGGATACTATGTCAGATTCGGACTTTGCTGTTCAGCCATGTATTTCTTTATGTCTGAACACATTAAACTGTCCAGGCTTTTTTCGGCTCTCCTGGCCGTGATGTATGCATTTTCTTCTCAAATTGTTTTGACAGCACAATTTGCATCGCTTATGAATATGTCAATTATGATTCCGGTGCTGATGTCGGCATTTGATTCCTATCTGCAAAAGAGAACATGGAAGGCATTTGCTTATGTATGCCTTGGTTCTTTCGGATTGGCTGTAACCGGCGGATACGGACTTATATCCGGTATTCCGCTTATGATCCTTATTGCACTTCTTATGTGTATTAGTTTATACAGTACATTTAAGATGGCTGTTACTTCCTGGCTCAAGCTTTTAGGCGGAATGTTAACCGGACTTGCTTTATCCGCGGTGTTTGCACTGCCCGGACTGCTTTCAATGAGAATAAAAGTGGATGTAGCGGAAAGCTTTAAGAATGCGAAGGTGAATTACACCGTTTTCGAATGGATAAGGGGTACATTCCTTTTGCGTTCCGGCAGTATATATCAGAACACTTCACCACTGTTTTATGTGGGAATACTTACTTTGATCGCTGTTATTGCTTTTGCTCTTAATGAGATTATTCCGGTCAGACTGAAAGTTGCCGCTTCTGCAATAATAATTGTTATTCATGCCGTATGCTGTTCTTCATTTTTAAACGAGGTTGTCAGTGTTTTCGGAACGGCACCGCTGTTGAATTCATCAAAACTGATCTTTATGGAAGCCGTAGTCTTTTTCGTAGCAGGCATAGGGATTAGAAACATAAAGGGCCTAGGCCGTGGTGAATATATTGCTTCATGCCTTATTCCGCTGTTTTTTCTTGTTATATCAGGAAATTCCACATCCGGAACCACATTTGCCAGTCCGATAGTTATATCCACTTTTCTCGGGATAATTATCGAAGCATCTTTGTTTTATGCCCTTGCAAAAGAAAAGATCTCCCGCAAGGGAAAATACATTGTGCTTATTGCTTTATTCTTATGTGTTGGAGTGAATGCTTCCTTTATTATTTTTAATAACACAATTCAAAAAGCAGCTGTTGATGAATACTTTAAAGTGAGCTACGGAAACGCTGATACTGAAAACCTGATCTTTGATAATGATTCGGATATTCCGTTATTAAATGATAACAACAAATACCAGTTAGTTCCGGCAGATTTAAGTGTATTGATGACAGGGGAATCAGTTGTTGATGACATTAATAATATGTCTTTAAGAGCCGCTGGCGGAAAACTCTTTGAAGAGATTTATCTTAAGCCTTCCGATAAGAAGGAAACTCATTTGGACGGTATGAATACATACTTGCTGAAAGAAGGAATCAATGACTTGGCCTTTTGTCCGTTTACTGTGGAGGATGGAGAGAGACTGTTCATATACTGTAATGCCGTAAATGGTGCTTCAGTAAGTATTGATTCCGGCAATGGTGAATCAACAAGAGCATTTACAGGCCCGTTTATAACCGCTATTGATTCTCAGCCGGGGGAAGTTACATTGGTTTTCTCAATCAAGTCGCAAGGCGAAGATGCCTGCCGGATATCCTTGCTGAAATTGAATGAAGATGTTCTATCTGGTCTTGACGCGCTTTCCGGAAATGCAGACAGTGCAGATTTCCTGATAGATGTATCGGGTGTAAATGGAAGGTGTACGGTTATCTTGCCTTACGCTTACGATGATACGAAGATCAAGGTCAATGGTATTTCCTGCGATACATTTGAGTTCTGCGGAAAGCTTGCAGCGTCATTTGTATGTAATTCCGACAGCATAATGGAGGTTTCGATAGAGCGGAAAGCTTCAGGAATCGCACCCGGAATAATGATCAGTGCTTTCGCGGCAGCCTTCCTTATCGCAATTCCTGCGTTCCATATGTATAATAAAAAGAAGAATGTATCCGTCGAAGGGACAGACACAAATGCTTAGCAGGAAGATTACAGACGGCACGGAATTTGTTGTATTTGATATGGAATGGAACCAGCCGATGCCGGGCAAGGAGTATTCCTTTGATGTCAGCAAGCTTACCGGAGAGATCATTGAAATAGGTGCCTTAAAGTACATTTATGATAACGGAGAACTTATTTACAAAGACTCATTTTCGACAGATATTGTTCCGGTCAAGTACACCAAGCTTCATTATCACGTAAAAAAAGTAACCCACAAAAAGAATTCTGATCTTTTAAAAGGGATTCCCTTCAAAGATGCTTATTCACAATTTAAGGCTTTTTGCGGAGATGCTATCCTTGTCGGGTGGGGAAGCTCAGATCCGTCTATGCTCAAGATGAATCTTGAATTCTTTGATATGGATCCGAAACTGGACATGTTTTTTCTTGATCTCCAACCGATCTTTTCCCTGTTTGCCGGACTTCAGGGTACTCAAAGAAGCGTTGAAGCAGCGGTCGATTTCTATAACATTGAGAAAAATGAGATTTTTCACAGTGCTACTGCAGATGCACATTATACCGGTGCGGTTTTTGAAGAAATCTTTAAACACAATAAGCCATCGGAAGTAATATCTGCTATTTCAAGTTCATCTATAGATCCTGATGTGCCCTCGGATTTCAGTTTTGTCGGTCCTGAGTGCCTTGATGGTACAAGCGCTTTTGCGACATCTAAAAACTTTATGAACGAATGTCCGCTCTGCGGAAAGAAATTATCTGTTAAGATACCGTGTTTCAGGATCAGGAAATCACAGTATGCTCTGTTAGAATGCAGAGAACACGGTGAACTCTTTTCCAGGACAAGAGTCAAGAAAAACAAGGCCGGGAATTACTATGCAGCTGCGGTTATGCGCTTTGCCACGCAAAACGATTACTGGCTTGTGGCATCTAAAAAAGAAGAATTTGACAAGTACGGGGAGAAGGGTAAACCCGTTGAAAAGACAGAAGACGACGAGAAAGAAATATAAAATGTAAACGAAATGTTAACAAACTATGTAAAAAAAGTTAGCAAAGTTCGAATTTTCTGTTGAAATTTGAATTGGGATAGCTTAAAATAGGCATAGGAAATAAGGAGTATTGTGCGGGGTATTCTCGACAGACTCGATTAAATAAGTAACATCAGACACTAAACGCAAGGAAGGTGCTTCTTATGATTAAAAGATTAGGTAAAGCTAAGAAACGCAAGCAGGGCGCAATTCTTATATTCGTAGTCCTGATTTTGGCGCTTGCTATGATTTTTATTGCATCTGCCATGATGCTTACGCAGTCTACAAGGACCCGTTTGTATGAACGCACGATGTCTTCGCAGGCAAGGCTTACAGTTACTTCAGCTGCCGAGATTTTCCTTGAAGCACTTGAGACTCAGGAAATCACAGATGATCAGTTGGATTCTGTAATTAAGACATATCATGGTTCAGACAAGATCAGGATGGAAGTTCCGGGCGTTCCGGGTATGTCTTCTGATCCTAACAATTGCACTGTGCTTGATATTTATTATCCTGACAGTGCTCACAAGCTTGTTAACTGTGATTTCACAACAACTATCGGCGATGAGACCGAAAGCGTTAGAATAGTCCTTAATACTAATAACAGTGGTCCTAACTACGGCAACCGTTTTAAGAATCAGATTGAAGTTAATGCGAATGTCTTAACAGAGACAATGCGTTTTTACCGTGGTGTAGGCATGTGGGATAAAACAAATCCAAAGCCTACAGATAACACGATCCTTTTGAGAGGTTATGGTACGGATTCCGGTGGTGGCGGATATTTTTACTCAGATGTAGTATTTGCACCAGGTCAGCAATCACATTGGGGTTCCGATAACAATTTTTATGGAAATGTAGTCTTCCTCAAAGGAGCACAATTCTATTCTTCTCACGATGCTGTTAAATATCATGGAGATTTGTATTTTATCGGTGATTCTGCTGATGATGCTGCTTTTCTTTATAAGGGCGGCGATGCTTCAAACGAATACAAAACAGGTAATTTTTCTAATGATAAGTTTGTATTCTTGAATAGATCAGTTCAAAGATCAGGCTTGGATGATCGAGAAGATGCCGATGAAAAAATAGAAGAAGTCATGAAAGGTTGGGATGATGACCATAATGTTACTGCTGCTAAGTCTTGTTATTTTGTAACATATGATTCTGATGCTGCAGCTATGACTGAAGCCGAGAATCCTAAGAGAATAGTATTTAAAGCGACAACTACAGGAAACGATAATACCAGGCAGCATCAGCAGGACGCAAAGAAAAAATACAATGTTGATAACGCATGGGCATCGACTATAAATTACTCTTCACCTAGCGCTGACATGGTTGAGGTTAACGACAATCTGAAAATCTATTCTGCATCTGATTATTGTAATGTAAATAAAGCTTTCCCCTCTGATGTTGCTACGGTATTCAGCGACTTTAGCCCTGATGGTTACGAGACTGCTCCTACTGGCGGAGTTACTTTAAGCTATGATACATATGCTAAAGATGGCACACCGATCGCTAAAAACACATTAATTCCTGCTGGTACGGAATACGAAGCAACACCGGTAACAAAGACATTCCCTTCTTGGTTAAGGGCAAATGGGGCTGAAGACGGAGCTATTCCTGCCACAAATACATTTGCATTGACAAAGACAAACCTTACATCAACGGCTTCAAGTCAGCATCATAGCAGTTATGTCTATTTGGCTCCAAAGTATTATTATTTTACTGCTGATACTAACGAGGTTGGATACGAGTCTGGTACTGATCCTTTTGTCATTGCAATTGATGGTTCTCATGCAAGCAGTTATCGTTTCTACTTTGCGGCAGACACCGTTTTCAATCTGGGTGCAGTAGTATTTGCAGTTTATAATGTTACTGATCAAACTACTCCGATTGTGTTTGTTTTGGAGCCTAATGCGTCTCTATATTTTGGCGGAGCTAATGACAGAGATGTTAGCAGCATTTGCAACTCAGGAATTATATCTGTTCAGCATGTAGATGAAAATGGTGATGCTTGTTATTCAGATGCCGCGTCAATGGCTTCCTATATTCGCGGTACTTCTTACACAGACGAGATCTCAGATTGGGGTGGCGGATATGTAGGTAAAAATGGTAATAATACCTTAACCGTTGAGTACCCCTATGCATATGATGGTGTAAGAAGACCTACAGCTTATTTATTCGGCACAGGTGGAAATACATTACGTATTGGTGATCGTTGTACTCTCGAAGCTTATGTCGGATTATATGGATCGGGAAGCACTTTCGGATTCAATAACTGTAATAGTGAAGGTTTACCGATATATATTTATGGACGACTTGAAACTAATAACTATGGTATACATGATTATACAGGTTCACCCGGAGGTTTGTGCATGCCGTACTGTCCTCAGCCCGGTGGAGTTACTACTGGCGAAAAACAGACAGGACGTGCAAGATCAAAGTACAGTGTAGCTGATCTTCAGTTCTACAGAAATTTACCTGCATAAGTCCATTGTAGAAAACCATAAAGCGTCTTGGTTGTCTCGAAGTGATCTGATCACTTCGAGACAACTTTTATATTGTGACAATAAGTGTTATTTGGGATATTTACTATATACTGATAATTATTCAAGCACGAGAAATTCTGATAAATAAACTATATCTTCAGCAATAGTCTCGAAAGGCTGAATTGATAATTTGTTATCAGAGGAGCTAAAACTGACAGCATACTCTTTGATGCTGTCATCGTCAGCTATAACGATCTCACAATTATTTACGAGAGAAGTAAACGATTCATTTAAAGGATTACTTTTATCAAGAAGAAGTACACCTTTGTCAATTAAATATACTGTCAGGTTTTTAAAATTTGACTTTATTAAAGAATTGAAAATGGATTTAAGAAGTGTTCTTCCATGATCAGAATCGGATGAATAGTAATCATGTTTAATTAGAATATATTTAGTCGAAGAATCAGAATCATTCTTTTGTGGCATAACTTCGAGAACAATGCCATCAGAAAACTTTTCTACTTCCGGATCGGAATAATCAAGACTGTCTTTTTGATTGCTGTTCATCGAAATCCCTCCCGTCAGAAGACAAAAAGCGCATTGAACGCTGAATTGAGTTTTTGCTGGTACCCCAGGGTTTGTCGGTATTTCTGTAGTCAAATTTCAAAGTGAAATACTCAACATCAGCTATCAATGTCTCAAATGTCTGGGAATTGTTGTTGTAAAGTGCATCAACAAATTCAGAAGCTTCGTTCTGAGATAATCTGGCTGCCTGTCTTAAAAGCATTGAAGTATGCGGCAAACAATGAAATTCAGATTTAAGGAATTTTTCCTTGAAAGCATTGTCGTGAGAAAACATCCAGCAGATAACTTCGATATAATGTCTCATCGCCTCATTTAGATTATCGCAGATAGGGCATGAGTTGATGCGTTTATCGATCAGATCTGCGACAGAATTAAGCTTCTGCTTATAGTCGGGATTCCTGCCTTTTAATAAACCGGCCTTGGCAGGAACAGATGCCTTAAGCTTTGGATTTAACTCCTCATTAAAGTCCTTTAAATGGGTGTGCATGACAAGACCCAAACCGAGTCTGTTTGTAACCGCTTTATTAAGTTTCCCCATATGCACAGGACAAAAACCGGTTTTATTTGTAATCTTTCGTGTATCAGGCTCCATTAATGAAGGACCGAGATAATACTCAAGATAATTATTCTCTGCCTTATCGCGAAGTCTGCAGACAGGACATCCGCAAGACTCGTTATAGGCATCATTAACAGGGATCATATATATTTTTTCCATTATGCACCTTCCGAATCATTGATTTTAGGCATATGAATAAGACGGCTCGCTCTGACATTAACACTGTTCATAGTAATTGATGTGAATTCTTCGACAGCGCTTCCAACGCGTTGTTGAGCATTTTCGAGGACTTTTTGAGCATCATAGCCGTAGTATAAGGCCAGATCGAGACTTATCATTACGCCAAAAGTCTGTTTTTCAGTTTTGAATGAAATAACTTCAGCAAAACCGGGGACATCTTTAAGAACAATCTTAATCAGATCAAGAATTGCTTCATCGGATATCGAATAAGAACCAAGGGATGAAAAAGTCGGTCTAACGACTGTTCTGTCAGAATCAGGCGCAAGCGGTACAACTCCACGTTCACGGTCAAATCTTTGCCTGAGTTTGCTGAACGGGTCTGAGAAATAACCTGAAAACTCATGCTTGATCTCCATGCTGGGGACAGGAATAGTATGCATGCCCTCATTCATTCGTGTAGTTCGAGCAAGACGTCTTTCCTCTTCAGTGGAAACATCTTCGATACGAATAAGCATGGAAGGTTTATTTAACCACAGATTGCTGCAGATCTTATCAAGCATCGAGTCAGAAGTCCCGAGAATCATCAGTGCTCGCGGCATGGATTCAACCAAAGCTCGACGCATGACAGACGATCTGGTCGGATCAACAAAAATAGCCTGACGGACTGATTCCATCTTTGTCGGAGCTTTTTTTGCGGAAGTACCGGCAACAATCCGGCTTCCGTTAATAAGGAGTCCGTCATCAATTATGAAGTGAATATTGTTATCACGGGCGACCTTAATTGCTCTGGTGCTCTTTCCGGTGCCTGATGGACCGACAAAAGCAATAATTGCGATATTTGATAATACTTCGCGGGTTAATTGCTCATTTGAAAGAACTATTTCGACATTTCGTTCGAAGCCCGGGGCGGCAAAATCTGAACTGGAATTCTGATTAGAGGCTCCGGATCTGTCAAAACGCTTAAGCGTTCCGCGAAACTCAGACAGAAGCGTTTTTCTTGCTACTGGAACGCTTTTGGTTACGTTTTGTTCCTGTCTTGTCTCGTCACGATTGTCCAAATCTAACGTCCTTTAGCCATTCCAGTTATGGAAAACTTCCTGGATATCTTCGTTTTCATCCATCATATCAAGCATTTTTTCAAGCTGAGCAACAGCATCAGGATCTGTTACTTCTACAGTTGTCATGGCAACAGGTCCAAGTGTTGAATCAGCAATCGTATAATTCTTAGCTTCAAGAGCATCTCTGACATCATAATAATCAGTTGTGGACGTTGAGATGATGTAGAATTCGTCATCACTGTCAAAATCAGCTGCACCGCAATCAAGGGCATCAGTCATTACCTGATCTTCGTCCTCATATTCTTCTTTTGAGATAAGAATTGTTCCCTTTTCGTTGAAAAGGAAAGATACTGAACCGTCAACACCGAGATTTCCACCGTTTTTGTCAAAGATATGCCTGAGATCAGCAGCTGTACGGTTGCGGTTATTGGTTAAAGTCTTAACCATGATCGCTACACCTGCAGGACCGTAGCCCTCATATGTGATCTCTTCGTAATCATCACCTTCACCGGCCTCGGCAGCCTTTTTGATAGCGCGGTTGATGTTATCGTTAGGCATATTTGCAGCTTTAGCCTTAGCTACAACAACTTTCAGCCTGGAATTACTGTTTGGGTCAGGACCGCCTGCCTTTACTGCTACAGCGATTTCTTTTGCGAATTTAGTGAATACTGCGCCTTTTGCTGCATCTGACGCTTCTTTCTTTCTGCGGATATTGTTCCACTTTGAATGACCTGACATTAATGTTCCTCCAAGTTGAATTTCATATTATAATAACCATAATATTATACATATTTTGTTTTGATAGATAAACAAGGCAAAACCAAGTTAAGATGTGTAATATTTCAGTCATGTGATTGTCAAAAATATTTTTTGTGCAGATTGTCTTTAAACCTTGTTATTTAACTGATTCTGTTGTATAGTTCTAACATCTATGCTTGGGCGAAGTGCGCCTGTTTGTTTTGTGTGCATTACTTGAGTGTATATTTTATTAGGATTGTCAGGAGGGTTCGATGAAGAGATTAGGTGATATTCTAGTCGAAAGTGGCTTCCTAAATGCTACCGAACTTGCAGAAGTGCTTAGCGTTCAGAAGGAAACCGGCAAACGTCTTGGTGAGGTTATTGTTGAGAGCGGTTTGATGTCAGAGTTTGACATCCTGAGAGCGGTTTCCAGTCAGTACAATTATCCGATTATTGATCTTTCCGGTATTGATGTTGATCCTAAGGCTACCGCATTACTCACACAGAAGTTTTGCGAAGAGAATATAGTTTTCCCGATAGGTTTTGATAATGATAATCTGGTTGTCGCAATCGATGACCCGATGAACATTACAATAGAAGACGAGTTGCAGTTCCAGACCGGATACCAGATTTCCTTAATGCTCGCAACTCATTCTTCAATTGTCGATGCCATCAAAGTTAATTACGGTAAGGAAAGTGCCAATAAGGCTGCTGAGGAACTTGGTGCAAGTTTCGAAACTGATTCGCTTGATGAAAATTCAGAACTTTCTGAAGCAGTAAACAGTGCACCTGTTGTTAAGCTTGTTAACTCAATGATCGATTACGCTATCAGATCCGGTTCATCCGATATTCACATTGAGCCTCTTGAAGACCGTGTACGAGTCCGTATCCGTATCGACGGTGTCATGCAGGAAGTTATGAGCAATCCGATCTCAGCTAAAGATGCCATCACAACGAGAATCAAGATCTTAGGCGGTATGAACATTGCCGAGAAGCGTATACCTCAGGACGGCCGTATTACTACAGTTATCAACGGCGAGCCGGTTGACATGCGTGTATCCATTCTTCCTTGTGTTACCGGTGAAAAGACGGTTATCCGTATTCTTGCCAAAAACGACGCCAACCTTAACAGATCATATCTTGGAATCAGTGACCGTAATAATGAACTGATCGATAAGATGATCAAGATTCCTCAGGGAATCATCCTTATTTCCGGTCCTACCGGTTCAGGTAAGACAACTACTCTTTATACTCTTCTCGCTGAGAAGAACACAGATGAAGTTAATATCATTACAATTGAGGACCCTGTAGAGATTAAGATCCCCGGACTCAATCAGGTACAGGTTAATGTTAAAGCGGGTATGACATTCGCAAGTGGTCTCAGATCCGTTTTGCGTCAGGACCCTGATATCTGTCTCGTCGGTGAGATCCGTGACGGTGAAACGGCAGAGATCGCTATGAGAGCTGCAATCACCGGACACTTGGTTTTCAGTACTATTCATACAAACGATGCGGTTTCTTCAATCAACCGTCTTATCGATATGGGCCTCGAGCCTTACATGGTTTCGTCAGCATTGGTTGGCGTTATTTCTCAGCGTCTTGTCCGTCGTATCTGTACGAACTGCAGAGAGTCCTATGAGCCGGATGAGTATGACAGAGAATATCTGAGACTGGACGAAGGCCAGAAGTTATATCGTGGTAAGGGATGCACGGAATGCAACGAAAAGGGATATAAGGGACGTATTGCCATTCACGAGATTGTAACTATTACAAGAAAGATGAAGACTTTGCTTGAGAGAAGAGCAAGCGAAGATGAAATGCGCGTACTGGCTGTCGAAGAAGGAACACAGATGCTTCAGGATTCGGCAAGAGACCTCGTACTCGAAGGTATTACGACGGTTTCAGAACTTAACAGAGTTGCTTACACGATTGACTGATAAGGAGGTTTTTTAACGTGGAAGGATTTAGTTTATCGATCGAATCGATCTTGGCTGAATCGGTAAAGATGGGGGCATCCGATACCCATATTACTGTAGGATTGCCGCCGATGATTCGTGTTGACGGTATGTTGATGCCGTTGGGCAATCAGCCGCTTACAGCTGCAGATACCGAGTATCTTTGTAAGTCAATGATTGACAAATCAAGACAGCAGTATCTGAACGAGAGAGGTGAGATCGACTTCTCTTACATTGTTGAGAACTACAGCCGTTTCAGATGTAATGTATTCAAGCAGCGTGGAACATATGCTCTCGCAGCAAGAACAATTACAAATGAGATCCCTACATGCGAACAGCTCGGTCTGCCTAACGTATTTAAGGATCTCGTAATGAAACCACGTGGACTTATTCTTGTTACAGGACCTACGGGTTCTGGTAAGTCAACAACATTGGCTGCAATGATCGGTCATGTTAATTTGAGTAAAAAGTGCCATATCCTTACATTGGAGGAACCTATCGAGTATCTCCACATGCATGGTGAGGCTATGATCAACCAGAGAGAAATTCACGAAGATACACTTTCTTTTGCTAACGCACTTAGAGCTGCTCTCCGTGAGGACCCTGATATTATTCTCGTCGGCGAGATGCGTGACCTCGATACTATCAGTACAGCTATAACTGCAGCCGAGACAGGACACCTTGTTCTTTCAACACTCCACACTTCCTCTGCTGCAGATACAGTTAACCGTATCATCGACGTTTATCCGCCGCATCAGCAGGATCAGATCAGAGTTCAGCTTGCTACTGTTCTTGTTGCCGTTATCTGTCAGACTCTTGTCCAGAGAATCGGCGGCGGAAGATGCGCAGCATTTGAGATCATGATCTCTAATGATGCTATCAGAAACAACATTCGTGAAGGTAAGACGTATCAGATAGACAGTGCTATCGCTACGAGCCTTCAGTCGGGAATGTGCCCTCTTGATTTCTATCTCGCTGAGCTTGTTAAGCGAAATATGATCACAAGAGACACTGCTCTCCAGAGATGCAGATTCCCCGAAGATCTTAAGCGCTTCATTAATAACGCCGGTCAGACACAGAGTCCGTTGTTCGGCGATATGGAGTTTGCCTGATAATCGGGCGGCTATTTGTAAATCTAATAAGGAGGGAAATATCAGATGGCTAATTTCAGATATCAGATTATCGATTCCAAAGGTAAAATGTCTGAAGGCATCATAGAAGCTGCATCAATTGGCGAAGCATCGAGAAAATTGAAGCAAGATGGCAAGTACATCGCTTCATTATCGTTAGATAAGGGTAAGGGACTGGCCGGAATTGAAATCGGCAGCCCTAAGCTTAAAACAAAGGATCTTGTTATTATTTCCAGACAGCTTGCTTCACTTTTGTCGGCCGGTATTACAGTTGTAAGATCACTCGACATGTTGTATCAGCAGCTTGAAACAAAGAAAGCAAGAAAGTGTATTGGTGAGATTTATGAATCAGTACAAAGCGGTAGATCACTTTCAGAAGCTTTCTCAGAACAAAGAGGTGTAGTTCCTAATATCATGATCAGTATGATCGCGGCAGGTGAAGAATCCGGCCGTCTTGATGAGATCATGGAAAGACTCGCTGACCACTTCGCAAAGGAAGCTAAGGTAAAGAACAAAATTTCTTCAGCTATGGTCTACCCTAAGATTCTTGCAGGACTTACTTTGGTAGTCAGTGTAGGTCTTTTGACATTCCTCGTTCCTAAGATCGGTGAAACAATCAAGGAACTCGGTGGTGACTTGCCTGGACTTACTAAGTTCTTGCTAAACTTTTCACATTCACTTGTTCATTATTGGTATATTTACATCGCTGTTGCCGGACTTCTCATTTACGGATTCAAAATGTGGAAGAGTTCTGACAAGGGAAGCGAACAGTGGTCTAAGATCATGCTTAGAGCACCGATTGTCGGTAAGGCTACAAGAATGAGTGCTTCAGCCAGATTCACCAGAACTGTATCTACGCTTCTTAAGTCAGGTATTTCAGTTCTTCAGGCTGTTGAAATTACAGAGAAGTCTCTTGATAACGTTATTTTAATGAAGAAGCTTGCGGAGGCTCGTGTAGAAATTAGAAAAGGTACTTCTTTATCCAGATCAATCAGAGACATTAAAGAATTTCCTCCTATGATTTATGCGATGGTATCGATCGGTGAGGAATCCGGTACATTGGATATGATCTTGGAAAAGGCAGCTGACTATTTCGAAGATGAAGCAGATGCAGCAACAGCAAAGATGGTTTCAGCTCTCGAGCCGGCTATGATCATCATCATGGCTATCATCGTAGGTGTTGTTGTCGGCGGTATCGCTATGCCTATCTTCACAATGGCTCAGTGGCTCTTGTAATACCAATCGCGAAGAATGAAAGGAGAAGAATAAATGGATTTTTCATTAGGAAAAAGCGGAAATGAATTGGTTCTCGATTGTTCCAGTTCTGATATTAAGTTAGCTGTCGGCAGCTACAATCCCAAGACAGGAAATGTTACTATCGAAAAAATGGGTATTGTGCCTTTGGAAGGTGATGCAGTAAGTGATGGTGCTATCTCAGATTCTTTCGGAATCGTTATGGCTCTTAAGCATGCAATTGCACGTCTCGACATCAGAATGAAGAGCTGCATTGTTACAACAGAAGGTGCATTCGTTCACACAAGAGATCTTGAGCTTCCAGTAGTTAAAGACGATCAGCTTAAGGACATGGTTAAGTACGAGATCTTAGGTCAGGGTTCAAACAGAGATATGTCCATTGACTATTTAGTCTATGGAACAACGAAGGATGCTGAGACAAATGCTGATAAGATTCAGGTTAGAGCTACAGCGATTCCTACGGATGTAATCAAAGATTACCGTGAGTTCCTTAAGAATATGGATCTCACCCCTGTTGCTCTTGATGTTAACCCTAATGCTGTAAGAAAGCTTTTCGAGCAGGGAATTATCAACGGCAATGTGAACATTAAGCAGTCAACAATTCTCTTGATTGAACTTTCAGGCAAGACTACAACAGTTACAGTTCTTGACAAGGGTTTCCCGGTTCTTTCAAGAAGACTGCAGTTCGGCCATTCAAATATCAGACAGGTTGCAGACTCTGTTAAGAAACTCCAGAACGGAAGCCAGCAGTCTTCACTTGCAAGAAGACTTAATATCACTACATCTGAGGCTGAGGCAAGTGTACCTGTTGAAGATATTGATGTTTGGAACGAGACAGTAGCAGAGACACCTGCTCTTCAGAGTGCTGTAAATGCTTACTTCAAGAGTCTTGTTGATGCTGTTTCCCGTACAGCTCAGTTCTCAATCGCTAAGTATCACATTGATGCTATCAGCACCTGCTTCCTTTATGGTTCCGGTGCAGGTTATAAGAAGATTGATAAGGAACTTGCCCGTCAGCTTGGTACCCAGGTTGAAATCCTTAAGGCTCTCAGTACAGTATCTGGCCCTAGGGATTTTGAGATCGGTAAGTTCGTAAATTGTTGCGGCGCTTTGATCCGCCACGATTAAGGAGGGGTATACTTTATGGCTAAGGCTAACGGAATCAGCAAAAAATTATTGGCAAAGAAAGATGTAAACTTTTTTGCCGAATTTACAGCTAATGCGGCAAAAGCTGCAAGAATGTTAGGTTACGGTGTTGCCATCGGTGTTTTGGTAGTATTTGTAGTTCTTACATTTATCGTAGCTTTCTTTATCAGAAACACTATTATAAAAGGTCAGATCAGGGATCTCGAGAATACTCTCGCAAGTCCGGAATATGCTACCCTTGAACAGGATTACGCACTTTTGAATGAGCAGTTAAATGATATAACAAATCAGTATTATGCACTTTCTCAGATGCGTAAAATCGTTGATGAGATTGATGCGGTTCCTACAGATTTGCCTGATGTAATCGCAAAGTGCATTCCGAGTGATTCATTCATTCAGAAATACAGGATTACCAATACTACTTTGGATATGGACGGATATTCTTTCACATATTACAGTGCAGTAGATATGGTAAACATGTTGAACGGAAAGGGAGTATTTGCTTCCAGACCGGCAATTACTGTTCAAAGAATTGATGTTCCTGTAGCATCTTCTCCCGAGGAATTAGTTGATGGATCTACAGTTGATGCAATCAACAATTATTATTCTTTCACTATTAATGGTTTGTTAGTTGGAAACGTTCACATTTCTATTACACGTTATGTTGACAATCCTGATGCTCCTACTGTTTTAGGCGGTATTGAAACTATTGATGTTAGAGCAGGCGATTCTTATACAATTAATGATGTTACATCTTTCACTTATGCCGGAATAACATATCAGCTTACAAGAATCTTTGTTGACGGATATCAGTTAGAAGAAGGCAGTCTGAATGAAGTAATGACATCCGGTCAGTATATTGATGTCGGACGTGGTAACAGCGATATTAAGTTGTATTACACTCCTGTGGCCGCTTCACAGGCTGTTGAAGGCTGATTATAGGGGAGGAAATAATAATGAATAATCTTTCAGCTAGAGAAAAAGGTTTTATGTATGTAATCACACTGTTGATTATAGTTGTTCTGGCATATTTCTTCGGAATCAGGACTCTTAACAAAAAGTATGATGAATACAAAGTTGAATTACAGACTCTTCAGGAAAGAAAAGCTTATCTTGATCAACTTAGAGAAAACAATGCAAGTATGGCAACTGAGATTGAAGTTTTGAAAGCATCATGTTCAGATATTGAATTATCATTTATTGATAATCTTGAAACTGAATGTCTCGAACAGTATGTACTCAAAACTTTTGAGACCGCAGGCTGCCCTTTCTTAACAAGTGTTTCATCTACTGATATTGGTATGGCATCTGTAAGCTATCCTGACGGAACAAACTGTCCTGATAGCGTAGTATGTATGCAGATTGCAGTAACATATTCCGGAACTGACGGATATACCGTTACTCAGTACAACCGTAATCCTGATTTCACACCTGGTTCAAAAACTCCGGTAGCTGAAACTATCGAGTCACTCAGTGAACAGATGGGTCAGGGCGAATATGCCAAGAGAAAAGGTTATGATGAGTTTTTAACAGCACTTAAAAAGATTAATGCTGAAAACCCGTCTTGTATCAAGGTAAGCGGTATTGTTGCAGAGGAAGTTAATGGAATTATGACACTTACAGCTACGATTGATTTCTATGGAACTAACCTTAAAAACAGAATCTCTGTTGATGAGAGCCATGCACCTTATACATACTGGTGTGGTGATACAAATGTTGATACTAAGGGCGGCTTTATCGGATTCCCTTATGTATGCGACAATGAGAACAGTCTCTGGTATGGTGTCGTTAACATGAACTTTGATCCGAGTGCCCCTAAGCCGTTTGCAGCTTATTGGGCAACAGCATTGTTCCAGCAACAGCTTTCTGATGCAAGTGGTGACATCAAGACACTCATAGGTTTTGAAGCAGAAGAGAATGCTGAACCTACACCTGCTCCGGCAGCATAAATGATAATTGTGGCAAAAAAATGAAAAATTTTGAAAAAAGTGTTGCAATTATATTCTGAGTGTGTATAATAAGGCTACAAACTCAAAAACTTAACAGGAGGAATCTAAACATGAAGAAGATTCAGAAGTCAAAGAAGGGTTTCACCCTCGTAGAAATGGTACTCGTTATTGCTATCATCGTTATCCTTGCAGCTGTACTCGTTATCGGTATTACTAAGTACATCACAGCAGCTAAGGCAGCTCAGGCATCACTTTCACAGCACAACTCATCTATCGGTGAAGTTAACAGCGCTATTACTGCTAACACAAACATCAACATGGGTTCAACAATCTAATCTGATTGAATTAGCTCTAAGGAAAGCGGAGAACATAGTTCTCCGCTTTTTTTATTCTTTGGTAAAAAATCAATTATAACCAGCTGAGATCCGGATTAGAAATTGTATACAGTCAGACTGTACTATATTTATTGAAGAGAAATATAAGTCACTTTGAATCTGGATTTTTTGGGGATAAAAGGCATTTTGAAATCGATATTTGTAATTTGTTAACAAATTGTGACCATTCTTAACAAATTATTAACTTTCGTGTTGAAATTTACACAAAAGTCAGTATAATAGCATTAGATGAAGTTTTATATTAATTATCCGGAGGTAGATTATGCGCAGGTTGTGTAAGAAATATAATATCCGTGCATTTACTTTAGTAGAGATAATACTGGTAGTTGCTATTATTCTAATGCTTGCCGCGTTTGTTATGACCGGTGTCAGCGATTGGATTGAAACTACAAAAGCTGCCAATAACGGAGTTAATGCTTCAGTTGATGATTTGAACCAGAAAACTAACGACAGCGAAGAAAAGCTTAGAAATTACGGTTTTTGAGGTGATATAAGATGAAAAAGATTAATAAGATCAGAGGCCGTAAAGGTTTTACCCTTGTTGAGACAATGCTGGGTGTATTTATTCTGGTTGTTGTTTCAACAATGCTTATCAACGGATTTATTACAACGATGGCATATTCTTTCCAGACTTCGGTTTACAGTATGTCCGGATCTACTAATTATAATGCGTGCATGAACAAAGTATCCGGATGGAGCCACTTACAAAATACAGGTTCCACAGGTAGAGAGGTTATGGCTATAAATGCCGGATATACTTCAAGCGGTGGTCATAAGACTTTAAATTTCGTTCATGGCGGTAACTCTTTGGAGTCATTATATGTTGCTGAAATATCCAGGAATACTTTGTCTTTAACTGTACCTACACAGGTTAGATATGAGTCAAATAACTATACTCCTGATGATTCTACTTATAATGCCTATGCTGATAATCATAAGTCATTAGTTTATTTCCCTGAGTATTGTTCAAATGGAACAGAAGCATCCAAGGGTAAGATAGTTGTTAAATATGATTCTGATACTGGCTTGTATTATTGGGTTGTAGATAATGGCAATCCTACTTTGGATGGTGCTACAGTTGTTGGCAGTGGCTTTAATTGATAGCAGGTTGCTCCGGAGGTCGATATGAAAAAGATAAGTAGAAAGAAAAAAGGTTTTACACTTGTAGAAATGGTATTGGTTTTGGCAATTACCGTTATGCTTGGTGGAATAATAGCCGGAGTTTGTGCAGCTATCTCAAATTCTTTTATAACTACATACAATATTGATGATTCTGCTGATTATGCCATGCTTTATGCTAAGGGTTTTGAGAATTCTTTTTTAACATATTCACAGGCAACATGGGAATCAAAAGCTTATTGGAAGTGGGAAATAGTCAATCCAAGCGGTGCGCCGGGTACAGTTCCTACACTTACTGCATATGCCGGTTCTACAGCAGAGGGCACGGGTACAACAGCGTATGCTGTATTTGATCCTACAAATTTGATGACGTCACCGCCGTCTTCCAAGTCAAAGTGGGCTATTAGTATGTTCTACAAATACGATCCCGAGAATTGTTATGTAAATTACAGGATTTTTGTAAAAGACAATTATAGCAACACTAATTATGTTACTAGATATGATGGTGGTTTCTGGCTTCCCAGATTTGAAGATTGTGCTAAATACGATAATGTTGAAGGAACCAGAACAGTTGAGATTAATGGTGAATCTTTAACTGCCGCAACGCTGAAGAGTGCTAAGTATGGATTTACTGATGATGATGTTGCTCAGATTGAGAATGGTATAGACCCAACCTATAAGGATACAATCGTTTTCTATTACGGATAATTCATAATCAGGTCAGTATTTCAAAGGGGTGTTGCTTAGCAATGCCCCTTTTTGTGTAATAATATTCAGAGTATGAATGAAATATCAGGTTGAATAAGAACCTGTTATTTTGTTAGAATTTCGAAAAACAAAAGGAATGAAAATATGAATATAAAAGTTGGACTGGATATCGGCGGCAGCACGACCAAGATCGTGGGAATGAAGGATGGCGAGATAATTGCCAGAGATATTGTGAAGGCGGCAGATCCCGTCACCTCTGCATTCGGCGCAGTAGGAAAACTCATAAATGATCATGCCCTTTCCATTAATGATATCGAACAGATCAATATAACAGGTGTCGGAGCAGGATTCCCGCAAGGACCTATATTGGGGATAAAGACTGTAATCGTAGAAGAATTCATAGCTACAGGTTTAGGTGGATTATATCTTTCAGGACTGGAACATGCTGTTGTTGTCAGCATGGGTACCGGAACTGCATATTTGGAAGCTAAGAAGGATTCAGTCAGACATATAATCGGTTCAGGTGTCGGAGGAGGAACTCTTGTAGGCTTAGGCTTAGCATTGACCGGTACATCGGACGCTGTAAAACTGTCAGATATGGCAACAACTGGCGATGTATTAAAATGCGATCTTACTATCGGCGATATCACGAGAAATGGCGTAACCGGGCTTCCTATGAATGTTACAGCTTCCAACTTCGGTAAAGCTGCAGATGATCTGTCAAGAGAAGATAAGATGGCCGGTGTGTTTAACCTTGTATATCAGGCTGTCGGTACAGTTGCTGTTATGGCATCCAGACAATGTAATTTAAAAGATATTGTTTTTACAGGTCAGCTGACAGATCTTAAGGAATGCCAGCAGTATCTCATTCCTTTTGAAGGTCTTTATGGAGTAAATATGATCGTTCCTGAAGATGCAGTATTTGCGACTGCTTTAGGAAGCTGTCTGGCAGAAGGGCAGGAGAATAAGTGAGCGCTAAAAAGAGCCTGGCAAAAGAACGCGCATGGGAGCTTGATTTCTTAAGAGGAATAGCTCTTATCATGATGCTCTTCATGCATATGTCATGGGATGTCAGATATGAATTCGGGGCAGATATTTTCTCTTATCTTGAAGAAGGATGGTTCTGGTCTTTCGTTCATCCTGTAATCGTTGTTCTTTTTGTAAGTGTATCGGGAATGTGCTGTACGCTATCACGCAATAATGTGAAAAGAGGTTTTAAGCTTTTGGGCGCAGCATTGTTACTGACACTTGTAACATTTCTTATCACTAAATTTGCCGGTATAGAATGCCTGATCATATTTAATGTTCTTGCAGTTCTTACCTGTGGTGTTTTTTTATATGTATTGATCTCATATATTGAGAGAAAGACTCATGCAAATGCGAATGCCGTAAATGTAATAATGGGTCTTATAGGCCTTTATATTGTTATCTGTGGCTGCAATATAAGTGAAATGGATTATTCGACAGATAATCTTTTATTTCTTCCAATAGGTTTTGAGATATCAGGTTCTCCCTGGATGGCAGATTATATGCCGCTTTTCCCTTGGCTTGGTGTATTTCTTATCGGTTGTGTGATAGGTAGGATCTGCTACAAGGATAAAAAGACTATATTCCCCGGCAGAGGAAAGGTGATGGCTGCAATTGCCAGACCTGTTGAGTTTATCGGAAGACACTCGCTTATTATCTATCTGGCACATCAGCCTCTTGTATATGCGGTCTTATTCGTGATATTCCTTTTAATTAATAATATACGATGAAGATCCAAAATAAAGGAAAGAGAAGAATTGCCATAAGGATTGCAACGGCCTTGACGCTGCCTGTTCTTTGCTTTTTCGCCGTGTTTGCCAATTCTTTTGTTCCAAGAAATGTTGCCGACTATTACTGCACAAATATCTTTCCTTATATTTCAAAACCAATGCAGAGCATTAATATGTTTTTCCAGTACTCTTTGACGGAAAACATAGTTGTCTGTATAACACCTTTACTTGTTATAGGACTGATCATTTGGTCTGTTATTCTGGTTAAAAAGTTCCTTGGCAATGGTGCACTTTCATACCTTTATAAATCATTCAGGAATCTGTTGATAATTGTTCTTATCGGAGCAGTTATCTTTCAGGCTATGCACGGTTTTAATTACAAGCGCACACATGTGTATAAAGCACTTGATATGACGGAAGAAGAACTGTCATATGAGGATTACTGTAATGCACTCAGATGGGCTTACATAGGGATGATCGAGGCGAGGAGCCACCTGGGTGAAGACTATAACGGTGTTGCTCATATGCAGGAAAGTTTTGAGAACTCAGCCACATATGCTTGTTCGCTTATTGATGCATTCAGCGAGAAATACGATGTGCCTTTAAGTAAGAATTATGTCCGTGCAAAGCCGGTATCTATGAGCCATTACTGGAGCTATACACATATCGTGGGAATGTATGATCCTTTCCTGGATGAAGTAAACGTTAATACCGATTATATGAGCATTATTGAATTCCCCGTTACACTGTGTCATGAACTCTGTCATGCAAAAGGATATGCAAGTGAGACTGATTGCAACACTCTGGCTATACTTGCCTGCTGCTCATCTTCAAGGGCAGACTTCAGATATGCAGGTTACTATGAGATCTTTTGGAATCTCTATCATGTTGCTGACGAGATAGCCGAAGCTACGGGAGAGGTTGTTCCGCAGTATCCGGCAACAGCTGAGATGGATCCGGTGTACAGGGATATGCGGGCATCTGTAATCTATTGGAGACAGATAGACAACGAAGTTGACCAGATCAAACAAAAGCTTGGAATTGATATTGCTGAGACAAGTGACATGGTTAATGATACCTTCTTAAAGACGAATGGTGAGTCAGGCGTGGAATCTTATAATGTTCCTGACAGTGTTTATGTAAGGTTCTATATGACATATGTTGAGGGCGAGTTGGATGCTTGAAGTCATACTTAAAGGTCACGATAAATTTTACGGAGTGTCTGATGTTGTCAGGATGTTCTGTGGTGTCCCTGAAGAACTGAAGGACGAAGGAAAGGTCATTGCGCCTGAAGGTCCGGATGTCAGACTTATTAATGAGCTTTTTGCTGACGGAAGATCTGTTACATATTCGGATAATAAGGAATATGAATATAAGGGAGAGCTTTTAGAGCCCGGACGTGAGATCAAGAGATCGCTCTATATGGCCTTGTCTGATATCACATCGAAAAACATGCCATGGGGCTGTCTTACCGGAATAAGACCCACACTTGTAGCATGGGAAGAAGACAGCGCCGAAGATCTCGTGACAAAGTATTTTGTAAGAACTGATAAGGCAAAACTTGCATATGAGACTTCAAGAGAAGAACAAAGGTTATTATCCAAAGTACCTGAGAACAGTCTTGGAGTTTATGTCGGAGTGCCTTTCTGTCCTTCAAGATGCGAATACTGTTCATTCATTTCATCTGATATTTCCTGTCACATGGACAGGCTGGTTAATTACGAAGCAGCTCTCGAGCGCGAGATAAAGCTGGTGGCACCTTCGATAGACAGACCGCTTTCTTCGTTATATGTCGGAGGCGGTACGCCTACGGTTTTCGAAGAGAAGGAATTTGCTGCACTTCTTGATGCAATCTATTCAAATCTTATGATCACACCTGATTGTGAAGTGACTGTTGAAGCAGGAAGACCAGATACGATCACCAAGGAAAAACTTGAAGCGATGAGAGATCATGGTATCACCAGGATATGCATCAATCCGCAGACGATGAAGTCAGAGACGCTTTTAAGACTCGGAAGAAAACATACTGCAGAAGATACTGTCAGGGTATTTAGGCAGGCGTGTGATATGGGATTTGATCTGATAAACATGGATCTTATTGCAGGGCTTCCTTATGAGAATGCCGAAGAACATGTTAATTCGACTAAGAGACTGATCGAACTTGCTCCTGCAAACATTACGGTCCATACTCTATATAAGAAGAGAAGAGCTGCCATGAGCCGCGAGAAAGTAATGGACTATGAAAAGAGCAGGGGAGAATTAGACTTGTGCGTGGCAGAAAGCTACGATCTTTTGCAGGAGGCAGGATACAGACCGTATTATATGTACCGCCAGAAAGACACGGGTCACGGACTTGAGAATACAGGTTTTGCAAAAGGCAATACGGGAAGCATCTATAATGTTGCCATGATGAGCGACTGCAGGGACGTGCTGTCCTTCGGTGCAGGCGGAATGAGCAAGAGATGCTTTAAGCAGGAAGGTGAACTCTATAAGCACAGGGTGGAGAGATGTCCCACCATTAAGGATGCTTTGACTTATATTGAGAGAGTAGACGAGATGGCCGAAAAGAAGATCGAATTCTTTTCGATATGATGACAAGGAGAGATCTGTATGGGAAAAACAGTCAAACTCAAAGTCATGGGACTTTTGTATCTGGTCGTCGTATTATTCGGCGTTGCCATTGCATTATTCTTTCACAGGTTATTCAGATACAACCTTCTTATCGCGTTTGCTGTCGTTCTGGTGGCAGCGCTTCCGGTAACTTATGTAGTGTTCAAGATCATGATAAGCAAAGAAAAGAACAAGCCTTACGGCAAGGTCTATTCTGAGTTTAGAAAAGAATTATTTACGAATGGTTATACGGAGAAGTTTTTCGAGCTTTCCAATCAGGCGATAAATGCATATAAAAACGGAGAGAAGATAGATCAGGTATATCTCAGGGAATTTGTTCTATTTACGGTTGATTACTATAACGCGTTGGGAAAATACGATAAGTCACTTGAGCTTATCAGGCTGCTTGACGAAAACAGCTTTACCGCCAAGAGCACCATTTATATCGATCATGGGTTGTCTGCTTTGACTTACTATGGCAGCCTTATGGAAATCTGCCGCGGCTTAAATGATAAAGGCAGTGCAATATATCTTTTAGAGCGCGCCAAGCCCATTATGGATATGAATCACAAGCATGAGGTATTTAATATGTACGTAGATAATATCTACTATATTTATTACATGCTCATCGAAAACTACGAACGCGCCGGAGAGTATGCTGATAAGCTTGCATCGTATACTTCACCTGACTCTGCCAGATTCTTTACCAGATATATTGTCGAAGCCGAGTATAAACTTCACCAGGGTAAAAGACAGGAAGCGATCGAGGCATATAAAAAGATGAAATCGATCATCGAGG
The DNA here is from genome assembly GCA_902788505.1 of Oscillospiraceae bacterium. Lineage (GTDB taxonomy): Bacteria > Bacillota > Clostridia > Saccharofermentanales > Saccharofermentanaceae > Saccharofermentans. The sequence goes on from CADAKH010000003.1 coordinate 33,947, forward strand.
GTGAACAAAAGAAAATATACGAATTCTATTATTCGGTGTATGCAGATCGATTAGGAATCAAGTCGGAACTGTAACATAGAATGAAAAAACGATCGGTCATAAAGCCGATCGTTTTTCGTTCTGGTCGAGGTGACAGGATTCGAACCTGCGACCCCATGCTCCCAAAGCACGTACGCTACCAACTGCGCTACACCTCGATGCCGACGACAATTATATATGTTTTGAAAGTTCTGTGCAAATGAAAGGCCTGCACCAATTGATGCAGGCCTTGATGACTTATTATTCAAGTATTACTTTACGATCTTGATCTTGTCACCGATAACCGGGATAGAGAAATACTTTGTCTTTGCAGCGGCAACGATGCCCATGACCATAACTGCAACACAGCAGCCCCAGACTGCGAGTTCGAAAAGCCAGCCTACATAGGGGATGAGTCCCAAAAGGAATCCGACTACGCCTGCGATAGCTTCCATGATCGAAAGAACGATTCCGTTATTTACGTGATGTCTTACAAAAGGTGATGTTTTCTCAGGTGAGATCAATAAACCTAAAAGCCAAAAAAGACCAATGTAAGCAAAGATTGAGAACAGCTTTGCGTTAGAAGGAAGCTGCTCGGAATAAGGTCCCTGCTGAGGGTTCTGATTTTCTGACATACAGATTGCTCCTTTACTTATTTGAGATAAAATTATATTAACATAGTTGAATTGATATAGGGAGAATGCAAATTGATTAAAGTTACCAGCTATAAAAGCGACAATATACATACATACGGGCTTGGCGCGACGGTTGCTATGGAGTATCTTCTCAAAAACCGTGATGCCGTAAAAGGAATGATCCTTCATCCGGGTTTCAGATCTGAAGAGACTATCGCGAAGATAAAGGACATCTGTGGAAACGATATACCCGTATCCACAGAAGAAAAGCCGTTTAACATCCTCTCAAAAAAGGATAACTGCTTCGTCATCTGCGTTATCGAAAAAAAGAAGGCCAGGCTTAACGACGGCAATCACATGGTTCTCGTCAATCCTTCCAACTGCGGTAACCTCGGCACGATCGTAAGGAGCTGCCTGGGTTTTGGCGTAAAGGATATTGCGATAGTGGGAAAGACTGCAGCAGATCCGTTTGATCCGAAGACGATCAGGGCGTCCATGGGGGCATGCGCAAGCGTGAGGATCGAAGTTTTCGACGAGTTTTCAGAATATGCTAAAAGATTTCCTTCGAACAACCTATATCCGTTCATGCTCGACGGTAGCACTAAACTTCAGGAAACCACGATAAATAAGCCGTTTTCGCTGATCATGGGCAATGAGGCGACAGGACTTGATCCGTCATTTCAGAAGATAGGACAGCCCATAAGAATTGAGCATACTTCGAATATTGACAGCTTAAATATTACAATTGCCGCAAGTATCGGACTTTATGAAGCAACAAAGACTTGCTAATAAAAATATATCGTGATACAATTCTTCGGTAATTTGAAGATATAACTCTAAAAAGGAGAGATAAAATGCCTAATATTAAATCAGCTATCAAGCGTGTAAGCGTTTCCGAGAAGAAGGCTGCTGCCAATAAGAGCAAGAAGAGTGCTATCCGCACAACTGTTAAGAAGGCAAAGGCTGATATCGCTAACGGCGAGAATCTTGATGCTACAATCAAGTCTACACAGAAGGCATTGGACCAGGCTGCTGCTAAGGGCCACATGAGCAAGAATGCAGCTTCCAGAACAAAGTCCAGACTTGCTAAGGCTGCTAACGCTGCCAAGGCTTAATTGACCTAACTAAGAGAATAATTGAGCCGTCTGTCGGAATTTCCGGCGGACGGCTTTGTTCTGCGTTTATTTAACTATTACGGGGATCGATTCCCATTCGGAAGCGGTGTTTTTACCGTAAAGCTTCCAGCCGAGAGAAGCAGCTCTCATGTCGAGCTCAAATATCTTTTTAAGATCCTCATTTTCAGATTGGAGTTCCAGGCAGTCGGAAGGTCTGTTGATAACAGGGATCTTCGCGCATTTACCCATTATCTTAAGACAATACTTACCTTCGGAATTAAAGCCCAGCACTCTGATGTAGGGAGGACGCTTTATCTCAAGATAAGAACCGTCCTGGCCTGTCATCAGGCTTGCCAGAGCTCGCTGGATCCTGGAAACCGTATATCTCTTTGTTGATATCTTTTTCTCGAAAACCTTAAGGTCGTGATCGTCATCAGGTATGGTGTCAGATCTGATATCAGATGCAAAGTTTTTGATATAGCCTGACAAGTCGTCGCTCATGTAAGCGATACTGTCTAGCTCGGCGGCATTTGCCGTAATCATCGCATTTCTGATGTAGCCAACGTAATCAGGATATCTGAAAACTCCTGAAGAAGCAGATGACAGCATTGCGCCGAGTGAACGGTCAGGCATGTGTCCGTTAAGTTTGCCGGCGATGGCTGACTGGCTGAAATGAGGTGCCTCTGTTGAGATCGCGTTGCGGATAGATGTCGCACTCGCAAAATCCGCACCGATGTCAGAAGAGTGGTAGCCTTCGCCCTCGCGCCTTATCATGATCACGTTGATCCTGTGTTTCTTATCGATCTTTTTCAGTGCCAACAGATAGTCTAATGCGAGTATGGAATTAGGACTTGAGAGTACCGGATCCAGATCGCCTCCGATACCTTTTTGGGACGCCAGATCCTTTATGGCGGCAGCTCTTGCCTGGGGAAAACTGATCCCCGTGGAAATATATTCATTCAGCTTAGTGTTGAAAACTTCATCATTTGCGAAATCCATATCCGCGAGAGCTCTAAGGATATCGGTATTATCCGTATCAACACCGAAAGCGATGTCGGTTACGACACCCGTGGAGATCAGTTCGGAAACGGCGCCTTCCGCAAATCTCGAAGAAGGTGCACATGAAAAACTGAAGGGGAGTTCGAGAACAACATCCGCGCCGCAAAGAAGAGCCTGTCTGGCACGTACTACAGGAGGACAGATTGCAGGAAGACCGCGCTGTGTGAAAAAGCCGGACATGACGGGCATAACGATAGCCCTCGGATCATTTACGATCTCACGGGCCTTTCCGATCAGGTATTCGTGACCGTTATGAAATGGATTAAATTCCGCAATTATTCCTATGACCCGCAATTTATGTATATCCTCTGCTTTTGGTATAATCTTTGATTGTAAAGATTATATTTCATAAGGCAGAGATTATGCAACGCAAGGAAATAGCCGGTGTCGGTATCGGGAAGATTGTAACAGGAGCGATCATTATCGCGCTTGCTCTTGGCGTGACTGTGTTTTATCTGTTCTATACCGGAAGGTTCGGAGGTGGTTCCAAACTGAAGATCACTTCTCCGGCACGTGTCGGATATGAATACAGCCACCTTGCAGCTGATAACAATATCGTAAGTGATTATCTTTTCGGCAGGACAAAAAAACTCATTGTAGGAAAAGGCGGTGACGGAATACTTGCCGCTACATCTTATACGATAGCCGGACGTCTTGTAACACAGGAGGCGGAAAGTTCCGGAATTTACGGATTATCTGATCAGGCATTGCTCCTTAAGTGTTATGTCAGGGGAGGGGACAGAGCAAGTGCTGTTGCCCTCAAAGAGGAAGTCGTTAAACGATTCAGACTTCCTGACGGAACATACAGGGCATTTGTATATGCAGACAGTGCGGCATCAGGTGAAGAGATCGTGTCGGTATCGGCTTCGATCGACTGGCTCGATGCGATGATGGAATACTATATTTCTTATGGCAGTGATTCTGACTATAAAGAGATAAAAACGATAGTGGATAATATTTTCGACGGGGAAGGAAAGATAAGGACAGAGAAGATTTCTGTTGCCAAATACTCCGAATCACTCTATGTAAGCCTTGAGGATCCGAGCATTATCGATGCGGACGAAGAAGGTTCAATGGAACAGCTGTACGGAACGATCACGGGAGATTACGACAGCGCTGAAGTCGAAACTAATGAGATACAGGAAGAGATCGAAGGAGTATTGCTCTCTAATATCAATCTGAGACTGATAAGAGACCTTGAGAACAACGGCCTTATCGCTCAGGGAGCGTATGAGAAAGCTCTGGAAGCCGTTAAGGGCGGCTTTGCAGGTGCAGGATACTCTTTCTATGCTTATGCAACCTCCGGTGCCATGGACTGCGGTGATTATATCTACAGCGGCGAGAGCACCGGCACCATCGATATCGCACAGAGCATTAAGACAATGAGAAATCTTGCTGAAGTGGGCGAGCTCGACAGCTCCTCTTATGCCGAATTCAAAGGTCTGGTAATGAATGACGGAAGAATATACACGGAATTTGTTCTTATGACCGGCAACTATTCGGGAAGGGAAGCCATGGGCGCATATGCTGACGGAATGATGATCGCATATTACATGGGTGACACTGATCTCTATGACAGACTCTCGGATACGCTTGGCAAAAGGGTTGCGACCAAATCGACCAGCCCTGCTCTTTACATGGTTTTCAGGGAAGAAAACGACAGATATGTATTCTATGCGAGAGAGAATCTGAGCACCCGTCTGGCTACTTTGTAATTACCCTATTTATTATTTGAAATAATATAGGTTTACGAGTATACTTTTGACGACTAAAAATTCCAAAAGGAGATTAATATATATGGCATTTATTGATGACATCATGGCCAGAGCCAAAGCTGACAAGAAGACTATCGTTCTTCCCGAGTCAATGGACAAGAGAACTTTTGAGGCTGCCGAGAAGATACTCAAGGCAGATATGGCTAACCTTATAATTATCGGAACACCGGATGAGATCGCAAAGAATTCAGAAGGCTTTGATATCACAGGTGCTACGATCGTTGATCCTTTTAATGATCCCAATAAACAGAAATATATCGATAAGTTTGTTGAGCTCCGTGGCGTAGACACCATGGTTGCTGCAGCAAAGAAGAAGGCAGAGAAGAAGGGTCTTTCCGAAGAAGAGACAAATGCTCTTATCGCTGATGCTCAGAAGAAGGGCATCACACCCGAGAAGGCTGAGGAGAAGATGAACTCAGACTATATGTACTATGCATGCCTTATGTGCAAGTGCGGTGACGCTGACGGTGCCGTATCCGGTGCATGCCACTCAACAGGTAATACGATCCTTCCTGCTCTCCAGCTTCTTAAGACAAAACCCGGCATTTCTTCAGTATCCGGATTCTTCCTTATGGATGTTCCTAACTGCGATCTTGGTGAGCACGGTCTCTTTATTTTCGCTGACTGCGCAGTAAACACTGATGTTGACTCCGCTAAGCTTGCAGAGATCGCTAAGCTCTCCGCTGAGTCATTCGAACAGTTCATCGGCGCTCCTGCAAAGGTTGCAATGCTCTCATATTCTTCATACGGTTCAGCAAAGCACGCTGATGTTGATAAGGTAGCAAATGCAGTTAAGATCGCCAAGGAAAAGTATCCTGATCTCGTAGTAGACGGTGAACTCCAGCTCGACGCAGCTCTCGTTGAAGAGGTCGGTCAGCTTAAGGCACCCGGATCACCGGTTGCAGGCCACGCTAACACATTGGTATTCCCTTCTCTCGAAGCAGGCAACATCGGTTACAAGCTCGTTCAGAGACTTGCAAAGGCTCCTGCATATGGTCCGGTCCTTCAGGGTCTTGCACTTCCTGTAAATGATCTCTCCAGAGGATGCAATGCTGACGACATCGTTGGTACAGTTGCTATTACGGCAGTTCAGGCTCAGGCTACACAGGCTTAAGGGCTTAACGGTTTAAGATAACTATGAAGACAGGAGATTTAGTCTAATGAAGATTTTAGTAATTAACTGCGGAAGCTCATCCGCCAAGTTCCAGCTTTTCGACATCGATACAGGTGATGTCCTCGCTAAAGGTAATGCCGAGAGAATCGGTATCGACGGTAAGCTCACATATAAGCCCACAGGCAAGGATGAGTTCATCTCAACAGAACCCATGCCTGATCACAAGGTTGCCGTAAGAATGATCCTTGATGCACTTGTTGATAAGGATCACGGCGTTATCGCTGACGTATCCGAGATCGCTGCCGTAGGCCACAGAGTCCTCCACGGCGGTAAGTACTACAGCGAATCAGTTATCGTTAACGATGATGTTAAGAAGGTTATCAGGGATTGCTTCCCTCTTGGCCCTCTCCACAATCCTGCAAACCTCATCGGTATCGAGGCATGTGAGGATGTTCTTCCTGCAGGCACACCTCAGGTTGCAGTTTTTGATACAGCATTCCATCAGACAATGCCTGCCAAGGCATATACTTATGCTCTTCCTTATGAGCTTTCCGAGAAGTACGACATCCGCCGTTACGGTTTCCACGGAACATCTCACCGTTATGTAAGCCACAGAGTAGCAGACTTCCTCGGCAAGAAGTACGAGGATCTCAAGATCATTACATGCCACCTCGGTAACGGTTCTTCTTTCGCTGCTGTTAAGGACGGCAAGTGCCAGGATACATCAATGGGTCTTACACCTCTTGCAGGTATCTGCATGGGCACAAGAACAGGTGACATCGATCCTGCAATCGTTCCTTTCCTCATGAAGAATGAGAATCTCACACCTGACGAGATGGACACACTTCTCAACAAGAAGAGCGGTGTTCAGGGTGTTTCGGGCGTTTCTTCTGACTTCAGAGATCTTGAGAAGGCAGCTAAGGAAGGCAATGACAGAGCTCAGCTCGCACTCGATATGTTCGCATATCAGGGCAAGAAGATCATCGGTTCTTATGCAGCAGCTATGGAAGGCGTTGATGTTATCGTCTTCACAGCAGGTATCGGCGAGAACACAGATCACATGAGAAAAGCTATGTGTGAAGGTCTCGAGTTCATGGGCGTTGAGTTTGATGAAGAGGCTAATGCAGGTCTCCGCGGCAAGGAAGCAATCATCTCCAAGCCCACATCCAAGGTAACAGTTTGCGTTATTCCTACAAACGAGGAGCTCGCAATCGCTCAGGAGACAGAAAGACTTGTAAGATAATTCGTAAGAATGTCTGAAAACACAATCTAATACAGCACTTATCTCCACCTCATGATCGGACTTATCGGTCCTTTCATGAGGTGAGAGTATTATTTGCTTGAACATAACAGAGAATCATACCGGAAGGTTATTATATTTAATGTCAGTTTTGTCAGCGCTATATACTTTTATTATTTCGCCTTTACAGTTGTTTTTTGAATTCGTTTTTTCGGTTACAAACAGAATAATCGGGAACGAGGGCCTGACTATCATATTCTTGAGTCTCGCAGTTAATCTTCTTGTTTTGCCTTTGTATAAAAGAGCGGATGAACTGCAGGCTGAAGAACGTGATATCCAGACGAAGATGGCGCCGCACCTTAAGCACATTAAGAGCACATTTAAGGGTGATGAACGTTTCTTCATGACTCAGGAGTATTATCGGATCAATCATTACAAGCCGATATATGCTTTGAAAAGTTCTGTGTCTTTGCTTTTGCAGATTCCGTTTTTTATTGCTGCTTACAATTTGCTGTCCGGTATGGAAGACCTTCAGGGAATGAAATTCGGATTCATAAATGATCTCGGTGCCGAAGATGCTATGTTCAGCATTGCGGGGTTCCCTGTTAATGTCCTTCCGATACTTATGACATTGATAAATGTTGTTTCCGGTATTATCTATACCAAAGGACATCCTATAAAAGCGAAGGTACAGGTTTTCGGTCTGGCCGCAGTGTTCCTTGTATTGCTTTATCATTCTCCTTCAGGACTTGTATTCTATTGGCTTTTGAATAATGTATTTTCACTTGTAAAGAATATATTCTATAAGCTTAAAGATCCGAAGAGGGCCCTTTTTATTGTTTCGGCAGTTGCTGGTGCCGGTATCATGATATTTACTCTGATCAATCCGGATTTCGGGACAAAGCGAAAGATAGTCCTTTCTTTGTGCTGTCTTTTATTGTGTATTCCTTTGGCATTACATTTGTTAAGAAACAAAATCCGTATTCCGATAAAAAAACAGACAAAAACAAGAGAGACCACAGTCATATTCTCATTCGGATGCATTTTTATGGCTCTTACAACAGGCCTGCTCATTCCGTCAACAGTAATTGATACTTCTTCTTTGGAATTTATAGATGTTGTTCTTCAGAATAATCCGGCTTTCTATGTGTTTAACTCAATGCTCTTATCGTTCGGAACATGGGTTCTTTGGGGCGGAGTTTTCTACTTTTTTATGAGTGACAGCGTCAAGTCATTGTTCAGTAAAGTAATTTGGATCATTTGCGGTGTATCGATAATTAACTATATGTTCTTCGGAACAAATCTGGGTAATCTTTCTTCAACACTTCTTTATGATAAGAAACCCGAATTTCAGTTTAAAGATACTCTCATAAATGCGGCAGTTATATTTGCAGCCTGCGTTGTTCTTCTTTTGCTTTATGCCAAGGCATCCAAAATTCTGAGAACCGTTTTGATTGTTGCCGGATTGTCTGTCTTTGCAATTGGCATTTATCATACTGTCAGAATATGGCGTGCTTTTGATACTTATCAGCAATCTGCAGGCAGTCACCAGAATGCGGTCGAGACAGCGCCTGACGAAAAAGTTTTTTCGCTCAGCAAGACCGGTAAAAATGTGGTAGTTATTATGCTCGACCGTGCAATGGGAACAGAGATACCATATATCTTTAATGAGAAACCGGAATTACTGGAGCAGTATGATGGTTTTACCTATTATCCGAATACACTTTCATACGGAGCTTTTACGAATACCGCTGCTACAGCTTTGTTCGGCGGATATGAATATACTCCGGAAAGAATGAATGAGAGAGATTCATTGAGTCTTGAAGATAAACACAATGAAGCTCTTAGAGTCATGCCGGTACTTTTTGGAGAAAACGGTTTTGATGTAACTGTCTGTGATCCGCCATATGCCGGATATTTCTGGCTTCCGGACCTGACGATATATGATGATCATCCGGAGTTTAAATGCCTTAATCTGAATGGCAGATACAGCATATTTGATTCAGAGACAAGCGAAACATACTCTATTACCTTATCTGAGACTGTTCATAAGAGTCTTAACCGTAATTTCTTCTGTTTCTCACTTATGAAAATTGCTCCAGTATTCGTTCAGGATACGATCTATGATGAAGGTATATATAACGAGCCCGGCTCAGTTGACAGAGGACAGTTCGTTCAGACAAGGGAAGGGCTTTCACTCAGTAAAGGCTATAATATGGACTTTGTTGATGCTTATTCAACCCTTTGTGCTTTGCCCGATATTACTGAGATCAGCGACAGTTCTGATAATACATTTATCATGATGGCTAACGAAACAACACATTCACAGTGCTATTTGCAGGAACCGGATTATGTTCCTGCCATGACGGTTGACAATACTTCATATCATGATGATATGACTGCGCGTTTTACAATTGACGGCAAAACAATGGAGATGGCAGATGAAGAGCAGGTAATGCATTATCAGATCAATATGGCTGCGCATCTGGCACTCGGAAAATGGTTTGATTATCTCCGTGAGAACGGAGTCTATGATAATACGAGGATCATCATTGTTTCCGATCACGGCAGGGCATTGAGCCAATTTGACTTAACATGTGGAGATACAGATTTAGAGAATTTCATGCCTCTTCTGATGGTCAAGGATTTTGATGCTACGGGATTCACGGTGTGTGAGGATCTTATGACCAATGGCGATACGCCCGCCCTTGCAGCTTCAGGTTTGATAGAAGATCCGATGAATCCTTTTACAGGAAACCCGATAATATCAGATTATAAAAACGGTCCGCAGAAAGTATTCTTTTCGCCCATTATCAGTGTTGAAGAGAATAATGGTAATACATTCCTTCCGGGATCATGGTTCACATTTGAAGGCGGAGATATCCACGATCCTGATAATTGGGAATACAACGGAGACTATTAAAAACAGCCGGAACGAAATCCGGCTGTACAATGCTTTGGCTACATAAGTCTTAATAGTTGATCGAGAGATGCTTTTTCAGATCTTTATCGGCACCGAAAACAGTTACAGTGTCACCTTCTTCAAATACAAGATCTGCCGGGAACTCCAAAATAGGTTCGCCTTTTCTTCTTATAGATAAGATGTTGAGATGGAGTTTATTGCGTATACCAAGATCCACGAGACTCTTGCCGATCCATTCTTTAGGAACTTTAACTTCAAAGATCGAATAATCACCGGGATATTCAAGGTAATCCACAACTCTTCCGGAACAGTAACGTATAGCTGACCATTCTGCGAGCTGTCTTTCAGGGAAGATGACAGAATCAGCTCCGTTTCTTAAAAGAAATTTTTCGTGAACTGAGCGGGATGCTCTGGCTACAACATACTTTGCACCACACTCTTTGAGCAGGGATGTAGTTTCCAAGGAAGCCTGGAATCTGTCTCCTATTGCGACAAAGCAGACATCAAAACTCTCTACGCCCAGCGATTTGACAAAAGCTTCATTTGTACTGTCACCAATCAGAGAACTTGTAACCATATTCATAACAGGCTCAAGTCTTTCCTCGGAAAGATCCACTGCCAGTATTTCATCTCCTGCTTTATTCAGCTGATCGATAAGATGATAGCCGAAACGACCGATTCCTATTACAAGTATGCTCTTCATATATTATTCCTTTCTGCCGGATCAACCGACCGCTATGTTATCTGCCGGATAATGTCTGTTATCTATTGATCTACGCGTTATTGCTGCAAAAACAAGTGTCAGTCCGCCGACACGTCCTGTATACATTGAAAGTATAAGTATGATCTTAGACACTGTGGAAAGCGCCGGAGTGAGTCCCATTGAAAGACCTACTGTACCAACTGCGGAAGCACTCTCAAATAAAGCTTTCATAAAAGCAACATCTTCGATCTTGGCTATAATCATTGCACCAAAAACCGCGATAATGACATCAAGCATAAATACCGCAATTGCTCCTGAAATGGCTTCATGAGTAATTCTGCGTTTGAATACTGCCGGAGCCTTCTCGTGTTTGAAGACTGAGAGCATGGTGAAGAATAAAACCGCAATTGTAGTAATCTTCATACCGCCTGCGGTAGAACCGGGTGCACCGCCGATAAGCATCAGGATAATAGTCATAACTACACCGGTACCGGAAAAAGAATTGTAATCTGTAGTGTTGAATCCAGCAGTTCTTGGGGTGACAGCCTGGAAAAGCGATGCCAGGAAGCGTTGATTCAGAGGAAGATCGCTATACTCTCCATACCACAAATAGAGCATGGGAACGAGTATGAGAATTACTTCCATTACAATAATGATCTTGCTCTGTGTGCTGTATTTATAAAATCTCAAACCGTGTTTTCTGATATCCATCCAGGTAAGGAAGCCTAATCCTCCGGTTAGGATAAGGAATACAAGAGTAATGACGATAACCGGATTGTCCATATATGGCATCATTGAAGAAAACTCCCCGTATGAACCGTTAAGGTCAAAGCCGGCATTACAGAAAGCGGATATTGATGTAAAGACTGAAAGCCAAATGCCTTTTAGAGGACCATATTCAGGCACAAAGACGGGTGCCATCATAACTGCGCCCATAGCCTCAAACATAACGCATCCGATAAATATAAAACGGGTATATTTCATTATCTCGCCGAGATTCGGTGCAGATACGGCTTCCTGCATAGTTGTTCTGGCCTGAAGACCGATTTTCTTGCCGATGAGTCTGCTTAATACCGTCGTCATGGTTACAACACCCATGCCTCCGATCTGGATCAGCGAGAGAATAACCAGCTGACCGAACCAGGACCAATGGCTTTGTGTATCGTAAAGGATAAGCCCTGTAACGCAACTTGCCGAAGTTGCAGTAAAGAAAGCATCTAAAAAACCGGTCCATTCACCTGTTTTAGTAGAAAAAGGAAGCATAAGAAGAAATGCTCCGATGACGATCAATAAAAAGAATCCCAGAAGAATGGTCTGAGATCCGCTTAATCTGAAATGTTTGTGTCCGCTATCACTCATGCTGATATTATATCTAAATATTTATATTTTTCATAAATGATTAATTTCACAGGCTATAATTTATGTCTGATCATTTGAAGAGCAATATAAATCATAGTAAAATATTTTGTTAATCATAATTTGATTGACCGATTTTTTGCAGTCTTTGGTGGTTGTTGATGGATTATCTTAAAGCTTTATATATTGATCCCGGAACAGGCGGAATGCTGTTTACCATTCTCTTCGGACTTTTCGGAGTACTGGTATTTGCATTTAAAACATTGATCATGAAGGTTAAATTCCATGCAAGCGGGAACAAAGGTGAATTGATCAATGAACAAAAGCTTCCAATAGTTATTTACGCTGAGAGCAAGCGCTATTGGAATGTTTTCGAACCGCTCCTTGACGAGTTTGAGAAAAGAAAACAGAAGATAACATATCTCACGGCATCTGAGGATGATCCGGTATTTAATAAAAAATACCAGTACATTACAGGAGAATATCTGGGTGAAGGCAACAAGGTATTTACCAGACTTAATCTCCTGAATGCAAGTCTTGTTGTATCAACTACTCCAAGCCTTGATGTATTCCAGTGGAAACGTTCGAAGAATACGGATTACTATATTTACATTTCCCATAACCCCAATGATATGACAATGTACCGCATGTTTGCGCTTGATCATTACGATGCGGTTATCTTATCTGGTGAGTATCAGGCAGATCAGATCAGACAGTTGGAAGATCTGCGCAATTATGAGCACAGACCTCTTGAAATCTGCGGTATTCCGTTTATGGATGAAATGAGGAAAAGACTTGAGATTGCCGGCAAACCTGCAGAACACGAAAAAACAGTGTTGCTCGCTCCCACTTGGGGTGAAAGCGGTTTGCTGACCAGATATGGCGAAAAGTTTATAGATTCGCTTATATCTACCGGTTATAAGATTATCGTGAGACCTCATCCACAGTCTTTCACTACCGAAAAAGATATGATGGACCGCCTTATGTCAAAGTACAAGGAGAATCCCAAGTTCTCCTGGAACAGGGACAATGACAATTTTGAGGTTTTAAGGCAGTCAGATATTCTTATTTCGGATTTTTCAGGCGTAATATTTGATTATGCACTGATTTTTGACAAACCGATTCTTTATACGGATGCAAAAATCGACCTGGCACCCTATGATGCTTATTGGCTTGACGAAACTCCCTGGACATTGAAAATATTGCCGGAACTCGGGTTCCGTATTGGTGATGACAATATCGGAAATATTAAAGAGATTATCGATAATTGCATTGATGATCCTTCTCTTGCTGCCGGACGTGATAAAGCACGTGCCGAGACCTGGGCATATATTGGAGAAGGTACAAAGAGATCTGTTGATTTTATAATGGACAGATATAACGAAGTTGCATCTAAGCAGAACACTAAGACAGTAAAGGCTGAAGATACATCCAAACGGAGCAGGAAAAAGCTTTCTGTAAGTGTGAAGGGTTAAGATTTAAATATGTCTTTTCTGTCAGTTATCTATTCGCTTTTGATCACACCGATAAAACTGCTTTTTGAATTGTTTTTTTATTATGCGTATAGATTTACCGGCAGTCCCGGATTATCTATTGTTGTAATCAGCCTTATAGTAAACTTTCTGATACTGCCGTTATATAAGCGGGCTGATGAGATTCAGGCAGAAGAACGCAGTATTCAGGCCAAAATGGCTTCAAGGATCAAGCGAATTAAAAAAGCGTTTAAGGGCGACGAGAGGTTCCTGATGCTTCAGGAATATTACCGTATCAATCACTACAAGCCGATTTATGCTTTAAAGAGCTCTGTTTCGCTTCTGTTGCAGATCCCGTTCTTCATCGCAGCATATGATTTGCTTTCCGGATTGAAAGTATTACAGGGCGAATCTTTTGCTTTTATCAGCGATCTTGGCAGGGAAGATGCAATGTTTATGATTGGAGATTTCCCAGTTAATGTCCTTCCGGTTATCATGACATTGATTAATGTGATTTCCGGAATCATTTACACAAAAGGCCATCCGTTAAGAGAAAAGATACAGGTCTATGGATTAGCGGCAGTATTCCTTGTATTGCTTTACCGTTCTCCTTCCGGACTTGTATTTTATTGGCTTTTAAACAATATTTTCTCGCTTGGAAAGAATATTATTTCAAATCTTATAAAGCAAAAGCCGGAAAAGAAAGCCGATAAGACTGCACCGGTGCCGGATAAAAAAGCATTCAGGACAATTCTTATCTCAGGAGCTGCGCTTGCAGTGCTTACGGGCATTATGATCCCGTCTGATGTGATAGTCCAAAATCCGGCTGAAATGACAAATATGTTCAGTTCCGATCCCCACAATCCTCTTATGTATCTGGCAATAAGTGCTTTGATATCTTTCGGTGCTTTTGTTGTTTGGATTCCTGTTTTTACTTATCTTTCAAATAAAAGGGCCGTAAATGTGATTTCATATGTTCTTCCTTGCATTACGGTAACCGGAATAGTGAATTATGTTTTCTTCAATAAGAATTTTGGCTGGGTATCCAACAAGCTGACTTATGACTATAAAATGGAATTCGGTGCAGGTGAGATAATTATCAGTCTGTTGGTGGATATAGTCGCTTGCATTGCCGTTTTTCTCATTGCTAAAAAATGGAGAAGAACGGTAAATCCGTTAATGATTATAGCTCTTCTTGCAGTTTCATTTCTTTCAATAATGCGTGTAAGTGCAATTGCTGTTTTTTCTTCCGGGTACAACTATTATTATGCCAATACAGATGAAGATGTCAGCATTCCTATGACTAAGGACGGGAAGAATGTGGTGATAATCATGATGGATAAGATGAACGGCTCACATATCCCTTATATCTTCAATGAACGTCCGGATGTTGCTGCTCAATTTGACGGATTTACCTATTATCCCAATACTGTTTCATTCGGAAAATATACCAATACAGGTTCACCTGCATTGTTTGGCGGATACGACTATATTCCTGAACGGATAAACGCACGTTCCGATGAACTTTTAAAAGACAAACAAAACGAAGCTCTGCTTACGCTTCCGCTTATTTTTTCCGAAAACGGTTGGAATGTAACAGTCGGAGATCCTCCTTATGCAAATTATCAGTGGAGGCCGGATGTTAGCATTTATGATGATTACGAAGGCATTACGGCATATAATATGTCGGGTGTTTTTAACAACAGAATGCCGGTATTGAAGAATGCCGGGGAGGATCTTGAAAACAGGCTGAAGCGGAATATGTTCTGTTATGGCTTAATGAAGACTTTGCCTTATGTCATGCAGCCTCTGTTTTATACTGAAGGCGAATATTTTAATCTTAATCTGGTTGATTATTCATACAAAGGGAATTCATTGCACACGCAACAGGGTGTTTATGAATGGCATGTACAGGAATATGCGGTTCTTGATGCTTTAAGTGACGTAACGGACATTACAGAAAGTGATGAAAACTGTTTATTTGTTCTGGCCAACGGAACAACACACGATATCAGTCTCTTAAAGGAACCTGAGTATACCCCGGAAGTCAATATTGATAACACCGGATATGATGCAGCACATGAAGAACGTTTTACGGTTGACGGAATAACGATGCATATGGACAGAGACTATCTTTCTTATGCTGCTTATCAGTGCGGAATGGAAAGTTGTATAGCTCTCGGAAGATGGTTTGATTATCTTCGTGAAAACGGATTATATGACAACACCAGGATAATCATAGTTGCGGACCATGGCAACGACCTGGGTCAGTTTGATGATCTCATAGTTGAGGATATCGGATTTGATGCTCAAGCAGTTAATCCTGTTCTTATGGTAAAAGATTTCAACAGTACCGGGTTTACTGTTTCAACAGAGTTTATGACTAATGCCGATACTCCGGAACTGGCGCTTCGGGGAATAGTCGATAATCCTGTTAATCCTTTTACGGGTAATCCGATCTATCAGGAGTTTAAAACACAGGAACTGCATATTTACATATCAGAAAACAACAATACAGCTACTAATGACGGAACCCGTTTTGAAGATCCGGACGGTTATTGGCTGACGGTTCATGACAATATTTTTGATGATGATAACTGGAGTGTTTACCCTGGAGAACCGACATAATATCAGGAAAGGCTAAAACTGTCCCATTAATTGAAAGCCAAGAACACTTGTTACTGATATAATCACTTATACTTGTTTTTCGGGGAGAGATTTGTTTTGTCAGAAGATCTATTTAGTAATTCAGATGAGTTTTTCA
The DNA here is from genome assembly GCA_902788505.1 of Oscillospiraceae bacterium. Classification (GTDB taxonomy): domain Bacteria; phylum Bacillota; class Clostridia; order Saccharofermentanales; family Saccharofermentanaceae; genus Saccharofermentans. Next base: position 50,121 of record CADAKH010000003.1, read on the forward strand.
GGGATCTGGAGAATATTTACGGCCAGAACACTGATACTTTTGCTGATCAGGATGCGGATAAGATGCTCGAAGGACTCAATAAGGAGCAGCGGGCTGCCGTAACACATCTTGACGGTCCGCTTCTCATTCTTGCCGGTGCAGGATCTGGTAAGACAAGGGTCATCACTTTCCGTATCGCATATATGATGCAGAAGCATAATGTTGCGCCTTCTTCCATCCTGGCGATCACATTTACCAACAAGGCTGCCAACGAGATGCGCCAGAGAATCGAAGGACTGGTCGGTGACCGTTCAAAATATATCTGGTGCGGTACATTCCACAGCATTTTTGCAAGAATACTGAGACGTCATGCGGAACTTCTGGGATATACGAAGAATTTCTCGATAATCGACACTGATGATCAGTTGAAGCTCGTTAAAGATTCCATGAAGGAACTTGACATAGCTGACAGCCAGTTCAAACCGAAGTCGGTTCAGAATGAGATCTCCAATGCCAAGAACAAGTTTATCGGTGTTGATGAGTATACACTTCTGGCAGGCAAGGAATATTTCCTTGGCGTTGTAGCAAGGATCTACAAGAGATATCAGGAGAAGCTCCTTGCCAATAATGCTATGGATTTTGATGATATTCTCGTCAATATGGTAAAGCTCCTGGAGAATAACCCCGATATAAGGGAACTTTACAGGAATAAGTTCAGGTATATTATGGTCGATGAGTATCAGGACACGAATATGCCCCAGTACCGTGCGGTTATGCAGCTTGCATCAGGTAACGGCAATATATGTGTCGTAGGCGATGATGACCAGTCTATCTATTCTTTCAGAGGCGCGGATGTAAGGCTTATCCTTAAGTTTGAGAGTGATTTCCCGGGCGCTAAGGTTATCAAGCTTGAAGAGAACTACCGTTCGACCAAGACTATCCTTGAAGCTGCCAACTGTGTTATAGCCAACAACACCAAGCGTAAGAGCAAGCATCTGAGGACAGAAGGTGATCAGGGCGAGAAGATCATCGTCATGAACGCCGATACGAGCAACGGTGAAGCTGACTTTGTCGGAAGAACCATCAAGATGATGGCTGACAAAGGAAAGTTCAAGTATTCCGACTGTGCAGTTCTCTACAGAATGAACGCATTATCCCGTAACATAGAGACTACGCTCCACAATCTCGGTATTCCTTTCAGGGTCTATGGAGGAATGAGATTCTACGACAGAAAAGAGATCAAGGATATTCTTGCTTATTTAAAGCTCATCAACGATCCGAAGGATAACATTGCTTTTGAGAGGATCATCAATGTGCCCAGAAGAGGAATTGGTGATACTACCATCGAGAAGATCAGGCAGTATGCACTCGCAGACAATATAAGCATGTTTGAATGTGCTATGCATGCGGTCGATTACCCGGAACTGGTAAGGTCTGCGTCAAAGATAGGAGCTTTTACGGATCTCATTAATCAGATGAGAGATAAGCTCATGGAAAACGAGATGGATTTTGCCCAGTTTGTCGACTATGTTGAGAATGAATCGGGAATCATCGAAGAGATTACCGAGCAACGCGAGAAAAAGGGTGAGATCATCGACAGGGTCGAGAACCTAAAAGAGCTTTTGTCTGAAGCCAAGGAATACGATAAGGCTCACAGGGCGGAACCTGTCGATATGGATACTCTTGAGATAGACGACGGTGACGGCATGCCCGTTGAAGTTGACGACGACTTCTTCTTTGATACCGCTACAGCGGACACAACTGAAGGAATACTCGGTTTATACCTTGAGAATGCCTCCCTTTTTACAGAGGGCGATGAATTTAATGACAGTGATGATTATGTAAAGCTGATGTCGATCCACAGTGCCAAGGGACTTGAATTCGGAGCGGTATTTATTATCGGTCTCGAAGAAGGTGTATTCCCGAGCTACAGATCTGTTCAGAGTATAGAGGATACTGAAGAGGAACGAAGGCTCATGTATGTTGCGATCACCAGAGCCAAGAAGAATCTGTTTATTGTACTGTCAAGACAGCGAATGCTCTTCGGTCAGACCAACTGCAACCAGCCTTCCAGATTTATCAAAGAGATCAACCCTGAATTGCTTTATCTTATGGGTTCCAAGAGAGAAGCACCGAAGGATGCTCCTGAAGGGGAGACAAACAGGGAAAAATCACGAAAGTCCATTGCTTCGGCTATCAAATCCCAGTTCTCCGGTGATAAGAGCAAGCCGGCATCACATGAAGGCCGGCTTGGAGCGGATGAACTGACTGAAGGATTGAGAGTTATTCATCCGAGATTCGGAGAAGGTGTGATACTCAAAGTGGAACCTGTAGGCGGAGATGCTCTGATTACTGTCGATTTTGACGGAATGCGCAAAAATATGCTCGCCAATGCCGCAGGACTGAAGAAAGCGTGAGCGGCACGGCATCAGGGTTTACCGAGAAGAGAATGGGGTATTTGTAGTATAATAACCTAATGCTTTTAGAAGGAGACTATAACTGATGTCAGACAATCTCAGTTTCCAGGATCTTTATGCCGACAGCATTGCCAGTATCGGAAAATCCGACAAGGTTTCTGAAGCTACAAGGACAAAGATCAAGATGCTTCAGGATCAGAAAGACAAGATCCTGAGCGTAAATGCCACAAAATGTTCCGAATCACGGGGCAGGATAGAACCCGAGAACGACGGGGACATCAGGAACTGTTTTGAGCGTGACATGGGAAGGATCATATATTCCCAGGCATTCCGCCGCCTTAAGCATAAGACACAGGTCTTCTTTAATCCCGCAAATGACCATATCTGTTCAAGACTTGAACATGTTATCTATGTTGACTATATCGCTTCAACAATAGGAAATGCGTTAAATCTCAATGTCGATCTGATAAAGGCGATCGCTCTGGGACACGATGTCGGACACACACCCTTCGGTCACAGCGGTGAGAGGATCCTCAACAAAAAACTTAAAGAGATCGACGATAATCTTTATTTCGAACATGAATCGAACGGTATCCGTGTACTAAGCATCCTTGAGAAGAGAAATGCCAACAGCGGTCTTAATCTTACATTCGAAGTAAGAGACGGAATCATCTCGCATTGCGGTGAGTATTATTCCGAGCGCAAACTTGAGCCATGCAGAGATAAGACAGAAGAGGACCTGTCCTATCTGATCCCGAAGAAAGACCGCAAGGGACCTGCCACCTTGGAGGGCTGTGTTGTCAGGTTTGCTGACAAGATCGCTTATGTGGGAAGAGATATCGAAGATGCTCTCAGAACAGGCGTTATCGCAAGCGAGTTTGATGTTCCTGTCGTAGCTGACGGAATGGGAAGCTCCAATTCAGAGATCATCAATTTTCTTGTTCAGGATATTATCGAGAACAGTATGGACAAGGGATGCATCATGATGAGTGATCATGCCGGCGAGGCATTGGAACATACATTAAATGAGAATGTTGCCAAGATCTATACCGCAGGCAAAGTCAAGATCTACGAGAAGTACTGCGACGTTATGATCGAAGGTCTTTTCGATGCTTTCTATGAGGCAGTTCAGAATATAGATAAGGCAGCTGAATCCAAATCGGCATCTATCAGAAAGTTTGCTGAGTTTGTATGTAATCATCCGGAATACAAAGCAGGTATCAACACACCGCTCCCGATATATGTATCCGACTATATTGCAGGAATGACAGATTCTTTTGCGGTAAGCTGCTTCAACGAGATGTATAAGAGTTAATGGGGAAACAGGATATGGAACAGATGGAAGAATACGGTTTTTTTGCTATGCTTGACCGCATGCAGTACATCGAAAGATGGGCACTGATGCGCAACAGCAGAACGGAAAATATTAAGGAGCACAGTTTTGATGTAGCTGTTATTGCTCATTGTCTTACTATCCTTCACAACAAGTTCGGAAAAGATGACAATGACTTTATCGCTCTTGATCCTTATAAGGTTCAGGCGTATGCGTTATATCACGACTGCACGGAGATCCTGACAGGTGATCTGCCGACTCCTATCAAATACCGCAACAAAGAGATCACCAAGGCTTATAAGGAAGTTGAATCCGAAGCTGCCGCAAGTCTTGTTGAACTACTTCCTGAAGATAAGGAAATGAGAGAAGTTTATCTTGAGCTCCTGTCGCCCTCGCTTTCGAGTGATGAAGAGAAGCTGACGCATAAGATAGTTAAAGCTGCAGATAAGATTGCTGCTTATATTAAATGCCTGAGAGAAGAGAGCAGCGGAAATGCCGAATTTTCTGCTGCCAAAGAATCAACAGGCAGTATTATCAGAGAAATGAATATGCCTGAGGCTCAATACTTCATGGACCACTTTGTGCCTTCTTACGGTTACACTTTGGACAGAATAACCGGGAGGGATACCAAGTAAATGTTTGTAAGACGACCTGAGTATTTTGTCGTTGCCGCATTAGGCGGAGTACTGGCAGTTGCATCAACTGTCTTTACGGCAATCAGTCTTGATACAGGTATTACAGAACCTGGCAAAAACACTTTGAATACAGCAGAAGATATAGTTGTCCGCGCGGGCAGTCTGACTTCGAGTTCCGATGAAGAGATAAAACTTGCCAAGGCACGTGTAGAGGACGGTGTATTGTCCTGCGGCGATTATGTGATATCTGTAATGACATCCCCCGAATATCTTCTTACCGGCGTATCAGATGAGAAGTTTGCTTCCGATCTATGCATTGTTATCTATGGCGAGACAAGGCAGGATGAAGTAAAAGAGATAATGGATGATCTCAAAGATCACACAAGGACTTCTGCAATAAACAGAGCAATATCCTACAAATCAGGTAATCTCGGAGCTTCATTGTCACCTGCGGAAAAAGGCTCTGTTATATCCAATGTCAGCCTTGAATCCACTATTGATTCTCCTGATCAGTACACGGTAGGGATCAGAGAAGCGGCAGGTTCTTATACTGTTACCGGCGATGAAGTCAGAACCGACTTCTTTGTTGACGGTTCACTTTACTATGGTTACCTGAAATATTCAGATAACAATGACAATTCGGATTACCGTGAATTTGTGTTGTCATGGGATACTGCAGATTGTGTTCCCGGACGGCATGAGGTATATGCATTGCTAAGAAGTTCTGACGGAAGAGGTACAGTGATTTCAGGAGGAGAGATCACGATCCCTGATAAAGTTTCCATCTCACCTAATTCTGTTGCCGAAGGCTTGATACCCAGCGGTAATTCAACTGCCTGGTACATGATCGATTGCGGTGATGAAGACTGCTATATCGATTTTGCGGGATTATCGGATGACATAAGAGTATCGCTTTACGATCTTAAGGGTAACCTGATCGGATCCAATGAGAATCCGGGCATTCCGTATGCGATGCTCAGAGGTAAAAAGCAGGATACTGCTGCCGTGGCAGAAGAGACCGGTATAACAGGTGTTTCTAACTGTTTCTATATCTGTGTCAGCAGAACCGGTTCAGGCAACGATATCGAGAAGGATATTGACTTTACGATGATCCAGTCCAGAGAATGTGCTTATTTTGACGGCAGTTATATGGCTGTCACGGGTGATGACGGCAACGGCAAAGTAAGGCTCACCGACAGGGATATGACTACCTATGAGGTTGAGAGGAAGAAGGCAGGGATCATCCCGATCAACGGTGCGCTTTCCGGATGCTATATTAACGACACTACACCTGATCAGTTCCTGGATATATATCCTGATTTCGATTTCCTTACCAGAGATTATGCATACTACATGAACGGCTCAAAGAGTATTGCTATCAGATGTACCGCTCTTGAAGGGTATTCTGCAAATGTTACTATCAAAGCTCAGTCTAACGGTAATGAGACAGTTCTCGATCAGGGGCAGCTGTTCGATGTTCCGGACGGAGAAACTGTTATTACATGTACTGTTACGGGTTTTGACGGCACCGCAGACAGTTATTCGTTCTATCTTTTAAACGGCAATGACGAAGGCAGTTTCAGCGAAGGAACACTTTCCAGATTCCCTGAAAGTTACTACAGCGGACTCTGGCTTTTGCATAATCTCAAGCCTAATTATGTATTTACACCTTACTATACAAATCTTTCATTTGACACTGCGCTTGTTGCAGAAGATAGCAAAGCGAGAAGTCTTATCCAGAATTCTTCATATCCTTCTTATGTTAAGCCTAACAGCGAAGTATATGACAAGCCTGACTGGATGATGGCAAGGACTGAAGTTGTAAGTTATTTCATGGATCCCAGAAACTTCTTTACACCTGAAAAGATCTTCGCGTTTGAACTTTTGGGTTTCGATCCGAATGTACACACGATAGATGGTGTAAGAGAGATCATCAGAGGATCCTTTATGGACGGCTCTCCGGATTATGATTACGCACAGATTATTTACGAGGCAGGAGAGAATGCCGGTGTTTCACCATATTTCCTTGCCAGCAGGATCATTCAGGAGATGGGTTATTCGGGTGAATCGGCTTTATCAAGAGGCGATCTTACAGGCTATGAAGGCTATTACAATTACTACAACATCGGTGCATATGCCACGACTGAACCCGGCGGTGCAGTTATTAACGGCGCTAAATATGCGCAGTGGGGTAAAGACTGGGAAGGCCAGGAAATAACAGATACTGAGGCTGCTTATCTGCTCCCGTGGACATCTGTTGAAAGAGCTATCAAGGGCGGTGCGATCTGGATTGCAACAGGTTACATAGACAAAGGTCAGAATACTCTTTACTTCCAGAAGTTTGATGTTCTTGATGACGGAACTGACAGATACAATCACCAGTATGCACAGAATATAATGATGGCATATTCAGAGGGAATGAGATATTACAGAAGTTATGATTCAATAGGCATGACAGATGCCGGTTTTGAGTTCATAATTCCTGTATATAACAATATGCCGGATTCGTACGGGAGCCTGCCGGAATGAGATTATTGGCTGACAGTAAACTGAAAGCATTTGCTGCAAAGATCACCGTGTCTTTGTTTGCTGCGGTTTTTGCTGCCGTTTCCTGTCTGCCTCTTCTTGATACCAAGACTTTGAAAGCCGATTCCGAAGTTGTGGTATCAGCTGTTGCCAAACGTACGGATATCGGCCCGGGTGACATTCTTATTGTTGATGTTGTCGCAAACAGAATGCCTAATATCACAGAATTCGGACCTGTTGAATTTAACTTTGATGCTGATAAAGCTGAGTATATTTCTTTTGAACAGGGAAGCGATCTTTCGAATTATGTTTTCACTGAGACACAGAATGTAGGATCCCTTTCTGTTACAGGTATGGATCAGCTTATGAACATTACAACTGATGATAACGGCAATGACATAGTAACTGCTTCGTTTTCGTCCGATTCCGAGGTTACACTCTTTTCCATCGTTTTAAGACTCTTTCCTGACTGTAACGGGGAAGTTGATTGCTGGATAGGTGATCCCGGCAGTTTTACTTCAGTCGATGACGAAGTAACCGTACAGGCCGGCAGCGGCGTTACGCTTCCGATCGTGAGAACGGGATTGTCCAGTGATGCTACGATTGCTTCGCTGAAGATCAGGGGAACAAACATTACACCTGAGTTTAATCCTAATATCACAGAATACAGTTGTTCCGTTGAACGTTCTGTTACGGAAGTTCAGGTAAGTGTTCTGGCAAGCAATCTCTGGGCAGCTGTTATCATTGACGGCAACCAGTATCTGAACATGGGTGACAATATCGTCAATGTGAATGTTACGGCTCAGGATGGAATCAGCCACATGCGCTATACGATACATGTAGTGCGTAAAGAGAGTAATGTTCCTGAAGATGCATCCCTGGTCGATCAGGCCGGAAATACATATACTTTCCTTGATGCGCCTGATGACATTGCAGTTCCGGCCGGCTTTACAGCCACAACGAAATACATTAACGGTTACACTGTTCCCGCATATGTAAGAGACGGTGTAACAAGTGTATTGCTTTATCTGTTTGACGGAACACAGTCTCCGGGATTCTATTTCTATAACAGTACGGAAAAGACTGTCCTCAGATATGACCCTGAGAATACGATCATTGAGACATCTGCAATACTCAGGGTAACTGATGTTCCTTCTGACATATCGATGCCTGACGAATTCAAACCGGCTGAATTTGATACAGGGTCCATGATACTCAGAGGTTTTGCAAATCCTGATGGTGATTTCATCATGTATTTGTCGGATGAGAACAACAACGGCGATTTCTATTATTACGATACTGCGACCGGTTCTATCAGTGTGTACAGATTTGCAGATAAAAGAGCTGAGCTTTTGTATTCATATCTGTTTGACGTTTTTCTCGTAATTGCTATTATTGAGGCGGTTATTATTACAGTAACCGTATATATAGTAAAAAGAATGGTATCCGAAAGGACGAATCCGAGACCGAAACGGGTTTAATGGAAAACATGGGAATTATTAAAACAATTGTATTTGGTGATAAGAGCCTTACTGAAAAACAGGAAAAAAACAGAAAACTGTTTATGTATCTTGTAAGCGGCGGGCTTACGACTGCCGTAAATTGGGGCTGCTTTGTTCTTTTTGATTTGATAGTAAAGGCTGATATGACAGTTACGCTTTTTGGCTTTTCTTTTTCTTTGAAGACTGCCATAAACCAGACTGTCTGCTGGGTTCTTGCTGTTCTTGTTGCATATTTCCTTAACAGAATTACAGTGTTCAGATCAAAGGGAAAAGTGTTCAGGGAACTTGTTGCTTTTTTCGGCGCAAGAATAGTATCTTTTCTTGTCCTTGAGCTCGGTTTTATGTATCTGATGATCTGGATCTGCCAGAGTATAACAAAAGTGCCGGTCTCATCGGCAATGACATATTTCGGTTCATTTGCTTTTACTTATGAATATCTCCTCAAGCTTATTAATTCCGTATTTATTGTTATTACGAATTATCTGATGAGTAAAATGATGGTCTTTAAGAAAAAGGATCTGATCGATTATAAAGCGGAAGACAAGACTTCTTCCGGGAAAGCCGAAGCTGATGTCTGACGGCAATATACCCGATATACTTAAGGGAGCTTTAAAGTTCGGGATCAAGCCCGGCCTTGAACGTATCGGTGAGCTAATGCGGTTATTGGGAAATCCCCAGGATAAATTCCGTTCCATTCATATAGCAGGAACAAACGGCAAGGGGTCTGTTGCGACTTTTATATCAACCATAATGGCGGCAAATGACAAGAAGGTGGGAATCTTTACTTCACCTTATCTGGAGCGCTTTACAGAGAGGATCAGGATACTTGACGGCAAAAAGGGTCTTAAGGATTATATTGCTGATGACTCGACCGGCGAGATATCTGAGGCGGACCTTGATAAGTACTCCGGCATGGTTAAAAAGGCCAGGGAGAAGATGGTATCAGAGGGCCTGTGTGATGAACCTACAGAGTTTGAACTCATAACAGCCATCTGCTTCCTTTATTTTGCCGATATGAAGATAGATGTCGCAGTTCTTGAAGTCGGGCTTGGCGGAAGACTTGATTCCACAAATATAATCAAAGATCCGCTTGTAACAGTGATTACGGCTATGGGTCTTGATCACACGGGTGTTCTCGGGAATACCATCTCTGAGATCACGGCCGAGAAGGCGGGCATCTTTAAGGAAGGCTCGCCTGCAGTATGTTTTGATCCGGATCTGATGATACTTCCTGAGAATATGAAGCCGGATGTAAGAAAAACACTTATTGCCAAAGCAAACGAAAAGAATATTGATATTACTTTTGCAGGCAGCCGTGAAGCTTTTGACAGCGCAAGATTTACGGAAGACGGCAAGATGCAGTTTGCGTATGAAGGTATGATCTTTGAAACTGCGCTTAACGGCAAGCACCAGATCGGTAACGCCATTACGGCTATCGAAGCTTCAAGAAAATGTGGCGTATCAGATGAAGTTATCAGGGAAGGAATATCACTCGCCAGGTGGAAAAGCAGGGCGGAAATACTGAGTCTTGACCCGGTGGTTATCCTGGACGGCGGACATAATCCACAGGGTGCCATGAGTCTCGGAAACACCATGAACGAGATGCTCGGAGGAAAAATTAAGGACAAACCTGTAAGACTTCTTATGGGTGTTATGGCCGATAAAGACGTCTCGGGTATCCTTGAAGCGTATAAAACATGCGGTATCAATATAGTTGATGCGGTTACGGTAACTCCGGATAATCCGAGGAGCGAACCTGCCGATGTTCTCGCACAGAAAATTAAATATGTGTATAATATCAGCGACGATTTGACGGCCTGCCAAAATGCCTTGGAAGGCACGAAGCTGGCGTATGAGAAAACCGTCAAAGACGGATATGTACTTCTTGCGACAGGATCGCTTTATCTTACGGGTCAGATAAGAGCCACGCTGAAAGGATTGATTGAATGCACGACTATTTAAGCTTATGCATGATGATACAGCCTATAAATGAGTCGAGTCTCATTCTTTTCGATGTCAGCAACGAAGAGAAATCACGTATAGTCCGCCAGTATAACAGGGCGTTGCAGAACAGCCAGGGCGAGGGAACGGATGTTGCCCAGATATTCTTGAAGCCTTTGATCTCACAGTATCAGAAGTGGGGAGATCCTGCTCTTATTTTCGGCCTCTGTCTTGCCAGAGAAGGTCAGTTTAAAAGAGCGGAAGGCAGTCTCGTGTTTGCAATTCAGGGCGTGCTCGGAACAGAACAGTATCTGACTATTGCCCAGGAAGCCTTGAGAATGGTCAGGGAGGATATCAAGAATCCGCCTGCTGACATTCCGCCGGCAGATATCGCGGGAAAGCTCAAGAATGCCCAAATGGCATCAGGTTCTTCTCCTGCCGCAAGAGCAAACTTCCAGGCTCCTATCCTTACCAAAGCACAGAAAACATCCGAAGCACCGCAGATGGCATCCAGTAAGGAGCGCAGAGATATCATGATGCGTTCCGGCGGAGTTGCCGATGAACTTCCGGATGATTCAATAGATATTGAGGATATCAAATCTCCCAGAGAGAGGATGAAAAGTTTAGTCATAACATGCGTCATAATTCTGTCAATGTTACTAGTGACGTTACTCATCATCTTTGGTATTATTCCTCTGATAAAACAGATCGAGGCCGGAGGATCTGCCAGAGATAAGGTTGAATACCTTGAAGGCGAGTTCTACAAATTCCGCTACGATCCTGAGGTTTCATCAATAATGAGTGCCTACGAATCAAGTTTCGGTACGGTATGGACAAAGAGTTCTCTTGAAGAAGAGACTACAACAACCGAGAGTACGACTGAAGAGACGACTACCACCTCGGAAGAGACACAGCCGACACCGTCACTTGCAGAGACAACCACTATTACAGAAGAAACAACTCCTGAAGAGACTGTTCAAGGAGAAGATGAATGAACTATATAAGTACAAGAGGATATGAAGAAAAGTTTTCGTCAAGCGAAGCGATCATAAGAGGTATCGCTCCGGATGGAGGACTCTTCGTTCCTGAATCTATTCCGCAGCTTACAAAAGAAGATCTTGAAGCTATGCAGACAATGCAGTTCTATCAGCTGTCTGCTTTTGTTTTATCAAAGTTCTTAACAGATTTTACTGAGGCTGAACTTCTTGAATATACAAGACAGGCTTATTCAGAGGACAAGTGGGGTGAGAACCCGGTTCCTCTCGTACAGATGAACGAATATAACGACAGGGAATATATCCTTGAACTGTGGCACGGACCTACGTGCGCATTTAAAGATGTCGCACTCCAGCTCCTGCCTCATCTTATGACCGCATCCGCAAAGAAGACCGGAATCGGCAAGAAGATCTGCATTCTTACGGCTACATCGGGTGATACCGGTAAGGCTGCTTTGGAAGGCTTTAAGGATCTTCCCGGAACAGAGATAATCGTATTCTATCCTACAGGCGGTGTATCCGAAGCGCAGAAGCTTCAGATGGTTACGACGGGAGGAGACAATACACACGTTATTGCTGTTAACGGCTGCTTCGATGATGCGCAGACAGGTGTTAAGAATATCTTCGGCAACAAAGAACTTGCTGAGGTTCTTGATGCAAATGGCGTAATGCTCTCATCTGCCAACTCGATCAACTGGGGAAGACTGGCTCCTCAGATTGCTTATTATGTATATTCCTATGTTGAACTGGTAAGAAAGGGAAAGATCGATCTTACCGAATCATTCAACATTGTTGTTCCGACAGGTAACTTCGGTAATATCCTTGCGGCATGGTTTGCAAAGCAGATGGGTATTCCTGTTCATAAGCTTATCTGCGCATCCAACAGAAACAAGGTTTTGTGCGACTTCTTCTCGAGCGGTATATATGACCGTAACAGAGAGTTCTTCAAGACGACATCACCTTCTATGGATATCCTTATTTCCTCGAACCTCGAAAGACTTCTTTTCGAGATTGCGGGAAAAGATCCCAAGAAGGTAACAGAGTGGATGAAGCAGCTCAGCGAGGACGGAAAATACAGCGTAGATAAGGATACATTAAAGGCACTGCAGAGACTTTTCGTAGGCGGATTCGCAGACGAGACAGGTGTCTCAAAGACTATCCTTGAAGTATATGACCGTACCGACCATGTTATCGATCCGCACACAGCTGTCGGTTTCAACATCTATGGAAGATACCATCAGAGGTCAGGTGACGAGAGCAAGACGGTATTTGCCTCAACAGCTTCTCCGTTCAAGTTCGCACCGGCTGTTATGGATTCTTTGAGAGGTGCCGGTTATTCCAATGACAAGGCTATACCGGATATCATCGCTGAACTTGCCGAAGAGAGCGGTCTTGTCATTCCGCAGTCCATTGCAGAATTACCGTCTCTTGAAGTAAGACATAAGGATGTTATCGAGAAGGAACAGATGGAAAGCAAAGTCCGCGAGATACTTCTCGATTGATTAGCAATCTAAGGCTTTTTCTTCCGTAGAAAAAGCCTTTTTTTATAAAGGGGGAACAAAATGAAACGTTATCTGGTATTGGAGAATGGCAACGTTTACGAAGGCGAGGCACTGGGTGCCGAAGGAAGCGTGATCTCGGAGATAGTATTTACTACCGCCATGACGGCTTACCTTGAGACACTGACTGATCCGAGTTATAAAGGGCAGGCAGTTGTACAAACATTTCCCCTAATAGGAAACTACGGAATAATCACTCCTGATATGGAAGGCTCTAAAGTCAATGTATCAGGCTATATAGTAAGGGAAGCATGTGATCTTCCTTCAAACTTCAGATGCGAGACAGATCTTGATTCTTTCCTTAAACAGCAGAATATCCCGGGAATCAAGGGAATCGACACGAGAGCTCTTACAAAGTGTCTCAGAGAATCCGGCACTATGAACGGTGCAATCTGCAGCAGACCTGACGAGTTTACGCTTGATGAGATCAAGGCATATAAGATCAAGGATCCGGTTGAGGAAGTTACCACCAAAGAAGAACAGATTATTCCTGCAAATGGAGAAACTTTGTTCAAGGTTGCGATGTTTGACTTCGGTATCAAGCGCAATATCATAAGAGAGCTTTCGAAAAGGGGAGTTGAAGTTCATCTTCTTCCTGCTGATACAAGCGCACAGAAGGTAAAGGAAATAGAACCTGACGGAATCTTCCTTTCCAACGGCCCCGGAGATCCTGAAGACAATACAAAAGCTATCGAGACTATGAAGGAACTCAAAGACTGCGGGATTCCGTTAATGGGAATCTGTTTGGGCCATCAGATCCTTGCACTGGCGCACGGGTTTAAGACATCCAAACTTAAATACGGCCACAGAGGTGCAAATCACCCCGTAAGAGATCTCGATACAGGAAGAGTTTATATCTCATCGCAGAACCACGGATATCAGGTAGTCCGCTCTTCGATAGACAGTAATGTTGCAAAAGAATACTTCGTTAATGTAAATGACGGAACCAATGAAGGAATAGAATACTTTAATAAACCCTGCTTCTCCGTACAGTTCCATCCGGAAGCATGCGGAGGTCCGAAGGATACCGAATTCCTTTTCGACAGGTTTATTAAGATGATGGAAGATTGGAGGAACAGATAATATGCCGCTTGATAAAACAATCCGTAAAGTACTTGTTATAGGATCAGGTCCTATCGTAATCGGTCAGGCCGCAGAGTTTGACTATGCCGGAACACAGGCATGCAGAGCACTCCGTGAAGACGGTATTGAGATCGTTCTTCTTAACTCCAATCCTGCAACCATCATGACAGACAAGTCGATGGCAGATAAGATCTACATCGAGCCTCTGACACTCACTACTGTTAAGAGAATAATCGAAACAGAAAAACCGGATTCCATCCTTTCCGGTCTTGGCGGACAGACTGCTCTCACACTCTGTATGCAGCTCGCAAAGGAAGGCTTCCTTGAGTCACACGGCGTTAAGCTCCTCGGCTCTTCACCCGAGTGTATCGACAAAGCCGAAGACCGTCAGATGTTCAAGGATACAATGGAATCCATCGGTCAGCCCTGCATACCTTCAAAGGTTGTAACGACAGTTGAAGATGCATTGGATTTTGCTGATGAGATAGGATATCCGGTTATTGTAAGACCTGCCTTTACATTGGGCGGAACAGGCGGCGGAATCGCGAAGGACAAGGACGAACTTTTCGAGATTGCAAGAGGAGGTCTTGCACTTTCTCCTATTACCCAGGTCCTTATTGAGCGTGGTATTGCCGGCTGGAAAGAGATCGAGTTCGAAGTTATAAGAGATAAGGACGGCAACGTTATTACGGTCTGCTCTATGGAGAACCTTGACCCTGTCGGAGTCCACACAGGTGATTCGATCGTTATCGCTCCTGCCGTAACACTTTCCGATAAAGAATATCAGATGCTCAGATCCGCTTCGCTTAAGATCATTGAAGCACTTGGAGTTGAAGGCGGTTGTAACTGCCAGTTCGCTCTTAACCCCAACTCATTCGAATATGCGGTAATCGAAGTTAACCCGAGAGTTTCAAGATCATCAGCTCTCGCTTCAAAAGCAACAGGTTACCCTATCGCAAAGGTTGCTACAAAGATCGCAATCGGTTACAGACTTCACGAGATAGTTAATGCCGTAACAGGTCACACATATGCTGCTTTCGAACCTGCTCTTGACTATGTTGCAGTCAAGTATCCTAAGTGGCCTTTCGATAAATTCGTTTATGCAAAGAGAGACCTTGGTACACAGATGAAAGCTACCGGTGAAGTCATGGCAATCTCGGATTCTTTCGAGAGTGCTTTGATGAAGGCGGTCAGAGGTGCAGAGATCTCCGCAGACACACTTCATCTGAAGAAGATGGAAGATGTGGCGGATGAAGACCTTATGCCGCACTGCATCAATGCAACTGATGAGCGTCTTTTCTATGTTGCCGAAGCAATCAGAAGAGGCATCGATATCAAGACTTTAAATGAAAAGACCAAGATCGATCTGTGGTTTCTCTCCAAGATCAGGAATCTTGTTGATTTTGAAAAAGAGATATCAGGCAAAGAGATCACATTCGATGAATATGTAAAGGCCAAGAAGCTTGGATTTACCGATAGATCGATCGAAAAGATCACTGGCAATAAACCCGGATTCAAACTCAAGCCGACATTTAAGATGGTTGATACCTGTGCCGGTGAGTTTGAAGCACACACGCCTTATTTCTACGCTACATTCAACAGACCCGAGGAAGGCGGAGAGAATGAAGCCGATTTCGAGAAGGCAGGCGATAAGGATAAGAAAACGGTAATCGTTTTCGGTTCCGGTCCTATCAGGATCGGTCAGGGTATCGAGTTCGACTATGCGGCTGTTCACTGCGTTCATGCGCTTAGAGATTTAGGATACAGAGTAGTCATCGTAAACAACAACCCTGAGACTGTATCAACAGACTTCGATACAGGCGACAGACTCTATTTTGAGCCTTTGACTCCTGAAGATGTTATGAATATCGTTGACCAGGAAAAGCCTTACGGTGTTGTTGTTGCTTTCGGCGGACAGACTGCCATCAAGCTTACAAAAACTCTTTCCGAGAACAACGTTAATATCATCGGTACATCTGCGGACTCCATCGATATGGCTGAGGACCGTGAGAGATTCGATGAGCTTTTGGAACGTCTCGGTATTGCAAGACCTAAGGGATTCTCAGTCCTTACACTTGAAGAAGCTCTTCATGCCGCAAATACTCTTGAGTATCCTGTGCTGTTAAGACCTTCCTATGTATTGGGCGGTCAGAACATGATCATCGCATTCAACGATGAGGATGTTAACGAGTACATGAGGATCATTCTTGCGCAGGGTATCGAGAATCCTGTTCTTATCGATAAGTATATTCAGGGAAGAGAGATCGAAGTTGATGCGATCTATGACGGCAAGGACGTTCTTATCCCCGGCCTTATGGAACACGTTGAGCGCGCGGGAATCCATTCCGGTGACTCTATCGCAATGTATCCTGCAAAGCATATCTACGATGATATGTATAAAAAGCTTACAGATACAACCATCGCTCTTTGCGACGGCCTTAAATCAACAGGTATCGTAAACATCCAGTACATCGTAAAAGACAACAGGATCTATGTTATCGAGGTTAACCCGAGAGCTTCAAGAACCGTTCCTTACATGAGCAAAGTAACAGGCATCCCGATGGTCGATGTTGCTATCGAAGTAAGCCTCGGAACCAAGCTTGCCGATATGGATTACGGTACAGGATTCTACAGACAGTCACCATATACTGCGGTTAAGGTACCTGTATTCTCATTCGAAAAGCTTACTGACGTTGACACACAGCTCGGACCTGAGATGAAGTCCACAGGTGAGGTCTTAGGTGTCGGAAGAAATCTTTCCGAAGCACTCTACAAGGGCCTTGTTGCTGCAGGTTATAAGATGTTCAAGAGAGGCGGTGTCTTCATCACAGTCAGGAACTCCGACAAGATGGAGATCGTTGAGATCGCAAAGAAGTTCGATTCCATGGGCTTTAAGCTCTACGCTACACATGGTACTGCTGATGCGTTAAGACAGGCGGGAATGGAAGTTACCGCTGTATCCAAGATCCATGAGTCAGATGAAAACAACACAATGACACTTCTTGAGAGCGGCAAGATCAATTACATAATCTCCACATCCGCGAAGGGCAGACTTCCTGCAAGAGACTCTGTTAAGCTCCGCCGCCGCGCTGTAATGCTCGGTATCCCCTGCCTTACGGCTGTTGATACGGCAGATGCTCTGGCAGATTCACTTATGAGCCACTTCTCCGAGATCAACACAGAGCTTGTTGATATCAATAACATGCGTGACAAGCGCCGTAAGATCAACTTCACAAAGATGCAGGGTGCAGGTAACGATTATATCTACATAGACTGCATGGAAAATATGGTATCTTCACCTGAGTCATTGTCGGTCTATATGAGTGACAGACACTTCGGTGTCGGAGGTGACGGCATCGTGCTCATCGCACCTTCAAAGGTTGCTGACTGCAGAATGATCATGTATAACCTCGACGGTTCGGAGGGCATGATGTGCGGTAATGCGATCAGATGCGTTGCCAAGTACATGTACGATGAACGCGGTCACAAGAAGAGACACATGAAGATCGAGACCAAGAGCGGAATCAAGAATCTTGAGCTCATGACTTCAGGCGGTGTTGTCGTAAGAGTTAAAGTTGACATGGGTAAGGCAGAACTTAATCCTCCTAAGATTCCGTGCACACTTCCGGGCGATACGGCTATCAATGTTCCTGTGAATATAGATGGCGATCAATACAATATCACGGCTGTATCTATGGGCAATCCTCATGCAGTTGTTTTCACAGATCTGGTAGATGTCATGGATCTTAATACGGTAGGACCCAAGTTTGAGTATTCAACAGATATCTTCCCTGAGAGAGTAAACACGGAGTTTGTCAAAGTGATCGACGATCACACGCTCAAGATGAGAGTGTGGGAGAGAGGTTCCGGTGAGACAATGGCCTGCGGAACAGGTGCCTGTGCAACTGTTGTTGCAGCATGCGAGAACGGCTACTGCAAGAAGGGTGAAGACATAAGGGTTATCCTCAAGGGCGGAGATCTCATCATCAACTATACGGATGACACTGTATGGATGACCGGAAACTGCGCCAAGGTTTTCGAAGGAACCATGGAGGTCTGATGGAGAAGACGGACAGAACCTTTAAAGCTGCCATTTTCGATATGGATGGTCTTATCCTCGATTCGGAAAGAACTGTTCTTAATTGCTGGGAGATAATCGGCGAAAAGTACGGCTTTGCCGATATCAAAACTTACGGCATCAGCGTTATCGGAAAGAATAAAAAAGCTACGGTTGACGAGTTCGAAAGGGTCTATGGAGTATCAGGTGAACCTTATGAACGTGAACTCAGAGAGATCTATAACGGATTGGCAGCTCAAGGCAAAGTTCCTTTGAAGCCTCATACTATCGAACTTCTCAGTTCGATGAAGAATGCCGGCATGAAGATAGCTATTGCATCTTCATCTACCCGAGAAGAAGTAACTTCGCAGATGGAGATACTCGGTGCATTACCATACTTTGATACCTGTGTCTGCGGTGATCAGGTCACAAGATCGAAGCCTGATCCGGAGATATTCCTTTTGGCATGCGAAGCACTGGGAGTTAAGCCTGAAGATGGCGTGGGACTCGAGGATTCATTTAACGGAGTAAGGGCCTGCAAAGCTTCAGGTCTTTATACGGTAATGGTTCCGGATATCCTTATGCCTGATGATGAAATGAAGAGTCTTGCAGATGTTATTCTGCCGTCTCTTAAAGCTGTTCAGGATTTTCTGAACCTCAGGTAATTGTTGTTGTAAAGATAGTTCAGTACGGATGCGCCGATTATGATGGCGTATCCTATTATGCTGAGAAAATCCGGTATCTCTCCCAGAAATATGAGACCAAGCAAAGCCGTGAAGATTACGGTTGAATAGTCGTAAATCGATATTTCCTTGGCCGGGCATGCAGCATATGCAGAAGTTATGAAGATCTGTCCGAAGCAGGCAGCTACACCTGTCATAACGCAGAAGAAGAACTGAAGCAGGGTAATAGGCTGATATGTGAATATAATGAACGGGATCAGTGTGATGCAGGAAAATGTCGAAAAGAATGCAACGACAACTATTCCGCGTTCGCCTTTAAGTGTTGCCTTGCGCAAAAAAGCATAGGCGATTCCGGCACAGATTCCTCCGATGAGAGCTATCACCAACGGGAATACCGAATCACTGCTGATTCCGAGTGTGCCGAACAGAAATGACGGTTTTACTACAAAGACCGCACCGACGATGGCAGTGAGTATGGCTGCCCACTGAAAACCGTCAGCTGTCTCTTTAAGTACGATTATAGATGTGAGTATTGCAAAGAATGGCGAGAGCTTGTTCAGCATCATCGCATCTGACATGTTGGTATTTGATATGGCATAGAAGTTGGCGATGACACCGATGGTTCCAAATCCCGCACGCATAAAAAGGCTGGGCAGTGAACCCTTTTTGATCTTGAACTTCTCGGGGCTTCTGGCAAGCATTACATAAGACATTACTATTGCCACGAGATTACGGAAAAATGCTTTCTGGAAGACAGGCATATCACCGGCAAGATTTATAAAAAGCGCCATGCACGCGAACGAGAATGACGATAAAAGGAGATATACGATACCTCTTTTGCGGGGTGATAACCTGTCCAAGATTTTTGTTGTCACGAAGGACCTCTTACCTGATTTCTTTTCGAAATAAGATAAAACAACCGGGGCAGACTGTCCATACTGAAAGGCTTGTTCAAAACATAGATTGACACAAAGAACTGAGCTAAATAAAATTAGAGAGTTGCTTAAAAAATATAAAAATAAGGGGTTCACATATGCTCAGAGTCGGTATTCTCGGCTGCGGAACTATAGCGGCAAAAATAGCAGACAGTTTAAAAGGCAATAAAAAAGTGATTATCGCAGGCGTTGCTTCCAGAGAAAGAAACAAGGCAAAGAAATTTGCCGCTGCTCACTGCCCGGATGCCAAAGTCTTCACAGGTTATGAGAAGCTAGCTGCATCTGACGAAATAGACCTGGTTTATATTGCAACACCTAATACATACCACTACGAACATGCGATCATGTGTGTTAAGGAATACAAGAATATCCTTGTGGAGAAGCCTTTTGCCATGAGCAAAGCGGAAGCGGACAGTATTTTCTTCGAAGCTAAGAACAGAGGTATTTTCGTTGCTGAAGCGATGTGGACATCCTATATGCCGCTTCATATGAAAACTCTTGAATGGATCGAAAAGGGCAGGATCGGTGCAGTTAAATATGTTTCTGCCAATCTTGGCTACGATATTGCAAATGTACCGAGACTCAACAGTCCTGTTCTGGGTGGCGGAAGCTATCTTGATCTTGGTGTTTATACAACTAACTTTGCACTGTCTTTCATGGGCGATGACATAAAGGTATCCAGAGTATTTGCAAGAAAGGTCTCATCCGGTATAGACCGTGACACCACATATTCTTTGGAATCCGAAGACGGAAGCATGCTCGGCAACTTCTATGTAACGATGTGTGCCGATACAGACAAAGACGGTGTTATCGTTGGTGAAAGAGGCAAGATCAAACTTACCAACATCAACAACTACCGCAAGATCGCTGTATATTCCCAGGACGATATCCTTTTAGAAGAGGTGGAAGCTGATAAGGATTATCTGAAGGGATATGTTTACGAGTTTGAAAGCTGTGCTAAGGCTATTTCCAAGGGCCTTATTCAGGCACCAGAAATGCCTTGGGCAAGAACTACAAGGATCGCTCAGATAAACGATACGATCCGTTCGATGATGTAATAATGACAGAACTGGAATCAATACAGGCAAAAAACAGAAGACGCATTAAGTTCGTTGTTTTCAACGGCGTTATTGCAGCGATATACGCTGCTTTGACATACTTTTTGGCACCGATATCATACGGCCCGATTCAGGCCAGGATATCCGAAGTTATGACGGTCTTTCCGATCTTCTCCGGACCTACTATCGTAGGGCTGTCTTTAGGATGCCTTATATCGAATCTTATCAATCCCGAAAGCTTAGGTCCTGTCGATATAATCGGCGGGACATTGGCAACTGTTTTAGGCGGTATCTTTTCTTATCTTATCGGTAAGAAGAATAAGTGGCTCGGAGTAATTCCCCCTATCATTGCAAACGGTCTTATCGTAGGCGGCTATCTTCCGTTCCTTTTGTTCGATACGGTAACCTGGCAATCGGTTGCTTTTACTATGCTGACAGTAGCAGGCGGAGAAGCGGTCGTATTGATCGTCCTGGGCTTACCGCTGGTTGCTGTACTTGAAAAAACAGGTTTAAAGAGTAAATTACCATGACACAGTATTTTGATCCAAATCCGACAACACCTTCCGACAAGAAGCTTATTCCGTACAGAATGAATGGTATAAACTTTGAGTTTTTCACGGACACATCCGTATTCTCGAGGAAGGATATTGATTTCGGAACTAATCTTCTTATCGAAACACTCGTAGATGATATTAAGTCCAGAGGTCCAAAAATGGAACGTTTTGTCGATCTCGGATGCGGATGCGGAGTTGTCGGTATAGTTATTAAGTCCTGCTTTATGGCTTTTGATGTAACAGGTGTTGATATCAATTCCAGGGCAGTTGCTCTTGCAAGAGAGAACTGTCTGCACAACGGACTCAACTGCCGATTTATGTCGAGTGATATTCTTTTCGCGGTAAGAGATGAACACTTTGATATCATCGCAACGAATCCGCCTGTCAGAGCAGGCAAGAAGACGGTGTTCGGTTTTTACGAGCAGTCTTATGACCTTTTGAATCCCGGCGGATATCTGTATGTTGTGCTCCAGCGTAAGCAGGGCGCGCCTTCAACTATGGATAAGCTTAAGGAATTGTTCGGTAATTGTGAGACTCTGGCGATCGACGGCGGTTACAGGGTTATGAGGGCGAGAAAAGAATGACACTTCCATATCCGTTTTTAGATTCATATATGATGTTCTTCATATACAGCTTTATAGGCTGGGTTATTGAAGTTATCTATTATGGCATCACCGAAGGTAAGTTCATCAACAGGGGATTCCTGGCAGGTCCCTTGTGTCCTGTATACGGTTTGGGCTTTTATGCTGCTATCTGGATCTTTGAACCGTTCAAGGATAATTTTATGATCATCTTTTTCGGAATGGCAGCCGCATGTACTGTTGTCGAACTTATTGCAGGCATTATTCTCTATCACGTTTTCCATATGCGATGGTGGGACTACACTGACTATAAGCTCAATTTCCGCGGTTATATCTGTCTGAGATTTACTATTTATTGGGGTATCGCTGCTTCTCTTGGTATCTATGTTCTGCATCCTGCAGTCAAATGGCTTATTGCTCATATCAATTATCCGATAAGGATCGGAATTCTGATATTCTTCACGTTGGTTCTCGTTGCCGACATCATCACAACGATAGTCACTATCGTAGGCTTCAAGAAAAAGTTCGAAGCAATGGAGAAGGTCGTTACGGGTACAAAGGCAGTATCAGATATGATCGGTTCCCAGATCTATGGTGCGGTTGATACTATCGTTACCGTAAGCGAGCCTACAAGAAATCACTATGAACAATACAGGAAACTGATTGATCAGAACCGGCAGCAGGAAAGGGAACTTGCCGCACAGCACAGGGCTGAGGAAAAAGCTTTCGCAAATCAGTTTACCGAAGTCGAGAAAGAGAGTATCCGGCTTGCAAAGGAACAGGCATCAAATGCGATGGGTTCTCTTGTCAGGTCTTTTAAGAAAAACGAGCAGCGTCTTGTCAGAGTCGTAATGGTCAGGTCGAGTGATGCCGGCGCGGCAGTCATGAGATTTATCCAGAGAAAAACAGAGAAGGGGAACGATGAGATATTCGATATCAATGACGATACCACGGATTCTGATGAGCACGGTTCAAATTGAAAAAGGATTATTCATTTCTTATAATAAACAGGTTATTTAATCTAAGGAGGCATTTTTATGTCATCAGCATGTGATTCATGCCCTTCAAAGAGCGGCTGCACATCCCAGGATACATGTCCTTCTGCTAACGGTATTGCTAAAGATCCCCTCGCAGCAGGTTCATCCATCAAGACAGTTATCGGTGTAGCAAGCGGTAAGGGCGGAGTAGGAAAATCTTTCGTTACTTCAGTTCTCGCTGTTCAGCTTGCGAGAAAAGGCTATAAGGTCGGCATCATGGATGCTGATATCACAGGTCCTTCAATTCCTCAGTCTTTTGGTCTTACAGAGAATCTCAGAGCTACAGATGACCAGCTCATTATTCCTGCCGAGACAGCTACGGGAATCAAGGCTGTCAGCGTAAATCTCGTTCTTGAGAATAAAGAAGCACCCGTAATCTGGAGAGGACCTGTCCTCAGCTCACTTCTTAAACAGTTCTGGGGCCAGACAAACTGGGAAACACTCGATGTTCTTCTCATAGACATGCCTCCGGGAACAGGTGACGTTCCGCTCACATTGTTCCAGTCAATGCCTCTGGACGGTATCGTTCTTGTTGCAACAAGTCAGGATCTCGTATCAATGATCGTCAACAAGGCACGTAACATGGCTTCAATGATGAAGGTGCCGGTTCTCGGAATGGTCGAGAACATGAGCTATATCAAGTGTCCTCACTGCGGTGATGAGATCAGACTTTACGGCGACGGTTCCTCGATCGAGAAATCCGCTGCCGAGATCGGATCAAAGGTAACAGATAAGCTTCCTCTTGATCCCGAAGTAACTAAGCTTGTTGACTCAGGTAATGCCGAGAAGGTATCAGAGGATCTTCTTTCCGGCACGACCGAGATGATTATCGGACTTATCGAAAAGTGAAACAGAAATATCTGTTGATATTGACTTCATTATTACTGCCGGCCTTATTCCTTTGTTCCTGCACTTCAAAGGGAAAGGTCATCAGCAACAGCAGTAAGCTTATGGATTATCTCGGAGATTATTCATACAGTGAGAATGCTGTCTGCATGGTCTATGAGCCTGTTGAAGATGAAGTCGATGACAGCGGCAATCCTTTTTACGGTATACAGTACCGTGAGATAACAGATCTGAACGGACTTCTTGTTTCGGGAAATACTCTTCTGATCTATTTTTACAGTTCGATGGACACCAGAGGCGCGGAGATCACAGCTTCTGTTGAAGATCTTGCTCAACTCTATGACGGCAAGCTGAATGTCATTATGCTGGATGCAATTGAGCACCGTGAACTTTTGGAAAAGTACAATATTAATGCTGTTCCGGAATTTGTTCTGATAAGGGCAGGTCAGCCGGACCAGGTGTTCGGAAGTACATCGTATGATTATTGGACCATGAACGATGTGGTATCATGGCTTAAAAGCTACGGGTTAAATTAGGTGATCAAGTATGGGTAATATCGTATCAGTCAGCACAATAGGACAGGACAGCCACAGATTCGGAGAACCTTGTGGTGATACTTTCATTAAGCTCGGAGGAATAGATATTCCTTTTGACAAACCAATCGTTGCAAACAGTGACGGCGATGTTGTTTTCCATGCTATCACGAATGCCATATCAGGATTTACGGGTGTAAATATCCTTGGCGGAGAAGCAGACAGGATATGTCTTGAGAAAGGTATCAAAGACAGTTCCGTATATCTCAAAAAAGCTCTTGAGTATCTTAAAGACGGGAAGATCATTCACTGTTCTGTAACGGTCGAGTGTCTCCGTCCTAAGCTCATGCCTCACATTCCTTCAATGAAAGAGTCCATAAGCAGCATCCTTGATATTCCGATATCTTCTGTTGGTATTACTGCAACGACCGGTGAAGGTCTGACCGGGTTTGGAAGAGGTGAGGGAATACAGGTATTCGTAATCCTTACTTTTGCAAAAGAGATCTGACCGTCAGTCGCTGAAAGGCTCGCTGTCTCCTCTTGTCCTTACGATCTCGGATGCAATTGCGATATCTTCCGGAGTTGTGATCTTGAGATTGGAATACATTCCTTTTGTAAGATAAACATCCAACCCTGAAAGCTCTGCAAGTGCAGTATCATCTGTCGCTGTTATGCCTTCATCGATTGCCTTTTTGTAGCAATCCTTAATATCCTTATATTTGAATCCCTGAGGAGTAAGTATCTCGTAGAATCTTGATCTATCGGGAGTACCGGTAACCTTAACTTCGCCGGAAGAAGAAATCTCGACTTCTTTCAAAGTGTTTTTTACAGGAACTGCAGCAGCACAGACCTCATGCTCATAAAGCCCGTCGATACAGGATGTGATCTCTTCTGAGGTAACAAGGCAGCGTGCTCCGTCATGAACAAGAACGAGGTCCTTGTCCATAGCATCGGAGATCATGTTGAGTCCGAGAGAGACTGATTCAGTTCTTGTATTTCCGCCCAGGGTATAAACAATATCAAGATCTGAGAAATACTCGGTGCACATTGCCTTAAGAGTTCCCATAAGATCGGGTGTGGTAACAAGGATGATCATGAATTCAAGATTCTTATATCTGCTCCTGCAGACATCCGCAATGGCTCTCAGTGTTCTTAATATAACGGGGCTTCCTTCAACATTCCGCATGAGTTTTGGCAGACCTGCGCCCATTCTTGTTCCGCTGCCGGCAGCAGGAATAATAAAATAACAATTACGATTCATAAGGACACCTCCCTGTATTGTTATGAGAAAAGAATATCAGCAGCTTCTTTAAGATTATCAGCATAAATAAATTCAGGAACCGGTTTTCCGCCGAATGCTTCTTTGGAGACATTGGCAAGTTCCTTCTCGAGTGCATCTTTTGAACTGCCCGGAAGGACAACTGTTGTAATACCGAGCCTTGCTGCAGCAAGACATCTTTTTAAGATCCTGCTGACAGGACGTATCTCACCTGACAAACCGACCTCGCCGAGTATCAGAGTGTTAGCCTTGACACTTACACCTCTTGCAGAGGACACCGTTGCCATACAGACAGCAAGATCTGTCGCGGGATCACTTACCTTAAGACCGCCTATGACGTTCACAAAACAATCCATTGTAGTAAGGCCGAGTGAAAGAAGCTTCTCACATACTGCAAGCAGCATAAGGACACGGCCTCTTTCAGGACCTGATGTCATTCTTTGAGGATTGGAATAAACGGTCTGGGTGCAAAGAGCCTGAACTTCTATAGTCAGGGCATCATTACCTTCGAGTGTTGAAGTAAGGACAGAGCCGGGACTGTTAAGAGGCCTGCCGGCTACGAGAAGAGCCTTGGAACTGTCAACAGGGATGAGACCTGTCTCTCCCATTTCGAAGAAGCAGATCTCGTTGCTTCTTCCGAAACGGTTCTTGGCTGAACGGATTATCCTGTAACCGCCTGTGCTGTCGCCTTCAAAACTCAAGACGGTATCTACCATGTGCTCGATAGTCTTAGGACCGGCGATAGAACCGTCCTTTGCAACATGACCGACCATGATTATCGTGATGTTATTTGTCTTGGCAATCCTGATAAGACCTGCAGCGACTTCACGGATCTGCGCGACACCGCCGGGTGTTCCGGCAACCTGTTCAGAATAAAGAGTCTGGATAGAGTCGATTATAGCAAGGCAGGGCTTGTGAGTCTTGATCTGTTCGGCAATAGATTCGAATCTTGTCTCGCCGCAGATTAGAATATCCTTTTTGATCCTGAGTCTTGAAGCGCGCATCCCAATCTGGGCAGGAGACTCTTCGCCTGATATATACAAAACTTCACCGTCTGCCTGATAAGAATCGGCAAGCTGCATTAAGATCGTGGATTTGCCGATGCCGGGTTCACCAGATACGAGTGTAACCGAACCTTCCGTAATGCCCCCGCCGAAAAGCTGGTCGAGGCATGACATACCGGTCGAATGTCTTTTGTAACTCTCTTTGCCGGCATCCTTAAGACGCACTGTGACGGCAGAGTCTGTCCATGAATACTGATTTGCGTTAAGAGCAGGGGAATCGGTCCTGGCCTTTGCCGGTTCTTTGGCCGAAGGTGCTTCAACAAAAGTGTTGAACATGCCGCAACCGGGGCATTTGCCCATCCAGCCGGATGTCTCATATCCGCATTCCTTACAGAAAAATGTAGTCTTTTTAGCCATAGTGTTATCCGTCCGGTACTTTATTAATTGAATAATAACACAGGCGCGCGTCTAATAATGGGACAAAAGTCCGGCAGACAGGTTGACGATACCGGTCTCAGATCAGAGAGTCTTAAAAAACTCGCAGGCTTTGAGAGTGTTCTCGTACGAACCGAATGCAGTAAGGCGGAAGAATCCGCTTCCGTTCTCGCCGAATCCTTCGCCGGGTGTACCGACTATGCCGAATCTGTTAAGGATGGAATCAAAGAATTCCCAACCGCTCATATTGCAGGGGCATTTGAGCCAGATGTAAGGGGAGTTCACTCCGCCCGTAAAATAGATATCCTTTGCCTTGAACACTTCGGCAAGCGCAGCTGCGTTTCTCCTGTAATAAGCGATGTTCGCTTTGCAGTCTTCCAGTCCCTGACCGGAAAGTGAAGCTGCAGCACCTCTTTGCGTAACGTAAGAGACACCGTTGAATTTGGTTGCCTGACGTCTTGACCAGAATTTTGAAAGCTTAATTCCGTTTACTTCAAGGCCGTCAGGAACGACTGTCCATCCGCATCTTACGCCGGTAAAACCTGCAAACTTTGAGAACGAGGATACTTCAACGGCACATGTGTCAGCGCCGGGTATCTCGTATATTGTGTGAGGTTTGTCTTCTGTTATGAATGCTTCATATGCCGCATCGAAAATAATGAGTGAACCTGTCTTGAGTGCGAAGTTGACCCAGGCTGTGAGACCCTCATAACTGTAAACCGCACCGGTAGGGTTGTTGGGCGAGCAGATATAAATTACCGAAGGTTCTATATCCGTACCGGAAGGCGGAAGAGGAAGGAAGTCATTCTCTTTGGAGCCTGCAACAAATGAGATCTTTCTTCCGTTCATGAGATTGGAATCAACATAAACGGGATAAACAGGATCGGGAATGATAACCGGATTGTCTCCCAAAATATCAGGAAGATTTCCGAGATCGCTCTTGGCGCCGTCTGAAACATAAATAACATCTGAAGTGATATTGGGCGCACCGATCTCTTTGTAATGGGCAGCAATAGCATTTCTTAAGAAATCGTATCCGTATTCCGGAGGGTAACCGTGGAAAGTGTCTTTGTTTGCCATTTCTCTTACGGCTTCTTCCATTTCGGAAGTGACAGAACCGGGAAGCGGAAGCGTAACATCACCTATTCCCATCCTTATGATCTCCCTGTCAGGATTTTCTTCCTGAAATTTTTTTATCCTTTTGGCGATATCGGAGAAAAGGTAAGTTTCTTTTACATCAAGGAAATGGTTGTTAAGTCTGATATCCATAGTTTGTCACCTCTAACTCAAAACTGCGAACATTTTAACACGCTGAATAAAGAGCGAAACAAAAATGTTATCGTACATATGCACAAAAGATTGTCTGAAAATGTGCGCTCCATGTTAAGAGTTTTTGACAGGTTTTCAAGAGTGTATAATAAACATATTCCTGAAAACCAATCAGATCATTGAATAACACGGAGAAAGAACTTGGAAAGTCTTTGGAGCGTTTTTTATCCCGAGAAGTACTCGAATCCCGAGACGGATACTAATGACACGCTTTACATGCGTATCAGAAGGATCAGTTCCAAGTATCCCACCAGAACAGCACTCGAATACGGATATAAGAAGTTCACTTATGAATCGCTTCTTGATAAGATCGATGAGGTCTCTTCTGCTTGGAGAAATCTTGGCGTGGGAAAGGGTGACAAAGTAATACTGCTCATGGGACATAACCCCATGAATATCATAAGTGTATATGCTCTGGATAAGATCGGGGCATCAGCCGCATTGGCTGTACCGAATCTTCCGACCGAACACTTTGAGTCGTTTGCCAATTCGGTAGATGCCAAATACTGTGTAATGAGCTGCAATCAGTATCTGAATTATTCATCTGTACTGAAGAATACAGGAATCAGGACCGTAATTATCGGAATGTACAGATTCATGATATCCGGAAGGGACAGGCTTTCATTCCCGTTTTATCCTTTGTCCGGATATGATAAACCCAAGCCGAAGAATGTGCCGGAAGGCATCAGGCTGATGTTTTGGAAAGATGTTCTGGAGCTTCCTGCCGGGAGTACGGAAGAGCTAAAGGAAAGCTTTGACAGGGATAACTTAAGACCGGCTCTGTATCTGTTTCCGAGTTCGGTTGAAGAAGACGTTAAAGCAGCGGCATTCAGTTCAAAGAGCATAAATCTTTGTGCCAATATTACGGAAATGGTCTTTAAGGCTAATGAGGATCTGACTGGTAAGCCTGCCAGGATGCTGTGTCTCAATGAGAGCTGTTTTTCACTCGGATTTGTTGTCGGTATTCATAATGTGTTTTCCAGTGGACAGACAGCGCTTCTTTTCACATGGTATGATACCGACAAACTTTTTTTTGCAATAAAGAGATACAGGCCGGATGTTCTTATCGGTTACAGCGGCACGGTTGCTTCGATCAACAAGGCCGGGCCGA
Organism: Oscillospiraceae bacterium; assembly: GCA_902788505.1. Classification (GTDB taxonomy): domain Bacteria; phylum Bacillota; class Clostridia; order Saccharofermentanales; family Saccharofermentanaceae; genus Saccharofermentans. The sequence continues at coordinate 79,533 of CADAKH010000003.1, forward strand.
TGTCGGATATTCTCAAATCAGTGGACAGGATAATTGTAGGCGGGGGTCTTCTTAAAAGCAGTCAGAAGGCAACTCTGTTTGAGATTGCACAAAACTCAGGAAGGAAACTGTCTGTTTGTTCCGTTACCTGTTGCGATGAACTGCTGGCATATGCGTATGGACCGTCAGACCTTCAAAGTGACAGATTGCTTGGTTTCCCGTTGCCGGGAGTGATTATGAGGATAGCAGACAGTTCGACAGGACTGGATGTTCCTGAAGGTGCCGAAGGTGAGATTGCGGTCTGTTCTCCTGTTGCGGCAAGTCTCGGCAAAGGCGAAAGCCTTATCGGAAAGAAAAACTATAAAAAACTTCCTGACGGTAGAATATGGTATTTCACGGGAATGATCGGGAAGCAGGACGGCAACAAGATGTTCTATCTTGTAGGCAATAAGTCAAGGGAAGCAAGGATCAACAGTTATCCGGTTTATCCGGACAGGGTTGATGAAGCAGTTCAGATGACCGAAGGCGTTGTAGAGGTGTGCTCGGTTGTTATTGAAAATCCGGAAGGACCTATGCTTATCTCGGCTGTGGTTCCTGAAGAAGAGTACTTTTACGACAATGCAAAGATGGAGGATCTGAGAGACAGGATAAAGGCCGAATGTGATATGACTCTTCACGAGTCCATGAGACCTTCAGAGATATCTTTTTTTGTTTCATTGCCAAGGGATTCAAAGGGTGAGATCGATTTTGATGCTGTCAGGGAAAAGGTCGAAATGATCAGAAATGAGGATCTGTCTGATGATGATCTGACGTCTTCGATTACTGCCGATTAAACATTTCTAATAATTTCGTGGTATTATTCAATATCATCTTCATTCGATTGAAGAATGATTATGGAATAAGGATAAAGGAGTGAGTTTTTATGAAAAAAATCTCAGTGAAGATTACAGCACTTACCTGTTGTGCCGCTTTGATCCTTTCATTGGCAGGCTGCACAGGAACCGGATCATCATCTGGTCATTCCGGCGGTGGAAGGTCATCAGGAGGAGCTTCAAAGCCTCAGGGCGGTCAGACGGATCCTACTTATAACACAGATCCTACATGGGATCCGACAGATCCTACCGATCCGACTTCAGGTCCCGCTAACAACGGCAATTATATTCCTACATCAGATCTGCTTACATATCCGGATCACGTAGCATCTTTTGATGAAGTCCATCCATCACATCCCAACGGAACAGTTAAGGGAAATGATGCTTTAGCTATTCTGTCTGATGTAGAGAATACGATCATTCATCATGAGATAGACTGCTATGCAGATGTTGAGATCCTTTTCGAGAATCCGGAAAAATTCGGATTCGATATTCAGGATGTAACATGGGGTGATTTTATTTCCATCGATGAATACGATGACGAGAAGGAGTTTTATCAGTCACAGCTCGATCTCCTGCTTACGATCGATTCCGGTTCGCTTTCCGGAGATGACCTGCTTTGCTATGAGAAGATGGTCTATGACTGTGAGGAAAGCATTTACTCATATTCATATACTGCATTTGAATACTACACGATGATATTCAATTTCCTTGTAGGCCCGCAGTCTGATATTTTGTTCCTCCTGGATGTTTATTCATTTGAAAATGTTGAGGATGCCGAGAATTACATAGCTCTTGTCAAGGATCTCGACAGATATTTCGATCAGATGTGTGAATATGAGGAGGAGAGAGCAAGTTACGGATTTATCTCTTCTGATACAAGTTATGAAGAGGCTGCCAAGTCTTTTGATAATCTTGTTGCTCAAAAGGATGATTGTTTTCTTTATGCTTCATTCGAAGAGAGACTTGACCGTATTAACGGCTTGTCTTCTGATGACAGGGACAGACTTATAACCGAGCACGAGAAAGCCATGAAGGATTATATGTTCCCCGAATTTGAGGAATGTGCAAGCCGCATGAGAGCACTTAAGGGTTCCGGAGGAGTCGATGCCGGTCTTTGTGCATACAGAGGCGGTGATGCTTACTACGCAATGCTTACAAGACGCATTACCAACAGCGGCGCAACGGTTCAGGAAAGCATCAATGCTATCGATACCACTCTCCAGTCTGTATATGATGAATATATGGGAATTGCTACCGGCGGATTTGACTGGTACAACGAATATATGAATCATGCATATTCAAAGGGCGGTATTACTGATAATCTGGACTATCTTGTTGATGCCGTAAAACCGGATTATCCGGCTATCCCCGCACATGAATACTATCTGATGGATGTTCCTGAAGTATTTGAGGAGAACTTCTCGCCTGCGGCATATCTCGGATATCACCTTGATAACTTTGATGCAAATTTGATAATAGTCAACAACAGCAGTGTTGATGACGACTTCGGAGTTACAGTTGCTCACGAAGCATATCCGGGACACATGTTCCAGTCTCTTTATACCCGTGCTCATACGGCACATCCGTACATGTATCTGACATCATCGACCGGATACAACGAAGGATGGGCTACCTATGTCGAGAATTACTCTATGAAGTATTTCTCTGAGGGTGGTGCAGATTCCAGTGCCATGAAGCTCGTCAGAGGCGAATCCGTCATGGGCCTTCTTGCAAGCACAAGAGTTGATTATGGAATTCATGTTGAGAACTGGTCACTTGATGATTGTGTGAATTACTTTGAAACATGGGGATTTTCAGTTACTGCTGATGACTTCTCACAGTTGTATACGCTTCTTGTAACCGATCCCGGATATTATGCAAAGTACGGTATGGGTTATCTCTGGACGCAGAAAGTCATGGATGATGCGCATGCGAAATATCCGAATGCAACGGATAAAGATATCCACACGGCATATCTTGATTCGCTTACCGGAACGTTCGATATGATCAGCAAAAACATTGACAGATTGCTTGGTTAAACAATTGCCGCAAAAAAACACCAATCAGCCCTGTAGGTTAATTACCCGCAGGGCTTTATTTTGCGGTGTTTTGCGTAAAATTACTGTTTAATTAATTTTTATTAAAAGTTATTGAGATAAAAAACCTTGTGTTATAATTATCGTGAATATTTATACGGAGGACGGGCTTCATGGCTACCTTAACACGGCTTGCTAGCACGCTAACAGCGCGCTATTTCCCTTCCAGCACGCTGACAGACGCATTCTATCTTGACGGCAGACTTTGCGGTAAAAGAGAGACCAGACAGGCCGATATTACTATCGACAAAGACGAGAGAGGTTTTTTCTTTTCGCTTTTTACACACCCTACGATCGAAGGATTTGAACCCGGAACCATTCCGCCGTTTGAACCTCAGCTCCGCGGACTTTGCAACGAAGTAAAGAACGGACATAAAGAGATCGATGCAATGATCGAGAAGTTCCTGTCAACCGCAGTTGAGGTTGCCGGGACAACCAAGCTTATAGAGAACGAGAGCCGTGATCCTTATTTCACCGGTGTAATCGTAAGAGATTCCGAGGCTTTTGCCGTTACGATCGGTGGTGGTCTCGCATTCCTTTACAGAGACGATACACTCTTCCCGCTCACTGATGCCGGCATACCTATGGAGCCCATCGATGCATACGGCAACAGAGTCGGTGATTTCCAGTATTATTGTTCATCCAAGACTGCCAATGCTCTTTGGTCAAATTTCTTTACGCTTACACCTGATGACTGCATCATTCTCTGCAACAAATCCATCTACGATGCACTTGGTCAGAGAGAGATCCTGAGGATCCTTACTGATGCGGAAGATCAGTGTGATGCAGCAGGCCTTATACTCACACAGGCTTCTGCGAGAATGCCCAACACTCCTATGCAGATTTCCATCTCATTCGTTGAGAGCGTTACCAAAGAAGAGAAGAAGGGTCTCTTCGGCAAAAAGAAAAAGAACAAGGATTACGAGAGTGAGAGCCATGAACTTCTCGAATCCACTGTTGAAGGCGGTGAAGTAGGAGCAGCTGCAAAGGCTATTGCTGATGCAGGCTTTGTTAATCTTACTCCGGAAGAGCCCGTAGCAGTTCCCGCAACTCCAAGCGCACCTGCTGACGGAAGCGTCCAGTTTGGTGATATGGCCGGTCAGCCCGATGCCCAGAAGATTCCTGATGATGCACCGGAATTTCCTTCCAATAACGATACACCCGAAGAGGTTTCCGCTGAAGAAGCAATGAGAAGGATCTTCGGCGAGATGAAGGAATCGGCTCAGAGCAATTCAGAAGCTGTTGCAAAGGCTGAAGAAGCGGCTGTTGCAGATTCCCCGTTCGTATTTAACATTGATTCCACTCCTGCTGCACCTTCAGAAGAGCCTGTTCAGAGTGCGGCACCTGTTATGGAGACTATCTCCACAACGGAGTTTGCACCTGATATGACTGATGATTCTCCGACGAAGCCTGTGACAGATATCAACTCGATCTTCTTTACGTCTTCCGGTTCAGGCGTTTTATCTCAGGCAATTGCCGATAAGGAACAGCCGGTTGCAAAGGAGACATCTTTTGCTGATCTTAAGGAAGAACCGGTCATCCCGGTAATTCCCGCCGCACCTGCAGCTCCGGTTATTCCGGTTATCGGCGAGACTCCTGTTGCGGTACCTCCCGCGCCTGCAGTTGTAAACAAGCCTGAAGAGATCGTTTTCGCACCCGGTGAGGTTAAGGCTGATTCAGGTGATTCCGATGTTTCTGCTGATGCAGCGGATACATTTGATCCTTACGGCAATACAAGTGCACAGGAACTCAAGAATACCCCGCCGATCGTATTCGGTGAGGATGTGCTTGCTCCGAAGACTGAACCCGTTCCCTCTGAAGAGGTTTCTTCAATACCTGTACCTGAGTACGAGATAAATGAAGAGAAGCCCGAACTGAAGGAAGAGGATAAGCTTAATGTCGATTTCCCTGAGACAGAAAAGCCCGAACCTGCAAAGGTTGAGCCGGAAGCTGTCCCGGCAGTTGAAGAAGCAGTTCCTCAGGAAACATCCGAAGTTCCTTCTGACGATAATATAGTTCTTCCGTTCGGAAGCTCTGTTTATGTAAGTGAAGCTGATGAACCCGCACCTGCAAAGGCAGAGGATATTCCTCAAATGCCTCTTTATGACTCGGATAATTACAATAATCCTGTCAATGCAGTCGGTTCTGAACAGAATGTTTCACAGCCTTTTGATAATGCTTCTATTTACGGTGATTATGCCGGAAGTGAAGCCCAGGGCGCAGCAGAAGTCCCGCCTTACCAGCCTTACGGTGCAGAGTCTTTCTCTGCTGCCGATCAGAGCAGCTTTGGTACATATGGCGAACAGACTGTAGATATGCAGGGAGGTGTACCTATGGATAATGGCGGATATGACGGTTATGGCAACGATAACAGCGGATATAATCCGGGTTATGATCAGGCTCCTCAGGGCGGATTCAATGAATATTCCGAATCCGGATATCAGGATACTAATGCCCAGTCTGCTTTCTATCAGCAAGAAGGTTATACAGACCTGTCACAGCAGTCACAGGAAGGTTTTGGTGAAGATTACTCCCAGCCTCAGGCATCAGCTTCTTCATCGGCCTCCCTTGATGATGAGTGGTTCAATAACATCCTTGGTGTAGATGAGAGTGGCCAGGCTTATAACGGAGATCAGGGATATGGTTATAACCCTGCAGGTGCCGATACTCAGGCTGCAATGCCTGATTCGCAGCAGCAGGCACAGTATACGAATCCTGGACAGACTTCTTACAGACCTTCAGGTTCAGGTCCGAATAACAATGGCAGACCTACCGGCAGTGCGCCGCGCACAAGCGCTTCTTCCGGCAAGGGCGGTAACGGCGGCGGAAAGAAGATGAAGCTTAACCGCAACGGTTATATGTTCATCGCTTTCCTTGCAATCCTTTTGATCTGCATCGTAATCGTTATCGCTTTGATCGCAAGAGGCTGCAGCAAGAAGACCAAGCCTACGGAAACAGTACCTTCACTTTCTTCCGAAGAGACGACAACCGAGACAACGATGCCGTCAACACAGGCAACTCTGCCTGATGCTTCTGCACCTATCGGATACTTCGTATTCTCCGACTATATCGGATATAGAACATGGTGGGACGTATTCCACACGGTTTACAACATCGATATCGAGAACTGCAGTGATCCGAGAATCGCTACGATCATTACATACAACAAGCTCGATCCTGCTACTTATACAGGTCCTAACAACGGAGACAAGCTCCTCCTGCCGCCTCCGGGCGTACTGACCGGTGAGATTCCGATCACATTCAACGCAGGAGCTTCAACCGGTGCGGAACCGACTACTACCGAGACAAATCAGGGTGAGATCACAAGTTCGATCCACATCACATGATGGAAGCGAAAATCATTACTTAATGCAATTTGACCGCCTGCTATGTATTTCATGGCAGGCGGCTTGTTTTTTGGCTATTTAGTCAACGCTTTTTGTAACAAAAAAGTAAGATTCAAGTATATAATGCTATTGCTCTAATAATAATGTGCGAAAAGAGGGTTTAAACATGCATAAGAAACTGTTCATTCCTGGCCCTATCGAGGTTTCCCAGGATGTTCTGGAGAAGATGGCTACTCCAATGATCGGACACAGAACCAAGGATATGTCCGCTCTTCAGCAGTCAATCTCAGAAAAGCTCCAGAAGGTAATGATGACAAACAACACGATCGTTTTATCAACGTCATCAGGCAGTGGTCTTATGGAAGGTGCGGTAAGAAGCTTTACAAAAACACGCGCTGCTGTATTCTCTATCGGTGCATTCGGTAAGAGATGGCACAAGATGTGCACATCAAACGGCATTGCAGCAGATCTTTTCGAGTCAGAACTCGGTCAGCCGACAACACCTGAGATGCTTGAAGAAGCACTCTCCACAGGCAAGTATGACCTTATCACTATCACACAGAATGAGACTTCAACAGGCATCCACAATCCTATGGATAAGCTCGCTGAAGTATATAAGAAATATCCCGATGTTATCGTATGCGTTGACGCAGTTTCATCCATGGCAGGCGATTATATCCCTGTAGATGAGCTCGGAATCGATGTATGTATCACATCAACACAGAAGTGTTTAGGCCTGCCTCCGGGAATGGCCATCGCTTCCGTATCAGAGAAGGCTATCAAGAAGGCTGAGACAGTTGAGAACAGAGGTCTTTACTTCGATTATCTCGAACTCGTTAAGTTCGTAAAGGAGAAGCCTTATCAGTATCCTTCAACTCCTTCAGAGTCACACATGTTCGCTCTTGATTACCAGCTCGACAAGATCCTTGAAGAAGGCGTTGAGAACAGATATCAGAGGCATTGCAAGCTCGCAAAGATCGCTCAGGACTGGGCAAGAGAGAATTGCGAACTTTATTCCAATCCTGACCATCTTTCCGTTACAGTTACATGCGTAACAAACACAACAGGCATTCCCACTTCAGATCTTATTAAGGCTATGGGTGAAAAGGGTTATCTCATGAGCAACGGCTACGGCCCGCTCAAGGATAAGACATTCAGAATCGCTCACATGGGTGATCTCACTGAAGAAGGTCTTATAGAATATCTCAATGATCTCAAGCAGACCATTGATGAACTTAAAGCAAAAGCTTGATCAGATTTAGTTATTAATTTACGGGGGAACATAAATATGAAGATTCTTATTACCGAGAGCATTGCAGAAGAAAGCGTTCAGTACTTAAGAGACAGAGGATACGAGGTAGAAGAGTACCTTGGCCATTCCCAGGAAGAGATCGAACAGTACATCAAGGGTTTTGATGCGATCATCGTAAGATCAGCAACAAAGATCAATGAAACCCTTCTTAACAACGCTGATTGTCTTAAGGCTGTCGGCAGAGCCGGAACAGGAATCGATAACATCGATGTTAAGGCATGCACAGAGCATGGCGTTATCGCACTTAATACTCCTACTGCTAACAACATGGCTGCAGGTGAGCTTGCCGTAGGTCACGCATTCTCCATCTTCCGTAATCTTTGCACAGCAAACGAAGGCGTACACCATGGCGACTTCAGACGCGGCAACTGGACAGGTGTTGAGCTCGAAGGCAAGACGGTAGGTATCATTGGTCTCGGCCGTATCGGTTCTATCGTATCCAGAAAGCTCAAGGGTGTAGGCATGAATGCTATTGCTTACGATCCTTATATTCCCCAGGAAAAGTTTGATAAGCTCGGTGTTACAAGATGCCAGACTCTTGATGAACTCCTTGCTCAGTCTGATCTCATTACACTTCATACTCCTAAGACAAAAGAGACATACAACATGATCGCTAAGGAGCAGCTCTATAAGTGCAAGAGAGGTGTCAGGATCGTTAATGCCGCAAGAGGCGGTCTTGTTAACGAGCAGGATCTTGCAGATGCACTGGCTGAAGGACAGGTTGCAGCTGCTGCAATCGATGTTTTCGACAAGGAGCCTTCATACAACAAGGCACCAGGCGAGCAGGATTTCGACAACGTTCTCCTTCACGCTCCTCATTGCTACATCACACCTCACCTTGGTGCTTCAACAGTTGAAGCTACTGCTAAGGTTGGTCAGGGCATCGTTGAGCTTATCGACGGCGCTTTGAAGGGTGAACTCGTTGCAGCTATCAACATGCCCCAGTTCTCAGGCAGCATCGAAGAGATCAAGCCTTACTGCTCTCTCGCTGAGAAGATCGGCCGTATGTACTATCAGGCAGAAGCAACACCTATCAAGAAGGTTGAAGTAAGATACAGAGGCGAGCTTGCTGAGAGTTCCGGAACAGGAATCATCACACTTTCACTCATGATGGGTCTTCTTGAAGGTATGGGCAACGATCACGTATCTTATGTAAATGCACAGGAGTGCATGGATGAGTGCGGTATCGAAGTAGTTGAGACAAAGACAGAATCCATTCAGAAATATAACAACCTTATAAATGTTAAGTTCTGCACTGAGGACGGAAGAGAACTCAAGATCAACGGTACGGTATTCGGACCTGATACGGAGGTTATCGTTTCCTTCTTCGGTTATGAGATGAACTGCCCTCTTTCCAACACGGTTCTCGCTCTTAAGAACAACGACGTTCCGGGCGTTATCGGAAGGATCGCAACAATCCTCGGAAAGCACAATATCAATATTGCTTCCATGCACTGGGGAAGAAAGAACCAGGACGGTTCCGACAATCCGCACGCTCAGGCATTCGTTGCTATCGACCAGCCTGTATCCCAGGAGATCATTGATGAGCTTAGCGCTGCTGAGGACGTTCTCCGCGTTTCGCTCCTTGAACTTGGCTGATACATAAGTTAAATCAGAATTTCAGACCGCAGAGGTACCACCTGTGAAATACCATTATTCCAGAAAAGAAGGATGGCTCGGGAACCCCTGCGGTCTTGTGTATTTTAAGGGAAAATACCATCTGTTTTTCCTGTTAAATCCCGATCTTCCCCGATACGGAAGAATGCATTGGGGACATGCGGTATCAGAAGATCTTATCTCATGGGAAGAGTGTCCTGTTGCTATAAGTCCTGAAAATGAACTCAGCTGCAATTCCGGTTCGGCAATCCTTCATGACGGCAGGATCTGGTTGTTTTATACCTGTCTTTCCGGCGACTGTAAAGAGACAGTCTGTGCTGCATATTCAGATAACGGAACTGATTTTACAAAATGTGAGAACAATCCTGTATTAACGGTTAATCTTGAAGGCGAGACCAAGTTCAGGGATCCTTTCGTAATGAAATACGGGAATGGCTTCCGCATGCTTGTCGGGGCAGGACAGAACGGTGTGGCCAAAGTCCTTCTGTATGAATCAGATGATCTGAAAGAATGGAAATATAAAGACGAGATCGTTTCGGACGGAAGATACGGAAGTGTTATCGAAGCACCGCAGATAAGGGAAGTTGACGGAAAATATGTCTTTATAATCCAAAGCGAAAAGCATGTTCCGACCAAAGTGTTATTTGCAACGGGTGATTTTGACGGCAACAGGTTCATTTTCGATGATGAGCAAGATCCTTTCAAACCGGTAGATACAGGTGATGATTTCTATAATCCTGTTACGATGGAAGATGTGGAAGGCAACGTGGTTCTGATGGCATGGATGTTTTCAATGAAGATGAATTCTTCCGCTATCAGTTGTCCGAGAGAAGTTACTGTATCAAGGAAAGGGGAAGTCTGTCTTATCCCTTACGGGGAACTCAGGAACAGACAGGTTCCCGAAAGCCGTTTTGTCTGTTACGCTTCAGGACGTTTAAGAGTATTTTTTGAAGGACGCACCTTATTTGATAAAGCATACAGAGAGTGTCCTGATATCAGTGTTTTGGAAGATGTCGGAACCGTTGAGGTATTCCTTGACGGAGGCCGCGAAAACATTTCTGTTTTTATCTGTTGATCACTATGTCGAAGATTCTTGCAAAAGGTGAAGGATATCAGATCCTCTATAAGCAAAGAGGTGAAGACAGCGAGAAGATCGCGCCGTCCGGAATGTCGGCACTCTCAAGACTTGATGTGCCTGTGCCGGGAATAATAGCAGTTGCTGATTCAGGCAAAAGGATCCGCATCACAGGTAAAAAATACTATCTTGTCTGTCAGGGTGCGTTAGATGAAAGTGAAGGGATAATGGAAGATCTTCTTTTCCACGATTCGAGAAGCAACCGCACTTTTCCTGTTAAGCGCATGCGGAAAGGCGTAAAAGAGGCAAGACTGCATTATAAGGTATTATCATATAACAGCGAAAAGGATATTTCTTATGTTGAGGCTGTTCTTGATACCGGAAGGACTCATCAGATAAGAACCCAGTTCAGTTCAAGAAAACATCCGCTTGCAGGCGACGGAAAATACGGCAGCAGGATCAAGTGTCCGATAGCTCTTGTATGCGGCGAAATAACATTTGATGAAGGTGAAGGATCGGATATTCATACTGTTAAGATCGATCCGGCCAAAGAACTTCCCGGAGTATAGGATCAGTAAACCTGAACAGGCGTTACTTTATAAACTGTCAGGTCTTCATAATTAAAGACCACATTTCCGAGTTCGGCAAAGACAGCGGAATTGTCATGACCGTATCTGAAGCGCTCAAGATCACCGATAACAATATATTCAATCTGATATTTATTGATAATGCTCTGAACATCAGGTGCATACGAGCTCAAATACAGGATGTCAACATCGTTATGTCTTGGCGTTATGTAGAGCTTCCAGACATCTCTTTCTGGATCTGATTCCAGGATATCCGTTTCTTTGTTTACGATACCGTGGAATCTCCAGAGCCATTCATGAGTCTGCCATCCGAAAACCGTAGGAAGACCTGTATATGCCGAGATAATGCAGTTGTCTGTATAGCTGTCGCCATATGCTTCGCAGATCACGGGACTTCCTTCAACATTGCCGTTAAACCACTCCACGCAGGCCATATAAGGCATGAGATTTCCGGTGTAGGTATCATTCATATAGCGGCTAGTAAAATTCTGAATATAAGCCGTGCCGTCAAGTGTCTTATAATTCTCGCGCTTTAGTTCTCCGGAACGCTGTTTGAGAGAGACCATTGTATAGTGGGCCGGAATGAGAAGATCGATCGCAAACCCGATTGCAATTACCAGGAATACGATTGAATTGCGGCCCTTTTTGTTAGTGAAAAAGATAAGCCTTGTTATTGAATAGATCATTGTTGTTGAGAGAATAATGAATGCTGCAAAAGCAAATTTAAACATCGTATTCGAACGCAGATAACCGCCGGTGTAGATATCTCTTACATAGAAGATCTCCGGAGCAATAAGGAGCATGATTCCGACAACGGTCATTCCGCAGCAGTAGATATCTATCAGATTGCGCTTGCCGAAGAAAGCCTGAACCGGATTGGTAAAATTATTCTCTTCGCCTATAACATTTGTTAAACGGGCATTCTGATTTTTCTTGGATTTCTTGGAGAAAGCAGATCTGTAGTTCTTATTAGCGAAGACAACAACGAGGAAGAATACGCTTATTATCACGTGTGTTCCGTATAAGATGAAAAGCTGGAAGAGAGAAGAATGATTCTTGACCTTTCCGAGCGAATTGGAGATCATGTCGAAATTGATATTGAATGGAAGTGCGGTAAGTGTTGCAACAGTAAAAAGAAAGCTCATCTGGAAAGATGTTCTCGGAAGTGCAGAAGGACTTACCACACAGAAAAGGAATGACGAGATCATGAGAAGAAGTTGAAGTGCGAAGAGTACCGGCGGATTGCTTCCCTTGGCAAGATAGATGATAAGGATTCCGCCGACATTGGCAACGAAAACAAGTGCGCCTGCAATATTGGTGAACTTTGGAGATCGGATTATATTAAAGATCAGAGATCCCATAGAACAGAATACAAAGTAGATCAGGAAATCCCAGTAGTTTGTCATCTGCGCGCATCCCAAAAGAACGGCACATAAAACAAGGTGAAGCGTTACGGTTGATTCAAGCTCTGGAAGAAGTCTGTTCCGTTCACCGCTTAGATTATCAAGTGTATGTACAACATTTCTCTCGGCTCTCGTAGGAAGTTCGACTGTGCAGAGCATAGACAGAACGATTGCAGAAATGAGAAGGACAATGATCATCGAGATTACATGTGCATGAAGATCTCCTACAAGGTATGAATAGAACGGGAATTCTTCTATGGTGTAATCAACCTTAAGATCAGGGTTCCAGCCGATGAATCTTGTGCTGTCGGGATAGAAGAATCTGTCAGTTCTTCCGACATCTATCCCCATCGATCTGAATACTTTCAGCAGATGGTTACCGACGCTGTTTTCATCGTAATAGAATGAATGTGAATTTCCCCACAAAGATACAGCGCACCCTGTGAGAAAACCCGCTACATACTTAATGATCTTGTTGTCCTTGAAGCCTCTCTGTGTTGCAGCTTCGATAAGGAATTTGCCGATGGAAAAACTCATAGCAAAGGGAATCGCAGTTGCAGAACACATAGCGAGATTGTATCCGACTCCGGTAGGAATGCCGGATATCTTGATCACTACCGACCATATGTACTGACCGAAGTAGTAGTAATTGATCGAATTTCCGGACAGCCACATATCGTTTGCAGGGAGACTTCCGTTTCTCTGCATAGACATGATGAAGCCATAGTCCATGAATTTTTCCTGCCCGTTAATGTCCGGGAGGAAACCCTTAAAATAGCACATCAAAAAAAAGACTATAAGGAAAGCGGTTTCTTCTATTACGATCGACTCTACAAAGCCTTTGCTTTTTGCTTTTTCGATAAAGGATTCCCTGAAAGATTTCGGGATATAGCAACAAAGCCCGACGATAACGGCAGAAAGGATAATGCATATGACATTTATCCTGCAGAGTTTAAGATGGGTTAACGTCCACAGGACAAGACATGTGAAAATAAGTCCCATCGGTTGTGAGAGAAAAAATCCGCCTGAAGAGAAGATGCCCCAGAGTTTTGTTGCCAGCGGAAGTGTTACCAGTCCGAAAAGTACGAGAACAACCGACCACCAAAAACACATAAAAGTATCACCGGTGCCCATAGTCAAAAAACCGAGAGCACAGGCAACTACAAAAGGAATCAGCAGAAATGTAAACCGCAGTGGAGAAGATTCAACAACAGAAGTTTTTCTGCTCATGAAAGAACTCCTTCGATGGTGTTTATGCCATTTTGCGGATTTATTCCTGTTATAGTTGTTTCAGATACCTTATCAAGAGAAGCTTCGTAAGATCTGATTATCTCAGAGCTTATCTTTCCTGCGAGACTTACAACTGAATCCATATGATTTTCCGGTGTATCATTTGTTGCAAACTTTGTAAGTCCTGTTGAACATACGAAAAGGTTTTCGCAGGGATTGGTAAGATCGATCTCAGGATACTTCGATGTCAGTGCATATCTTGTCTTGGTAAGACGCCATGACTTTATATCAGACTTACGGAGAGACGGATAGAGCTTTCTGAGTCCTGCAAAATACTTGGTCATTATGTTCGCATCCGAGTCTATCCAGAGCGCATCTGTGATAGAGCATGAACCAACGAGATATACGACAGCTCCGCCGTAGTTTCTTTGTCCGAAAGCGCTGGTATGATTGATTATCGCTTTGAACGGCAGTCCCGAATCTTTCGGAGGAACCTGGTAGAACATCTGTGATACTTCGTGCTTCATTACCATCATGGCAGTGATCTTCGCACTGTAAGTAACGTTCATGAGGATATCCCTGTCATCCATGGGAATAGGAAGACCGTGACTCACATTTACGAATGTTCTGCACGAACCGGTAAAGATTACATATTCACTGTCTATTACGACTCTTGTCGAATTTGAGAGAATGCAGCTGGTACGGTACATACCGCTTCCGAGTCTGGATATTTCAGCCACGGTAGTCGAATAACAGATCTGTCCGCCGTTATCGGTTATAGCCTGCATAAGGCTTGTGATCAGACAGGAAAAACCGCCGTCATAATAGCCGACTTTGCGGTGTGATGCTTTTCCGGACCAGGTGGAGTCAAACCAGTTGATCTTATCGTCAACACCCATCTCTTTCGACAGGGCAAGCAATGCCTTATCGCTCTTGCGGAGGTGGTGTGGGAGAAGCTCCAAATATTCTCTTCCGATTCTGGTATATGTAAGGAGACCGCCGGGAGATACAAGCTCCTCAACAACGGTTACTTTAAAACCGGCCTTAGCCAGTTTCATGCCGCATGTAAGACCCGATAAACCGGATCCGATTATGCAGACAGTTTTCCTTATGTCCAGAATATCGTTATCTGAATCCATCATTCGATTATCTTAGCCTCAAGATAGAATCTCTTTTCGAAAGCTTCTCCCATGGAGAAAGTCTTTCTCGGGAAAACACCTTCTTTCTCGACAGTGCCGAAGAAAGTATCCTTGCTTATTGCAGGAACAAGGATTCCTGTGTTTCCTGAAGTTGCGAGCTTTCTTACGGAATCTTCTCCGTGAATATAATCACATTCGAGACCCAAAGCATCGATCATCATCTGAACAGATCCGACAGATAATGTGTGCGGAGGATTGCCAAGTGAGATCTTAACATCAGAATGTCCTTCTGATACGACAACAAAGCTCTGCTTATTGTCATCATAAGAATCAAATGTGATATCTGAATCTTTAAAATATTCTTTTGCCTTGGCGATGAATTCATCGCTGCTGATATTGAATACAACTCTGTGGATAGGTTCGAAATCGAGACCCTTATCGTGAATATTGACGATCTCTGCGAGTGCATATCTTGCAGGATGTGTCTGCTTTGCTTCGTCAGAAAGGGTTTCTCTGATATTTTCCCAATGAGCCTTTGCGGAAGCCAGTGAATGATTGCCGTCACCAACGAGGAACAGGAGTCCGTCGCTGTTGTCTGACTTCAGTTTTGAAAGGCCGTTGATGATGGATTCTGCAATAGGAGAACCGTCAGGGATAAATGTGCCCTTGATGTGACCTGAACCGAGCATGAGATCTGTATCATACAGAGGTGCTATGCCTTCCTTTTCGGCCATGTCGAAAGCCTTTTCGATAGTAAGACCCTTGGGATCATCGATGAGGATCATGATATGCGGGAGTTCAAGAGGGGAGTTTGCTCTGATTCTGACTCTCGGAGGAATCCTGCTCAAAACAGTTCCTTCTGTCGCTCTGCAGATATTCTTGTTGCCGGGTTCGAAGCTGTATCCTTCAAGATCGATGGCAGCCATAAGACCGCGTCTGGAAGGATGAAGCTCTGTTGCCCTGTCTGTAAGGATAAAGCCGGTTCCGATATTTTGAAGTATGCCTTCATTAAGATATTTACGTGCCGTATCTGCTATAGAACCGAGTTTTTCTGTTTCTTTGTCTGTTCCGAGATAGACTTCCGGAAGGACGAGATTCAAGGTTGAAGGAGCATCTCCGGCTTCCTTTGATACGTTTTCCCAATACTCAGGTTCTGATGTGTACTGATCGCAGGCGATTACTGCCCATTTCCTAAGATCTGTTCCCTGCTGCGGAAGAAGAATGTCCGGCACCGCAAAGCCGAGCTCGCTGATAGTTCTCAACTCTAATTACCCCTGTGAAACAATAAAGTGCCTATCATTCTATCACGGTCGTGAACTGTTTTGGGGATAAATATGCGTTTTTTTGTCTTTGTAATATGCCTCGAAAAAATGTTCTTGGCTATTTGCGCCATTTTCAAAATGAATTAATGTTTTACGGGGATTTCAGCTTAACTTAAAGTACCTTTAATGGTACTATTGTTTCATATCTGTTTCAGGAGGTCCCAATATGGCTAACAGTGAATTATCGAAACTCAAGATCCTGTTTATTTACGATTATTTCAAGACCAGAGTCAATGCATTTGATCCTAACAGTTATGTTACTGTTAACGATCTCATCGGATATCTGGAAGAGCAGACGGGGACCACTTTTGAACGCAAGTCTATCTACGCGGATATAAACAAGATCAATGAATATATCGGCAAGACCCATAAGGTCAAGTCAGGTGACTTATGGATAACGACCGAAGGAAAAAAATACAGAAGAAACGAACTTGATGGCGAGATTACGACTGATGAAGCCAGACTTATCGTGGATGCCATAAGCACAACGGCATTTGTTGATACTGAGCTTTGCAAGAAGATCATCAACATGTTCCCCACATATTTCACACGCAGCTCCGGCAGGAGAGTTCTGTATTCGCACGATGAGAAAATAACAAGACGTATGATCTCCTGGCTTAACAACATAAGAAACGGCATTGAGCGGAAAGAAGCGAAGAAGATCATCTACGGATACCAGTTGGGAAGTGAGCTTACCGAGAAGAACGAGAGGATCATTTCTCCGCTTACGCTTGACTGGGAGAATAACTGCTATTACGTTATCGCGATAGATAATACCGCAGCAAAGGACCTTAAGAGAGATCAGGAGCTTTCAAAGGCTCTCAGAAGATACAGGTTAGACCGTGTTGCCAATGTTTTGGAGGTCTCCAATGCTCCTTATATCGACTATGAAAGTGAGAAACTGAAGAGCCAGGAACTGAAGAGATTTATCGATAATTCGGTTTCTGCTTATTCAGGAGACAAAGTCATTCTCGTACAGCTGACTATAAAGGGAAATACCAGGAAAGATGTGCTTAAGGCTTACGGTGCATTTTCTTCAAGGTTAAACAATGACAATAACATCCATATCGAAGATGACACCAAGCTTGATAAGGGCATCTTAAAGATCAATGTGAAAACGGGTCATGCACCGACTTTATATACTGACCTTTTCGAGCTTACTACATTCGAAGGCGTGGAAATCGAGATCCATAACGACGATATCTGCAAAGAGTACGGGGAGTACATCAGAAAGGCAGCCAGGGCAGCAAAATTACAAAGCCTCTGATTGCAAAGACATATTAAACGATTTATAATTTCTAAGTTTTATTTTTATATAGGAGTATCACCTTAATGAGACAGTTTACTTCAAAAGAACTCAGGAAGACCTGGAAGGAATTTTATATTGAGAGAGGTCACGTTGACGTAGGTGCCGTATCACTGGTATCTGACGGTTCAACAGGCGTTTTATTCAATGTTGCCGGAATGCAGCCACTGATGCCTTATCTCCTCGGCGAGAAGCACCCTATGGGAACAAGACTTTGCAATGTTCAGGGCTGTGTCCGTACAAACGATATTGATTCAGTAGGTGACAGAAGTCACGTCACATTCTTTGAGATGATGGGAAGCTGGAGCCTTGGTGATTACTTCAAGGAAGAAAGATGCAAGTGGAGTTACGAACTCCTTACCCAGGTGTTCGGGTTCGACAATGATCACCTTGCCGCAACAGTATTTGCAGGTGACGAGAATGCTCCGAGAGATGAGGAAGGTGCTAAATTCAGAATCGCTTCCGGATTCAAGCCGGAGAATATTTACTATCTTGGTGCAGATGATAACTGGTGGGGATTGGAGTATGGTCCCTGCGGTCCTGACAGCGAGATGTTCTATATCGCAGACATTCCCGACTGCGGCCCTAACTGCGGTCCCGGATGCAGCTGCGGCAAGTATACCGAGATCGGTAACGATGTATTCATGCAGTACGAGAAGCACCAGGACGGACATCTCACACCCCTTAAGCAGAAGAACGTAGATACAGGCTGGGGTCTTGAGAGAATCCTTGCATTCCTCAACGGCACAAAGGACGTATACAAGACTGACCTTTTCACAGAGGCAATCGCTTATATCGAGAAGGCTTCAGGCGTTAAGTACGATTCTGACGAGAAGCTTACAAGGTCAATGAGAATCCTTGCTGACCATATCCGTACAAGCGTAATGCTCATTGGTGACGCAGCAAAGCTCGTTCCTTCAAATGCAGGCGCAGGCTACGTATTAAGACGTCTCATCAGACGTGCCGTAAGACATGCCAGAACACTCGGAATGACAACTGAGCAGATCCTGGGTCTTGCAAAGATTTATATCGACAGCGTTTACGATGACAGCTATCCGCTTCTTACAAAGAACCGTGAGTTTATCTTAAATGAACTCGACAAGGAGATTGCAAGATTCGAGAGCACACTTGAGAACGGTATCAAGGAATTTAAGAAGATCCTTGATGACAAGAAGGCAGCAGGTTCTTCTGAGATCGACGGAGAGTCAGCATTCTATCTTTACGATACATTCGGATTTCCTATCGAACTTACTGTCGAGATGGCTTCCGAAGAAGGACTTAAGGTCGATGAGGAAGGCTTCAAAACTGCAATGGAGAAGCAGAAGGAAACAGCAAGAGCTGCTACCAAGGCCAAGGGAGATCTCGCTCTCAGCGTTAACGAGATCCCTGATGAAGTAGCCAAGGATTCGAATGCTACAGAATATGACGGTTACGATAACCTTAAGTGTGATGCAAAGGTTATCTATATCCTGAAGTCTGACGAAGACGGCATCAAGGTTGTTGACAGTGCTTCAGAAGGCGATGACATAATCGTTGTTACGGACAAGACCGTTCTTTATGCTACGATGGGCGGTCAGATCCA
The DNA here is from genome assembly GCA_902788505.1 of Oscillospiraceae bacterium. Taxonomy (GTDB): domain Bacteria; phylum Bacillota; class Clostridia; order Saccharofermentanales; family Saccharofermentanaceae; genus Saccharofermentans. The sequence goes on from CADAKH010000003.1 coordinate 98,403, forward strand.
CGATGAAGGTAAGATCTTCACATCAGGTTTTGAAGCTGAGGTAATCTCAGTGGATAAGGATGCTGCAGGCAAGTATCTCCATACGCTTAAAGTTCTCAAGGGCACAGTTGCCGCAGGCGACACAGTCAGCATCGAAGTTGATAAGAAGAACAGACTTGCCATTGCAAGAAACCACACAGCTACACACATCCTGCTTTCCGCTCTCCAGAAGGTATTGGGAGATCACGTTGAGCAGGCAGGTTCTTATGTAGGCAACGACCGTTTGAGATTCGACTTTAACAATTCACAGGCAATGACAGCCGATGAGATATCAAGGGTTGAAGAGATGGTAAATGACGTTGTTCTTCAGGCTCTTCCTGTTGAGACAAAGGTCCTTGCTATTGAGGATGCCAAGAAGCTCGGTGCAACTGCTATCTTCGGAGAGAAGTATGGCGAAGTGGTAAGAGTCGTTGCAGTCGGCGGTTTTGATGCTCCTTTCGATCTTGAATTCTGTGGTGGTACACACCTTACAAACAGCAGCCAGATCGGTCAGTTCAGAATCGTATCTGAATCCGGTATCGCCGCAGGTATCAGAAGAATCGAAGCTGTTACCGGTGCAAGATGCTATGAGATGAGCAAGGCAGACAGAAGCCTCATCGATGAAGCAGCAGCTGCCCTTAAGACTCCCAAAGATAAGATCGTTGAGAGAATCGAAGCGCTTCACACTGAGGTCAAGACGCTTGAAAAAGAGATCGCTGATATCGAGAAGGCAAAGGCAGGATCCTTTGCTGACAGTGCTGTTTCAAGCGCTAAAGATATCGGAGGTGTTAAGGCTGTTATCGCTTCCTGCGATGCTTCCGATGCTGCTGCATTGAGAGATACTGCTGACAAGATCCGCGACAAGCTTGACTGCGGTGTGGTCTTCCTTGCCGCAAACGGCGGAGACAAACTCCTTTTCACAGCAATGGCTACGAAGTCCGCTAACGAAAAGGGTGCACACTGCGGAAATATCATCAAGGAAGCTGCAAAGGTTGCAGGCGGTGGCGGCGGAGGACGTCCCGACATGGCTCAGGCAGGCGGTAAGGATGTATCCAAGCTTGCTGAAGCTCTTGCCAAAGCTGAAGAAGTCCTTGCTTCCCAGGTTAACGCTTAAAGGAGAAAGCTTATGTGTTTATTTTGCGATATAGTTGCAGGAAAGATCCCTTCCACAAAAGTCTATGAGAACGACCATGTTCTCTGCTTCAACGATATTAATCCCGTAGCTCCGGTTCACGTTCTTGTTGTTCCGAAGAAGCATTTCGATAATATCAATGAACTTGCCTCAGATCCTGAAGGTGCACTTTATTGTTCAGAGATCACCAAAGCAATCGCTGAAGTAGCAAAGATCAAGGGCGTAAGCGGTGCTTACAGGACGATCAACAACTGTGGAGAAGGTGCAGGCCAGACTGTAATGCATGTTCATTTCCATGTTATCGGCGGCGCAAATCTCACGGAGAAGCTTATCTGATCTTATGGCTAGAATGAGAAGCAAGCGCAATATTCCTGCGCGTATGGAGAAATGTCACGAGCGATGGTTTGATGCACCGATGTTAAACCGCGGCAGATGGCGTGAAGCATGCGGGTTCCCTGAAGATGTTCCGATCTGGCTTGAGATCGGATGCGGAAAGGGTAAGTTCTGTACGGAGATGGCTTTGAGGCATCCTGAGGTTTTGTATATCGCAATGGAGAGAGAGGCTTCGGTCACTCTTGCTGCGGTGGAAAAAGCGCATGAACTTGAGATACCCAATCTGTTCTTTATCAGAGGTGATGCGGGGATCATCGAGAATTATTTTGCCGAAGATGAAGTCGACCGCATCTTCCTTAATTTCTCGGATCCGTGGACAAGACAGAATAAGCCCAAGAGACGCTTGACTTACAGGGATTTTCTTAATAAGTATAAGGTCATGATGAAACAGGGCGGAGCGATAGAATTCAAGACAGATAATGATGACCTGTTCGACTTTTCACTGGGTGAGTTTACCGAAACCGGTTTTACTTTAGAAGACGTTACAAGAGATCTTCACAACAGCGAATGGGATAAAGATAATATCCGCACTGAATTTGAACAGAAATTTGCAGATCAGGGAATTCCGATCAAGAGAGTCGTTGCCAGAATGTGAGATTTATAACCGGTCAGTTCAAAACGAACTGGACCGGTTTTTATTTTCTTACGAACAGATTAACACCGTACTCTGAATAGACTAGTTCAAAGTCTTCATCGTAAAGCAGGGATAAGAACAGATAGCTATCGTAGTCTTCGTTTACGATAAGGTAATTGAAACCGTATTTATCGACAAAGTCTCTGTAGTAATACTTGCCGTAAACTATACAAAGCGATTCGTTAAAATAATCATACTGCTTATTGTTGGATGCGATGAATATCTCGGCTCTTCCGTCAAGATACGGATGATATCCGCGGAATTCAAGATATTGTCCGTCATTAAAACCGGCATAAACGATTTTAGGTTCTTCATAACTGTCCAGAACATCGACAGCTCCGCCCAGATAATAAAAGTATGCTTCGCGTTCCTGTGCGTATGTGCGGGTAACGATGAATTTGTTTTCGCAAAGATAGAGTATGCAAATGCCCAAAAGGATAAAAAACAGAATCTTAACTCTTTTGGTGATGATCTTTTTAAACGGCTTTGTCAGATCCTTTATGCTGGTATCACTAAGCATATAAGTGAAAGCGGGTATACCGAACATCAGAAAATATGGAATGCCCTTATATTGCATTAATCCTATAAGCAGGGTGCCTGCAAACATCAGAAAGAAGCGGATCGAAAGCATACGCTTTTTGATAAAGCAAAGAATCAAACAAACAACGGCAAATGAAATAAAGAATATTTTCCCTTCCAGTCCCGTCAGACTTGTCGGCTCCATTTCAGAGATGTTTACCAGTTCAGGATGCCCGTAAGAAGAGAACAAATACAGCATGCTGTCTATTCCGTACGGGTTTAATAAGCCGGCTACCCCGCTTAATGCGGCAATTACAAGTAATGTGACCAGATCTCCTTTGGCTTCTCTTTTGAACGATTCGATGTGAACGGGAACAGCCGAGATGATATAAGGAAGCATAATGATAAGGATCATAAGCCACATGGCGGCATGAAGATTTATCAACAATAAAGAAAGAACAGGAAGCAAATACAGATATTTGGATTTTTTCGTCTGAACATGCTTTTCCAGCAGATAGAATTCAATTAAAAGGATGGTGTAAGTGAATATCTGCGGCCTTGTGACCATGAAATAATCAAAAGTGAAATAATTGATCAGGGCAGTTGCCAATAAGGCAACAAAATCATTCTTGGATATTAAGGCAATCAGGCGGTAAGTAATATAACAGACTGCTGTATTGCAAATATAGATAAGAGCAATGACACCGTATTTACCGCAAAAACTGTAAACGTAGTAGAAGATTACCGAACTCAGCCATTGCTGAACTACAATCTTCATAGAAGAGTGCATAGACAGCACGTCAGTAAATGGAAATCCGTGATGGACAATATAATCACCTAAGGAATAAAGGAAATAGAAATCCGGGTCAAGGGCACGGACCTGAAAAAAAGACATAAGAACCGTCAAAGAGAGAACTAAAATCTTACATTTTTTTGAGACAGTGTCTTTATTTGTTTGAATTGTGGTTTGAAAGTCTGACATTATAAAGCTCCGTGCCGGTAATGAGACAATTATAACACGAATCATAAAACCATCAGTTTTGCGGGGATGGACGGATGAAATCTTCATTATCACATCTGACAATTTTACAAAGACAAGAAATAGGTTAAAATACTCAGAGTAATAAATAAGAATAGGAGTAGTGGATAATGATCTACGTTGATGAACAGATTAAGAACACTTACCGTGTTCCGCAGCCGGAAGGAAGAGGCGCATATATTAGACTTGACCAGAACGAGAATCCCGACGGAGTTCCGCAGTGGCTTTTTGACTCGGTAATGAAGAAGGTAACCCCACAGTTCCTGGCCATATATCCTGAAGAGACTATTCCTACAGAAAAATATGCTCATCTTTTGGGCCTTGAGAAAGAGAATGTTACTCTTACCGCGGGAAGCTCAGTCGGTATGGGTTACGTCATCAAGACATTCGGTGAGCCCGGCAAGAACATCATTACCGTAACCCCTTCATTTGCAATGTATGAAGTATACGCGGAGATGATCGGCATGAAAGTCGTCAACATGCAGTATGAGAAGGATTTCACATACAAGGTTGAGAATACTCTTGCTGCTATTAATGAGGATACGAGCATCGTAGTCCTCGTTAACCCAAACATGCCTGTAGGTAACGTTTACGCTAAGGAAGACATCAAGGCTATCGTTGAGAAGGCTAAGGAATTCAATGCTTTGGTCATCATCGATGAGGCTTACTACTATTTCTACGATCAGACATCAGTAGATCTTGTTAAGGAATACGACAACGTTGTTGTTCTGAGAACATTCTCCAAAATGCTCTCCATTCCTTCAATGAGAGTCGGCGCTATCATCTCCAACGCGCAGAACATCCGTTACATGGATAACTACAAGCCTCACTACACAGTAAACTCAATAGGTCTGCTCTTCGTAGAGGCAATCGTTGATAATCACGACAGGCTCATGAAGGAACTCAATGAATCCTACCTTGAAGGTAAGGAGTACATCATGAAGGCTCTTGCCGACAACGGTTATGAGACACTTCCTTCAGAAGGCTGCTATGTATGCATCAAGCCGAAGTATAAGACTTCAAGAGAGATCACGGATCTTCTTCAGGAGAACGGCATTCTTATCCTTTGTGGCAAGCAGGGACTTACAGGCTGGCTCAGACTTACCATTGCTCATAAGCAGTACATGGAAAAGTTCATGGAAACACTTCTTAAGATCGACAAGGAATAAGAAGACATGAAAAATTATGTGATCCTGCTTGCAGGCGGAGTCGGCAAAAGAATGGGAACGGATATCCCGAAGCAGTTTCTCGAAGTTGAAGGGAAGCCCATCATTGTCTACTCAATAGAGAATTTCCAGAGAAATCCCCAGATTGAAAAGATTGTAGTCGTATGTGTTAAGGACTGGATCGATAAGACCTGGGAACTCATCAGAAAGTATTCTCTTACTAAGGTTGAATGGATCATCGAAGGCGGCAATACCGGCCATGATTCCATAAGAAACGGTGTTTTCTTCCTGAAGGATAAGATCGATCCGGATGACCACATCATCGTTCACGACGCCGTAAGGCCGGTGCTGCCCCAGAAGGCTATTGATGAGGTTATCAGAGTATCTCACGAGAAGGGTAATGCATCCTCTTCTATCGAATGTCATCCGCCTATCGTTTATACGGAAGATCACGAATCCGGGATCACTGATGTTGACAGAGAACATGTCATGCTGACTGCATCTCCCCAGGCATTCCGGTTTTCTCTTGCCCTTAAGTGTTATGAGATGGCTGAGAAAGAGAACTATCACACATCGACATTTACAAGTTCGCTGCTGATACATTGCCACGAACGTGTATACTTCGCCAAGGGGACATCCTGTAATATTAAGATAACCAGGAAAGAAGACCTGGCATTGTTTGAAGCTCTTTTGAAGATCCCTGAAGAACACTTATACAACTAAAGGAATAAGCTAATGAATTGTTCAGAGTACTTGGTCGATTTTCTGATTAAGAAAGGCATTACCGATGTGTTCGGATACGCGGGCGGTTACATCGTGCCTTTCATGGATGCGCTTTATAAGCGCCGTGATGAGATCACTATACATGTCTGCTATAACGAGCAGGGGTGTGCGCTTGCAGCCGACGGATTTGCCAGAACATCAGGCAAGCTCGGCGTATATTTCACGACATCAGGCCCGGGTGCCGTTAATGGACTTTCAGGTCTTGCAGACTGCTGGTTTGACGGTTTCCCGATAATGGGCATCTCAGGAAACGTTCCCACACATGAGATGAAGGGTTTCTCAGGAATCCGTCAGAACGGTTTCCAGGAGATGGATCTCGTCTCAATGACAAGGAGTGTATCCAAGTATTCAGTAACTGCAAACAGCGGGGCAGACTTCCCCGAGATCGTTTCAAGAGCCTACAACATGGCTTTACTCGGAAGGAAAGGAGGGGTTGTAATTGATTTTCCGCTCGACATACAGCAAGCCGATATTATTGGCGGGTAACGGCATACGCACGTCAGGCGCCGTTAAGCTTTTACATGAATTTGCAAAGAAGACCAACATCCCTGTCCTTACCACGATGAATGCCGTCGATCTGGCTCAGGATGATCTTCATATCGGATTTATCGGTACACACGGCAACCGTGTTGCCAACATGATAATCAAGGAATGCGACGTCATCATCTCCATCGGTGCAAGACTCGGCATCAGACAGGCAGGAAAGGATACGAGAAACTTTGCCCCCCAGGCAGATCTCATCCGCTGTGACATCGATGAATACGAGCTCGCAAGAACGATAAAGGAAGATGAGAGAAAGTATCACTCTGATGCAAGAGACTTCCTCCAGATGCTCCTTAACGAAGATATCCCGGATTATTCCGAATGGAAGAATAAGTGCCTTGAAGCAAAGAAGATTCTTGAATCTTACGATAAGCAGCCCGGAAACATGGCTGTGGAAAAGATCTCATCACTTCTTCCGGAAAGTCCTGTTGTATCAGTAGATGTAGGAATGAATCAGTGCTGGTGTGCTCAGTCTCTTCATCTGAAGGGCTATGAGGGCAGGATCCATATCAGCGGCGGATACGGTACGATGGGCTGCGGACTTCCGTTTGCCATCGGTTCATCCATCGCACAGGGAAAAGCAAAGTCATTCTGCGTAACAGGTGATGGCGGATTCCAGATGAACATCCAGGAATTGGAGACAGTTCACAGAGAGTATCTCCCAATCAAGATCTTCATCCTGAACAACCATGTCCTTGGTAAGATCTCAGAGACACAGTATTTCGAGCATGAGGGAAGATATGCCGCTACGGCTGTCTCCGGCGGTTACACCGTTCCTTCATTTCAGAAGATCTCTGAAGCGTACGGCATTAAGGCTGCTACGCTCGGTTCATATGAAGAACTCGATAACTACAAGGAATGGATCGAAGATGACGAGCCTTGTCTTTTCGATATCTCATTGCCCGAGGCATCTTTCCTTACACCGAAAATCAAGTTCGAGACAGGTAAGATGAGACCTGAACTGGATGATGCTATAATCACTCAGGTCAAAAATGTTTTGAGAGGTTGATCCGGTTTGCTTGACAGTAAAAGAATGTATTCAACATATTTCAAGGAGTATATCCTGGATGATGCGACATTAAAGCGTCTTCAGGATGAACTTTTAAAGATACTTCTTGATATCGATTATGTCTGCAAAAAACATGACATAAAGTATATGCTCTGCGGCGGCACGCTTATCGGTGCCATCAGGCATAAGGGATTTATCCCATGGGACGACGATATCGATCTCATGATGATAAGAAGTGAGGCAGAGAAGCTCTGCAAGGCTATGCGTGAGGAATTCCCTGAAAAGTACATGGTTGGCGAGCCTCTTTGCGACGAGCAGTATGTTGTTAAATCCATCAAGATCTTCAAGCGCGGCACGAAGTATGTCGAGATCCCTTTCGCGGGGCTTAGCAAATTCGACATGCTCTTTGTTGACGTTCTCGTAATCGAGAATGTTCCGGCAAATAAACTTGCAAGAAAGATCCACAGCAAGTATTACAATTTCATCTACAAGGCAGCGAGTGTCTGCGTTGACTATAAGTATCCGTCTCCGGTAATCGAGGAGAAGGCGAAGGATTATCCTGAACTTGCAAAATACTGGAAGACACGCAAAAGACTCGGAAACTTTTTCTCACATATCGGAGGAATGAAGTTCTATCTCAAGCAGTGCGAAAAGGTTGGAAACATGAAAAAGCACACGGGTTGGCTTGGCATCCCTTCCGGAGGCTGTGTTGTTGAGAACTTCCCGGAGAAGATGTATCTGGAACTTACGACTGCGGAATTCTGCGGATATCAGTTCCCTGTACCTAAAGACTACGATGAGAACCTGAGAGTCGTATTCGGCGATTATATGCAGATCCCGGAACCTTCAAAGCGCGATTGCCACGTTGCTTACAAGATTGAATTCTGATCAGTCCCTGTACTTTGAACAGATAGAATGTGTCACTCTGTCTTCTTCCGGCGGAAGCTGCATGTAGTCTCCGTATTGCATGCTCAGATATTTATCCGCATTTCCCGGAATGAAAAACTCTGCATCCTCAAAAGGCACAAGGAGCGGATTTTCAATATCCTCGCGGGCCATGACCCATTTTTTCAAAGGCGAGCACTCTTCACACATGACACAGACGTTTTCTGAATCATCGTATTTGCTCCAGGCACAAAGAGAAGAGAGTTTCCTTTCGTATCTGTGATTTTTATCGGGAAATAATTTAATAATGAAATTGCGCAAAGATGCTTTTGATACGCTCTCACTGTCAGGAACGTACATAGTTGCATTCATCATTTTCAGATAAAAATTTCTCAATGGCTTTTGGAAGAAAACTTTGGATCTGATATATCCGTCTATTGGGAAAATATCTACCCAAACACCCATATCATCGATCTGTTCTCTCAGATATGTCGGCTGAACGACCGTATTTGTATTACATGCACGGATGATCGGGTAATGATAGTTTTCATCGGTAGTGTAGTGAAACAACCTGATATTGTTGCCGATGGGTTCTTTCTTATTCAATTCAACGAGCTTTTCCAGATCGTCTCTCGGCATAAAAATATCCATGTCGTTGTCCCAGGGGATAAAACCCTTATGACGTATAGCTCCTAAAAGCGTTCCATATCCCAGAACATATCTGAGTCCATGTTTAACGCAATATTCGTGAAGAGTCTTCATAACATGAAGTTCAGCCTGCTGTTCTTCGGCTATGGAGAGATATCCGTCTGTTCCGCTCATTTTCCGGCCCCCAATAATCTATATCTGCGGAAATTATAGCATTATGATGAAAGCTCACCAAATATGAAGACTTAAACACTCTTTCTTACAAAAAGATTGGTCTGTTCAGTTTCATATACGAGTTCAAAATCCGGGTCATTCAAAAGAGAAATATAAAGATAGCGGTTGTATTCCTTATTCACTACAAGATAGTTAAATTGATATTTATCCACAAAATCCCTGTAATAGAGTTTGGCTCTGAAGAGGTCGTAGTACTCATCAAAATAATCGAACTCGTTGTTATTAGCAGCCAAAAACAGCTCGGCTCTTCCGTCGATGTATGGATGATATCCCTTGAACTCGAAGTATTGTCCGTCGTTGAAATTCGCGTACAGGATTACAGGTTCAGAACTCTTTTCCATTATTTCAATAGCTGAATCCAGCTGCTTATAATAATTGTCTGAGAATTGACAGCTTTTCCGGGAAGCAAAGAAAAACCTGTAGCAAACAAAGGCAAGAAACAAACTTGCGAAGGCGACTAAAAGTGCAGTTGTTCTTTTTGACAGTTTTTCTTTCCCTGTTTTTTTCAGCTCAAAATCTTTAAGCATGAAGGAAAAGGAAGGAAGCCCGAACAGTAAAAAGTAAGATGAGCCTTTTATGTGCATAAGGCTTAAGAGCAATGTGCCGATAAACATAAGATAGAATCTGAGTGAGAAGGCCTTTCGCTTGCTTAGGAGCAGATATGTGCCTGCAACTGCAAGGATAATAAGGAATGTCTTGCCAAACACGGTGTCCAGACTCATAGGCTTCATTTCAACGATGTATTTATTAATAGTTTCATTCCCGAATGACGTGGTCAGATAAAGCATGTTTTCTATTCCATACGGATTTAGAAACCCCATAACAATGCTGACAGCAGCAACGAACAGCAGATCAAGCAGACTGCAGCAGGGCTCGTGTTCAACAGCTTTAATATGAAACGGCATAGCCGAAACAATATATGGAAGCATAAGGATAAACAACATTGCCCACATAGATGCATGAAAGTTGATTAAGGCAAGTGAGAGGACCGGTATAGGGAATAAGAACGGCCTTTTACCGGTTTGAACATACTTTTCAAGAAGACATACCGCTCCAAGAAGGATTACCAAGGAAAAAATGTGAGGTCTGGTTACAATAAATGCATCGAAGATCAAAAGATTGCACAAGACAGAAAGCACAACTGATACAAGTTCGTTTTTTGTTATTTCGGAGATCAGGCGGTAAGTAAGTGCACAAATACCCCAGTAACATATGTAGAGAATAGAGAAGACACCAAATTTTCCGAGTTTGGAATATGCAAAATAGAAAACTACCGAGCTTAACCATTGCTGAACGACTATTTTCATGCCGGAATGCATCGAAAGCATGTCTGTATGAGGAAATCCTGACTTGATTATGTATTCGCCTGTCGGATAGAGAAAATAAAAATCGTTATCCAAAACCCGAAGACGGAAAAAAGCAATTACAACAGGAACCAGTAAAAGCGAATACTTAAGCCAAATGGGCAACTTGTTTTGAGTGTCAGTCATAATAATCTCCCTGTGAATACGATAAATTATAGCATGCAGAGAATAAAATGCCTTAAACCCGGCTGTTGAAAGCAAACAAAAATCGTTTGAGTGAAAAAAGGGGCAATCCGCCTTATTTTTATTAAAATTTACAATATTATGACAATTATTCTGTGGAAAACATATTATCAGTGGAGTAGAATTCATACGGTGCAGATTTAAAGAGCACTATTTTAAGTTTAATAATCCCGGTCAGGGAATTTAGGAGGAATTCAATATGGCAGTAAAAGTTGCGATTAACGGTTTCGGTCGTATCGGTCGTCTCGCTTTCAGACAGATGTTCGGTGCTGAGGGTTATGAGGTTGTTGCTATCAACGATCTTACAAAGCCTTCAATGCTCGCTCACCTTCTCAAGTATGACACAGCTCAGGGTGGTTACGCTGGTGTAATCGGCGAGAACAAGCACACTGTATCCGCTGATGACGAAGCTAACACAATCACAGTAGATGGTAAGACACTCAAGATCTACAAGGAATCTGATGCTAACAATTGCCCTTGGGGTGAGCTCGGTGTAGACGTTGTTCTCGAGTGCACAGGTTTCTATACATCTAAGGAAAAGTCTCAGGCACACATCAATGCTGGTGCTAAGAAGGTTGTTATCTCTGCTCCTGCAGGAAACGATCTCCCTACAATCGTTTACAACGTTAACCACACAACATTGACAAAGGATGACAAGATCATTTCTGCTGCTTCCTGCACAACAAACTGCCTTGCTCCTATGACAAAGGCTCTTAATGATTATGCTGCAATCCAGAGCGGTATCATGACAACAGTTCACGCTTACACAGGCGACCAGATGATCCTCGACGGTCCTCAGAGAAAGGGTGACCTCCAGAGAGCAAGAGCTGGTGCTGCTAACATCGTACCTAACTCTACAGGCGCTGCTAAGGCTATCGGCCTCGTAATCCCTGAGCTCAATGGTAAGCTCATCGGTGCTGCTCAGAGAGTTCCTACACCTACAGGTTCTACAACAATCCTTCACGCTGTTGTTAAGGGTGAAGCTACAGTTGAGGGCATCAACGCTGCTATGAAGGCTGCTGCTAACGAGTCATTCGGTTACACAGAGGAGAAGCTCGTTTCTTCCGACATCATCGGTATGAGATATGGTTCACTCTTCGATGCTAACCAGACAATGGTTTCCAAGATGGATGACGGTAACTCACTCGTTCAGGTTGTTTCCTGGTACGACAACGAGAATTCTTACACATCTCAGATGGTAAGAACAATCAAGTACTTCGCAGAGCTCGGCTAATAGCTGATTTACAGTACAGATTATTTGAGGCGTCTCTTATGAGGCGCCTCTTTTAGTACTATAGTAATTAATAAATAAGGTGGAAGATCGTATTCGCTGTCGGATCAGAGGGTTATCCCGACAACTGTGACTTCAGGAACAGACAGGAATCTGAACGGCATAACACCGCATCCCAAACCTCTTGAGATAAATACGGTTGTGCCTCCGATATTGTAAACACCTTGTACAGCACCCATGTTAGGAAGCTTGTCGTGTCTTCTTAATACGCAGAATTCAATTCTGAACGGGAACTTCATCTGTCCGCCGTGAAGATGACCTGAGAGCATAAATTCGGGTCTTGTCGAAGGAGTAAAATGCAAAAGCGCATCAGGATCATGAACTATCAGGATGACAGGCTCATTTTCCTCTAATTCGGGCATCTTGTGCCATACGCGGTTTTTCCTTCCTGTATCAGACAAACCCGTCAAAACAGCCTTAGAACCGGTTTTACGGGATGTGAGAGTAAGATGCGTATTATCAAGACTCGTAAATCCGGCCTTTTCCGGTATGTTACTTACATAGACATCGTGATTTCCGGATACTCCGTAAAAAGGAATGTTCAGTTCTTTACAGCAGGAAGAAACCGCATTCAGGTATTTAAAGCCTTTTACAGCGCCTTGTTTATAAGAACACATGTCACCACCGAATATTACGGCATCCAAAGGTTCAGCCACATGGGCCTTCCTGATGGATTCACATATTCGCTTTGAAGATACCGGACACCATTCGGCATGTGTATCAGAGAAAAATACAAATCTGAAATCTGTATCTTTTTTCAGGCCATTTTGAACCATGGGAAGTTTTTTAATGGATATTGAATCAGCAGATGAATCATCTGCCGGAGACTTTTCAAGTATTGCTTTGTCCTGGTCGAGAAAAAAGGGTTCTATAAAACACCATAAGATATAAAGCAGAATAATAGCTGAAACAGCCGTTAAGACCACATCAATCTTATCCATTATCAGGACAGTTCTCCTTTTTTCTTAATTATATAATATGCAGGTGCCAATCGTGTGTTATAATTCATACAATGAAATTGATTTTTGAGGAGGAATTTTAGGATGCCTAAGACAGAAATCACATACGAGATCGTCCAGCAGATCGGTATTCTCAAGGAGAATAAGTCCGGTTGGCAGCGTGAGCTTAATATCGTTAAGTGGAATAACGGTAAGCCGAAGCTCGACATCCGTGATTGGGGCCCGAACCATGAGAAGGTAGGCAAGGGTATTTCTCTCGATTTCGAAGAATATAATACTCTCAAGGCTTATCTTGAAGATGGCGACTTTACTTCTCTTGACGAGTAATAATTAATTTTATTACTGTCTGTTATCTTTGAAATATAGAAGGCGCGTGTCAATGCGTCATAGTTCGGTATGAGAAGCGAAGAACGAGCGGGTATTATTTCAGTAGTAATGCTTTTTTTGTGGGGGACTCTGATTACAGAGCCCTTCCATATTTTTGCGCGGTATATTGCGGTTACAGTGCATTACGCTACCAGGGGTTTTAGTGATATGAGTATTCTCTGTTCACTGATCCTTTATTTTGTTGCAGTTTCAGCTGTTATACTGATGCAGCTTATGTCTCATACAAAAATTGGCAAATATATGCCTTGTCTTATATCTGCTCTTTGGATAACCATGCTTGTTATAAGAAGCATCGTTACTTCTTCAGTGGCTTTTAAAGATGCTGTATGCCTTGCTATTCCGGCAATAGCGGGTATTATTTTCTATCTGACAAAGTTTGATAAAGGCCTGAAATGGTTTACGGATATCTACACTTATTCATTGGCTGTTGCCATAGTGAATGCGCTTTTATTTGTTCCGCTCGCCAAACTTAACGGGGTGATTGATAAGATCCTATATATTACTAATTATAATGACTTTGATATCACCGGCAGTTTTGCCGGTCTTGCCGGAATCCCGGAATTTGTATGGGGTCTTTTTCTTACTGCATTTGCAGTGCTTCCGATGATATATCTTGCTTATTCAGGCAGGAGGAAATGATATGGAACAGTTGGATATCTTTTCCAGCATGGCAGCTGGCAACAAAGAACGCGAGGATTATTTAGAGCTTGTTAAGAAGCTCAATCACTTCGCAGAGCTTTATTATTCAAAAGATGAGCCTGAGATATCGGATTACGAATACGATACTATGAACAATAAGCTGAAGCAGATCGAGAAGGAACATCCGGACTGGATCGTTCCTGATTCGCCTTCGCAGAGAGTAGGCTGGAAAGCCGAAAAGGGTGTTCATGTTAAGCATAATGTTCCGATGCTTTCACTGCAGGATGTTTTCGAGAAGGAAGATGTTTACGAATTCGTCAATTCCATGCGAGAGCAGTTCGGTGATGAAGCGGAGTTCCTTGTAGAGACTAAGATCGACGGTCTTTCGATGGCTTTAAGATATGAGGAGGGTGAGCTTAAGCTTGCTGTTACCAGAGGCGACGGAATAACTGAAGGTGAAGATGTCACCATGAACGCTAAGCAGATATCCGACGTTGTTCTCAAGATGAAAGAGCCCGTTCCTTATATTGAGATCAGAGGCGAAGTTTACATGACCAGAAAGGCTTTCGAGAGCGTAAACGCGAAAGCGGAGGAAGAAGGATCCAAGACTTTTGCCAATCCAAGAAACTGTGCTGCGGGAACACTAAGACAGATCGATACGAGAATTACAAAAGAGAGAGGATTATCCCTTTTTATATTCAATGTACAGGAGACAAAAGGAGTTACCTTTAATACTCACCTTGAAGGATATGAGTATCTTAAGCGTAATGGAGTAAAAGTCATTGAGCAGTGCTTCAGGTGCAAGACGGCTGATGAAGTATGGGATGCCATTACCAGGATCGGCGAGATGAGAAATGATCTTGAATACGATATCGACGGTGCTGTCGTTAAGCTCAACAATCTCTCTGAACGTGCCCAATTGGGTAATACCATAAAGTTCCCGAGATGGGCAATCGCATACAAGTATCCTCCGGAAGAAAAAGAGACAAAGCTTTTGGATGTTGAAGTCAATACCGGAAGGACCGGAAGGGTTACACCGGTTGCTATTTTTGAGCCGATCAGCCTTTGCGGTACCATGGTATCAAGAGCAACCCTCCATAATCAGGATTTTATTGACCAGTTGGGTCTAGGTATAGGTGATACCATTCTTGTTTATAAATCCGGAGAGATCATTCCCAAGGTAAAGGAAGTAAACAAGAGTAAGAGACCTTCTGACTGGCAGCCATATAAGATACCCGAATTCTGTCCGGTATGCGGCCACAGGCTCGTAAGAGACGAAGGCGGTGTTGATCTTAAGTGTGTCAACCTTATGTGCCCCGGAACACTTGTAAACCGTATAGTCAACTTCGTTTCGCGCGACTGCATGGATATTAAAGGCTTCGGTACCGAATATATCAGGAAGCTTACCGAAGAAAAATACATAAAGGATATAGCAGATATTTTCGAGCTTAACGGCAAAAGGGATGAACTTATCGCGAAGGGTATCCTCGGCCGTGATACAAATACGGACAAGCTTCTTGCCGCCATAGAGACAGCAAAGAACGACACTCCTGCTGATAAGGTTTTGGCAGGGCTCGGAATTCCCGGTGTAGGCAAGGCTACTGCCAAAGAACTGATAAGGACATTCGGTTCGATCGATGAACTTGCAAAAGCCGGTAAAGAGTCGCTGGTGGCTGTTCAGGACATCGGTGATATATCAGCCGAGGGAATATATAATTTCTTCCGTGATGAAGGAAATGCCGCTCTTATCGGGAGACTCAAATCACTTGGACTGAATTTTGCCAAAGCAGAAGGAGAGATTCAGGGATCATCACTTGCGGGTATGACTTTCTGTATCACCGGCACGCTCGAAGGAATGTCAAGAAGTGAGACTGAAGCTCTTATAGAGAGCAACGGCGGCAAACCTGTTTCGTCTGTATCAAAGAAGACATCTTATCTTCTTATGGGTGCTGATGCGGGTTCCAAGGAACGCAAAGCAAGAGAACTTGGAGTACCCATAATCGGACTTGATGAGCTTAAGGCAATGATCGCCGGAGAACAACCGTCATGAACATAGATGAAGAAAAGGCAAGGATAAGAAAAGAGATATCAAGGAGAAGATCCCTGTTATCAAACAGCATATTATCTGTTATCGAAAAGTCCGTTCCGGAACTGATCGGCGCGATCGATGATGAAGATCTGAATAAAGAACTCCGGAATGCCGGCAGAATTGCTCTATACAGGTCTGTTAAAGGCGAGGTGCCCGTTGACGGACTGGCGAAGTATTTCATGGACAAAGGGATCAGATGCTGTTTTCCGAGAATAGTTGACGGCAATATGATCTTTTGCGATTGTGAAAGCTTATCTGATGAAGAATTTGAAGTATCTTCGTTTGGAATAAAAGAACCTTTAGCAAGCAAGGGCCCCGTCGATCCGAAAGATATCGATGTTGTAGTGTTGCCTGCTGTTGCATATAATGAAGAAGGCACAAGGCTCGGAATGGGCGGCGGTTATTACGATCGTTTTATTGGCGCGATGGGCAAAGACAGACCATATCTTTTGGGAATCTGTTATGAATTCCAGATCTGTTCTGACGTGCCCGGCAACGGTAACGATATTGCAGCTGATTTCATAGCTGTCATTCCTGAAGAAGAATATGCGGAGTGATGAACGGTAATGCGTTATTTTATTGTTAATCTTGCAGTTCATTTAGTCGTTACGGCTCTGTTTGTTCTGTTCACGTGTATTTGTGCCGGAAGAAACAGAAGAAAAAAGACGAAGCATATTGTTACTTATTTTTTCCCGATAGCTTTTGCACTTATTGCAATCGTTGATATAGTTTTATATACAGCTCCGAGACTGATGGATATCAACAGCCTTATAAACAGCAATTACTTTTACAATACCGGTTCTGTTGAGCAGATCGGATTTATGAAGAATTATTTTGTTATCGACGGAAAGTATTATTACATGAATCCTTTGCGCAACAAGTTGAGCGAAGGTGATGTTGTAAGGGTAAAGCATACGCCGTATTCATTATTTACTGTTGATATAATGACTGTTTCTGAAATCGATCAAAGCGAAAACACCGACGGAACAAAAGAAACGATCTGATCAATAATTCAGACCAGTCTCAATTTTTGCCGAAAAGTCTCAAATAAAGCCCCTGATTTTCAATTTGCAGCAATTTAGGCCCACAAGAGGCATCTGAGGTCATAAACTTACCTTAAATGAAAAGGGAGGTAAACGATCTATGGAAAACAGAGTATTGAATCATGGTGCGGTAGAGATGTCGGTCGTATGCAGCGATCTCAGCCTTTTGGAGAGTATTAATCTTTTGCTGAGGCAAAAAGGCGTTATTGCCGTTGAGGACGAATACGGAGTTCTGCATTACATAGTTGACGGCCGGAATGACAGGAAGGCTGTCGCCGGAAAGGTTACAGCTATCGATCCTTCCAGATCAGCAGAGCAGGACAAGGAAGAAGCATATCTCGAACTGTGTATAAAGACTGTTTTGAGAGAATACGGATTTGATATGTCGCTAATGGGTACAATGCTGATATTCCAATCGATATTCACCTGTTTCAAAAGAAACATTCCGTTACCTTCCACCATGAAGAGCCTGTATTGTGAGACCGGAATATATCTGGGATTGAGTATTGAACAAGCCGAGCGCAATGTCAGATATGCCATTTCAAAAAGCAGTTTAAAGAAAATGAGAAGCAGGGCAGTGATGCGGTGTATCCAATCCAGGATCGAAAGACGGATGGGCTTAAGAGATCCTCTGAATTAAAAAGGGTTGCCCTTTGAAGGACAACCCGATAAAAACCCGGATTATAAAAGGATTACTTCTTCTTACCCTTTTTAGCGTTAACCTTATCCTTAAGTGACTTTCCAGCCTTGAATGTAGGAACAGTAGAAGCCGGAATCTTGAGAGCTGCGCCTGTAGCAGGGTTGCGTCCGCTTCTTGCTGCGAGCTTCTTTGTCTTGAATGTACCGAAGCCTACAAGAACGACTTTGTCATTCTTTACGAGAGCGCCTTCGATTGCACCGAGTGTTGCCTTGAGAGCTGCTTCCGCATCCTTCTTGCTGAGGCCGGCATCAGCTGCGATCTTGTCAATAAGCTGTGACTTGTTCATGTGATTCCTCCTGTTTTAGCCGCTAAAAGGCTTATTTTTATAGTAATTTCATTATTGATTTACAGTCGAAGGATGTCAATAGTTTTTGGGCAGAAAACACATAAAATGTTTGGCTTGATAAAGTTATATAAATCACGTTTTACTACAAGATTTATTTGCAATAGTGGTGTATGATTTGTGAAGCGAAAACAAATCGGAGGTAACGAGATGATAGTTACAAAAGATACAATTATCGGAGACGTTGTTATGCAGGATGAAGGTATTGCACCTATCCTTATGGCATCCGGACTTCATTGTCTCGGCTGTGTCATGGCTTCCGGCGAGACTATCGAAGAAGCATGCATGGTTCACGGCATGGATTGTGATTCTCTTGTAGAGGAGATCAACAATTATTTCCAGTCTAAGGGCTGATAGAAAATAACGGTCTGATAATAAAAGCGGTTATCTCGTTAGAGGTAACCGCTTTTTGTATTCTGTTAATCTTAGTAGGAAGCTGACATTACCACTTCAAATGTAGTTCCTTTTCCGAGTGTGCTCGTTACATTTATTTCAGCATCGTGCTTATCGATTATGAGCTTAACGATCGCAAGGCCAAGTCCTGTACCCTTGATATTGACACCTGAATTATGAGCCCTGTAGAAACGGTCGAAGATCCTTGGAATATCCTGCTCAGGAATACCGATACCGTTGTCCTCAACGGTAATATGTATCTTCTGCGCTGTGATGTGATCAAGATCACCGGTCCGCCAGGCTCTGACAACGATCTCGGCCTGTGGTCCGGTATAGTTGATAGCATTGGAGATAAGGTTTTCGAAGATCCTTGAAAGTTTAGCGGGATCGGCCTTAACGATAAGTGAATCACGGGCAGGCAGGTCAAGCGAAAGATGTTTCTCGGTATCTTCAAGATCCAAGGAATACATAACTACCAGTTCATCAAGCATTTCTGCTATGGATACTGAAGTGAAGTGGAAGTCAGAGTCGCTGGACTCCATTCTGGTGAGTTCCATGATGTCTGAAACGATTCTTTCCATCTGTTCCGAACGGCGGACAATATTGCTTAAATAAGAGTTTCTCTGTTCAAGACTTAAATTATCCTGAGCTGAAAGCAATAGCTCTGCGTATCCTCTTATGGCGGTGATTGGAGTCCTTAAGTCATGCGAAACATTGCTCAAGACATTCTTACGTGCAATCTCACCTTCCATAAGCTTTTTATTTGTAATGACCAGGTCACGGTTGATCTCGGAAATAAAAACGGTTTTCTCTCTTACCTGACGTTTGAGTACGGCGGCGTTTCGTTTTATCTCGCGCTGTTGATTCAGATAGGTGGATACAAGAGTGACTTCCGCTATGAGTGAAAAGATAACGAAGATATTACTGTACGTAGGTATCGTATAAACGATCATGCCGTCCATAAGTATGGCAAGATAAAGTGCAAAGAACATGAGGCTGAACATAAGGGCCCAAAGAAGCACCTTCTGGTTTTCCTTGTTATAGAAGAACAGATCTATGAAAATAGACAATGTTACGGTTGCAAGTGCAAACAGCAAAGCCACAAACTCAGGACTTAACCTGCCGAAAATGATGTCGAAAATATAATAAAGGATAATAAAAGCTAATCCTACGGCAAATACCAGATGATGAGCCTTTTTCAGCAAAATAAATCTGGCCTGAGGTTTGGAGCCTGCAAAGAATTGAGTGTTTTCCCAGAAAGCTATTGATGAGGCTGTGATCAGCAGAATAAATCTCAGGTCGGCTCTGATGTGACTGTCAACAGAGATGAAGCGGCAATCATCAAGGTAGTAAAAAAATATTGCAGCAAAACTGATGAAGAAAGATACAAAGAGCTTTCTGTTTTTGGTGGAACTTAAGATGATATTTGAACCTACGATTATAGCGACGAAAAAGATCAGGATAACGATAGCAAAGTGTCCTGCCGTGATGACGGTGCGCACGTCGTTTGCGGTTCCGGTCTCTATGATTGGTTCGGAAAGAATTCCCGGATTGGTGACTTTGGATGTGCAGGCAACTACGATCACCAGATCGAGTTTCCCGTTTTCGGGAATGATAGTGCAGTAATCCGCAAAGGCATTCAGGTTGAATACTGGGGTTCTCGCACCAATATGGTCAATATATTTTCCATTGCAGAATACCCAGGCGGTCCCATTGAATTTATGGAATGTGAGAGACAATGATTTGATGTCCTGGTTACATTCGAAATGGCCGATATATGCAGCGCATAAACAATCGGTACCATCGATCATAATATGCTGATATTCAACATTTGAATCCGTATTATGCCAGTCAGCTGAAAAGTTGTAGTCTGTCCATCCGCGCCAGGTATCACGTATCCTTACATTTTCAGCGTAAGGATGGTGAGATGTCAAAACAGATGAAGGCCAGTAGTCCGGATTTGACCTGAAATCCGAAACCGATGTGCGCTCAAGACTGGTTTTTACGATCTCGGGTGACACATTTGGAACGAAATACCACCCGTCATGAACATGGCTGCTGTATGGACCATCAAGGGCAAGCGAGTCACTTAAAACAAGGGTTTTCCGTTTTGTGTTGATGTCGGGAGTGGAATCAGTTGTGAATGTAATACCGATGCTTATGATTCCGGCAATTACAAGCATAAGGAGCAATGCGAAGATAAAGGCGACCATTGTTCCGCCGAATGTACGACCGTGTGCATCAGAGCTGGGGAACTTGATGCCCGGAAATCTGCTGTGCTTGTACTGTGCCATTGATTCTCCGGTTTTCCTGAAATGATTAAGCGGGACTATATTATAGCCCCGCATTCATCAATTACCAATAATCTGATTTAGAACTGTGTGTTCATGCTGTTCTTAACCGGCGGATAAGCGAATGAATATCCGATGCCCCACTCGGTCTTAACGAATGTGATCTCAGGTGCGATCTTCTCCATCTTCTTACGCAGATAAGAGATGTTAACCATAACGAGATGGTTGTCACACGGGGAATCATCACCCCATACATGTGAGTAGATCCTTGTGAAAGGGACAATGACATTAGGTGTCTCGGCAAGGAGACAGAGAATGTCGAACTCACGGTTTGTAAGATGCAGAGGCTTCTCCTTAAGAGTTACCTCACGTGTCTTGATATTTATACGGAGTGGCGGATACTCTACAAGGAATCCTTCACTCTTCATATTACGCTTGATGTGAACATTGATACGAAGACTCAGCTCAGGCAGTGAATAGGGCTTTGTGATGTAATCGTCAGCGCCTACCTTGAAGCCGTTGATAACATCTTCCTGCTGATCTTTTGCCGTAAGGAAGATGATAGGACAATCAGTATACTCTTTGATCTTGGGCGCAAGGTCAAACGCGCTTCCGTCAGGGAGCATAACATCCAATACGATGCATGAGAAGTTGTGAAGCTTGATCTTTTCGAGTGCTTCAGCACAATTTGTTGCTGTTACGACATCGTAGCCCTCGCTCTCAAGAAAATCACGGTTCAAAACCAGGATATCGCTGTCATCATCTACAAGAAATACTTTTTGCTTAGCCATTAAATACCTCCCGTTAATATAGTTCTTATTCCTAAACTAAACGTCATTTCCGACCGGTTAGACGTTTTACATACTTGTGATTTTTTGATTTTTCACAGTGTATAGTATACAACACGTCAAAGCGTTTTTATATAGTTAAATGCTATAAGTTACAATTTTTTTTAGGAATATAAAAAGGCAAACTGCCGTTTTGTAGAAAATATGTTCGTTTAATGCTATCATAAAAATCTATGAAACGCATTATTTTTCATGTAGATCAGAACTGCTATTTTGCTTCTGTTGAGATGATTTCAAGGCCTGAATTGAGGGATGTTCCCATGGCTGTGGCAGGTGATGAAAAAGCAAGACACGGCATAATTCTGGCAAAGAATGAACCTGCGAAAAAAAACGGGATAAAGACAGCCGAAGCCATCTGGCAGGCAAAAGCAAAATGCCCTGATCTGATCCTTGTTGATGCACATCACGAAAAGTATGAATTCTACTCAAAGAAACTCCGTGAAATGTATTCTGAATATACGGATAGGGTTGAGCCGTTCGGACTCGATGAGTGCTGGCTGGATATGTCCGGAATCATAGACGGATATGATGAAGCCGAAGAACTGGCGCTTGAGATAAGGGAGAGAGTAAAACAGGACTTTAAACTCACATGCTCTGTCGGGATCAGCTTTAATAAAGTTTTTGCAAAACTCGGAAGTGATTACAAAAAGCCTGATGCCACAACCGTTTTTGCCGAGTCTGACTGGAAAGATAAGATATGGCCGTTGCCCGTATCTGATCTCCTGTTTGTTGGAAAGCATACAGCTGAAAGACTGGCTAAGATAAATGTAAAATCCATAGGTGATCTTGCCTGTACAGACAGGGAATTCATATCCCGTTATCTCGGCAAAGCAGGCGCATATTTGTGGGAATACGCGAACGGTATGGATGATTCTCCGGTTGCGGAATCAGGTTATAAACGCATCCCGAAATCAGTTGGCAATTCAACTACAACAGCTGAAGACATGACTTCTGTCAGAGATATAGAACGGACTTATCACATGCTGTCTGAAAGAGTTGCCGAAAGGCTTAGAAAGCATAAACTTAAAGGTAGTGTTGTTCAGATAACCGTCAGAGACAGGGACCTCGGCATATATGAGAAACAGAAGATCCTTTTTAAAGCGACAGATGATGCGAAAGATATATATGCTGCGGCAAAAGAACTTTTTAACGGATCTTACGACTGGAACAAAGGTGTAAGGAGTATCGGAGTAAGATGCACCAAGCTTGTCAGGTCAGACAGCGGTGAACAGTTGTCTTTATTTACCGAAGTGAACAGATCAGAAAGAGATAGCAGGCTGAATAAGGCCATCGATGAGATCAACCGGCGTTATGGTACAAGTGTTATTAAAAGTGCCGCTGAAGCTGAAACTGTTTCGCGTATTAATCCGCACGCAGGAACAGTGGATGATCCTTTCCACCCGGAGGACAGTTTAGAATGATCACTGCCAATAATTACTATCGGAATGTATTCGGACACAAGATGTATAAAGCATCTATATCTCTTAACGTGACTTGCCCAAACCGGGACGGAAGCAAGGGCAGCGGCGGATGCATATTCTGTTCTGAAGGAGGCTCGGGAGAGTTCGCTTCGCACTTTGAAGAACCGATAAAAGAACAGATTGAAAAAGCTGTCAGTCAGGTCAGGAACAAGGCAGGAAATGATGCCGGATATATAGCTTATTTTCAAAGCTTTACCAGTACATACTGCAGTCCCTGCTATCTTGAGAAAGCTCTTGTCGAGGCTTCTTCATGTGAAAAGATCGAAGCTGTATCGGTAGCCACAAGGCCTGATTGTCTCAGTGATGAAATAATCGAAGTTCTTAAGCGTCAGGTCGAAAGAATGCCTTTGTTTGTTGAACTCGGCCTTCAGACCGCAAGTGATAAAACAGCCGGATTAATTAACCGCTGCTACAAAACAGAAGAATACCCAAAGGCTGTAGCCAGACTTAAAGATGCGGGTATTAATGTCATAACACACATCATTTTCGGACTGCCGGGCGAGACGAAGGCCATGATGATGGATACTGTAAGATTATGTGTTGATTCGGGAAGTGACGGTTATAAATTCACATGTCTTTACGTGCTGAAGAACACTCCATTGGAGAAACTATTTTTTGAGAATAAAGTTGAGATACTTGAGATGGAAGAGTATTTTGATATTGTAGAGGATGCGGTAAGAATGTTGCCTGACAATGCC
Organism: Oscillospiraceae bacterium; assembly: GCA_902788505.1. Lineage (GTDB taxonomy): Bacteria > Bacillota > Clostridia > Saccharofermentanales > Saccharofermentanaceae > Saccharofermentans. The sequence continues at coordinate 122,115 of CADAKH010000003.1, forward strand.
GTTGTGCACAGATTTACCGGTGATGGTCCCAAAAAGATCCTTATCGCACCCGAATGGACTAAGAACAAAAGACAGGTCATCAATTACGTTAACCGGAGGTTCGGTTTATGAAAAAATATGTTAAGCAGACTATGGATGTTGTCCGCAAATATATAGATGAAGAGATGAAAAACGCCCCGGTTGAAAAGACCGGTGAAGTCCTGTCTGAATTTGAGACCAAGATTGCATATTTCCAGCATGAAAGACTGATCCATCTTATGGTTACACTGGCTTTTGCTGCGTTCCTTTTGTTTGAGATCGCCTGTCTTTTCTTTTTGCCAAGTGCTTTTATCTATACAGGAATATTGATGACGCTGATATTCTTCGGACTGACTATCGGTTATGTTATGCACTATTATTTTCTTGAGAACAGTGTCCAGCAGATGTATCACATGAGAGATGAGATCAGATCATTCCTCAAAAAAGAAACACTCACATAATCCGTCGGAAATATAACCATAAGCAACCCGGTTTTTGTATCTCCTGCAACATTTAAGTGCAATACACAAGCGGTGTAAATATTGTTATAATGTTTGCCGTTGTGGAGGGATAATATGCCGACGATCGTTAAATATATCTTAGTGTTTTTTATTTCCATGGTTCCGATAATCGAGCTTCGTGGTGCAGTGCCGATAGGAGTTACGTATTTCGGATTGAACGAATATATAACGCTTGCAGTATGTGTAATCGGAAACATGATCCCTGTTCCGTTTATCTATTTGTTCGGCCGCAAGATCCTTGAGTGGGGAAGCAAACTCAAACATGGCAGCGGCCTTTTTAAGTGGGTCCTTCAGAAAGGTGAGAAGGCAGGAAAGAAGCTGACTGCAAATTCCAAGAAGAGCGGAGCTTTTATTGCTCTTATGCTGTTCGTAGGAATTCCGCTTCCCGGTACCGGTGCATGGACAGGAACGCTTGCTGCATCCATGCTGGATTTCGGCATGAAAAAGAGTGCAAAAGCTGTAATGGCGGGTGTTCTTATGGCCGGAGTCATCATGCTGATCATAAGCCTGCTTGCAAAGGCCGGAATAACTTCTGTTGCGGATCTGTTCTGAAAACGAAACCCAAATGACATGATAATGATGCTTTTAAGCTATTGTTCATAAAATGACAACACTTTGATATGCAAAGCATTGTGCAAATTGCACAATCAAATGATTTTCATTTGGTATCTCTGCGATATTGATAAGAGAAGGGGACCCCTTTATCATTAGGGTAGCTCCAAGGAATACGGAAGCGATAACTTCCAATCCGAGGAAGACCGCCCGAAGCGGAAGTTGGGAAGGCGCAGGGAAGAACCAGAGTTGAGAGATCACTTGTGGCGAAGCCGGGGAAACGAAGCCGTAGATAACATCAAAGGTTGAGACGAAGTCCGAGATGGGAAGCTAAGGGAGTGACGAGCGAGTGGTTGAAGGTGTCTTAGACATACAAGCCACAGGTTGTAACAATTAGTTGATTCGGTATTCGGAACCGCGAGTAGGTGAGATGTCACCATCGACAGGAGAGAACCGGAGCCGCGGCGGATGTTACACCGGTTCGTGCAAACCGAGTAGCCGATACGGCTGTCGAGCTGCAAGCGTCAAGGTCTTTATGGCAGATGCTGGCAGGCCTGAATCGAATAGCGTAAGTGTTCGGTGAATGGAGACATGAGATGCACGGTGTGATTGAGAGTTGCAGCAGATCGATTAGTTGTGACGATATCACATAAAGCTCGGGTAGTTTTGGAAAGGGTCTTTTGTTAGGACGGAAGTACGTAGGAAGATGGGCGTGAATGCGAGATCTTCAGAAGTGAGTCTAATTTGGTTCGTTGGAGCAAAAAAGATCCCGGTGATTCAGGTCACCGGGATTTTTACTTGGCTGATTCTTTTTTATTTCCATTTGGGAATCTGTGCGATATACGGAAGATTTCTTCCTATCTCATCGTGATCGAGTCCGTAGCCTGCAAGCCAGAGATCGTTTATCTCGAATCCGTAATACTTGACAGGAATCGTCATAAGGAGACGGTCGGGATTAAGCAACATAGTGCAGAGTGTGATATCAGCAGGTTTCTTCATCTCCAGATTCTGAATTATATATGCTGTCGTAAGCCCGGTGCGGATTACATCTTCAACAACCAGGACGTGCTTGTTTGTGATGTCTATATCGACATCTTTTATTATGCGGACAATTCCTGTTTTTGAAGTGGTATCCGGAATATTGGAGAATCCCACCATGTCGATCTTAACGGGAAGATCGATTGCTCTTGTAAGGTCGGAAAGAAAATACAAAGAGCCGCGGATAACTCCGATAACTACAAGTTCTTTATCCTTATAGTCTTCGGTAATTTGCTTTCCCAATTCCAAAACTCTGGCTTTTATCGTCTCTTCACTGTAGACGACATGTTCGATATGAAGTGTCTCTTCAAGATTAGCCACCTGGATCAATCCTCCTGATTCGTATCATTAACTCCGCCGAAAAGTTTTAGACGGTCAACTAACTCATTGAAATCTTTCTTATAGACAATGCGGATATTTGTACCGGGATAAAGCTCTCTTACCAGACGCATTTTTTTGTTCTTTTTTGTAACGTAACGCTGATCCATTGTTGTCAGTTCAAGATAAAGATTGAATCTTGGAAGATAAAAGTCAGGGGAGATAGCCATCGTAACATTGCCTTCGGCGTCCCATTCGACAGGGAACGTTTTGGGCTCATAGATCCATTCGATGTTATACATGCTTAAGATCCTGGCAAATTCTTCTTCTGTCTCATTCTTGAAATTGGTTGAACGTGTCTGGTGATCGATGGTGCCGGAATTCTCGTTTGAAGCAGCAAGCTTTACGCGGATATCGTGCTTTCTAGCTAGTTCAATGATCGAATCGACACATTCATCAACACTGAGTCTGTCAGTATTGAGTATCAGGTCAAACTGTTCGGGTGAGGTTATGTCTTTTCCGTATACCGTGCGGACAAATTTCTTGTGCTTGCGGTCGGCAATATTAAGGACTTCCGAAGCTTCCTGTGGTGTGATACGGTATTTTCCGGCAATGGTGTTAAGACGCGTTGTCTCGCTTGCGGTGACTCTGATGTGGAGAGCTCCGGGAAACCCAGCGAGTAAGATGCTTCCGCCCATGCCGAGTATTACCAGATCTTTATCTTTGGATTCGGAGGCAAGAGCCCTTATCCTTTCGACAAGAATATCAGCATAAGTCCTGTCGCTTCCAGGCAGTGCTGTTTCAAAAAATTTGGCACTCTCATTGAGCCTGTCCAACAGACCTGGATTAATCTGACCGAAGAAATTATCCAAAGCATATTTACGGGAAATAACCATTGTCCCAAGGCGTGAAGCAAGGGCTTCGGCAATCTCATCGCCAAGACTTCCCTGCTGTCTCGAGATAGTGATTATTGCCATAAGAACCCCCGGAATAAACGTATAAGACAATTATACTCCTAATGAATTAGTGCTCAAAACAAGAAAAATATCAATTCTAATAAAAAATATCGAAAACCTGTTTGACTTTACAGAAACGATTGGTTATAATCTTCCGTGCTTAAAGCAGTTGCCATCTTAGCTCAGTTGGTAGAGCAGCTGATTTGTAATCAGCAGGTCGTGGGTTCGAGTCCCACAAATGGCTCCAAGTCTGAAACCCCCGTAAACATTGCGTTTGCGGGGGTTTTACTTTGCCTAGATGCTGCCCTAAAAACACCCTCAAAATGCCGATTTGGTTAACGTTTGGTTAACGTTTTTATTTTTTGGATGAAATTATACGGCAAAAAGTTCTGAAATATATTTCTCAAAAGCTTCCCTTTTGATCCTTCTGTGACTGCCGATCCAGATGACATAAGGGCAGTCTTTGTCATTAGTAAGCTCACGGATTTTGTTCCTTCCGATTCCAAAGAGTTCGGCTGCCTCGTTAACCGTTAACAGCTTCTTCTCTTTCAGTTTGTTTAGGTTGGTTACTTTTGCCGGGCTCGGATCGTTTGCGTGTTCTGCCATGCCTGCCTTTATCATTTCCGCATAATAGGCTGCTCCTTTTTCTTTTTTGTCAGCGGGGGGAAGCTGCTGGTCGATAATGATGTTGATGTCGTTCTTGTTCATATTATTTATTCCTCCTGTTATTTATGCTGTTTGTGACGACTGTGACGATGTGACGGCTTTATTGCCACCGTACAAGTGATAAACACCTGCACTATCCTGAAATACAATATCGAACGGATAACACCCTGGTTCTGATTTTTTCTCTGATTCCGGTTCGATCTTGGTAAATGTGAAGTGTGTTGCATCGCGTCTGTGATCTCTCATAAAACTGAATCCGAGCTTTGCAAGATCATTCCGTCTGTTCCAAATCTTCCCACTGATCGACTGAGGCTTTTTACTTGCTTTTATCAGATCGCAGAACTCTGTGGCAGTACCGTCAAAAGAACCATGTTCCTTTAAGTAATCAAGAGCCTTCTTAAGATCCTCATCAGTCTGGAAAGCATCTTCGACAGGCGTATTCTCTTTAACAAGTTCCCAATGACTTAACGTACTATTAAATCTGATTGTAAGGATTCGTTCTTCCATATCACGGCTGCGAAGGTGAAGTTTCACATCTGTATCAGCTGATTCCTTGCGGAAAATGAACGCTCCGTCTGATGCACCGAACAAACCGTTAGTGCCTAAGATGTCATCGAACGGGTCAACAGATCTCATCTTGCGCGTGTGATGAACGAGCAGTATCGCTACGTTATGCTCTTCGCAGAACTTATGAAGAGGTGCGATAGTGTTGTAATCCCCCTGATAAGGATTCTTGGTGTTGATATCTGCTTTGTTCTGTTCGCAACGGATAGCAGCAAGTGTGTCTATGATGAACAGACCAATATCCGGATGATTTTTAAGCGCATCTTCAAGCTGTTCTTCCAGACCATTACCAATGGGATAGGCTTCAGTCGTGTACATAAACTCCTGAGGCCATTCTTGAGCAATACTGAACAAACGGTCCTGTAATCGTTTTTCACCATCTTCGAGGCAGAGATATAACACTTCTTTTTTCTTGGTGTCATAATTCCAGAGGTTCATTCCTGTGCTGATACACAAGGCGATTTGAAGTGCCATCCATGACTTACCGACTTTCGCACTGCCACAAAGAAGATACAAACCTTTACCTGGAAGGAAGTGATCGATCAGAGGATCAATGGTCTCAAATTCCTTGTTAGCCAGGTTGCTGACATTGTCGACTTTGAGAGGTTTAAATTCCTTATTCATATTTTCATTAACTCCTTGTTTTATCTTGCTCGACCGCCACGGCTTCTTTGTTTTTGTTGTGACTGAAGCTGTTGTTGAAGTCTTTCGGCATGTTCCAACACCTCATCGGTCGATATGTAGCAGTCATCACATATTTTGAGTTCGTGCCGGATATCTGCCATCTCTTGCGAGATCTCTTTTATTTCACGTTTGAGGCTGGTGACGAATGATTGATGCCCGTTTTTCTCGTGATATCTCAGCCATGAATATCGTTCGTTCTTCTTTTCCTGCAAAGCTTCGAGCTGCTTGTTATACCCGGCTTTTACTTCGGATATTGGCCGCTTGTCGTACACCTCGTGTTTGCAGATGAAATCCAACATCTCGATATAGTGATCTAACTTACGGATATCTTCGCGGATATACATAGAGATGTGTTCTTTCCGTTTTCGCGGACTGCTGACAAACGTATATAGTTTGAAACAGTACCATCTGAACAAATGAGGTTTGGGTGCTAATATCTGCGCTGGCGGATCCCACTCCTTGATATCGATCTTGTTTTGAGGATGAAGCTGAATGCCCGGAGTTAATGTGTTCTTGATAATCCTTCTGTAAATGGCATCAGTATCATAATCAGGGCCGAGATTCCTGAATCTGAAATAACCTTTTGCATCAGGCGGTTTTAATCCAGGATATTTTAACGGCTCATGATTCTTCCCGAAGAACTTAAACTCGTATCCGAGTTCATGCATCATTTCGGCGAAATCGTTCCATGAACTGGAGAGTCGGATCGCATAATCGATATCTTCACGGATCGTGCCTCGTACCGTATACTTTCCTTCGCGTTCGGCTTTCCATTCATCATACGTTTTGCCCTTTGTTGTGGACGGGTTTATGATAACGTTCAGACCGCGTTGATGGCATAAGTTGTCACTGACTTCCTGCATGTGGCGGTAATCAGAATTGAACCGCACATACTTATATCCGTCGGCAAATGATACGGAATTCAGCACAAAGTGATTGTGGTAATGACCGGTATTAAGGTGAGTAGCAACTACCACTTGGAATCTGTCGCCCCACAACTCTTTAGCAAGTTCAACTCCGATCTCGTGAGCTTCTTCGGCTGTGATCTCTCCGGGACCTTCAAGGAAAGACTGATAACCGTGATAGGCAAGACGTCCGCCTTCTTTGTGCCAGCGCTGCTTTACCTCTATGAATTCTTCAAGAGCTGTATCGGGATCACAATTAACACCTGTGACATACATCATCTTGTCGGTCTTGTCTTCATTGCAGGCATATCCGAGAACGTCGCGGATATGTTTCATGGCCGCATTAGCATCGGGAGCTTCTTCCGGTCTTTTTGTCGTCTTCTCCGGATTCTCGATATAGTTGAGAACGGTGTCCATACGATTCTTAACAGCCCATATGGATGTTACAGCCATTTAGTTACCATCCTTTCTTATTGTCTGACCAAAGTGCGATGGGGTAGTGGATCCTTCTCGGTATCCGGTAATGCTCCTGCCGATTAACAAGCTTCTTAAAACTTCTGAGCGGGACAGACCGGACTCTTCAGATTTCTTCTTTAACAATTTGGCTTCCTCCGGGCTCAGCATCACTTTGAACTCGATTGTCCGCTTCCTGTTTGGTTTAGATTTCATTCGTTAGATCACCTCCTTCGGGTGAAATGATTGAACGCATCTTGCGTTCCTCGGGGTCTCAGGGGTCGCTCCCTGACAAGTCTTGTATTTTCGTGTTCCCGAAAATACGTTGCTTGCTAAGACAAAGATCCACTTCGTGGGGCGGTAGAGTTTGGGTCAAGCCGCAAAAAACTGACCGCAAGTTTGGTATAGTTTTCCTTCATTGCAGTTTTGGTGTTTTCCGTAAATAGGCCGACTTATACCAACGCACAAGCACGACCGCTTTTGCGAAAAAACTGTTTATGTTGTAGTGGATCCTTGTAGCTTCCAGGAACTATCCCGGGCCGCTGGGTTGGATCAGATCGGGCAGGATGGGAGCTTTCAATAAAGACAGCAGGATCATAACTACTGTTTCTCTTTTTATATGACCTATTGTCTTTAGCATTTCTCTCACCTCGCTTTCTCCGGTAAGTTATAAGAACTTATGTTCGATTATGTACGGTTAGATTATATGAGGGTGGAAAACGGTTTGCAAGCCTTATTTTTTAAGGTGTCCCATAAATGGAACAGGTAGATAAAAGTACGATTAATGGAACTATCTGCCTGAGATAATATAAGTTTATAAAATTCTCGTACAGTAAAATTAGCATGATATAATTTACATATCCAAGAGGAAACTCTTAGTTGGGATAATAATCAGGATATGCGACGGAGAAAAAGGAGTTGATCATATGAATACTTTGTATACAGATTCTCTTATTCTTCGCCCATTTCGCGCGAATGATGCAGAAGCAATGTACAGGAATTGGACATATGATCCAAGAGTAGCAAAATACTGCCGCTGGTTTCCTCATAAAAGCCTGAAAGAAACCCAGGCATATCTTCAGATTTGCTTGAATGCGGAATACTGTTGGGCAATTACTTTAAAAGAGAATGACGAACCGATAGGTGTTATCGATCTCGTCGGAATCAACAGTGTCGGCGTCCCTGAGATCGGTTATGTACTTATGCATGATAAGTGGGGACAAGGGATAATGACTGAAGCGGTAAAAGCCGTTGTTGAGGAGCTGTTTAAAAACGGATATAAGAAGGTTGGTGCCTGTCATAATATAGATAATCCTGCATCAGGTCGTGTTATGGAAAAAGCAGGAATGAAATATGTCAGGTCATGCATGGCTCAAAGAAAATTCGGTTCTGATGAGCAATGCGAAGTCCGTTGTTATGAGATATCAGATGAATAACCTCTAATGTGAATATTTCGTGAAGATAGGAGACTAATATGGTAATACGTTGTGAATATTGCGGAACTGAATTTAATAGTAGAAAAGGTAATTGTCCTAACTGTGGTGCGGCTTCTGGCGGAAACAGTGATATTGAAAGAGCTAAGCAACAAGATGAAGAGGCATTAAAAACTTTCAGAAAAATTGCAGCAGCTGATTTTGATAAGCAGCATCAGTATAGAGAGCACCTTTCTCCTAAACATACAAGTTTAATCCGTGCAATGGTTATCCTTATTGCACTTCTTTTGGGAATATGTGCAATTGCATTTCTAATTTACATGAGTACGAGATAATATCCTGTCTGTTTCTGGGTGGAAAATGAAATAAGCGAGATTATTGTGCATTTATATTTCAATGTATTTTTCGCTTTCTATAATCTGTTTTCAGTAATTGGATTTGTATTGGAAGTGGTACGATAAATAAACAGTAAAACTAACGGAGGATTAATAAAATGGCAGATATAAATGAAATATACAAAAGCGTACTTGAAGCTGACAGGGCAGCAGTGGTTATTTGTGATCTGGAACATACAATTATTTATATGAATCCTGTTGCGATTAAACGTTATTCGAAATGGGGCGGAAAAGATCTAATGGGCAAAAGTCTGTTGAATTGCCATAATGAGAAGTCC
>CADAKH010000004.1 GCA_902788505.1 Oscillospiraceae bacterium
GTTCTATGTTAACTATCGTTGGCTTGGTGGTACTCTCACAAACTTCGTAACAATCAAGAAGAGAGTTGCAAGACTCGAAGAGCTCCGCAGAATGGAAGCAGACGGTTCTTTTGAACTCAGAACAAAGAAGGAAGTTGCTAAGCTTAAGCTTGAGATGACAAAGCTCGACCAGAACCTTGGTGGTATCGTAGGTATGGTTAAGCTTCCTGCAGCTCTTTTCATTGTTGATACAAAGAAGGAGCACAATGCAGTTGCAGAGGCTAAGAGACTTAATATCCCGATCGTTGCTATTGTTGATACAAACTGCGATCCTGATGAAGTTGATTATGTAATCCCCGGTAACGATGACGCTATCCGTGCAGTTAAGCTCATCACAGCTAAGATGGCTGATGCAGTTATCGAAGCTCATCAGGGTGAGGATGCTACTTCTGAAGGTATGGATCTTGATTCCGTTGAGGCTAAAGCTGCTACAGCAGAGGTTGCTGAAGAGCAGGCTGCTGAGGCTTCAGAAGACAAGTCCATCGAAGAGATCGCTTCTGAGTCTTAATTAATATCTTTAACTAAAATCGAAAAGGAGAATACATATGGCAGTTACAGCACAACAGGTAAAAGAACTTCGTGATCTTACAGATTGCGGCATTATGGACTGCAAGAAGGCACTTATCGAGTGCGATGGTGATATCGAGAAGGCTAAGGCTTGGCTTCGTGAGAAGGGTATGGCTAAGGCTGAGAAGAAGTCTGCCAGAATCGCTGCAGAAGGTGCAGTTGTTTCAAAGATCGCTGATGACAAGAAGTCCGGTGTTCTCGTTGAGATCAACATCGAGACAGACTTTGCTGCTAACACAGATAAGTTCAAGGCTTTCACAGATACTGTTGCAACACACATTCTCACAAAGAAGCCTGCAAACATGGAAGAGCTTATGGCTCAGACACTTTATAACGACGAGTCCAAGACAGTTGAGATCTTCCAGAAGGAAGCTATCGCTGATATCGGAGAGAATACTTCCATCAGAAGATTCGTTATTTATGAGGTTGAGGGTAACGGCGCTGTTGCTTCTTACATCCACATGGGCGGTAAGGTAGGCGTTTTCGTAGAAATTGCTACAGATGATGATTCTGTTATCAACAAGCCTGAGTTCGCTGATTTCGCTAAGAACATCGGCATGCAGGTTGCTTCCATGAGACCTAACTGGGTTACTGAGGATGAGGTTCCTCAGGCTGAGCTCGATAAGGAAGTTGACATCATCAAGAATAAGGCTCTCGAAGAGGGTAAGCCTGAGAAGATCGTTATGGAGAGAATCGTTCCGGGTCAGATCAAGAACTTCTACAAGCTCAACTGTCTCGTTGATCAGGAATTCTTCAGAGATGATGATCTTACAATCGCTCAGTACATCGATCAGTCAATCAAGGCTATCGGTGCTAATGTTTCCGTAGTACGTTTCACACGTTTCGGACTTGGCGAAGGTATCGAGAAGAAAGTTGACGATTTCGCTGAGGAAGTTAGAAAGCAGGCAGGTCTTTAATAGATCTTTTTAATCCGCTTGATTTTACAGGGCTGTTCCTATATGGGGCAGCCCTTTATAATTTTTTTCTTTTAATAAAGGAATATTATTGATAAAATCTAGTGAAGATAATTATTGGAGGACTAATTAATGGGTGAGACAAAATATAAGCGTGTGCTCCTGAAGATTTCAGGTGAAGCACTTGCAGGTGATGCCAAGATTGGCATCAATGATGAGGTCCTTAAAGAGATTTCTGCCAATATCAAAGCCGTAGCTGATCTTGGAGTTCAGGTTGCAATTGTTGTAGGCGGCGGTAACTTCTGGCGCGGAAGATCTTCTGAGAAGATGGACAGAGTAACTGCTGATCACATGGGAATGCTTGCTACTCTTATGAATTCGCTTGCGCTTTCCGATGCTTTGGAGCAGCAGGGTGCCATCACAAGAGTTCTTTCCGCTATTGAAGTCAGACAGATGGCTGAGCCTTATATCCGTAAGAGAGCCGTAAGACATCTCGAAAAGGGAAGAATAGTCATTTTCGCATGCGGAACAGGTAACCCTTATTTCTCAACAGATACCGGTGCTGCATTAAGAGCTACTGAGATCGGTGCGGATGTTTTCCTTAAGGCTACTATGGTTGACGGTGTATATGACAAGGATCCTGTTATTTATCCTGATGCTAAGAAGTATGACAAAGTATCTCACGATGAAGTGCTGAGACTTAACCTTAAGGTTATGGATGCCACAGCGGCTGCGCTTTGCCGTGATAACCACACAAAGATCCTTGTGTTCTCCATGAAGGATCCTGAGAATATCGTCAGGATCGCCAAGGGCGAAGAATTAGGAACAATCGTTGAATAATATTTAGAGGAGGCTTTTATTATGGCTATGATCGAGATCACAAAGAAAGATTATGATGACATCGAAGCAAAAATGCAGAAGTGCATTGATAACCTTCAGGAAAACCTCAATACAATCCGTGCGGGCCGTGCAAATCCGCATGTTTTGGACAAGATAACTGTTGATTATTATGGTGCACCTTCTCCTCTTAATGCAGTAGCAAATATTCAGGTTCCTGAAGCCAGAATGATCACACTTACACCTTGGGATCCCAAGATGCTCAAAGAGATCGAGCATGCTATCCAGGCTTCAGATCTTGGTATCAATCCTACTAACGACGGTAAGATGATAAGACTCGTTTTCCCTATGCTTACAGAGGAAAGACGTAAGGATCTCGTTAAGCAGGTTAAGATCTATGGTGACGAGACAAAGGTCGTTATCCGTAACAACCGTCGTGATTCCATCGATAAGATGCGTGCTGCCAACAAGAAGAAGGAACTGACAGACGATCTTCTCAAGGAATTCGAAGAAAAGGTTCAGAAGATTACCGATAAGTTTACTGCAGAAGTTGATAAGGTCTGCGATGCTAAGAATAAGGAACTTATGGAAATCTGATAAATGGCTTTACTCGGTAATAACAAAGAAAAGACTTATGATACGGGTGACCTTAAGGTCCCCGTATCTTTGGGTGTAATAATGGACGGCAACGGAAGATGGGCTACACAAAGACATCTTCCGAGATCTGCCGGACATAAGGTTGGTGCAGAGAACTTGAAAGAACTCTGCCGCAATTGCGTAAGATACGGTGTTAAGTATCTTACTGTTTATGCTTTTTCAACAGAAAACTGGGCAAGACCTCAGCCGGAAGTAGATTTCCTCATGAAGCTTTTTGTTGAGCTTTTTGATAAGTACGATGCTGAGCTTGCCGAAGAAGGAATAAGAGTAAGATTTACAGGCGACGATTCTGAACTTCCCAAAAGAGTCAGAGATGTCTGCAAAACGGCTGAAGAGAGATCGAAAGACCGTCCAAATATGCAGCTCATAGTTGCACTTAATTATGGTGGAAGGCGCGAGATCCTCAGCAGTTGCCGTAAGATCGCAGATAAAGTTAAGGCAGGTGAGCTGGATCCAGCTGATATAACTGAGCAGATGATATCCGATAATCTTTATCTGCCGGATGTACCAGATCCGGAACTGATCATCAGACCGAGCGGTGAGATGAGACTTTCGAATTTCCTTTTGTGGGAAAGCGCTTATTCCGAATTCTGGGTTTCTGATACTCTGTGGCCTGATTTTGGTTATGAAGACCTTACACAGGCTTTCAGAGATTTTGCTATGAGAGACAGACGCTTCGGCGGCTTGTCCAAGAAGGAAAGTAAGACCTAAATTGAGACAGAGAATAATCACAGGTATTATCTTCACGGTTTTGGTACTGTCTTTATTTGTACCTGCATTGTTTTGGCCGGTTACGGGAATTATCATGGCTGCGGCAATCGGTGTATTTGCCTGTATTGAGATCTACAGAGCTCTTAAACACGGAGGATACCGTCCTTCCAGAGTTCTTTTGATTATAGGCATGGTACTTGCGACACTTGTCGTTCTATGTGGTCTTTTATTCCAGCTAAATATCGAGAGCGTAATGGCTCTTTATCTGATTATCGTTTGTATGTATTCTCTTGCATGCGGTATTAATCTTCCGCTTGTAAGACCTGATGATGAGAAGTCATTTCTGAACGGTATATTTACCGGTGGAATGGTCTTTTACATTTCCTTCCCGTTGTTTTGTCTTGTAAGTGCATTACTGTTTGTCCCTAATGGCTGGTTCTATATGGTTATCGGACTCTTTGCACCGTGGGGAACTGATGTTTTCGCTTATTTCACCGGTGTTGCCATCGGAAAGCATAAGATCGTTCCGCACATTTCCCCAAAGAAGACTTGGGAAGGCTGTATCGGCGGTACGGTTTTCTGTGCACTGTCGGTACTTGTTTATTCATGCCTGGTTTTATATAGGGTAGAAGCTATTCAGATGAGTATGGTGGTATACGGGATCATAATGTTCTTCTTGGGGATCCTTATTTCCATTATGTCTCAGCTCGGTGACTGGTTCTGTTCGGTAATCAAGAGAAGAACTGGTATAAAGGACTTCGGAAATATCTTCCCGGGACACGGCGGAATGATGGACAGATTCGACAGTGCGTTCTTCACATTGCCGACAGCGCTCCTTCTAGCGATCATCGCAAACAACCTGTTCTGATTTGAATTGCTTATCGGATTATTCTTAGGAGTTTAAATATGCGCAGATTATCAATATTGGGTTCTACGGGTTCTATCGGCAAACAGACCCTTGAAGTAGTAAGAAAAGCTCCCGGCGATTTTACGGTTGAATCTCTTACCTGCGGAAGTGATATTGATACTATTTTCGATCAGATAAAAGAGTTCAGACCAAAGGTCTGTTCTGTTGTTAATGAGTGCAAAGCCCTTGAGCTTGCATCAAGACTTAAGGCTGAAGGCATTGATATTGAAGTCCTTACAGGTGAAGAAGGCAATATCACATGTGCAACACTGGACAGCTGCGATACTGTTGTCGGTGCAATCGTAGGATTTGCAGGCCTGGTACCCGTATACCATGCTGTTTTAAGCGGTAAGGATATAGCCCTTGCCAATAAAGAGACTCTTGTTGCAGGCGGTGATGTTATCATGCCGCTAATAAGAGAAAAAGGAGTTGCTATGCTCCCCATCGACAGTGAGCATTCAGCGATATGGCAGTGCCTTAAGGGTGAGAAGCGTGCTGATCTGGACAGGATCCTTATCACTGCTTCAGGCGGACCATTCAGGGGGATGGCAAGAGATCAGCTTGAAAAGGTAACTTTGCAGGATGCTCTTCATCATCCGACATGGAATATGGGAGGTAAGATCACTATCGATTCTGCAACCATGATGAACAAAGGGCTTGAGATCATAGAAGCTCACCATCTTTACGGAATCGATTGTGACAGGATAGATGTAGTTGTACATCCTCAGAGCGTTATCCATTCAATGATAAGACTTAAAGACGGATCTGTCCTGGCTCAGATGGGCAAGCCATCAATGGTTCTTCCCATTGAAGTTGCACTTTACTATCCTGACCGCGGCCCTTCAATCGTTACTGAATTCGATCCTTTTGATGCTGCTTTGTCCAAGCTCACTTTTGAGCCTTGCGATACTGAGGTTTTCAGGCTGGTTAAACTGGCTTACGAAGCCGGTAAAAAGGGAGGATTGATCCCTACTGTCATGAATGCGGCAAATGAGTCAGCAGTAAGAGCTTATCTTGCCGGAAAGATAGGGTTCCTCGATATTGAGAAGACTGTATTCGAGACAGTCGAGAGAATGGAATCTGAAGTCAGCAGATGTGATCTTACGATCGATTCAATATGCCGTACTGATAAAGATGCCAGGATATATGCAGATGAATTAATAGACGGAAAGAAGTAATAATGAGTATTGTCAGAAGTATTATCTTTGTTATCTTAATGCTCGGAGTTCTTGCTTCACTTCATGAGCTTGCGCATTTCTGGGTAGCAAAACTGCTTAAGATTAAAGTTTATGAAGTCTCGCTCTTTGTCGGTCCGAAGCTTCTTTCATGGAAACGGAAAGACGTTAATTTCTCTATAAGACTTATTCCTGTCGGAGCGTACGTCAGATTCAATGAAGTTGACGAAGAAGGTTATATCGTTGACGGTGATAACCCGAGTCTTCTTGCAAATCAGCCGAGATTCAAGAGACTGCTTGTTGCGCTTGCCGGTCCTTTCATGAATTTAATACTTGGTATACTTATCTTTATGATCATGTTCTTTGTAATGGGTTATCAGAGTACAAGGATCAATGTTCCTGTTGAAGGTGCCCAGACCGGAGTTGTTGCATCTGAATATACACCAGGAGATTCAATAAAGGCTGTAAACGGAGTAAGAGTTTATACTTCTTTTGATCTTGTTTTTGAATTGGATAATGACGATCCCGGCGAAGTAATGACGTTGACTTTGAAATCACAGGAAACCGGTAAAGAGTATGATCTTGAGCTTACTCCTGAGTTTTACAGAAGACCTATGCTTCAGATATATGTCAGACACGATGATGTTCATACCGAGTACGACGGGTGGTATGTTGATTCTGTTGATGAAGAACAGAATAATGGCAATCCCGTACTTCAGAGTGGCGATTACGTAATGAAGATCAACGGCAAGTCTGTATCTGATCCTGATTTTGATGAATACCTGTTTAATATGGAAGAACAGGAGTATCTGGATGTTACATATATCAGAGATGGCAAAGAGGAAGTGGTTAAGATCGCTCCTGTATATGTGGATTATGTTTCGACCAGAGGAATAAGACTGATTTCATATAAGATAGACTCTCCGGCTAATTTTGTGTCGGCGTTAGGTTATGCGGCCAAAATGCCGGCTTCGATCGTAAATATTACTTTCAGAGGTATAAAACAGATTATCTCCGGTAAGGAAAAAGCTTATAATTTGTTATCGGGTCCCATAGGAATTACAACTATGGTCAATGATGTAGTCAAGGAAGAGGAAGATACGGTAGCAGAAAAGCTCGTTACACTTGTTTTGATGAGCGCCGTCATATCTATAGCGTTGGCGTTTTCAAATCTTCTTCCGATCCCCGGCCTTGACGGTATACAGATCATCTTTATCGTTGTGGAGATGGTTATAGGACACAAGTTGTCTGAGAAGGCTGAGAACAGGCTTACGATAGTCGGATTCGTGATAATCGTGCTGCTTCTGATACTGGCTTTTATATCGGATATACTTAGGATCATTTTCGGTTACTGACCGTTTCGGGAGTGTATTTATGACAAAGAAAGTCTTGATTGGTGGAGTTGAAGTCGGCGGAGGATCTTCTGTTAAGATCCAGTCTATGAATAATACTGACACAAGAGATGCCAAGGCTACTCTTGAACAGATCAGGGAACTGGCCGATAACGGCTGCGATATTACCAGAGTGGCAATACCTGACATGAAAGCGGCTGAGAGTCTCAGAGAGATAACATCCAAATCTCCGATACCGGTTGTTGCTGACATCCATTTTGATTACAGGCTTGCTTTGGCAGCTGCAGATAACGGTGCGGCCAAGATAAGGATCAATCCGGGTAATATCGGCGGTCCAGAGAATGTTAAGCTCGTAGCCGACAAATGTAAGGAACGCCATATTCCTATCCGTGTCGGAGTCAATTCCGGTTCTATATCCAGGGAGATCCTTGCAAAGTATGGTGAAGTTAATGCCGATGCCATGACTGAAAGTGCTTTGGGCGCGGTAAAGCTTCTTGAAGATCAGGATTTTGACGATATCGTTATTTCAATAAAGTCTTCGTCACCTAAGCTTACTATCGATACATACAGGATCCTCTCCAAGTCTTGCGATTATCCGCTTCATGTCGGTGTTACCGAAGCGGGAACTGTCAGGGAAGGTGCCATTAAATCCGCTGTCGGTATCGGTGCTCTCCTTGCCGAAGGAATTGGTGATACGATCAGAGTCTCTTTGACAGGTAATCCTGTAGATGAAGTAATCACAGCCAAGCAGATTCTTAAAGCGCTTGATCTGCGAGACGGCGGAATTACTTTTATTTCATGTCCGACTTGCGGAAGAACACAGGTTCCACTAATAGAGCTTGCCGGACAGATAGAACAGAAGGTATCCAAACTTCCCTATAATCTCAAGGTCGCAGTAATGGGATGTGTCGTTAACGGACCCGGAGAAGCAAGAGAATGCGACATAGGAATTGCCGGCGGTATTGATGAATTCGTTCTTTTCGAAAAGGGTGTTCCGGTTCGAAAGATTCCGGCATCAGTTGCAGTTGAAGAATTTGTAAGGGAAGTGATCAGAGTTGGAGAAGAAAAACGTAAGGCTACTTGAGCTTTTCAATGTAGATTCAGATAAATACAGTGACCTTAATGATCTTTATGTCGTTAAGGTGGATATTTATAAAGCCAAAGCATCTATTAACATGATATTGGAAGGTGTTGATTCTCTTAAAGGGAACAACTCCCTTGTTGTTCTTGTAAAAGAACTAGAGCGAGATTTCGGCACTAAGGTCAATTTCACGTTCAGAGGATTGGATTATACTAATTTCCCTGATGCTTACGATAAGTTTGTAAGTCTTATCAGATACTATATTGCGCGTGACGGCGAAGGTACAGTTAAGAATCTTTCTGATTTTATAAATCTGCACTCGGATATTGATTACGACCGGGGAAATATCCTTGCATATATCACTCATATCCGTGTTTCATCCGGCTGGTCACAGATGCTTGTTTCTTCTGACAGGGAAGAGTTGATCAGTGCTGTGCGCAATGCAAGCAGTATCTGTATCGGTAATGATATTCCGGGTTCTTTCGAGATACTTTGTGATGCTCCTGATATTGCCGGAAGCGATGTTGCTGGCGGCGATGATATTATCCGTGCGATAGAAGAGGGAAAGATGGTATTCCCGGATATTGAATATGTAGAAGAAAAGCCGAATAAAAGTACAAAGAAAAAGAAAGATGAAAAAGCAGGTGATACAGAAGCAAAACCTGCTGCAAAAGATTCCTGGGAAGCAAAAGCGCAACAGGCCAGAAAAGAAGCAAAACAGGAAGAAAAGAAGTTTGATTACAAGGCTCAGGCCAATGCTGATAATCAGTTATACGGACGTGTAAAGAAACAGGCTACTTTCATGAAAATAGCCAACCTTACAATCGGCTGTTTTGACGTTAATATCGCAGGCAACATGATATTTAACGAGGATTCTTTTAAGCTTGCCAAAACCGGCAGAAGCGTAATCGTTAAATTTATGTGCCTTGATGATACGGACGGTATCTCATGTATAGCATTTTTAAAGCCTGAAGAAGCAGACGGGTTCCAGAAAGAATTCGGTAAGGGCGGATATGTCGGCATTCAGGGTAATGTAGAGAATGACTCATATACAGGTGATAAATGTCTTAAGGTATCAGGATTCTTCAGTGCTGAGAAACCGCCGAAGAGAAAAGATACCGCAGAACGTAAGAGGGTAGAACTTCATGTGCATACCAAGATGAGCGAGAGCGATGCTACGACAGAACCTGCTGATCTGATCAAGCTTGCGGCTCAATTCGGTCATTCGGCTTGCGCAGTTACCGACCACGGTGTTGTTCAGGCTTTTCCTCATGTGTTTGAAGCAGCAAAAGGCATAAATAAGAAGCGTAAGGATACAGGTGAAGCTCCAATCAAGTGTATCCTCGGCTGCGAAGGATATCTTGTAGATGACGGGCCTACGGTTTTCTATAACCTTCCTTATGACGTCAAGAACGACAAGATCAAACCTTCTGACGTTGATGATGATGCATCATTAAATTTCATATTCAAACCTAAGGCTGTAGGTTCATTCGTTTCCATCGTTATAAAGCGTAAAGGTGATGATGCTCTGCGAGATACATTTACATCCGTATGTGCATCCAAATACAGACTTAAGGGGTATAAGGCTGTTAAGCCAGAAGAAGAAGGTGAATCAGATCAGGATGCTATGGAATTCGCATCCCATGATATTGATAAGTCTCTTTGGGATCCTGATGAGATCCCGGAAGAACTCAGAGATGAGAATATTAATGCTAAACCTTTGGAGCCGCATGCTCTTTTAGGTACTGCATGTAATGTTGATCTTGATATTAACGGCGAATATGCTGATGGCAGTGATGAAGTTATTCCTTCAGACCTGGTGTTCGAGCATGTGGCAGATTTCCATGCGGAGTTTGAAGATATTATCTATCCTGGTAAAGGTGAGCCTTGCGATTCTTATTTTGCGATGGGTGAGCTTTTGGAATTTATCGGTGATTCTTATGTTACAGGACCTGATATTTTCACCGCTCTTGCTTTCCTGCGCCGCGCGGGTTACGGAATAAATATTGAAGATCACGTTTATTACAGACATAAGTTCCTTATGCCTGCTACTTCTGATGAAGATATTCTCGAGACATTCTATAAGGGTGAATTCAAGACAGTAGACGAAGCATTAAGTGCCAAGGGCACGATGTTCAATTACACTGCAGTAGGCAGTGAATTTGATGAGATGTTTACTGTATGCTATAAGTCAGCATCTTTGCTCGCTTCATGTCTTAAGGATGCAGGTACTGTTGATGCCATGTCCATCAACTATTCATGTGGTCACTATACACCTGAGAAGATCAAATCCACAAAGAGGATCGCACCGTCTAGTCCTATAAGAGAAGCGCCTACTTATCATATTATTTATCTTGTGCGTTCCAATATGGGACTTTACAACCTGTACCGTATCGTATCTGAATCCCAGATACACTATTTCGCATTAAGGCCCAGAACCCCCAAGAGTCTGCTCAAGTATTTCAAGTCCGGCATTATTGTCGGCGGTGCCTGCGAGCGTGGTGAGATCTACCGTTATGTAATCACGAAATACAGAGAACTCAATAAGGACAGACAGGCAACAAGAGATTTCCTGAAAGATTCAAAAGAGTTCACAAAGATATTAAGTCTCTACGACTATGTTGAGATCCAGCCTCTTTGCAACAACATGTTCATTACAAGACAGGATCCTTCAAAATCCGATACGGGAACTACTCCGATGAATGAGGATGACATCCGTATTATTAATGAACTGCTCGTAGAGACGGCGGACGATCACGACATGCCTGTATGTGCTACGACCGACTCTCATTTCCTTAATAAGGAAGACGGACGTTACAGAAAGTACATGCTTATGAGCATGGGCTTTGATGATGCTGAGATGCAGAGTGATCTGTATTTCAGAACCACTGATGAAATGCTTGAAGAATTCAAGTATCTCGGTGAAGAAAAGGCGATGGAAGTTGTTGTGGATAACACTAACATGATTGCTGACATGATCGACTTCGGAATCAAACCGTTCCCTGACGGATCTTATCCGCCGCAGATCGCCAGAGCTGCAGCAGATGTAAGAGATATCGCTTATACAAAAGCTAACCGTATGTACCGTCACAAAGGTGTTCTTAATCCTGTCGTAAAGGAAAGACTTGACAGAGAGCTTAAGTCAATTATCGGTAACGGTTATGCGATCATGTACTACATCGCATACAGACTCGTTAAGAAGTCAAACAATGACGGATACGTAGTAGGTTCAAGAGGATCAGTAGGCTCTTCTTTTGCAGCTACCATGAGCGGTATTTCCGAAGTTAATCCGCTTCCGCCTCATTACAGATGTAAGAAGTGTAACTATGCTGAATTCGATAACAGCGGTAAGTACGGCTCAGGATATGACCTTCCGCCGAAGAATTGTCCGGAATGTGGTGAACCGCTTACACCGGACGGTCAGGATATTCCGTTTGAGACATTCCTTGGATTCCATGGTGATAAGCAGCCTGATATCGACCTTAACTTCTCAGGCGAATACCAGCCGAGAGCACATGCTTATGTTGGTGTGCTTTTTGGCGGTACGCATACATTCAAAGCCGGAACGATCGGTGCTTACCAGGATAAGAACGCTTATGGTTTATGCCGCAAGATCTGTGAAGAGAAGGGTGAACCTTTTACACAGGCACATCTTGCATTCATGGCAAGAGACATCATCGGTGTTAAGAGAACTACCTCACAGCATCCCGGTGGAATCGTTGTTATTGCAAAGGAAATGGATATCTATGAATTTACGCCGATCCAGTTCCCCGCAAATAAAACTGACTGCGGAATCATAACTACGCACTTCGACTTCCGTGCGATGCACGATACTATCCTTAAACTTGATATTCTCGGACATGCTGATCCTACTGTATTGAGAATGTTAAGTGATATTACGGGAGTTAATATTACTGATATTCCTATTCCTGATGAGAAGGTAATGAGCCTTCTGGTCAGTACGGATGCTTTGGGCTTCCCGATTGATGCCACTGATGCAGGTTCAGCGACATTGGGCCTTTCAGAGCTTGGTACCAACATGGCCCGTGGAATGATCAAAGAGACAAAGCCTACAAGGTTCTACGATCTCGTACAGCTCATGGGTCTTTCTCATGGTACGGACGTATGGACAGGAAATGCCCAGGATCTTATCAGAGCCGGAACATGTGACCTTAATTCCGTTATCGGATGCCGTGACTCCATTATGACAAGCCTTATTTACTGGGGACTTCCCAATAAGGATGCGTTTGACATCATGGAAGGTGTACGTAAAGGTAAGGTTGCTGCAGGCAAAGTTGAGAAATGGCCTGAGTATGTTGAAGAGATGAAAAAATGTGGTGTTCCTGACTGGTATATTGAGTCATGTCAGAAGATCAAGTACATGTTCCCTAAGGCCCATGCTGCTGCATATTCAATTTCTACTCTTCGTGTAGCCTGGTTTAAGGTCTACTATCCGGAAGAATACTACTGTTCATTCTTTACTCACAGAGGTGAAGGTCTGTTTAACGCTGAAGATATGTGCAACGGTCCGGAAAAAGTAAAGAAGAGAAGAATAGAATTGGCTGACGAGATGCACGCAAAAGGCGATCCGAATACAAAACTCAAGTATTACTTCTATGAACTTGTTGAAGAAATGTATGCAAGAGGAATATCTTTTGCGCCAATAACACTTAATGATTCACTCGGTAAGAAGTTCGCAAAAGCAGGACCCAAACTCATAAGACCGCCATTCTGTGCTATTCCAGCTGTTTCTCCCGCAAATGGTGAAGCTATCGAAAAAGCAAGGGCTGAAGCACCTTTTAAGAACCGTGATGATTTTATGAAGCGAACCGGTGTCGGTCAGTCCGTTACCCAGAAACTTCTTGATTATGGCGGCATCCTTGATGATCTTCCCGAGAGTGCCCAGATCAACCTGTTTGATCTTATGTGAGGTTAGACTTAGTGTATTGCAGCGTAATCTTAAGAGGAGCGGTAAGACAGACAGATAAACTGTTTACGTATCGTGTTCCTGACAATCTGTCAGGCACCGTCGTAGCAGGTTCTCTTGTAAATGTACCGTTTGGAAAGGGCGACTCCCAAAGATGCGCTGTTGTGATTGAACTTAAGGATTCTTTTGAAGGCGATGAGAGCTTGATAAAAGATATAGGTTCTGTCATTTCAGGCAGACCTGTTTTAAATAGCGACCAGATTGAACTTATCGATAAGATCAGCGACAGGTTTAACTGCACCAAAGGTGATGTAGTTGAACTCATGGTGCCTTCGTGTGTTGTTAATCATAAGAATCCGGTTGAAGTTTTTGTTGAACTTGTATCTGAGCAGACAGCTGTTGGCGTTCTTGAAAGTGAGACGTTAAGATCTGTTGCCCATATCAATATCCTTGAGTATCTGCTTGCGCAGGGTAAAGTTCCGCGCAAGGAATTAATGGCATCTGTCAATTGTTCAACGGCTCAGGTTAAAGCACTTGAAGATAAGGGGCTTGTAAGACTCGTAAAGGAATCTTCAGACTATGTCAGTCCCGCTTTAACCACGGGAGATACGCCGGGGGGAAAGTTTACTGAAGAATACGACCTCAGTGATGAGCAGAATAGTGCCATTAGCCAGATATTAAGCGGCATAGAAGAAAGAAAAGAGAATACATATCTTTTATTCGGAATCACCGGAAGCGGTAAGACGGAAGTCTATTTGAATATAGCCAAGAAAGTTATATCTGAAGGCGGAAGCGTTATCTATATGGTCCCCGAGATATCCCTTACTCCACAGACTATCAATTGGATCAAGGGAAGACTTGGTGACAGCGTTGCCGTGCTTCACAGCAGACTTACTGATAAACAGCGCTATGAACAATGGGATAATATCAGGACCGGAAAAGCTAAAGTTATTGTAGGTCCGAGAAGCGGTGTGTTCGCTCCTGCCAGGGATTTAAGGCTGATAATCCTTGATGAGGAACATGATGGTTCATATAAAGCAGAATCCCATCCGAGATATTCTGCAAGGGATATCGCCAGAATGAGATCCAAGATCACGGGATGCAGTGTTGTATTAGGTTCTGCTACACCTTCGGTTGAGAGCTTTTATGCTGCTCAAATGGGCGCTTTCAAGCTGCTTGAACTTAAGCAGAGAGCGAGGCAGGAAGCCAAACTTCCGGAGATAATTCCCGTTGATATGAAAGAGCAGATCAAGCTCGGAAGCGGCGATATGCTATCTCTGCCGTTAAGACAGGCCATGTCCGTTGCATTCTCTGAAAATAAGCAGGTTATTCTTCTTTTGAACAGAAGAGGTTTTTCGAGGACTCTTATATGTGAAGACTGCGGTGAACCGGTTACGTGTAAGAACTGTTCAGTTGCCATGACGCTTCACAATAACAGGAGAAGCGGAACACAGAGTCTTATCTGTCATTACTGCGGTTATACTATTCCTTCATATGAAGCCAGATGTTCTGTCTGTAACGGCAATCACTTTACCAAAGCAGGATTCGGAACACAGCAGCTTGAAGAGTTCCTTCATACGGTGTTCCCGCATGAGAAGGTATTGAGAATGGACCAGGATTCAACCATGACTCCCGGTGCTCATAAAGAGATAATCGAGAAGTTCGCAAACAAAGAAGCTTCAATACTCATAGGCACACAGATGATCGCAAAAGGTCTGGATTTCCCTGATGTAACGGTCGTAGGCGTTCTTGGTGCCGACCTCATGCTTGCTTCTTCGTCGTTCAAAGCGTCAGAGAGGGCATTCCAGCTTATTACCCAGGCTGCAGGAAGAGCCGGAAGGGGAGATGCGCCGGGGCAGGTATTCATCCAGAGTTATAACCCTGACCAGCCATTGTTTAAGTTTGCATGTACCCAAAATTACAGGGCTTTCTATGAACAGGAGATAGAATACAGAAATAAGCTAAGACTCCCGCCTTATAAGGCAATAGGTGAGATAGTCCTGTCTTTGGAGGATGAGGAGCTGCTTGTAAGAAGGGCTAATGAGCTTGCGAAGTATCTTAGGGATTTCACCGGATACCAGGATCCCAGATATAAATTTGAGGTTTTTGGTCCCGTTCCTTGCGTCATATATGAGCTCAGGGGAAGATACAGAATGTCCTTTGTCATTAAGGCAGTTAATAAGTCTGCCATTAACGGAGTGTTCAAAAGACTCATTGAGGACTTCGATCATACGAAATATCCGATGTCGTTCGACAACGACCCTCAGGACGGCTGTTAACCCTCGAATTGTACGCTGTGGAAGTACATATGTGCACCCCAGAAGTATAAATTGACTAATTATAATATAAGGTGTTAGAATTCAACAGTCAGAATGCGCTTTCAGGCATTTTAACCACTTTTTGTAAATATTTTTAGGGAGGCATTCATATGTCCAAGCCTGTATTTGTCGGTGCCGGTGTTGCTATCGTTACTCCGTTTTTTGAAGACGGCGGAATCAATTTCGAGGAGCTTAAGAAGCTTATCGAGTTCCAGATAAAGCAGGGCATCGATTCTATCGTTATCTGCGGTTCTACCGGTGAAGCTGCTACTATGACTGAAGAAGAGCATATAGAAGCTATCAAGTGTGCTGTAGATACTGTTGCAGGCCGTGTTCCCGTAATTGCCGGAACTGGTTCTAACGATACAGCTTTCGGTATAGAACTTACAAAGAAGGCTTATGAGCTCGGCGCAGATGCTGCTTTGCTCGTAACTCCTTACTATAACAAGTGCACACAGGAAGGTCTTTTCCGTCATTACGCTAAGATCGCAGAAGCTGTACCTGAACTTCCGCTTATTCTTTATAACGTTCCTTCAAGAACGAACGTTAACATCAGCCCTGAGCTTTTGAAGAGACTTTCCGTTTATGAGAACATCGTTGGCGTAAAGGAGTGCAATTTCGGACAGGTTCCTGAGATCTACAGCCTTTGCGGTGACAGATATGCTTTGTATTCCGGTGAGGATGGACTTGCAGTTCCCATGATCTCACTCGGTGCAAAGGGCGTTATCTCTGTAATTGCCAACATCCTTCCTAAGGAAACATCAAAGATGATCCACGATTACATTGATGGCAACATCGAAGAAGCAAGGAATGCACAGATCGGATTCATTCCTCTCGTTAAGGCTATGTTCTGTGAGGTAAATCCTATTCCTGTTAAGGAAGCAATGAACATTCTCGGATGGAATGTTGGTCCCTGCAGACTTCCTCTCTGCGAGATGAGCAAGGCTAACCACGATAAGGTTGTAGAAATTCTTTCACAGTATGATACTTCTGCAATGAACAGCTTTGTCGGCAAGTAATATTTTTCAGGAGTTAAAAATGGTCAATATTTTCTTAAACGGTTGCTGCGGAAGAATGGGTAAGGCTATAGCTGCCCTCTGCGAAAACAACCCTGATTATAAGATCGTCGCCGGCGGAGACATTATCGAAAACACAAACTATGGTTTCCCGGTATATACAAGCCTTAATGAGTGCACAGAGGATTTCGATGTCATTATCGATTTCTCTAATGCAAAGGCTGTTCCCGGTGTCCTTGAGTTTGCTCTTAACCGCAATAAGCCTTTCATCTGCTGCACGACAGCTCTTTCGGATGAGACAGTTGCAAGCATTCTTGAAGCTTCCGAGAAGATCGCTGTTTTCAAGTCAGCTAATATGAGTCTTGGTATCAACATAATGGTAGAGCTTGCAAAGCAGGCTACAAGGATACTTTATCCTGAATTTGATATTGAGATCGTTGAAGCTCATCACAACAGAAAGCTTGATGCTCCTTCAGGAACAGCAATGATGATAGCTAATGCTATTGATCAGGAGATTCCTGACAATATCGAATATGTATATGACAGACACAGCGTCAATAAGTCAAGAAGCAAGAACGAGATCGGTATATCTTCAATCAGAGGCGGTAATATCGTAGGTGAGCATTCCGCTATGTTTATCAGTGATGAAGAGATCCTTACGATCAGTCACAGTGCTCAGACAAGAGATGTCTTTGCAAAGGGCGCTCTTACAGCTGCTAAGTTTATGGCCGGTAAGGAAAAAGGCTATTTTACTATGTCTGATGTAATTGCTCAGTATATTGAGAAATAATTATTTGGAGGTTTATAAATTATGTTTGGAATGGATCCGAATGCTGCCGGCGGAGAGATGATGGGATCATTTATGTCATTGGGACTTCTTGTCCTGATGTTTATTGTTTTCTACTTTATTCTTATCAGACCACAGCGTAAGAAGGATAAGGAACTCAAAGAACAGATGAGCAAGCTCCAGGTCGGAGACAGAGTAGTTACGATCGGCGGTCTTGTCGGTTTTGTGGCCAATATCAAGGATGATCAGGTTACAATCTCAACTTCTGCTGCAAATACGCTTGTTACATTCACTAAGAGTGCTATACAATCAGTTGTAAAGCGTGACCAGCTTAATCCTGACGGAACTGTTAAGAAGGTTGAAGAGCCTGAGAAGACAGGACTCTTCGGCAAGAAGAAGGAGAAGAAAGAAGACTGATCTCTTTTTCTGCTGCTGATTAATCAGGCCCGGACAGGATGCCGGGCCTTTTGTTTAATAATTTGATTTTTGGGGCTTATATATGGGACTGATACCTGAGAGCGTAATCGATGAAGTGCTTACAAGAGCGGATATTGAATCCGTTGTAGGCCGCTACGTCCTTTTAAAGCGTCAGGGCGGCAATATGTGGGGGCTTTGTCCTTTTCATTCGGAAAAGACCGCATCTTTCTCCGTTAATCCGTCTAAAGGTATCTATAAGTGCTTTGGTTGTGGCAAGGGCGGCAATGCAATCAGTTTCATAATGGAGATCGAGCATCTCAATTATCCTGAAGCGATAAGGCATCTTGGCGGTCTTTACGGAGTTGAGATCCCTGAGACCGGTTATTCCGGAGACAGCATTCAGAAGGAAGAGAAGAACCGTGTTAAGGATATCCTTAAAGAAGCTGCCAAGTTCTATTATAAGTCTTTTAATGATCCTGACATTGGCAGGCCGGCCAGGGAGTATGCTGTTAAGAGATGTCTTACCAAGCAAACTCTGGATAATTTCGGTATCGGATATTCTCCTATGGCCAGAAGTGCTTTATATGATCTTTTGAAGAGCAAAGGCTATAAGGACGAAGAACTCTTGAAATCAGGAATATTTGCTGTCTCACCCAAGACCAATAAACCATATGATCTTTTCCGCGGGAGACTGATGTTCCCGATATTTGATTCTTTCGGCACTATAATTGCTTTTGGAGGCAGAGCTTTAGGCGATGAGAAGCCGAAATATATCAACTCTCCCGATTCACTTGTATATAACAAGCAGAATCATCTATATGCAATGAACTTCGCCAGAAAAGAACAGTCCAAGCAGCTCATTGTTGTAGAGGGATATATGGATGCCATAGCTATGCATGCCGCAGGATTTAAGAATACGGTTGCTGCTTTGGGCACATCTTTCACTGACAGCCAGCTTAAGCTTTGCGCAAGATATGCCGAGGAAGTTGTCTTTTTCTTTGATGCTGATAATGCCGGGCAGAAGGCAGCATTAAGAGCCATCAAGATGATGATGGAATACTTAAAAAAGCTTACCGGTATTAACATCCGTATCAGGATCGCCAAGGTCCCGGACGGTAAAGACCCTGATGAATATATTAAGCAGAATGGTGCAGAGAAATTTAAAGATGTAGTACGCAATGCTCTTTATGTTGAAGATTATCTTCTCGAAAGGGCAAAGAACGATAACACTGATCCTGAGACCGGTTCTCTTGACCGAGGCAAATATCAGGAGGATATCTGCCAATACGGTTCGTGGATGAACGATGAGATCAAGATGAGCAGGATGGCAGGTGAAGCGGCGCCTTTGCTTGGTGCTACACAGCAGGCGGTCATGAGCCAGATGCAAAAGTACAGCAGCATCGAAGATAAGAGACAGGCTCAGGCAAACTCCAGGTCTTTGGAGCGTGAGAGAAAAGAAGACATTGAAAGGCGCAACATCGAAGTCTTTGATGAACCTTCGGATCCGATGGTTCCGGAAGAAGTTTCAGCACCGGCATCTGATTTTAAGAAAGTCAACGATTCAGCCACTAATGAAGAGATCGCTCTTTTTGCTTATGCCATCTCGCTTGGCAGTGCACTCGCCGATAAAAAGCTTATCAATAAGACTGATATAATCAGGCCTGATGATTTTTCAGGAGATACATTAAGGGAACTGGTAAAGATATTCCTTAATATTTATGACGGCAGGAATGAGACTCTGTATGCCAGGATGAGTGATTATTTCTCCAGGCTTACTATAAACGGAATGCCTGCAGAAGATGTTATGCTCAGAGCAGTAGAGTCTGCTGACAAGTGTCCTGATGTCAAAGTTAAGAGTGATATGTATCTGGCTTTTCTCTTTAAAGTCAGGGAATCTATCATCAACAGGGAAGAAGAACGATTATTAAACCTTCTTGCTTCTGCTGATGAACAGGAAAAATCAAAGATCAACAGCATGCTCAGCCGGCTTTCAGATTACAAACTCAACTTAAGAAAAAGAATAGGAGAGCTCTGATGCAGAATCTTACAGTAAGACTCGAAATGGTATTAGGGCAAGTCAGAAATGCCGCCAATGGTACTGTCAGAGTTATTGATGTCGGTTCTGATCACGGTTATCTTGCCGTCAGATGTCTTGAAGAAGGTATTGCGAAATCAGCTGTCTGTACCGAGATACACGAAGGCCCCGCCCGAAAATCTGCTGTTGCTCTTAAAGAAGCCGGTTTTGGCGACTGTTCTGAAGTCCGAGTTACAGATGGTCTCAATGGCGTTCCATTATCGGATAATGACATTGTGGTTATAGCCGGAATGGGCGGGCTTAATATTATCGATATCATCGGCCGGGCATTGAAGGACAACGGTACAGCTGTAATGGAGAAAGTTGTATTTGTGCTCCAGCCCCAGAAATCAAATGAAATAGTAAGAAAGTATCTTTGTGATAATGGATTCGTGTTTATAGACGAGAGTGTTTGTTATGACAGAGATATATTCTATAATTGCATGAGAGTGGTCTATAAGGGGATCAATAGAGAATTATCTGATCTTGAGGCTTGTTACGGCCCTTTGCTCATCGAAAAGAATAACGCAGGTGATAAAGATGTTGCTTTGTACTTTGATCATCTCGATGAGATCTTTGAGATCCGTAAGAGAAGTAATCCTGTGGTCAGATCTGCTTTAGAGGAGAGAAAGAATAATGAACGTAAATGATATCGATTTGTTTCTTAACGAAGTTTTCCCAAAAGAGAATGCATTAGATTATGACAATGTCGGATTGATTGCAGGTGATAGGGAAAAGGTTGTATCGGCAATCCTTGTTTCGCTGGATCTTACCGATAAGGCTATAGAAGCAGCGAAAGAGACCGGTGCAAATCTGATAGTTACCCATCACCCGATTATATTCGGCGGTATCAAGTCCCTGACAATGGATGACTGTATCGGAAAGACACTGATTAAGCTCATTAAGTCAGGAATATCCGTTATCAGCTGCCATACCAATCTTGATCTTACCGGAGAGTTTGGTAATCTTGCCATAGCTGACAAATTAGGTGCTGAAGAACCGAAAGCCCTTGAAGGTGCTGTTTGCGGTATAGTATACGAACTGCCTGAACCGCTGCCTCTTAATGTTTATTGCCGTATGGCAACTGTTAATCTCGGGTCAAGCGGTGTTATTTCGATAAATAATCCTGAAAACAAGGTAAGTAAAGTATTTGTTCAGGGCGGAGCTTTTGACGAGGATTCAATTGATGCCGTTATCAGAAGCGGTGTTGATACTGTTCTCTCAGGCGAGATAAAGCATCATATTTGTGTTGGCCTTGAACAGATGGGGATCAATACTGTAATTATCGGTCATTCGGCTACCGAGCAGGCTTATCTGCCCAAGATTAAGCAATTGCTCTCTGAAAAGTATCCCGGAATAACAATAACTGTGAATTATAACAATGAAGTATCATCTATACTTTGATTGATTTTATTATTAAAATAACTATGTTTTTCGGGCAGGCCGAGACAATCGCGGGCACCTTAGTACGAAAGTGCGGTGCATGAGGAAAGTCCGGGCTCCATAGGACAGGGTGCCGGGCAGTTCCCGGTGAAGGCAACTTTAAGGAAAGTGCAACAGAAAAGAAAACCGCCCGAAAGGGTAAGGATGAAAAGGCGAGGTAAGAGCTCACCGGCGATGTGGAGACATATCGGCCTTGTAAACCCCATCCGGAGCAACGTCGTGGTAGGCTATAACCGTGGTCCGCGGGCCTTAGGAGACGGCTTGAACGTTTTAGAGATATTACGTCTAGATAGATGATTGTCATATACAGAACCCGGCTTACCGGTCTGCACGGAAAACATTAAACGGTTATTAAATTTATTGGAGGATATGAGCAATGTCAGCAGAATCTTATTTGAGCAGAGGCGTTTCACCTACAAAGGATGACGTAAAGGCAGCTGTTAAGAATCAGTCAAAGGGTGTTTTCCCCGGAGCTTTCTGCAAACTTATTGAAGATGTTGCAGGCGATTCCGAATATTGTACAGCTATTCACGCTGACGGTGCCGGTACCAAATCCTCTGTTGCTTACCTGATGTATAAAGAGACGGGCAGTTATGACTGGTTCAAAGGTCTTGCTCAGGATTCTCTTGTTATGAATACAGATGACCTTGCTTGCTGCGGTGTTACTGATAATCTCATGTTATCCAATACGATCGGCCGTAACGCTCACAGGGTAGATGGAAAGGCTATCGCAAAGGTTATCGAAGGTTATGACGAGATCATTGCAAAGCTTGCAGCACAGGGAATCAATATCACAATGTGCGGCGGCGAGACAGCTGACGTCGGAGATCTTGTTAAGACTCTTATCGTTGACTCAACTCTTGTTGCAAGAGCCAAGAGATCTGATGTCATCAATGCTGCCAATATCAAGCCCGGTAATGTAATTGTCGGTCTTGCTTCTTTCGGTCAGGCTACATATGAAGACAAGTACAATTCAGGTATGTCTTCAAACGGACTTACAGCTGCCCGTCATATGCTCCTTAATAAGTATTATTATGAGAACTATAAGGAATCTTTCTCTGAAACCTTGGGTGAGGATAAGGCATACTGCGGTAAGTACAGACTTACAGATAATCTTCCCGGAACAGATGTTACGGTAGGTGAGGCGATCCTTGCTCCTACAAGAACATTCCTGCCTGTAATTTCAAAGGTTCTTACTTCATACAGACAGAATGTATACGGTATCATTCACTGCACAGGCGGCGGACAGGCTAAATGCAGGGATTTCGGAACAGGTGTCAGATACGTTAAGGATAATCTCTTCGATCTGCCTCCGCTTTTTCAGGCTATCTATGAGTCCGGCGAGATCCCGATGAAGGAACTCTATCAGGTATTCAACTGCGGCCACAGAATTGAGTTCTATGTTGACGAGTCAGTCGCTTCCAATATCATTGAGATCGCATCTTCGTTTAATATCGATGCGAAGGTTATAGGACATGTCGAAATGTCTTCAAACGGTAATACAAATGAAGTCATTATAAAATCTCAGGGACAAGAATATGTCTATAATTAAATAAGAGCAGGACAATACCTGCTCAAATCTAAAAAGGCAGGTGTTGTTATGGACTCAGTCAAAAAGTACGTTGCCGAGTTTATCGGTACATTTACTCTTGTACTTGTTGGATGCGGTACTGCAATGTTGGTAGGATGTGATGCTGCTAATGGCGGCGGATATGTTCTTACAGCTTTTGCTTTCGGTTTGGTTATTGTCGGTATGGCTTACTGTGTCGGAAATGTTTCCGGCTGTCATATTAATCCGGCTGTTTCATTAGGTTGTTTGATCTCCGGCAGACTCGGAATCAAGGACTTCATCTTCTATGTTATTTGTCAGTGCCTCGGTGCTATAAGCGGTGCTGCTTGCCTGAAGATCATATTCAGCATGGGTCAGGTAAAGGATATGACCGGCGGTTTGGGATCAAACGGTCTTGCTGGCGTTAACAATAATGCAGTAGCAGGACTTATCGTTGAGATCCTTCTCACATTTATCTTTGTTCTTGTTATTCTTGGCGTTACAGATCCCGCTTATAATCACGGTTCATTCGGTGGTGTAGTAATCGGTTTCTCTCTCGTTATGGTTCATATTTTAGGTATTGGTCTTACCGGAACATCAGTTAACCCTGCACGCTCTATCGGTCCTGCTATCTTTGCAGGCGGTGATGCTCTCGCTTCTCTGTGGGTATTCATCGTAGGACCTTTTGTTGGTGCCGCTCTTGCAGCTTTGATCTATAAGCTTATCGGTGGCAAAAAGAAAGCAGAAAAACCTTACTGATTCATTATTAACCCGACCGGGTAGAAAGGGGTTGTCTTGAAGAAAGGCAGCCCCTTTTACTATTTGCAACAATATTTACAGCTGAACTGAATTCTAGGTTGTTAAATAATTTTTGAAGGTTTATTTGCTTATGAGAAATAAAATGGGATGCCGTTATCTGGCATCCCATTATTGTTTATCTTTGCAGAATGTTTCAGATCTGGTTGTCGCAGTATGTCTTATACTTGTTCTTGAGTTCGTTCATTGCGTTCTTCATTGCTCTCTGATATTCGGATGTCTTCTCCCAGTCACCGGCTTTAACAGCTGCCTTGATCCTGGTGAAGATTGAAGCCTGAACATCTGTATCCTTTGCAAGAAGGAGCTTAAGATCTTCAATATCGTTCCAAAGTCTGTCATCGTAGCTTACTGAACCGTCATCGGATCTTGTGATGCTCCTGATAAGAGAAAGGTTAGCAGGAATGATCTTTTCCATAAGCTCCATCTCCCAACGAACGAGCATTGCCTGATAGTAAGATGCAAGGAGCTTATCGTCAAATACATTGCCTCTGCAGAGAATCTCTGAATTAGACGGATCCTTCAATGTCTTGATGGATTCATAAACGGTTGCGGCAGGAGTACCGAAGAGACGGTCTCTTTCATTGGAGTCCATGTCTTCGAAGATATCATCCTCACAACGGTATAGTCTGTCTTTTTCAAGATATGCGCTTTCTTCACCGTAAGGCTTTACGAATTCGGCTTCAAGAGCTTTAGAATCCTTACCTGATTCAAGTGCATAGTTGATACCGTCGAGCATTGCCTGATATACAGAAGCAAGGCAGAGATATGTATTTGTATGCGGGTTCGGAGCACGGAGTTCAAATCTTGTCGCATACTTTGTATCTTCGCTTCTTACAAGTCCCAAAAGGACCGATCTGTTACGTGAAGGAGTATTTACATCCATACCGATTGAAGCAACGCTGTGAGTAGGTGCTTCGAATCCGGGTGTAAGACGTTCGAATGCATCAGTTGTTGCCGAGACAAACGGGTTGATTATGTTGCTGTAGTGCTTCATGATTCCCATCAAAGAACCCCAGCCGAATCTGGAAAGGAAATCAACCTTGGTATCTTCAGGCGCGAAGAGATTAATCTTCTTGCCGTCCTTAAGGTAAGCAACAGCATTTACATGTGTGTGCTCACCTGAACCGGCAACTCCGGGAAGGGGCTTGGCATTAAAGCTTACGTCAAGACCGTGAAGTCTGAAGATCTCTTTGATGATGATTCTTGCAATAAGTTCATAGTCAGCGCCCTGAAGAGCATCTGAGTATTTCCAGTCAACTTCGAGCTGTTCCATGATGAAGTGGAATTCACCGGAAGAATTGAGAGAGGCTTTAACACCACCGACTTCCTTATGTCCCATTTCAGGATTGAAGCCGTAGTTCTCAAGAATCATGATGACCTGTTCCAGAGCAGTTCTTACTACACCCTTGGTGCGCTTCCAGTATGACTCTTTGAGTTCCTGGGAGATAGAGAGCTGTTCAGTGCTGATGATCTCGTCAGGGGAGTTGACCCAGAATTCGAGCTCGGTTGCAGTAATGAGTGTTATACGGTCAAGTTCATCAAATGTGAATCCGTAGTCAGCACAAAGTGACGGATCCTTTTCGAAAAGGTCTTTAACAGTCTTTTCGAAGTATTTGACGCTGTTGCGCAGAATGGATCTTGAGCAAACTTCATCGTTATTATGCTTTAGGAATGAAGGGATCCTTAATGTACCGATAGGCTTGCCGCTCTCATAATCGACATGCTCATAGTTGTAATCTACATACCAGATTACCTTGCTGTCAGGGATAAGGTCGACTTTACCGTCGTTTAATGTTGCAATTCCCGGGAGAACAACCGAAGAACCGTCAGTCTGGACAGCTTTTCCGTTGAGATAGTTCTCGATATTGTCAATAAAATCTGATATTGGGATCTTTTCGTCAGTGTCGTTGCCCATAAGGTCAACAGCTGCCAGTGATACGAATTTGATCTCAGGGTGTGCGCTCAATACGTTTCTGATGTCCTGAGCTGAATGATTCTCAGCGGGGATAACGTAGAGCAGATCGGGTTTTACATGGAATTCAATCATTTGTATACGACCTTCTAAAATAAGATAGGGTGATTTTATCACAAGTCATACTATTATGAGTAAATAATGTCTTAATTTTTTATCTTTCCTTATTTGGGAATTTTGTCGTAATATATCGATAGTGAATGTGAAGGGGAGTTGTAATGTTTCTTTCTGTAGCGAAAAGCATTTTCAATATAGATAACGTAGGTAACAGGTGGGGGGTCAGGATCCTTTACATGATCACCGTTATCCTCAACGCTGCAATTCACTTTAATCCATGGGCCGATACAGATTTTACGCCTCTTCAGAGCTGGGTCCTGGAAGTTTACAGCATGACAGAGGTTGATCCGGATAAAGCCGATATGCTTTTGAATAATATTCCTATAAGCACCGGTAACCTTATTTATCTTTTATCTTCGGTAATTGTCGTCATTATCCTTTTAGCCAGTGCATATATATACGCTGCGGTCTTTGTAAGGGAATTCAGAAAGGAAAAGATAGCTTCTGTTGAGGATCCGGATCCTGAAGTTGTTAACTATGCAGTATCAC
The DNA here is from genome assembly GCA_902788505.1 of Oscillospiraceae bacterium. Lineage (GTDB taxonomy): Bacteria > Bacillota > Clostridia > Saccharofermentanales > Saccharofermentanaceae > Saccharofermentans. The sequence continues at coordinate 26,166 of CADAKH010000004.1, forward strand.
ATATCCCTGATAAGCCGATCAAGATACCTGAACTCATCGGAAGAGTTGTACTTCTTCTGCTGATCTCAATAGTTATTGCTATTCCGATCTTATCGGTAACTATGTATTTCCTTTTCCTTGCCCTGATCGGTCTGCCTTTTGTATTTACGATCCCTGTTGCCTATCTTTCAGGCGATAAGGGGTTGTTTGCATCGATTCCTTATGCCGTAAAGATCTCAAGAAAGTATTATTTCATAAATATGAGGAGTATAGCCCTTGTATTCCTTGCTGCTCTGGCTGTTGATTTTGCAGTTCCGCTTCTCGCAAATGTCTCGCTTACAGCGTTCTATATTCTTGATGCTGCGCTTACCACATGGCTTTGGCTGTCTTTTGCCAGGCTGGCGGCAATTGCCTACTGCACAATGAAAGATTTCCCGATTAAGGGCGGCAACAGACCTCTTGCGATCTGAGTTTCTGTACAAAACAACAATATTTGGGAAGATTTGATTAAAAAAACTTATATCAGCGTGATTTGTTTTTATCTATATTTATATTATTATTAGTCCGTTGATAATATTTTTGGAGGTTCAACTATTATGGACGTAAATGAGAAAGCAATTAAGATGCATGAAGAGTGGGGCGGTAAGATCGAAGTTATTGCCAAAGCTCCCGTTGGTTCTAAGGAAGAACTTGCTATCGCTTATACACCCGGTGTAGCAGCTCCCTGTCTTGAGATTCAGAAGGATGTTGACCTCTCTTACAAATACACAAGAAGACATAATCTTGTAGCTGTAGTTACAGACGGTACAGCAGTTCTCGGCCTTGGTGATATCGGACCTGAAGCAGGTATGCCTGTTATGGAAGGTAAGTGCGCTCTTTTCAAGGCTTTCGGTGATGTTGATGCATTCCCTCTCTGCATCCGTTCAAAGGATGTTGACGAGATCGTTAATACAGTAGCACTTCTCGCAGGATCTTTCGGCGGCGTTAATCTTGAGGATATCTCAGCTCCGAGATGCTTTGAGATTGAGAAGAAGCTTAAGGAGAGATGCGATATCCCGATCTTCCACGATGACCAGCATGGTACAGCTGTTATTACTCTTGCAGGTCTTACAAATGCTCTTAAGATCGTTGGCAAGAAGATGGAAGATATTCATGTTGTAGTTAACGGCGCAGGTGCTGCAGCTACAGCTATCACAAAGCTTCTCATCTCAAGAGGACTTAAGAATGTTATCCTCTGTGACCGTAAGGGCGCTATCTATGAGGGTAGAGAAGGCCTTAACTCTGCTAAGGAAGAGATGGCTAAGATCACAAATCCCGAGAAGAAGGCTGGTTCTCTTGCAGAGGTTATCGTTGGTGCTGACGTATTCATCGGTGTTTCCGCTCCCGGCGTTCTCACAGCTGATATGGTAGCTACAATGGCTAAGGATCCGGTTGTTTTCGCTTGCGCTAACCCTGTACCTGAGATCCTTCCTGATGAGGCAAAGAAGGCAGGCGTTGCAGTTATGGCAACAGGCCGTTCCGACTTCCCGAACCAGGTTAACAACGTTCTCGCATTCCCCGGTATCTTCCGTGGTGCTCTTGATGTCAGAGCTTCTGATATCAATGACGAGATGAAGATTGCTGCTGCTAATGCAATTGCAGGTATTGTTTCTGACGAAGAACTCAATCCTGATTACATTCTCCCTGATGCTTTCGATGCAAGAGTAGGTAAGGCTGTTGCAGCCGCAGTTGCTCAGGCAGCTCGTGATACAGGCGTAGCAAGAATTTGAATAATCTGAATTAAAGCAACAATCTCCCGCAAATTTGTTGCGGGAGATTTTGCAATTTATAGAAAAGGAGTTTCCACATGATAGACGATTTAGAGCTTTTAAGACTTATTGAAAATAACGCAAGACTCTCTTCCGAAGAGATTGCCGTTATGCTCGGTACAACCGCCGCGGATGTGGAAGCCGAAATCAAGCGCCTTAAGGATGAGAACATCATCTTAGGCTATAACACCATTATCAACTGGGAAAAGCAGGCACCTGACAACTGCATCGGTATGATCGAAGTAAGGATCACACCCGTTAAGAATAAGGGTTATGACCATATTGCACAGCTCTTAAGCAAGTATGACAAGGTTACAGCCTGCTATCTCATGAGCGGCGGATTTGATCTCATGATCATTTATGAGGACAGAACCCTCAGGGATATCGCCACATTCGTAACTGAGAAAATCGCTACTATGGAAGGTGTTCTCTCCACGACAACACACTTTATCCTTAAGAAATATAAGGCTAATGGTATAATCTACGATAATCCGAATTCTGACGACAGGCAGGCAATCATCTTATGAGTTTTGATTACGATTCCAAGATCTCCAAAGCTGTTCAGGCTGTTCCGCCTTCAGCTATAAGGAAGTTTTTTGATCTTGCCAATGAGATGAAGGGTCATGTAATATCACTTTCAATTGGTGAACCTGACTTTGTTACACCCTGGACGATCAGAGAGGCTGCCATCAATTCCATAATCGACGGCTATACTCATTATTCACCTAATTCCGGATATATTGATTCCAGAATTGCCATCGCAGATTATCTTAAGAGAAGATATGGTGTATCTTATGACGCCAAATCAGAGATCTTTATTACTGTAGGCGGTTCAGAGGGATTGGATCTTGCTGCAAGAGCACTTATCAATCCCGGTGATGAAGTCATCATCGTAGAGCCCTGCTTTGTAGCATATAAAGCGACAGTTGAGTTTGCTCACGGAATACCTGTTATAGTTGAGACAAAGCCTGAGAATAACTATAAGCTCATGCCTGAAGAACTTGAGGCGGCAATAACAGATAAAACGAAGTATGTTATTGTCGGTTATCCCAATAATCCTACGGGAGCCGTTATGACTCTTGAAGACTGGGCTAAGATCAAGGATGTTCTTATGAGACATCCTGAAGTAATAGTTCTTTCAGATGAGCTTTACTGCGAGCTTAACTATCTTGACGGCAAGCCTGCATCTCTTACGCAGTTTGCCGAGTTAAGAGACAGGGTTGTCATGGTAAACGGCTTTTCGAAGTCTTATGCCATGACAGGTTTCAGAATAGGATACCTTGCAGGACCTAAGGAACTTATCTCACCGATGGTAAAGATCCATCAGTACTGCATTATGTGTGCACCTTCAACATCACAGCTGGCTATTATCGAAGCTGCCATGAATGCAGATAATGAGATAAAGAAGATGCGTGATGAATATAATCACAGAAGAAGGATAATCGTACAGGGCTTAAAAGATGCCGGGCTTGATTGCTTTACTCCCTACGGTGCATTCTACGCTTTCCCGTGCATCAAGAGCACTGGTATGACATCCGAGGAATTCTGTGAGAAGCTCCTTCTCGAAAAGCATGTTGCCATCGTTCCCGGCAACGCTTTCGGTAAGTGCGGTGAAGGCTTTGTACGTATCAGTTATGCTGCTTCTTTGGAAGACATCAAGGAAGCTATGAAACTTGTAAAAGAATTTGTTGAAGAACATAAGAGGTAATTAATGCTTGAATTTGACAACATAAGACTCGAACTTGAATCTTACGAAGTGCCCGTAGCAGAGCTTAAAGATGCTCTTCACATTGACCGCGTATCTGATCAGATAAGCGAATATGAGAACCGTATGCAGGAGCCTGATTTCTGGAACAATGTTGAGAAAGCAACGGAAATCCAGCAGACATTGGGCAGACTTAAGAAAAAAGTAGAAAGCTATAACGCTCTTGTTGCTGAGCGCGAAGACCTTTTGGCGCTCTGTGAGCTTGCCAATGAGGAAGAGGATCTAGATTCTCTTGAAGAACTCAAGGCATCAACTTCCAAATTCAAGGAAGATTTTGAAAAGATGCGTCTTGAGACTCTTCTTACCGGTCCTTACGATGCCAATAACGCTACTATCACTCTTCATGCCGGTGCCGGTGGAACAGAAGCCATGGACTGGTGTTCAATGCTTTACAGAATGTATACAAGATGGGCTGAAAGCCACGGATTTGCTGTTGAAGAGCTTGACTTCGTTGAAGGTGATACAGCAGGAATACAGTCTGTATCTATGATGATAAAGGGTGAATATGCTTACGGCTTCCTGAGATCAGAAATTGGCGTACACCGTCTCGTTAGAATCTCTCCTTTCGATGCAGCAGGAAGAAGACATACATCATTTGCTTCATGCGAAGTTATTCCTGAATTGGACCAGAAGACAGAAGACGATATCAAGATCGACATGTCCGATGTACGTGTAGATACTTACCGTGCTACCGGTAAAGGCGGTCAGCACATCAATAAGACAGATACGGCTGTCCGTATGACTCATAATCCTACGGGAATTGTCGTTTCATGTCAGGCAGAAAGATCACAGCTTCAGAATAAAGAAACATGCCTCAGAATGCTCAAGGCCAAGCTTTTCGCTCTTGCCAGAGCTTCCGAGATGGAGAAGATCGAAGACCTTAAAGGTAACCAGATGGAGATCGCCTGGGGTTCACAGATCAGATCCTATGTTTTCTGTCCTTATACTCTCGTTAAGGATAATAGAACAGGCTATGAGGAAGTTGATGTTGATGCCGTAATGGATGGTATGCTTGACGGATTCATTAATGCTTATCTGTCCGGAATGAAGAACGAGAAGTAATGGCTTATCCGTACTGAACGGATCGTATTTGCAGGAAATTGAATATGGAATTTGTTGGCGTGAACGACAATTCAAATAATAAAGCGGCTGTTTCTACCGTTTCAGGTCGTTTTGTTCAGTTTGACGGGCTGCGTGGTTTAGCTATCATCATTGTTGTTCTGAGTCATTGTGATATATTAAATCAGGGCGGAGCGGCTAATGCCTTCTTTTTTGCACTTTCCGGTTTTTTGCTGATCAATCCTTTTAAAGAACAGTATGAGCGTAGATTTCTGTCCATATGGAATATTCTGAAGTTTTATAAATCAAGAGCAATCCGGATACTTCCGGCTTATTATCTGGTACTTTTGATCGTATATATTCAGACCCGTTTTAATCTGATCGAGAAGGATGTTTTTATTGACCTTCTATATTTTGGAAACATATATGAGCATTTGTGGTTTATATATGCGTATTTTTGGATAATGCTTTTTATCCCGTTCTTTTTTGTCGCTTTTATTTTTCTTGCCAAGCATATTAAGTCTTTGAATAATGATCTTGTATGCTTTTTTGTTTTTATAGTCTTATCCGGTCTTATAAGATTGTTTTTCGTTTGCACTGATCTTTTTGATATCAGATTTGATCAGCTGCTGATTGGTGTTGCAGTTGGATATCTTTACAGATATTTGCGCAATAACACTAAGTTTAAGAACTCAAAGATTAATAAACCATATATTGGAGATTTGTTTATATTACTGGTTTTCCTGTTTGTTATTTTTAGTTCTTCTTCAGTTTTAAGTCTGTTTAATCCTGATTTGGAATACTTTTATATCGGATGGCATTATATTTATCTCGTCGGTCTGATATTCGGTTTATTGATCCTTATGGTAAGTCTGTTCCCCGGTTGTTTAGCAGGCAGGATATTATGTCTTAATCCATTGCGGTTTATCGGGAAACTGTCTTATCCGATATATCTTATGAACTTCTTTTTAGTTAAACAGATAAATGTTCAGAATAAGTACTTTCAATTCTTATGTGTCTTTTCGGTTTGCGTGGTCTTATCGTGGCTGATTGATACGGCAATTTCAAAAGTAATTACAGCATTACAAAGCTGTACGAAGAATAAAAAAGCTGTTCGGAAATCATGAGGGTGATTATATGAAGTTTTTAAAATCCGTTAAGAAGATATTTTTCAAAGTGTTCGGTAAGGCCTGGTGGTTTCTTATTGCATTGGGTGTGCTTGGAACCTATATCATATTTGATATTATTTTTCCGGGCTTAAACGCCTATTTGTCCGGTATCCGTTATGAAGGTGACACCAAGTTTATCAGGGAATTCGAGATGTGTGATAACGAGGTTTTCTCTGTAAATGACAATGGTACCGCAATCCTTGCGGGTTATGGTGATGCTGACGGAGCATTTGCCGTATTTAATCTTGAAGATGGGGAAACATATACTTCCAAGTATAATCAGATAACTGTTAATACTTTTGAGGATGATTATTTTACTCCGAGTAATATGGTCATCACAGATGACAATGTGATTTACGGTGTCAGACCTTATTATTTTGATCCGCAGAGTTCAATCCTGGAGAAGGAAGCGGTTGTCAGGATATCTGATGATTATGAATATATAGGGACTTCGTTTGAGATAGATTATGATACTTCGATCAGGCAAAGATATTCTAAACTAAGCAGGCTCCATTATTATGATGGTGCAGTGACATTTGCTTCAATAGAGGGTGATGGTGTCTGGCTGTATTCGATCGATACTGAAAGCCAGGTTTTGACGAAGAGTGATTTTTATCCCACAGATCCTGACGGAACTTATACTTATAATGTAATTCCGCTGGACGGTTCATTCCTTTTTATCAGAAGCGACGGTAATGTTTATCTTACCGGATTCGATGAACCTTTAGGTGAAAGCATATATCATTTTGATATTGATCCGGAGGGCTTAACTGATCATCCGTGTTTTGACATAGCAGCAATGGTAAACGGTAAGGTTTATATTGCTGACAGTTATGATTATAATTGCATCTATCAGATCGATAATGGTGAGCTTAAGAAAGTCGTTGATATTGATGACGATTATTTTTATGTTCTCTCACTGGATTCCTACAGGTTTGAGGGAGATGAGTCGGATTCATTGCTGATCTGTCTTGACAACGGAATACTGGCCTATTCTGACGGCGAATTATATGATTACACGCCGGTTATAACATTCAGTCCGACATTCCTTATGGTTTTGGATATGGTATTGAATGTATTATTCCAGCTCACGCTTGTTGCTTTGTTTATCAATCTAATCATCCGTAAGAAGACACTTTTATATAAACAGCTGATCGTTATTATTCCTATCTGTATTATTATCATCTCTATTATTGCAAGTGCCGTATTCAGTTATTCGGATGATAAAAATGCTGAAAGGATCAATAAAGATCTTACTGTTATATGTGACCTTGCAAAGAATGAGTTTGAAGGTTTTGATTTTACTGATCTTATGTCGGCCAATGAGGATTCCGGACGGGCTTACTGGGATTTAGTCGATAAATTCGACAAGATCGGTTCAGAACATGGTCATGACTGGAGTCATGAATATGTTTTCTCGGTTGTATACAGATCTGAAGACGGTGACATGGTTACCGTAGCACGTGATGATTCCTTGTATCTGCCGATGTATTTCAGGGATTATGGCAAATTTCAGGCTTTGGGAGTTGATGAAGGAGACGGATATACTGACAGCAGTGTAATGTCTTTCTTTGAGGATTATTATGCTGACAGTAATATTTCGGTATACGGAAAGATAGAAGATAAAGACAACAGTGGAAGATTCTATCTCAGAGTAAGCACGGACAACAGTGTGTTATATGAGCAGCGCAACAGTCTGTTAGGTTATGTTGCTATCTACAGTTTCCTTGGTATCGGTGCAATTGTACTGCTTATAGTCTTTTCTTCATTGAATATCATTAGAATCATCAAGAAGGCAACCAAGACCGTTCGTGAGATCTCAGGCGGTAATCTGTCAGCAAGAGTTAACTATAAGTCTAAAGATGAGCTTGGTCAGATCTGTTCAGAAGTTAACGCAATGGGTCAGAGCCTTGAGACGCTATTTGAGGAGAAGGATAAGACAGAGAAGTTCTATTACAAGTTTGTACCTGAAAAATTCAGGGAATTGCTCGGTAAAGACAACTTCACCGATCTTGCTCTTGGTGATGCAAAAAGCTGTGAACTTACTGTGCTTTTCTGTGATATCCGCGGTTTCTCCATCAATTCCGAGATGATGACGGCAAAAGAGAACTTTGCATTTGCGAATATTATTTATGGAAAGATGGGACCTATCGTCAGAAACAATAACGGATTTGTTGATAAGTATATCGGAGATGCCGTTATGGGCCTTTTCGAGAGTGCCGATGATGCCGTCAGATGCGGTATCGAAATGTACAGATCGATCGTTCTTGATCCTAAAACTGCAGAAGAACTTAAGGTAAGCGATATCAATATCGGTATCGGTATTCATACCGGTATGGCTATGGTCGGTATCGTAGGTGAGAGCGAGCGTCTTTCAGGTACAGTTATCTCCGATACTGTTAATATGAGTTCAAGACTTGAGTCTCTTACAAAGCAGTATCATACAGCTATGCTGGTTTCCAAGAGCACGATCGACAGGATGAAAGATCCTGATTCATTGGATCTAAGATATCTTGGCATTGTCCAGGTCGCGGGAGTAAACGAAGTTGAAGCACTTTATGAGGTGCTTGACTGTCTTCCTGACGGAGTAAGGGAGAAGAGATCTTCCAACAACCGTGATTTCCGTGAGGCTATAAGGCTTTTCGCTCTCGGAAGAAGAGCAGAAGCTGCCGATGCATTAAAGAGACTCGAAGAATCAGGCAGGAATGACTATGTTTCTGACCTTTATCTGAACTACATCAGCAACTTGTCTGATGATGATAAGGCTAACGTATTCAGATTTGTCAGGAAATAAAGATTTTTAAAGAGATTCTGAATAAGGCTTATGCTGCCTGAAATAAACGGATTCCTTGAATCCCAATGATTTCAGGTAAGTCATTGCCTCGTCAAAACATACACCGAAAGTACCGGGGAAGTGGGAGTCAGAACCAAGGCATATATATTTGCCTCCCATTTCCCTGTATCTGTTTAAGATAGCAGGGTCGGGAAGATGCATTGTAAAGCATCTTTCCTTGTGCTTTTGTATTGATTTGGTGTTGATCTCCAAAGCTTTTTCTTTCGATATAAGAGCTTCAAAAAAGCGGTCAAACTCCCTGGGACAGTCTTCGTAAAGAACGAAATTAGCCAGATTATCCGTATATCTGTTGATGTAATCGTAGTGCGCTGCAACATCGTAGTTATCACATCTTTCGCACATCTCAGCCATCATGCCGATATATTCCCTGTGAAGGTCAGTTTTTGGAAGTTTATAGCATTCGCGGTCAACATAAAAATCTTTTCCTCTGAAAAGGTGAACGCTTAAAAGAACCACATCAAACGGGATTTGCATGGCTAATCTGTCGATTTCTTCTGCAACATGAGTTTGGTATCCGAATTCGACACCCATAAGGAGCTCCAAATCCGGTCCGGCTTTTTCTTTCCAGGTCTTGAAGGCATCATTATATGCATTCATATCGAAAGTCCAGTCAAGTCCGTCATCAGGATAGTCGACTTCATAGTGTTCCGTAATCCCTATACGGTTGAAGCCCTGCTCTTTCGCCTGATTTATAAGTTCATCTATACTCTGGCCTGCATCTGCAGAAAAGTGTTTGGTGTGATTATGACCGTCAGTTACCATAAATGTCCTCTTAATTAAAAGATTTTATTTATATTTAATGGTATCATAAGTCCATTAGAAAGAGGTGATAATATGCCTAAGAAAAAAGATGATAAAAAAATCAAAACAAGCGAGCTTTTCGCTGAATTCCCCAACCTTTATGAGACAGCATCAGCTGATGATCTTACTGCAACCTTCGAATTTGCCGAAGAGTACAAGGCGTTTCTCGACAATTCCAAGACTGAGCGTGAATTTGCTGCCAATGCAATTCTGGCAGCTGAAGAACTTGGCTATGTCGATATAGCTTCAAAGGATACGCTCAAGCCGGGTGATAAGGTTTATCAGAGTATCAAGGGTAAGGGTTTTGCCGCTGCTGTTATCGGCAAAAAGAGCCCTTTGGAAGGATTTAACATCCTTGGAGCACATATCGATTCACCAAGGCTTGATCTTAAGCCGAATCCGATCTACGAGGATAATGATACTGTTTATTTCAAGACCCATTATTACGGCGGGATCAAGAAGTATCAGTGGACTACGATCCCTTTGAGCATTCATGGCGTTGTTTTTACAAATGACGGTAAGGCCCATCAGATCGTAGTAGGTGAGAAGGATGATGATCCGGTATTCTATATCACTGATCTCCTTCCTCATCTTGGAAATGAGCAGATGACAAAGAAGGCATCTGAATTCATTCCCGCTGAGGATCTTAATGTCGTTATCGGCGGTATTCCTTACACAGAAGATAAGAAATCCAAGGATATCTTCAAAGCAGGCGTTCTGAAGATCCTTTTTGAGCAATACGGCATCAAGGAGAAGGATTTTGTATCTGCCGAAATAGAGATAGTTCCTGCTACTCATGCCAGGGATGTAGGTTTTGACAGAGCGTACATCGCTGCTTATGGCCACGATGATAAGGTTTGTGCTTATCCTGCATTAAGAGCGCTTCTCACTCAGGAAAAGCCTAAGAAGACATGTGTATGCCTTCTTACTGACAAGGAGGAGATCGGTTCTTACTCCAATTCAGGTGCTACGTCCAATCTTTATGAGAATTTCCTTATGGAAGTCTTTGCCAAGGCAGAAGGCGGAATCGATAAGTTCAACACATTGAAGTTCCGTAAGGCTCTTGCAGCTACCAAGATGCTCTCAACAGACGTAACAACAGCATATGATCCCAAGTATTCGAATGTATTTGAGAAGAATAACACTGCTTTTATGTCACACGGTCTCAAGATCGAGAAGTATACAGGTGCAAGAGGCAAGTCAGGCTGCTCGGAAGCTACAGGTGATTTTATTGCTGAGATCACTGATATATTTGAGAAGAATTCAATCCCGTGGCAGACGGGTGAGCTCGGCCGTATTGATGCCGGCGGCGGCGGAACTATCGCTGCCATCATGGCTGAACTCGGTATGGATGTAGTAGATATGGGTGTTCCCGTATGGTCTATGCATGCTCCTGTTGAAGTTATTTCCAAGATCGACCTTTACTATCTGTATTTAGGTTATAAGGCATTTATCGAGAATATCGGCTAATGGCTACAAAGAGAACGGTAGAACGTAAAACTGCTATCAGGAACAGTGTCGGAAGAATTATTATCTTCGGTTTATTTGTTCTTGCGCAGATAATAGGTTTTATCGTTCTTTTATATTTTATCGGTGACAAATTTCCTCCGATTGATATTGTCGTAAGAGCACTGGCACTTATTGTAGCTCTCGGTATAAATTCGAGAGACCACAATAGTGCATTTAAGCTTATCTGGGTCATTGCTATCCTGATACTTCCGGTTCCGGGCCTTTTGTTTTATGTCCTGAATAATTTCAGCAGTTCCAAGCATAAGATCAAGAAGCGTCTCGAAAAGGTTGATCTCATGGTGTTCAGCCATTTGAATTACAATGATGACATCTTTGATGAATTCAGGAAAAAAGATCCTGCAAGAGCTTCAAACGCAAAATATCTGAGAAGATATGACTTCCCGATATATGAAGGAACGGATATTCAATATTTCCCTGTAGCTTACGACTGTTATAAAGATCAGATCGAGGCAATCAAAAAAGCAGAGAAATTCGTATATCTCGAATACCATGCGATTGAGACAAAGGAAGCATTTGAACCTCTTCATGAAGCATTGAAGGAGAGAGCTGCTTCTGGCGTTGACTGCAGAGTCTTATATGATGATGTAGGTTCTTTTACTTTTATCAGCAGGGCATTTGTTAAACTTCTTGAGTCCGAAGGCATTAAATGCAATGCGTTTAATCCGGCTTACCCGGTATTGCAGCTTTTCATGAACAACCGCGATCACAGAAAGATCATGGTTGTTGACGGCAAGGTCGGTTATACAGGCGGATATAACATCGCAGATGAGTATTTCAACATCGTTAATCCTTACGGTAAGTGGAAAGATAACGGAATTAAGCTTAGAGGACCTGCCGTTCAAAGCCTTACCGCAATGTTTGTTGAGATGTGGAACTTTGCCGATCTTAAGCGTAAAGATGATGATATGCTCCAATTTGAACCTGTGAACATACCTAAAATTGAATCTGCCAAAGGCTACTGTGTTCCTTATTGTGACAGCCCTCTCGACAATGAGCCGGTGGGTGAGAATGTTTATATCAACATGATCAACAATTCCCAGGAGTACTGTTGGTTCATGACTCCTTATCTTGTTCTTTCAGATGAGCTTGCAAGGGCATTGCAGATCGCTGCCAAGCGTGGCGTTGATGTAAGGATCATCACACCGGGAATACCCGATAAGAAATTCACTTATCATGTTACAAGGTCATATTACAATATGCTTGTAACATGCGGAGTCAAGGTTTTCGAGTATACTCCCGGGTTTAATCATACTAAGACCTGTCTTTGTGACGATAAGTGCGCGGTCGTAGGTACTATCAACCTTGATTTTAGAAGTCTTTACCATCACTTTGAGAATGCGGTCTATATGTTTGATGTTGATTGTCTTCCTGATATCAGAAAAGACTTTATCGATACGTTGGCTGAATGCCGTGATGTTACAGAGAAATACAGTCAAAGACCTAATGTTATCGTCAGGTTCTTAAAATCTATACTTAGACTATGGGCTCCTTTGCTCTGATTTAGAAAGGATTATTTATGTCTGTTCGTTTTTATAATTGCAGAATGCTTACAATGAAGGATGATAAGATCATCGAAGGTGAATTATGGACTGATAAAGATAAGATCAGTTATATCGGACCTTCAGTTAAGGCTGACAGATCTTTTGACCGTGAGATAGATTGTAAGGGCAATCTTCTCATGCCGGGTCTTAAAGATGCACATACACATTCTGCGATGACCTTCTCAAGATCTCTCGCAGATGAGTATTGCCTTGATAAATGGCTTCACAAGGCTATTTTCCCTAGAGAAGCAAAACTTACGGAGGAAGCTGTTTACTGGTTTTCAAAGCTTGCATATGCCGAATACATTTCGGGCGGTATAACATCTTGCTTTGACATGTATTTCTTCAAGGAAGCTTCAGCTAAAGCAGCGGTTGAGACCGGATTCAGACATATATTCTGTGGCGCTGCCAATGATTTCGGCGGTTTTGACGAGCTCGAGGAGTACTATTTAAAACTTAACGACTTCGACCCTCTTGTTTCTTTTATCTACGGTTTCCATGCGGAATATACAACATGTGAGGACAATCTTAAGAGAATGTCTGATCTTGCCCATAAGTATAATGCGCCTGTTTTTACTCACATTTCAGAGACTTCTGCTGAAGTGGAGGGCTGTAAGGAAAGATATGGTGTAACACCGGCTGTTCTTTTCGATAAGCTCGGAATCTTTGATTTTGGCGGCGGCGGATTCCACTGTGTATGGTTTACGGACGAAGACCGCGAGATCTTCAAAAAGAGAGGACTCTGGTCTGTATTCAATGCCTGTTCCAATCTCAAGCTCGCAAGCGGAATTACACCTGTTTACAAGTTTATTTCAAATGATATGAAGATTGCGATCGGTACAGATGGCGCCGGCTCCAATAACAGCCTTTCTATGTTCCGTGAGATGTATCTTGATACAGTTCTTTCCAACATTGAGACTCATAATGCTGCGGCTGTAGATCCTTTTACCATTCTTAAGGCAGGAACTACCGGCGGTGCTCTTTGCATGGGTCTCAATGATTCTGACTGCCTTTCTGAAGGAAAGAAGGCTGATATCATTATGATCGATATGAATAAACCTTCGATGCAGCCTGAGAATAATATTGCAAGAAATATCATTTACAGCGCTGATAATTCCGTTGTAAAGATGACTATGATTGACGGTAAGATACTCTACGAAGACGGTACGTTTACAACTATCGATCTTGATGAGGTTATCAGGGAGAGCAACAGACTTATGAAAGGACTTGTCTGATCTAAGTCATGAAATTGCTTTTCAGTCACATCGGTAAATACAAAGCAGCGTCTGTCTTAAGCCCCGTGTTTAAGCTTCTTGAAGCATGTTTTGAACTGACTGTCCCGCTGATAGTGGCAAACCTCATTGACTTAGGAATTAATCAGTCTGATGCTCAATATGTTAAATCACATGTCTGGATACTTGTTCTTTTTGCTGTTGTAGGATTTGCAAGTGCTATTACTGCACAGTATTTTGCTGCATATGCCGCAACCGGGATCTCATCAGGAATCCGCAAGAGCCTTCACGATAAGCTTCAGACATTGTCTGTTGCTGACTATGAGAAGATCGGATCTTCCGGTGCGGTTACTCTTCTGACATCGGATGTTAATCAGATACAGACCGGTATAAATCTTTTCCTTCGTCTGTTGCTGAGATCTCCTTTTATAGTTATCGGTGCATGCATAATGGCAGCTGTTGTTAAACCTTCGATAGCGCTTATTTTTGTAGCCTGCACAGCTTTGCTTGCCGTAGTTATAGCTCTCAATATGAAGCTTTCGATTGCAAGGCATAAAGCAGCAAGAGAAGGACTTGATTCGCTTGTAAAAAAGACATCTAACGGTATTACAGGTGAAAGAGTAATAAGAGGCTTTAATAAAACTTCTGATGATTATCTGAAATTCGAACAGAAGAGTAAGATCCTTAATATTTCACAGACAAAAGCTGCCGATTTTGCCGCATGGCTTAATCCGCTTACCTATGCTGTTGTAAATCTTGCCGTATGCCTTTTGATATACAGAGGTGCGGTTCATTTTAATGCAGGGACTCTGACTGACGGCCAGGTAGTAGCTCTTTATAATTACATGTCCCAGATCCTTATCGAACTCGTCAAACTTGCCAATCTGATCGTATCCGTATCCAGAGCTTATGCTTGTTTAAACAGGGCAGAAGGGTTAATCAACATAAAGAGTACGGCAGTAAACGGCACAAAAGTACTGGCCGGTTCCAAGCCTGTCGGTGTTTCAGTGAGGAATGTTTCTTATACTTATCAGGGTAACAACGAGGAATCTGTTAAAGACTTTTCGATAGAGATCAAACCGGGTGAGACTATAGGAATTATCGGAAGTACCGGATGCGGTAAATCTACGGCAGCTTCACTTATTGCAGGTATTTATAATGCCCAGCAGGGAGAAGTTTTGCTTGACGGTATCGATATCAAAGATATAAAGGCCACAAGTATTGCCGAATCTGTCGGAATGAGCCTTCAAAAGACGAGACTTTTCAGGGGTACACTTAAAGATAACATTACTCTTGGAAGGGATTCTTTAACTGACGAAGATATCAACACCGCATGTGCGTTGTCTTGCAGCGATGATGTTCTGGCTTCAAAAAAGGAAGGACTTGATTATTTGATCTCTGACGGAGGAGCCGGTCTTTCAGGCGGTCAGAGGCAGAGGATCGGTATAGCAAGAGCTCTGGCAGGAAAGCCGGGTCTTATCATTCTTGATGACTCGACATCTGCACTTGACTGGGGCACCGAAAAGAAACTCCTGAATAATCTTTCATCCATATCGTCCAAGCCTACGGTTATCCTGATCTCACAAAAGGTCAGGACTTGTATGAACTGTGACAGGATCGTTCTTATGGATGACGGTAAGATCGAAGCTATTGCCCCTCATGAGGAACTTCTTAAGATATCTGAAAACTACAGATATATGAATTCTCTTCAGATGAAGGGAGATGCCGTATGAACTTAAAGAATGTTAAGCGTCTTCTTTCATATCTAAAAGGTTCGGCCGGTTTGGTTGTGCTTTCCGTACTGATCGGAATACTTTTCGGAACCGCTACTGTCGCTATCCCTTATTTTGCGGGAAAGGCTATAGACAATCTCGGAAATATGGATGTGCTCTTCAGGTATGTTATCAATATTCTTTTTCTGCTTGTATTTGCGGCTTTGCTTCAGTTCGCGCTTATAAAGATGAATAACAGGATTGCTTTTTCTATCGGATACAGATTAAGAAATGCTGCATATTCAAAGATGCACAGGGTAAAGATGTCTTATATAGACAAGACTTCTGCAGGCAGTCTTCAGAGTCTTATTATCAGTGATGTCGAGACAGTCTCAGACGGTCTTCTTTTATTTCTTAACCAGTTTGCATCAGGAATCGCAACCATAGCCATTACTTTGGCTGTTATGTTCTTTATCAATTGGAAGATCTCATTGATAGTCGTGGTTTTCACACCTGTATCTATTGCTGTATCAACATTTATTGCCAAGGGTTCTTATAAGTCTTTTGCAAAACAGGCTGAGATAAGGAGCAAACAAACTGCTTTTGTATCTGAATCGGTCAACAATTTCAGGGAATGCAAGGTTTACAACGTCTCTGACGTCAGGATCAAAGGGTTCGACGATCTTAATGAACAGTATAAGAAAACAGCGACTAAAGCCACATTCCTTTCATCTATAAGCAACCCTTCATCCAGATTTGTAAATGCACTGATCTACGCGGGTGTTGTATTGACCGGTTGTCTTGCAGGTATCGGCGGTACGATTACTGTCGGTAGTCTGATGTCGCTTCTGGCTTATTCCAGCCAGTTTATGAAGCCTTTTAATGACCTTTCCGCCGTTTATACTGAACTGTCTGACAGTTTTGCCTGCCTTACCAGGATCTTCTCTCATTTGGACAGTCCTGAAATACCGGGAGAGACAGTTCCTGAAGAATTGCCCGATAAGAATGTTCAGTTCGATATTGAATTCAAGGATGTATGCTTCTCTTATGTTGAAGGAAGACCTGTCCTTAAGAATATTTCTTTCAAGGTCGGTAAGGGAGAGTCATTTGCTATCGCCGGTCCTACAGGTTGCGGTAAGACGACTCTGATCAATCTTCTTATGCGTTATTATGAACCCGATTCAGGCGATATTCTTATTAACGGCAAATCCATCAGGGATATTCCGAGATCTGAACTCAGACACTATATCGGATTTGTTACTCAGGACACATGGCTTGCAGACGGAACTGTTATGGAGAACATCAGATTTTCCGGTTCCCATATCACTGATGAAGAGGTTTTCGAGGCAAGTAAAAAGGCCGGATGTGATTCTTTTATCAGAAAATTACCAAAGCGGTATAATGAGCAGATAGAAAACGACAGGGATGATATATCAGAAGGTCAGAAACAGCTTTTGACAATCGCGAGAGCAATGGCTTCCGACCCGGCGATAATGATCCTTGACGAAGCAACATCATCTGTAGACGTTGTTACAGAAGACCGTATACAGAAGGCCATAAGAGAACTTCTGAACGGCAGGACAAGCATAATAATCGCGCACAGGCTCTCACAGATAACGAACTGTGACAAGATCGTCGTTATTGATGACGGCAAAGTCTCTGAGATCGGATCTCACAATGAGCTTATAGCGAACGGCGGATTTTACAGCAGGCTTTATGCCTCCTATATATCCGGATAAGGAGAATATATGAGCAATATTAATTTTGACGACTTTAAGGAATTCATAAACGGTAAAAAGGCCGCCGTTATCGGTGTCGGAATATCCAATACTCCGCTGATCAGATGGCTTGTTTCCCTTGGCTGTAAAGTTACTGCCTGCGATAAGATGACCTCAGATGATCCGGTCCTCAAAAAGAATATTGAGGCTTTATCTGATATAGCTGACAGTATCGAATGGTCTTTGGGAGAGAACTATCTGTCTCATCTCAATGATGATTTTTACGATTATGTTTTTAAGACACCCAAGATGAGATTCGAGACACCTGAACTTGCTGCTCTTAAGGCAAAGGGGTCGATCCTTACAACAGAGATGGAACTGTTTATGAATCTTTGTCCTGCGCAGATCTTTGCGATTACCGGATCTGACGGAAAAACAACTACGACCACTTTGACTGCAGAGATACTTAAGCAGTCCGGTTATACCGTGTGGGTTGGCGGAAATATCGGTACACCTTTGCTCGATAAGGTTTCTCAGATGTGGTCTGATGACATGGTCGTTCTTGAACTGTCCTCATTCCAGCTTCTTGGTATGAATACGCCCGCAGATGTAGCGATAATTACGAATATTACGCCCAATCATCTTGATTTCCACAAGGATTACGATGAATATATCCAGGCTAAGGTCAATATATTCAGGAATCAGGGACCTTTCGGCAAGGTCATTCTTAATGCCGGTTGTGACCTTACATATGATATGAGAGATACGGCAAGAGGAAGGGTGGATCTATTCTCTGTCGATAAAGCAAATGTAATGAGATCTGATTCTCCGCTTTACAGAAGAGCATATACCGAAAACGGCAGACTCATATATGAAGACAACGGCGTTAAGACCGATATCTGCGGTGTGGATGAGATCTTTATACCCGGCGAACACAATGTTGAGAATTTCCTTGCAGCCACCTGTGCAGTATTTGATTATGTAAAACCAGAGGATATTGCTTACGTGGCAAAGAATTTCAAGGGCGTTCCTCACAGAATAGAGTTTATCAGGGAACTTGACGGAGTAAGGTGGTATAACTCATCGATCGATACATCTCCTAACCGTTCACTTAATACTATGAAGGCATTGGCTGCACGTAATGAGAAGGGCGTTCTTATATGCGGAGGAGCAGATAAGAAATGCATTTATGACGGTCTCGGTGATTCTATTCTCAATGTATGCGACAGGATCATAATCTACGGATCTAATGCTGATCTTGTTACTGATATTATCAAAAGGGAAGCAAACGGAAGGGAATATGAGATCTACCGCATTCCTGATAAAGAAGGCGATGTTTATGAATTCCCGGAAACTCGCGAAATCGTTGTTAACGCTTATAAAGAGGCTATAAACAAGGCAAGAGAGTGGGCAAAACCCGGAGAGATTGTTATTATGTCCTCTATAGGCACGTCATATGATCATTTCAGACACTTTGAGCATAGGGGTGATATGTTCAGAGATCTCGTAAATGATCTTAAGTAAGTTATAGACTTCAGGGTGGAGGAAAGTTTATGGCTGACATGAATTATAAAAGATACAAGGCTCATCCGACAGTAGATCTGCCGGGACGTCAGTGGCCCGGTCGTCAGATAACAAAAGCACCGATATGGTGTTCAGTTGATCTGAGAGACGGCAATCAGGCCCTTGAAGTTCCAATGACGCTTGAGCAGAAGGTTGAGTTCTTCGAATATCTTTGTTCGGTCGGCTTTAAAGAGATCGAGATCGGTTTCCCGGCAGCTTCCGAGACTGACTATAACTTTTGCAGATATCTTATTGATAACAAGCTTATTCCGGATGACGTTGCCATCCAGGTTCTGACTCAATCAAGAAGCCATATCATTGATAAAACAATGGAAGCCATAAAAGGCGCTCCTGCGGTTATAATCCACCTTTATAATGCGACAAGCACACTTCATAGGGATGTTGTTTTCGATTTTACTTGCGACGATTGTATCAATCTTGCTGTAGAAGGCGCTAAGATGATCATCGACAGGATCAAGGAAGATAACAGCGGGACCAGGTTTATCCTTGAGTATTCGCCAGAAGCTTTCTCTGATACCGAACTGGATTTTGCGGTGAAAATCTGTGACAGTGTTCTTGACTGCTGGAAGCCTACGCCGGATAACAAGGCTATTATCAATCTTCCTGAGACGGTCGAGTATCAGACTGCGAATGTATATGCAGATCAGATCGAATATTTCTGCGGCAAGACGAAGTGGAGAGATTCAATAATCGTTTCTCTGCATACTCATAATGACAGGGGAACTGCTGTTGCAACATCTGAGTTTGGCCTTATGGCCGGCGCAGACAGAGTAGAAGGAACTCTTTTCGGCAACGGTGAAAGAACCGGAAATGTTGATATCATTACACTTGCGATTAACATGATGATGCTCGGGATAAATCCGTGTCTGGATTTCTCAAATATCAACAAGACGATCGACATATATGAGGAATTGACCGGCATGAAGGTCGAGCCGAGACATCCATGGGCCGGAAAACTTGTATTTACTGCATTCTCCGGTTCTCATCAGGATGCGATCAACAAAGGCAGAAAGAAAATGGAAGAAAGAAATGATCCTATCTGGGCTGTTCCTTATCTTCCTATCGATCCTAAGGATGTAGGCAGGGAATATGAGCCTATCATCAGGATCAATTCCCAGTCTGGCAGAGGCGGAATCGCATATGTTATGGAAACCTATTTCGGTGTTCAGCTTCCCAAGAGATTCCAGCGTGATTTCCTGCCGGTAGTAAAGGCTGCAACTGAAGAGAACGGAATTGAGAATGAGCTTACGCCCCAGCAGATATTCGACTTGTTTGACGATAAGTTCATTAATGTCCTTGAACCTTATGGGCTTAAGAACTTCTCGGAACAGCAGGACAGTGACCAGGTATCCACTGTTGAGGCATTGATTACTCATAACGGTGAGAAAATTACCATCAAAGGACGCGGTAACGGTCTTTTGGATGCCTTTGTAAGTGCTTTCAGCAAATATACGGGAATCGATTTCTCAATCTCCAACTATTCTGAGCATGCCATGAAGTCAGGCTCGGATTCGGCAGCTATTACTTATATCGAGATTACCAATAAAGCGAACAAACAAACTTATATCGGTGCCGGTGTTTCAAGCTCCGTAACAAAATCTTCCGTTCGTGCCGTAGTTTCCGCATTTAACAGAATGATAAGTGTGTTATGATTGTTAGGTTTTATTAAAGGAGAAAGGAAATAGAAAATGATCTGGGATTATTTTGTAGCATTTATATTTGGTGTAGTTGAAGGTATTACCGAGTGGCTTCCTATAAGTTCCACCGGTCATATGATCATTCTTAATGAGTTCTTGAAGCTCAATGTATCACCTGAGTTTTACGATCTTTATCTTGTTGTTATCCAGCTTGGTGCAATTATGGCCGTAATCGTGCTTTTCTGGAAGGAGATATGGCCATTCGGCAAAAAGGATAATGAGCATCCTTTTTCAAAAGAAGGTATCGGAAGTTTTATTAAGAAAGACAAGATAATTATGTGGCTCAAGATTGCCCTTGCATGCGTTCCTGCAGCAATAGTCGGTGTTCTTTTCGATGATTGGCTTGATGAGCACTTATATAATTATGTTGTGGTTGCAATTGCGCTTATTGTTTTCGGTATAGCTTTTATTGTTGTAGAGCATCTCATGAAGAACAGAACACCTTCTGTAAAAGCAATAAACCAGCTTAATTGGGGACATGCTCTTGCAATCGGTTTATTCCAGCTTTTGGCTGCTATTTTCCCGGGAGCTTCAAGATCCGGATCAACAATTGTCGGTTCCATTGCTATCGGAATTAAGAGAGAAGCTGCAGCAAAGTTTACATTTTTCCTTGCGATTCCCGTAATGCTCGGTGCAAGCCTTCTTAAGGTATTAAAATATGATGGTGATGTATCAGGTCATGAGATCGGACTTCTTGTTGTAGGAATGATCACGGCTTTCGGCGTAAGCCTTCTTATAATCAACAGACTTATGGCATTTATCAAAAAGCATTCCTTTACATGTTTTGGATGGTACCGTATCGCTCTCGGTGTTTTGGTTCTTATACTTGGTGCCGTAGGTGTTATCGGCGGAAGTACAGCAGTAATTGCCGGCGCCGCCTGATTGTTCAGTTTTTAATTGAATTTTCCACTTCATCAAGTATAAATTTTTTTTGGCAATCAGATACGGCTTCCAATACGGCATAGCCGTAGTTTTAGCCGTATTTGTACTGTGTTTTGCCGTAAAATGCGGCTGATAGTACGGCGATGACCGTACTTTTACCGTATTTACCTTTTTGTGAAGAACAAATATGCCATGACGGGATTTTGCCCTAAACCTCTTTTTATTTATAATAAGTATATTAGGATCTTTATGCTATAATTCATCATGAATTATTATGCGGACAGGAGAATTCTTTTGCGCAAATATATATACAACAGCCGTGATGTAGCGGCTTACTTCAAATATTTCTCGGTTCCGAGTTATCTTGAAGTTTCTTATATGCAGTATGTCTTTAATCTTGGCAGTAAGGTACTTGCCGAGCCTCTGACACGCGACTTTGAATCTTTCAAAAAGGAAGTTTACAGGGAACTGTATTTTCTTTGGGCTAACGGTTTCGAAAATGAGAAGGCTGATATTTCCAAGATGACGACCGAAGGTGAATTTACGCTTATATGTGACCAGGAATGCATTTGTCTTGAGTCATACATGAAGCTTATCTGCCTTCATCTGATCTTTTCGAGCAATCTTCCATACATTACGCTTAACTTTACCGGACTTATGACACAGCTTGGTATTAAGTGCGATGTTGAGCTTTATGAGGAAAACTGCCGGAAAGTATGTGAATCACTGCAGCTTGAAGTAAAGGATTCATTCGGCAAGCCCTTTGATCTTTCTCTGGGTATACCGGATGAGCTTTTGAGAGTTTCTCTTAATACTGAATTCAAGCAGAGTCTTGATACCAGAAATTTCAAGGAGACTCTCCGAAATGAGCAGATGAACTGGCTTAAAGATCTTAAGGATAAGTCATTTAAGCTTTTCGGAACAATTCCTGCACGAAAAAAGACAACAAGGAGCCGTAATTCAGGCTCTTCTTCAAAGAACTACAGAAATTCGGGTACAAATGTAGTTCGTAATTCGGCTCAGCCTAAGGGTACGCCGAAAACAAACAGATAATTCAACTTGGAGGTTCAAGTAATGGGCAAGATATACAAGCTCGGTCTTGATATCGGATCTACAACGATTAAGGTAGTTCTTCTCGACGGCGAGAAGATAATACACAGTGACTATCAGAGACATCATTCTGATGTATCCGGTCTTTTAAATGATCTTTTTGAAGATCTTAACAGGAGATTTCCGGGAATAGATGTTGATGTCGTAATTACCGGTTCCGGTGGACTTTCCGTTGCAAACTGGCTTGGTTTCAAGTTTACTCAGGAAGTTATGGCTGAGACTCAGGCTATCAAGACTTATCACCCTGAGACTGATGTCATCATCGAGCTTGGCGGTGAAGATGCCAAGATCACATATATGCATCCTGTATTAGAGCAGAGAATGAACGGTACATGCGCAGGCGGTACCGGTTCTTTCATCGATCAGATGGCATCTCTTCTCCAGACTGATGCTGACGGACTTAACAACTTCGCTAAAGACTACAGATCACTTTATACGATAGCTTCCCGCTGCGGAGTTTTCGCAAAGTCTGACCTTCAGCCTCTTATCAATGAAGGTGCTGCCAAAGAAGACCTTGCTGCTTCAATCTATCAGTCTGTTGTTAACCAGACTATCTCAGGACTTGCGTGCGGCAGACCTATCAAGGGCAATGTTACTTTCCTGGGCGGCCCTTTGTTTTTTAATTCCGAGCTCAGAAACGCTTTCGAGCGTACTTTGAAAGATAAAGTCGATTCATTCTGGATGCCTGAAGAAGCACAGATCTATGTTGCTTTGGGTGCAGCTTTATCCGCTGACGGCCAGAATCCCGTAAATCTATCGGATCTCCTTGTTAAGCTTAAGAACAGGGAAGGGTTTGTACCTGATATCATCAGGATCGATCCTATCTTCAAGGATCCCGAAGATAAGAAGGCGTTCGATGAGCGTCATAAGAAGGATCAGATCCCTGTTCTTGATATCAAGGATCAGAAAGGCGCTTTGTATTTAGGCCTTGATGCCGGATCGACAACAACCAAGGCTGTTGTTATCAATAAAAATGGTGAGCTAGTATACACATACTATGCAAGTAACAAGGGTAACCCTGTTATGAGTGCTGTCACGATAATGAAGGATATCTATTCCAAGATGCCTGACGACTGTTATCTTGCTTACTCCTGCGTAACTGGTTATGGTGAGAACATCATTAAGGCTGCTCTCAATATTGATATCGGTGAGATCGAGACAATGGCTCACTTCCAGTCTGCCAAGTTCTTCTGTCCTGATGTTGATTTCATTATCGATATCGGCGGTCAGGATATGAAATGCATGAAGATCAGGAACGGTGTTATCGATTCCATCATGCTCAACGAAGCATGTTCTTCAGGCTGCGGCTCATTCATTCAGACCTTCGCACAGACACTGGGTCTTACCACACCTGAATTTGCGGAAGCTGCTTTGTCTTCAACCAAGCCTGTTGATCTCGGTACACGTTGTACTGTATTCATGAACTCTAAGGTTAAGCAGGCACAGAAGGAAGGCGCATCAGTAGGCGATATTTCCGCAGGCCTTTCATATTCTGTTGTCAGAAATGCTCTTTATAAGGTAATCAAGATCCGTGATACAGAGCAGCTCGGTAAGAATATCGTAGTTCAGGGCGGTACATTCCTTAACGATGCTATCCTGAGATGCTTCGAACTCGTATCCGGAAGAGATGTAATCAGACCTAATGTTGCAGGTCTGATGGGTGCTTTCGGTGCTGCTCTTATCGCTCAGAAGAGAAGTAAGGAAGATGCAAGATCCAGTGTTCTTCCCAAGGATGAACTCGATTCATTTACTATGGATACCGAGAATACACAGTGCCAGGGCTGCACCAATCACTGCCGTCTTACTATCGCAACATTCTCTAACGGTACTAAGTTCGTATCAGGCAACCGCTGCGAGAGAGGCGAAGATCTCGCATTAGACAGGGAGCCTGTTAATGATAAAAAGAAACTTCCCAATCTTTTCGATTACAAGTATTCAAGAACATTCAGTTACTATAAGCCGTTAAAGCTTGAGGATGCTCCGAGAGGAGAGATCGGTATCCCCAGAGTCCTTAACCAGTATGAGAACTATCCTTTCTGGTTTACGGTTCTTACCAAGCTCGGATTCAGGGTTTTGATCTCTGCCAGATCTTCTCATAAGATCTACGAAGGCGGTATGGAGACTATCCCGTCAGAGTCTGTATGCTATCCTGCTAAGCTGGCTCACGGTCATATCGAGAATCTCATTGAGCGCGGGATCACAACGATCTTCTATCCTGATGTTCCTTATGAGAATATCGAGAACAGCAATTCCAACAACCACTATAATTGTCCTATCGTATGTTCTTATCCTGAGGTAATCAAGAATAATGTCGAGAATCTGCTCGAAAAGAATATCAGATACTTAAATCCTTTCATGCCTTTGGATAATCTCGATAACGTTGCACTTCACCTTACAGAGTGCTTCGATTATCTTGGTGTGTCTGCTGAGGAAGCCAAGCAGGCTGTTGAAGCCGGTGCCGAAGAGTACTTCAAATACAAGGAAGATATCAAGGCAAAGGGCAGGGAGATCCTTAAGGAGATGGAGGAAAAGGGCCTTAAGGGTATCGTTCTTGCAGGAAGACCTTATCACTGTGATCCTGAGATCAATCACGGTATTCCTCAGATGATCAACTCTCTGGGTCTTGCAGTTCTTACAGAAGATGCAGTTGCAAAGCCCGGTGTATTGAAGCGTCCTATCAGAGTTATTGACCAGTGGATGTATCACACAAGACTTTATGAGGCTGCTGCATTTGTATTAACAAGACCTGATCTTGAGCTCGTTCAGCTTACAAGCTTCGGCTGCGGTCTTGATGCCGTTACATCTGACCAGGTCCAGGAGATCCTTGAATCTTCAGGAAAACTCTATACATTGCTTAAGATCGACGAAGTCAGCAATCTCGGTGCTGCAAGGATCAGAATGAGATCACTCGTTGTTGCTATGAACGAGCGTCTTGAACTTGAAGCTCAGAATGGTGTTTCTGACAGTCCAAAAGAAGATTCAGATGATGCACCTTACACGGTACACAGAGTTGAATTTACTAAGGAAGATAAGAAGAATCACACTATCCTAGCACCTCAGATGGCGCCTATTCAGTTTGAGTTCGTAGAGTCTGTTTTCCATAAGCACGGATATAAGCTCAAGCTCTTAAAGCAGGCTACAAGAGAAGATATCGAGTGTGGTCTCAAGTATGTTAATAACGATGCATGTTTCCCGACCCTGATAGTTGTAGGACAGATGATCAATGCCATCCTCAAGGGTGATATCGATCCTGATAACACTACACTTGCAATTACGCAGACAGGCGGCGGATGCCGTGCTACAAACTATGTAGCTTTCTTAAGAAAAGCATTAAAGGAAGCAGGATATCCTCAGATTCCGGTTATCACTATATCTGCCCAGAGATTTGAGAAGAACGAAGGTTTTGAATATAAGGCTTCATTTCTCCTTGATGCGATCAAGGCATTGTGTGCAGGCGACATGGTATCAACTCTTCTTTTGAGAGTAAGACCTTACGAGAAGGTTCCGGGATCAGCCAATGCTTTGTATTCTTACATCAACAGGATCGGCAGAAGACTATTCAACCAGAAGCTCGAGAATGATGACCTCACTGAAAGATATGATGTCATTATGCCCAACAGCTATTTCTCCAGGTCAATTGAAGAGAAAAAGGCTATCAGGGATTGTCTTATGCAGATCGGTGTGGATTTTGAAAATCCTCCGATTATCAGGAAGTATAAAGAGTTCGTCAAGTTTGCCGTTGCCAAATTTGATGCTCTTCCTCTTGCTGATATTCCAAGAAAGCCCAGAGTCGGTCTTGTAGGAGAGATCCTTGTTAAGTTCCAGCCTGATGCCAACAACAACGCTATTGATGTTATTGAGGCTGAAGGATGTGAGGCTGTATTGCCCGGTGTTATGGATTTCTTCCTTTATTGCGCTTATAACCCGCTCTGGCAGGCTCAGAATCTCGGCAAAAGCAAGAAGACCGGATATATCATGAAGACGGCGATCAGATTCCTTGAATCACTGAGAAAGCCCATCAATAAAGAATTTGCCAAGACAAACGGCAAGTTCATGCTGACAGAACGTATTCAGGAACTTGCTGAAAAATCATCGACAGTCTTAAGTTGCGGTAATTCCTGCGGAGAAGGATGGTTCCTTACAGCAGAGATGATCGAACTTATTCAGGACGGCGTTCCGAATATCATCTGTGCTCAGCCTTTTGCGTGTCTTCCTAACCACGTAACAGGTAAGGGTATGATCAAGGAACTCAGAAGACAGTATCCGACATCGAATATCGTTCCTATCGACTACGATCCGGGTGCTTCTGAAGCTAACCAGCTCAACAGGATCAAGCTCATGATCAGCACGGCACGTGCAGTCAGGGATGCTGAGATCGAAGAAGAAATGAAGAATAAAGAGGGCAAGTAATGAGTACACTGCTTCTTGTTGACGGTAACTCAATTATCAACAGAGCATACTATGCCGTAATCGGCAGAGCTCCTATGACTGCGCCTGACGGTACTCCCACAGGTGCCGTAAACGGGTTCTTTAATTCCGTTTTAGGTGTCATGAAGGAGTATAACCCTGATTACATGTGCGTTCTTTTCGACAGGAAAGAGCCCACATTCAGACATAAGATGAGCAATGAGTATAAGGCTAACCGTAAGGGTATGCCTGATGATCTTCATGCACAGATGCCGGTTGTTAAGAACCTTCTTGATCTTTATGGGATCAAGCGTATGGAACTTGCCGGATATGAGGCTGATGATCTTATCGGAACTCTGTCAAAGCAGGGTGAAGAGCAGGGCATGGATGTTTATATCTTCAGCGGCGACCACGACGATTTCCAGCTTATTTCCGACAAGGTATCGGTAATAATGCCGCAGTCCGGAAAGGGCAAGGAACCCCGTGTACTGTTTGACAGGAAGATGTTCGAAGAAACTTATGGAGTAAAGCCTGAAGTATTCGTTCAGGTTAAAGCTCTCATGGGTGATAACTCAGATAACATCAAAGGTGTTGAGAAAGTCGGTGAGAAGACTGCATTTAAGCTTATTGCTGACTATGGTTCTTGTGACGGAGTTTATGAGAATGCCGATAAACTGTCTCCTTCATTAAGGGAGAGGATCAAGGCTTCAAAACATCTTCTTGAACTTAACCTCAAGCTCTGCAAGATTGACAGGGAGAGTCCTGTTGAGTTCGGCGCAAAGGATACTGCTTATCCTTCAGATACCAGAGATCTTTCTGCAATGTCCGGTGCATTAAACCGTCTTGCATTAAGATCGCTTCTTAAAAAACTTGATCTCGAGAATGTAAAGCCTTCAGGATTTGAACCTGCCGGTGATGTCGATGAATTCGTATGCAAGATCTCATCAGAGGTAACTGATGCGCTTAAGGGCGGACTTAAGATCGTTTATGATGTTCCTGCATCTTTTAATTTCGATGATCTTAATTGCGGAATTGATTTTGTTGACATTCCTTCAGGTGCGAAGGTCGTTCTTCTTGACTGGTCTTCCAAGACTGTTTATGTAATCAGTCCTGAAGATTTTAATAAGTTAAGTCTTGGGAAAAACGTTTTCCCTGTATCTTACAGCTATAAAGACAGGTCAAAGTTTATCAAGGAACCTCTGGTTTCCGTTAAGTCTGTTTTTGACTGTGAGATCGCAGGATATGTATTGAATATCCTGTCAGGCAAGCCTGATCTTCAAAGGCTCTATGAGAGTGTCTTGCAGACTGCTTATCCCGTAGAAGATAAGAAGGGACCTGTTAAGCAGCTTTCTTTGTTTGATGAGATAGTTGAAGATGACGGTTCATCAAAAGCTGAAGAATGTGCTGAAAAGCTCCTGGCTGTAATGGCTATTGCAAAGGTCATGAACAGGGACATCGAAAAGGACAAAGAACTCAAGAGTCTTCTTTATGAGATAGAATTCCCGCTTGTTATTACTTTGGATAAGATCGAGCGTAACGGAATGCACGTTTCAGGCGAAAGACTTTCTGAGCTTCACAGCGAATATACAAAGCGCCTGGAGGACATTAGTGCCCGCGTTTATGACGAATGCGGCACTGAGTTCAATATCTCTTCACCCAAGCAGCTTGCTGACGTTCTTTATGGAGAGAAGTATCTGAATCTTCCATCAGGAAAAAAGGGAAAGAGCGGAGATTTCTCTACCGGTATTGAGGAACTTAACAGATTAAGAAAGTATTCTCCGGCTATCGATTACATCATCAAGTACCGTGAATTATCCAAACTTGATTCAACTTATGCTTTGGGTCTTGCTCGTGCCATAAAGAGCGATTCCAGGATCCACACTACATTTACTCAGGCAATGACGAATACGGGAAGACTCTCATCTACAGAGCCTAACCTGCAGAACATTCCGGTAAGAACAGATGAAGGTTCACGTCTCCGTGAAGCTTTTACTGCCGAAGAAGGCAAGATCCTTGTAGATGCAGACTATTCTCAGATCGAATTAAGACTTCTAGCTGCTTTGAGCGGCGATGAAGTTATGTGCTCTGCGTTCCTTGACGGTGAAGATATACACAAGAGAACAGCTGCTAAGGTTTACGGCGTATCTGAAGACATGGTCACGCATAAGATGCGTGCTACCGCCAAGACTGTTAACTTCAGTATTATTTACGGCATTTCTGATTACGGTCTTGCACAGGATCTCGGCATCGGTTACAAGGAAGCAGCGGATCTCATTAAGGAGTATGGCAATCAGTTCCCCGGCGTTACGGCTTATCTTGAAGACCTTAAAAAGTCAGGCGAGGAGAAAGGTTTTGCAGTAACCATGTATGGCAGAAAGAGGATCCTCAATGAGCTTAAGAGCCAGAACAGGAATATTAAGAATTTTGGTTACAGAGCTGCCATGAATACACCTATTCAGGGTACTGCGGCTGATATCATCAAGATCGCCATGAACCGTGTAAGCAAGGCATTGGAAGAAAAACTTCCTTCTGCGAAGCTTGTTATGCAGGTTCATGACGAACTTATTTGTGAGTGCGACGAAAAGGATAAGGACCTTTGTGCCTCGATATTAAAGAGCGAGATGGAAGGGGCTGCTTCATTAAGTGTTCCGCTTCTTGCAGAGGTCGGATTCGGAAAGGACTGGCTGGAAGCTAAATAATGTTTGTATTAGGTATTACAGGCGGAATAGGAAGCGGTAAGAGTACTGTCAGCAGTATTCTTGCAGAAAGAGGACTTCTTGTCCTTGATGCGGATGAGATATCAAGATCTGTAACCGCTGCGGGCGGCAGGGCAATGCCCGAGATTGCCGAGACATTCGGCAGGAAAGTCGTTACAGCCAGCGGTGCTCTTAACAGACGAGTTATGTCTGATATTGCTTTCGGAGATAAGAAAAAACTGGATGATCTCAGCACGATCATTCACAGACATGTGTTTGAGCAGATTGAAGAAACGTTAAACAAAGAAAAGGAGAAAGGCTCCAAATGTGTTGTTCTGGATGTCCCGATCCCCGTAAATAAGTTCCGTGAATTGTGCAATCAGATCTGGGTCGTAACCTGTGATAAGGATGTCAGACTTGCGAGACTTCAGAAACGCGGAATGGATAAGGAAGAAGCTGAAAGAAGGATCGCCGTTCAGATGACGGATGATGAATACTGTGAGTTGGGTGATCACTCTATTGATAATTCATGGGATCTCGATGACCTGAAAGATAAGGTTGAAGTCCTTATCCGCGAACAGCTTTATGAGAGAGGAATCAGGATATGAATACTGCTGCAGTCATTACGGCATCTGTATTTCTTGCTGTTTCCCTTGTAATACTTATCTATCTGTTTTTAGGTAAGAGCGAATTCTGCAAAGGAAAGTTCAGAAACTTTTTCAGAGCATGCTGCGGCGTTTATGTTTCCGGTGCTTTGCTTGTATTCGTATTCACGCTTATAATGAAAGGGCTCCCGGTTGCATTTGTTGTTATATCCGACATAACAGTTTTATGTGTGTTTATCTTTACAGTCACACTTATTTATTTCATGACCAGAAAACTCGTACAGATGGCTGAAAATGCCGGTCACGCTAATGAAGAATCAGGGAACAAAGATAACAAGTAAGAAGCCCGGGGTCTTATTAAAGATCCTTCTTGTGCTGGTAATTATCGGCTTTCTTGGTGTGGCCGCACTGGGATTGATGAATATTCATGTTTATAACAGCAGTTCTCCTGATGTTTATTCTTTGGAGTCATTTACATCTTCATCAGTTTCTTCTGATGCTCATTATGATGCTGTCATCGTATTGGGGTGTGCTGTATGGGAGGGCGGAGTTGCAAGTCCGATGCTTGCTGACAGACTTCGCACAGCTGCAGCAGTATTTAAGACCGGTTGTGCTGATTATGTTCTGGTAACTGGTGACAGTGAGAATCCCGAAGATTACGACGAGACTGGTTGTATGAAGGAATTCCTTATCAATGAAGGCATATCTGAATCAGATATCTTATGTGATCCTTTGGGGCTTTCCACTTACGATTCTATGCTCAGGGCAGTTACATTATTTAATGTTAAGTCAGCCGTAGTAGTTACGACGGGCTTCCATTGCGAGCGCTCTGTTTACGACGCGCGTAATTTCGGTATAGAATCTGTAGGTGTTGAGGCTATAAATTCAGGTTATGTTATCAGACAGTATAATTACTACAGAGAGTTTATTGCACGCGGCAAGGATTTTGTATTCATGCTGATCAAGCCCGGTTACTGATCATTTGAGGTAGGGGATAATGGATTCTAAGAGCACTAAAAAATTGCCTTCTTATATCGGCGGCGTATTTGCCGTTATCACAGGCTTGTTCTTTATATTTTTTCCGGAGATATCTTCCGGTGCCATCGGATTATTGTTCGGTGTTGTTTTGTTTGTAGCAGGACTTTCCGAAGTGATTGGTTATATTATCTCGATCAAGCAGTTCAGGGAAGAGAATTACGGTAAAGCAGCAGGAGCTGAGATCGTGCTCGTATATTCTGTTGCCATCATGGTTATAGGTGTCGTATTCATAATTAAGCGCGAATTTGTTTTGCAGCTTCTGGCTACGATCGTAGGAATATTCTTTATTATCGATGGTATCGTAAAGCTCAGGCAGGAGATCTTTCTTTTCAGGAAGAAAGATATGTACAGTTTTGTTTTATTGGGTCTTGCCATCGCTTTGATCATCGCAGGCATTGCCTTACTTATTAATCCGTTTGACGGAACACGCAACATCATCGTGTTCTCCGGTGTGTGCTTCATATTAAGCGGACTTGAATCAATATTCCTTTGCATGATGAAGAGAAACGAAAAGAAAACCCGCAAAGGCTGATCCTTCACGGGTTATATCTGTTTTTGCTATTTCGAAAAAATATCAGACGTTGAATCTGAATACTACGACGTCGCCATCCTTCATGACATATTCTTTTCCTTCGGATCTTACAAGGCCTTTCTCCTTGGCAGCGTTATAAGTTCCGTTTGCAATGAGGTCATCGTAAGCAACAACTTCTGCTCTGATGAATCCGCGCTCGAAATCCGAGTGGATCTTTCCTGCGGCCTGAGGAGCTTTTGTGCCTTTCTTGATAGTCCATGCTCTGACTTCCTTGGGACCTGCAGTAAGGAAAGAGATAAGTCCAAGGAGAGAGTATGAAGCATTGATCATCTGATCAAGACCTGCACTCTCGATGCCGAGATCTTCAAGGAACATCTCCCGGTCTTCAGGTGAGAGTTCGCCTAATTCTTCTTCGATCTTAGCTGAGATTACAACAACTCCTGAACCTTCTTTTGCCGCGATGTCCTTTACAACCTTGACATAAGGGATGTCTTCCTTTTTCTTAATATCATCTTCTGCGATGTTTGCGCAGTAGAGGACAGGCTTCATTGAGATAAGCTGGAGTTCTCTTGTGTATTCGAGCTCGTCATCTTCGAAAGTGAGTGATCTTGCTGATTTTCCTTCAGCAAGGCAGTCATAGATCTTTTCATAAACTGCAAGCTCTTTGGCAAAAGCTTTGTCGCCGCCTTTCATCATCTTCTTTGTGCGGTCGATACGCTTTTCCATGATCTCAAGGTCGGAGAGAATAAGCTCTACATCGATGGTGGCAATATCTCCGGCAGGATCTGCATGACCGTTAACGTGGATGACATCAGGATCGTCAAAGCATCTTACAACATGAACGATAGCATCACACTCTCTGATGTTTGAAAGGAATTTGTTGCCAAGACCTTCACCTTTGGAAGCACCGGCAACGAGACCTGCTATATCAACGAATTCGACAACGGCAGGGGTGTATTTCTCAGGTTTATAGATCTCTGCAAGTTTATCTAATCTCTTATCGGGAACGGAAACGACACCGACATTAGGTTCAATGGTGCAGAAAGGATAATTAGCTGCTTCAGCGCCGGCTCTTGTGATTGCGTTGAAAAGTGTACTCTTACCGACATTAGGAAGACCTACTATACCAAGCTTCATTATATTTACCTCTTATTTTCTGTTTTGCGTGATTATTTTAGCACATTAGAACCATAATACTTTGTAGGTTCTTTGTCGGTTTTTGTATGCTCTTTGCATGTGCTTTTGTAGGTTTTCGTAATAATCTGTCGTAAATGCAGGCTTTTGTCGGTAAACTTGTCGTGAAACGGCAGTGTTTTTTGCGATGCTTTTGCTCTGATATTTCGGTTTTAAAGAGCGTATTCTCCTTGTAAAAGGAGGTGTTTTTATGGCTTCAAAACCAAATGTCGCAAGAGTGTATTCATGTTTTGCTTCGGGATCGGATTCAACTGTTACTTTGATCGAAGTATCGATATCGCCGGGAATCCCGACTTTTTCAGTTATTGGCCTTTGTGATTCTTCGATCCGTGAATCTGAAGGCAGATTAAGGTCTGCTTTTAAATCTGCCGGGTTTACCATGCCCAAAGGGCATATAACCATCGGCATCAGTCCTGCTTATATGCGCAAGACAGGTTCAGGTTTTGATCTTGCTATGGCTTTGGGTATCTTATTCGCTTCTGGGCAGTTGTATCTTCCGCCTGATTCAAAGATTTATGCTGAAGGAGAACTGACACTTGGGGGTGAACTTAAAGGTACACCGGGTGCTTGTCTCAGATTAAAGAAAGCCCGTGATATGGATTTTGATTATAAGTTAATTCCGCAAAGTGAGTGTGGAAGTGCAGGGATTACAGGTTTTAGAGGACAGGGAATAAACGGTCTTTTTGAATTGAGCGGTATTTTCGACGGAAATCAGTATAAAGAGACCGCCTTTGAGTATGAACCTGCCTCAGAATCTGATGAGTTTATTGATATTTCACTGCTTAAGGGGCAGGAAAAGACCAAGCGTGCTTTATTGATCAGCGCAGCAGGGTTTCATAACATTCTTCTGATGGGCAGTCCCGGCAGCGGTAAGACGATGGCGGGAAGGATACTTTCCGGATTGTTGCCGAAGCTGAATCCGGATGAGTTATCAGATGTGTTTTCCCTTATTGAATTGGTTGAAGGTGATGCTTCAAAGATAAGTTATGAGCGTCCTGTAAGGATGATCGGACCAAATATTACTGTCGGTAAACTGATCGGCAATGCTCTGACTCTTTCTCCAGGGGAGATGGCTCTGGCTAATAAAGGCATTTTGTTTGCAGATGAACTGCCTCTTTATAAAAGTGAAGTGCTTGATTTTCTAAGGTATCCGCTCGAAGAGAGAAAGGTTCATCTGATGAAACGCGGTAATCTGTATTCGTTTGATACAAACTTCATATTTCTTGGAACAGGGAACCCTTGTAAGTGCGGGTTGATGTATGAGAAGGGAAATAAGTGCAGGTGTACTGCAAATGAAGTAAGGAAGTATTTATCCAAGATCAACGGCCCATTTCTGGACAGAATCGATCTTTTCAGTGAGATGAGATCTGTTTCAGGTAAGGATATGGCAAGCATTTATACAGATGAATCCAAAGGTGAAAGTCTTGAATACAGGAAAATCGTTGAAAGATGCTGGCAGACAGCACATGAGAGATATGGCGGAGATAACCTGAATGCAACGTTCCCCGAAGAAGACATAAGAGATTCGATGAGAATTCCGGAGAATGTTGTCAAATACGCTTCAGAGCTGTCTGATAAGGGATTCTTTTCGGCAAGAGGTTTTACAAGGATCTTAAGAGTCGCAAGAACGATAGCGGATATAAATGAATCATCTGACGTTTCAGTTGAAGATATTGCAGAAGCGGCTCAATTTCGGATAAGAGGGTTCTAATATGAATAATGACAGTGCAGAAAACAGAATGCGTGATTTCTTCTATTCGGCAATGATGCTGAATTCTGAAGTGACATATAAAACACTTAAGGATCTGACTGATAAAAAAGTAATCAAAAGCTATAGGGAGTTGATCGATATCGGAATCCTTAAAAGAATAGCAGACAGTGAATTTGATCTGAATCATGATACGGAAGTCAAGATCAGTAAAATGCTTGATTCATACAATGATATAGTTAAGATTGCCAAGCGGTACAGTCAGATAGCTTGTGCTAATTCTATTGAAGTGATCTCATGCCTTGATAAAGCATATCCTTACAACTGGAAAAATCTTTCCGGCATGCCGAAAGTGTTTTACTGCAGAGGAAGGACTTCTCTTATCGATTCAATAACACTTGGCGGTTCAGTAGCAGTTGTGGGATCAAGAAGTCCCAGCAAATATGCCCAGTATGCAACGGATAAGATCTGCAGGGAACTTGGTGATAAAGGTATCACTATCGTTTCCGGTATGGCATACGGAATAGACCGTCAGGCTCATATCTCGTCTGTAAATACCAAAGGCGGAACGATAGCTGTTCTGGCGGGAGGCGTAGACAACATATATCCGCCCAAGAATAAGGACGTCTACGATCTTATTCTTTCAAACGGACTTATAATCTCGGAGATGCCGCCCGGACAACAACCGTTAAGACAGTATTTCCCGTCAAGGAACAGACTTATTGCCGGTCTGTCTGACTGCACTTTGATTATGGAAGCCGGTGAGGTTTCCGGAACTCTTCATACGGCATCTTTTGCAGCAAGCCAGGGAAAAGAAGTTTTCGTATTGCCTAACAACATATACTATGAAAATGCTTTGGGAGGTCTAAAGCTTCTTGAAGACGGCGGGAATGTTTTGCTTAACAGTGACAGCGTTATTGACAGTGTGGCAAGATCAGTCATGTATAAACGGATGAATCTCGGATGTCCGGCTGAATTGGAATACACTGATCCCGGGAGTGATGCGTTTGATCATCAGATGAATATTGATGTTTTGAGACAGCTGGCGAAAATAAAGCCGGAAGTTCTTACTGACGATAACTGGAAACTTATCATAAAGGATGCTTTGACGCTGAAACCCTTATGTGCAGATGACCTATGCGTAATAACTGCTCTCCCGTTTTATAAAGTGTCTAAGCTGTTGACAGAACTCGAACTTAATGGGACAGTATGTCAGGATAAAGGGAAGTACTCGTTGACATTTGTATAATGATGATATATTTTTAATTAAAAATATAGAGGGGTACTCCATGGGTAAAAAACTGGTTATTGTTGAGTCTCCTGCCAAGTCAAAGACGATTGGCAGATATCTTGGTAGCGATTACATTATTTCAGCTTCGTTAGGCCATATAAGGGATCTTCCTTCCGGCAATCTCGGTGTTGATGTTAAGAATAATTTCAAACCTTTATACATAACAATGAAAGGCAAAGAGAAGGTCGTTAGAGATCTTAAGCTCCTGGCATCCGATGCCGACGAGATCCTTCTCGCAACCGACCCTGACCGTGAGGGTGAAGCAATTGCATGGCATTTGGCAAAAGTATTGAAGATAGATCCTGATTCAAAGTGCAGGATCACTTTTAACGAGATCACCAAATCTGCTGTTCAGGAAGCTATCAAGAATCCCAGAACGATCAATATGAATCTTGCTAATGCCCAGCAGGCACGTAGAATCCTTGACAGACTTGTAGGATACGAATTGAGCCCGCTGCTTTGGAAGAAGATCCGTAAGGGTCTTTCAGCAGGAAGAGTTCAGTCTGTTGCTACCAAGATCGTAATGGACCGCGATGCCGAGATAGATGCTTTTAAGCCTGAGGAATACTGGCTTATCAAAGCTCTTGTTACTCCCGGTAAGAATACAGATAAATTTGTCCTGGGTTATTACGGCTTCGTCGACAGTGACGGTAAGGTTAAAAAGGATGATCTTAAGTGTCTCGAAGATGCTCAGGTTGTCCTTGATGCAGTCGGAAGCGGACCTTTGGTAGTTGATTCTATAAAAAAGGGTAAGAAGGACAGGAATCCTTATCCTCCGTTTACGACATCAACATTGCAGCAGGAAGCATCAAAGAGACTCGGTTTCTCATCCAAAAAGACAATGTCCATTGCACAGCAGCTCTACGAAGGTGTTGAGATCGCCGGTGCCGGACAGACAGCTCTTGTATCATATATCAGAACAGACTCAGTCCGTATTTCTGAGGAGGCAGTAGCTGCCGCTAAAGATATTATCGCAGCAAAATTCGGTAAAGAGTATTGTTCTCCTTATAAGAGAGAATACAAGAATAAGAATTCCGCTCAGGATGCTCACGAGGCAATCAGGCCCACACACTTCGATCTTGATCCAAAGGAGATCAGATCTTCTCTTACTAACGACCAGTACAAGCTCTATCAGCTTATCTGGGACAGATTCCTTGCAACTCAAATGGCTGCCTGCAAGCTTGATACTGTTACATGTCAGGCTTCATGCAACAACAGAGTGTTCAGGGCAGTAGGAGAGACTGTTACTTTCAAGGGCTTCCTTGTTCTTTACGATGATGTTGCTGAAGATGTAACAAAGACAGATGATCAGGACGGAAAGGCTGCAATCCCGCCTCTCGAAGACGGTATGAAACTTGAGCTTCTTGACCTTAAGTCTCAGCAGAAGTTTACATT
Organism: Oscillospiraceae bacterium; assembly: GCA_902788505.1. GTDB lineage: Bacteria > Bacillota > Clostridia > Saccharofermentanales > Saccharofermentanaceae > Saccharofermentans. Next base: position 63,473 of record CADAKH010000004.1, read on the forward strand.
GCCGCCACCGCACTATACGGAAGCTACACTTATCAAAGCTCTCGAAGAGTATGGTATCGGCAGACCATCTACATATGCTCCTACGATTTCCACTATTCTTGACCGTAAATATATCGAGAAGAACGGAAGACTCCTTCAGATCACGGATCTTGGTAAGATTGTTACCAATATGCTTTCCGAGAATTTCAGTGAGATTGTTGACCTTTCTTTTACGGCTGATATGGAGACAAAACTCGACGAAGTAGAAGAAGGCAAAGAAGAGTGGGAAGATGTCCTCAATGCATTCTATCCTAAGTTTAATTCTCAGATAAAAGCTGCCCAGGAATCTATTGATAAGATCACATTTGAGCCTGAGAAGACAGGTGAGACATGTCCTCAGTGCGGAAGTGAGCTTGTTTATAAAGAAGGCAGATACGGTAAATTTATAGCCTGCTCCAATTTCCCTGAATGCAATTACACCAAAAATATTGTTGTTTACGCCAAGGGTTCCTGCCCTAAGTGCGGTTCAGGCCTTCTTGTTCACAAATCAAAAAAGTACAGAAACAAGTCCTTCTATACATGTGATAAACAGGGTTCAGATCCTAACTGTGATTTCATTTCATGGGATCTTCCTATTGACGGCAAGGTATGTCCTGACTGTGGTGCATATATGGTATTAAAGCATTTCGGCAAGAAAGCTTATCCCAGATGTTCCAACAAAGACTGTCCTTCCAATGCCAGAAAGGGAAGAAAGTCCTCAGACGGAAAAAAGAGTGAAGATGACGAATAATCCTACAGTTACAATTATCGGTGCCGGTCTTGCAGGCTCAGAGGCTGCCTATATCTGCGCACGTGCAGGTGTTCATGTAAAGCTTTATGAGATGAAGCCTGTCAAATACAGTCCTGCTCATCACTCTGAGAACTTTGCTGAACTTGTTTGCAGTAATTCACTTCGGGCTGCTGCAAGAGAGAATGCCATTGGTCTTTTAAAGGAAGAACTCAGACATTTGGGTTCTTTGATAATGGAATCTGCTGATAAGAGCTCTATTCCTGCCGGCGGTGCTTTAGCCGTTGACCGTGATGAGTTTTCCGGTTATATAACCGAAAAGATAAAGAATAATCCGCTTATCGAGGTAATACCCGGAGAAGTTACTAAGATTCCCGAAGAAGGAATTGTTATAGTTGCCACAGGTCCATTGACCGAAGGTGAGCTTTTTGAGGATATTCTTAAAGTAACCGGTGATACATCCGGACTTCATTTCTTTGACAGTGCCGCTCCTATTGTAAGCGGGGATTCGATTGATATGACGAAAGCCTTCCGTGCATCGCGTTACGGAAAAGGCGGTGACGATTATATTAATTGTCCTATGTCAAAGGAACAGTACCTTGCATTCCGTGAGGAACTTGTAAATGCTGAGAGGGCTGAGGTCAAGAACTTTGACCGTGAGATCGTCTTTGAAGGCTGTATGCCGATTGAGGTTATGGCGCAAAGAGGTGTTGATACCATGAGATTCGGACCATTGAAAGGTGTTGGTCTCATTGATCCCGCAACAGGCAAAGAACCGTATGCCAACCTTCAGTTAAGGCAGGATGACCGTGCTAAGACCATGTATAATCTTGTCGGATTCCAGACCAGACTCAAATGGCCTGAGCAGAAGAGGGTATTCGGTATGATCCCGGGTCTTGAGAATGCTGAATATACAAGATACGGTGTAATGCACCGTAACACATTCCTGAATTCACCGCTTTATCTTTCATCTCACTATAGTCTGAGAGAAAAGCCGGATATCTTTTTTGCAGGTCAGATCACGGGAGTTGAAGGATATATTGAATCTACTGCTTCAGGATTTATGGCCGGTTTCTATGCAGCTCAGAGAGCCTTGGGTATTGATCCGTCTTATGAGCCGGATGCTTGTACTGTTATCGGTTCTATGGCTTTATATGTTTCAGATCCTCATGTTAAGAAGTTCCAGCCAATGAATGCTAACTTCGGAATCGTAAGTCCCATTGAAGGCCGTTTTAAAGGAAAGACCGGCAAGAAAGATAAGAATAATGCCATAGCGGACAGAAGCCTTGAACATCTGAAGACTTTTGAAGAGTGTGTCAGCGCACTTACTTCCAAATAATATCTATGTCTGATATTGAGCCTGAATTTCCGGTAAAACAGCGAGGTCCGTTAATCAGTTTTTTTGCGGCAGGATGGTCAAATCTTGTTAGACTCATGGCATCCAATGCTTTGTTTGTTATCTTTAATATCCCGGCGCTTATAATAGCTGCTATACTGTCAGCTCAATTTGTGCCGTGGCTGTTTTCTACTGTTATTGATTTTAGTGACTATATTGATCCTGTAACGGGTAGCGACGAAGGTGTTTTGCAGCTCTATGTTTTCCTCGTTTTATTTTTGCTGACTTTTCTTGTATCAGGCAATCTTATCTGTATTGGACCTTTTCAGACCGGATTTACCAGCGTTTATATAGATATCTTTAACGAAGAATCAGTCTCGTTTTTTGACAGCTTTAAGGCCGGTATGAAGGCCGGGTGGAAGAAGGGGATAGTCTCTATGCTGATAGGGTTTATCTTTACTCCTGTTATATTTTTGGCTATCGGTTTCTATCTGAATTTCAGATCTGTCACCGGAAATGCTATCGCCATAGTATTCATTGTTATTCTTTTCGCGTTTATTCTTATACAGAACTTTGTTTATAATCTGATTGTTTCTACTGATCTTTCGCTTGGAAAGATCTATAAGAATGCATTTCTGTTTGTTCTGCTCAGGTTCATTCCGAATCTCGGATTGACACTTGTTATAGGTGTGTTCTATATCGCGGTTCCTTTTTTCCTTATAATGTCCGCCTCATATATTACGCTCGGGATATTTATGTTCCTTTATTCGTTTCTGGTTGTTTCCTGGGTTCAGTATTTTATCTCTTATTATTCCGGACGATTGATCGGGAAATATGTCGATTCCGGTAAAGACGCTTAATTGTAACAAAAAGATGATAAAAATTCTGTTTATGAGATAATTAAATCAGAGATCTAAATCATAAAGGCGGGTCCGGATAACAGGCAATGTATGATTTCAGCTTATTAAATCAGGAAACCATCCGTGCACTTATCGTTGCATTAGTGCTGTTTGTTGTTGCCTTTGTTTCCTTTGTAATTATCGCTATATTTACATTGTTCAAGACAAATTACTATACTACAAAGCATAAAGAAAAGAATCATCTGATATGTGATGTCGCATATTTCCACGAACGCGGAAAACGTGAAGATCAGGAAGATTCACTATATATATCTCCCATGGACAAATTCGATGAATCCGGCCTTGTAGCTGCTTGTTCTGACGGTATGGGAGGGCTTCTTAACGGTGAAGTAGTATCAAAATTCGTAACTGATTCTCTTCGTGAGAATTACCCCTACGGATTTGACTCACAGGCTGACAACGCAGCTGTGATTACTGATATTTCAAATCAGGTATATGAACAGTATCATCTTGGTGCAGGTGCAACGCTTGTTATGGTTCATATATTTGATGACTATATGAATTTCTACAGCCTGGGTGACAGCAATATTATCCTCATCCGTAATAACAAAGCTACTTTATTAAATTATAAACAGAATTATGTTACTTTAATGATCCGGAAGCTTGCCGAAGGAGGCCTTGATACTGCTGATGCTTATAAAGATACCAGAGCCAAAGGCCTGATCGATTTCGTAGGCAATCTGAATTGCAATGTTCAGATGACATCACGCCCGATGAGACTTATTGAAAATGATATAGTTATCGTCAGTTCAGATGGTGTTACTGATTCAATGCCGTTAAACAGGATCGTTAATCATATTCATTTCGATCAGAATGCAACAGGCATTGCACGTACTATTAAGTATGGTGTAAAAGCACGTAAGAATCCAAGGCAGGATAATTATTCAGCAATTGTAATCAAGATGAAGAGGAGTTTCGTTTGATCGAGTATTACACATTTAAGCACAGAGGCGCCGATGAAGAATATAAGGACGAAGTGTTTTTAAGACTCGTTCCTACGCTGACTGTTGCTATATTTAATGGCAGTAAGCTCGACTCTCCCCAAAGCCAGTCACTCCTATTTTCTGAGATCCTAAGCAGTGAAGAAGGAAGTAAGAGTATTGATTATCTAAACAATGTATTTGAGGAATGCCTTGATAAAGAATCTGAATATCTTATTCTTCGTGTCGAAAAAACAGGTATTGAAAGCATAAGAAGAGGAAGTGTCAGTGCAAGAATAGTAAGGCAGGGTCAGATCAGCCTTCTGCCTAACGGATTCTTCGGCCTTTCTGCAGATGACAGAATTGTTTGTGCAACGTCTAACTTCTTCAAGTATTTAAGCGAGGATGGTATTCTTGCAGATGCTCTTGTTGCCGATTCGTGCAGTGAGTGGATGAATATGCTGATCCGCAGGATATCTGATCAGACTCAGCTCAGGTGCGGTAATCTTTCTGCCGTAACGCTTAAATTAAACAGTTAATTTCCCGAAGTGTGGCTTTCGATAGCCAGTTTTATTATTCTTCTGGCCGATCTTTCTATATCTTCTTTTGAAATAAGCCCTTTTTTGCAGGCTTTATAAATCTTAGATGGAATATTAGGAAGACCGGGCATAACGAGATCTGTTCCTGCTTTTGAGCAGAGTTCATCCAGGCTTTCGTCATGACCAGTTGCAAACCAGTCTGTCATGACGATGCCGTCAAAATTCCATTCATTTCTTAAGATATTAGTCTGGAGATCGTAATTTAACGCTGTGTAGACGCCATTGATCTTGTTGTAACTGCACATCACACTTCTGATATTGGCTTCTTTTACACAGATGCGGAATGCCTTCAGATATATCTCACGCAGAGTTCTTTCATCGAGATTTGAAGATGACTTATTTCTTTTGGTTTCCAGATTATTTGCTGCAAAATGTTTAACCGTAGCAAAACAACCATGAAATGACTGAACACCTGTTATTACAGCAGATGCCATCTTTCCTGTCAGTAAAGGATCTTCCGAATAGTATTCGTAATTTCTTCCGCAAAGCGGATTTCTGTGGATATTTACTGCAGGAGCCAGCCAGAAAACAACACCGTATTCTTTCATCTCAGCGCCTATAGCTTCACCTTGCTGTCTTGCAAGTTCCACGTCCCATGTCTGACAGACCATTGTTTCAGATGGCCAGGAAGTGCAGTGCTGATAGTATAAATCCTTTTCAGGAGTCTCTGTTACAGCTGTTCCTATCTTAGATAATGTATGAGTTTCTCTTAAAGCAGCCGGTAAAGTCGGTATCGCGAAAAGATTATGAGTCGGCTTTTTCGATATCCTAGTGAGGTTTAAACCTTGTGGTCCGTCAGCCATAGCCATTCCGTCTATGCCTTTTTTGTAAAGCTTTGATGATGTATAACCGACAGCTCCGAACACCCGGTGTCTGTATGGACCCAAAAATGTTCTGCCGGCAAGAAGATGACACATTTCTTTTAAGCTTAGACCGGAAACGATTCTGTCTATAGTTTCACTTGATTCAAAACAGGGAACAGTATATTCATGAGTAATTGGCGTGATGTAAGAGCTGTCAAACTTTATAACAGGAAGATCCGGCAGGGGAGCGGTATTCTTTTCAAATCCTGTTATGCCGATATCACGGTTATTTTGAAATAACGGTTTTGTTTTTTCGGTGATAACATCATTTTCGAGTTCAATGATGCTTACGGGAGTATCATTTATTGAAAGAATATAGCTGCCCTTTTCGAGAATATATTCATGTGATTCATTATCAAATCCTGCAAATTCAGTCAGATCGAAAGAAAGATCGATGCTTTCTGATGATCTTGGTTCAAGAAGTGAAGTCTTTTTAAAAGCGGCAAGACTTCTGACTTCTCTTACAAGTTTTATTTCGGGACAGGATATATACAGCATTAAAACATATCTTCCTGAAAGGTTTCCTGTATTTGTCACTGAAGTTTTTAATGTTATTGTTGTACCTGAAACACATGTGCTTTCGTAATCAACAGAAAAATCCGTATAACTCAGACCATATCCGAATGGATATCTCGGCTTGATATTATTTTTCTCGAACCATCTGTAACCGACAAAGATACCTTCTTTATAATCTTCCTGATACTGTTCAGGATTTCTTTCTGAGAAAGTATCAGAAGAAGGGTAGTCAGTGTAGGAGTATCCCCACGTATCCGAGAGTCTTCCGGACGGGTTGACTTTGCCTGTGATTATGTCTGCCAAGCCGTTTCCTGATTCCATTCCGCCCTGCATAAGAAGGATAACAGCGGAAAACTTAATCTCATCAAGAAAAGACAAGTCAATAACTGCGCCGGTATTAATTATCAGAATAGTTTCTTTATAAGTATTTGTAACAGACAACATCACAGCTTTTTCATCTTCGGTAATGTAATAATCACCGGGAATATCTTTGCGGTCAGCACCTTCGCCGGATTGTCTTGAAAGTACGAAAAATGCAATTTCTGTATCTTTATCTTTTGAACTGACAACAGAGCCTGCGGGAAGGTAAAACGGATTATCGGCAGAGTAGTCCATGCGTTCTGCTATAGGGATCCTTCGCATTCCTCTTTTCAATGCCTTTTGGTAAGCAGAATAATCCTTATCGTATATCAGATCGTATTCGTCAAGCCATTCTGTTGATGTGATTTTAAAACCCGCGTTTTTAAGTCCGTCTTCTATGTTGATGTTATACCTTGGATTATTCTCTCCGGAACCGGTTCCGCCAAAAGCAGTATGTCTGGCTCCCGCACCATATAGAGCGATCTTGGAAGGCTTAACCGGGAGAATACCGTTGTTCTCAAGAAGTACTATGCCTTCTGAACAGATCTTTCTTGCAAGAGACGCGTTTTTTAGCTCTCTTTCGTTTGTCTCTGAACTGTTTGATGCATAGATTAAAGGTTTCATTATCCTAATCTTTCGTAGAACTCTTTTCTGAAATCGCCAAGTCTGTCTTCGGAAATTGCCTGACGGATCCGCTCCATGAGACCTAACAGGAAATAGATATTGTGATATGTGCAAAGCCTTAAGCCAAACATCTCATTTGCCTTGATAAGATGTCTGACATAAGCTGCCGAGAAGTTCTTGCATGCATAACAATCACAATCGGGATCCATGGGGCCGAAGTCTTCGGCAAATTTCTTGTCTCTGATTATCTTTTTGCCGTAATCAGTTAAGATAGTGCCGTGTCTGCCCATTCTTGTCGGCAGTACACAGTCAAACATATCAACTCCTCTGCAGGATCCTTCAATAAGATAATCCGGTGTTCCGACTCCCATGAGGTATCGCGGTTTATCCTCCGGCATCAGCGGTACAGTACAATCGATCATGTCAATAAAGAGATTCTTCGGTTCGCCGACGGAGATTCCGCCAATTGCAAATCCGGGCAGATCAAAAGAAGTGATGGCATCAGCACTTTTTTTGCGGAGATCAAGATACATAGAACCCTGGATAATACCGAATAAAGCCTGTTCATCAGGTCTTTTGTGAGCTTCGATACAACGCTCAAGCCATCTTGTGGTTCTTGCCTGCGACCTGTCTGCGTATGAATGCTCAGAAGGGTAGGGGCAGCACTCATCAAAAGCCATGATAATATCGGCGCCCAAATCGTTCTGGACCTGCATAGATATCTCCGGTGTCAAAAACAGTTTCCTGCCGTCTATATGGGAGCTGAATTTAACGCCTTCTTCTTTAATATCCTTAGGTTTGGAAAGTGAGAATACCTGGAATCCGCCGCTGTCTGTAAGGATAGCGCCTTTCCAGTTCATGAATTTGTGAAGTCCGCCGGCTTTGGCAACGATGTCACTGCCGGGCCTGAGCCAGAGATGATATGTATTTGAGAGCATGATGCCTGCGCCCATGCCGTAAACTTCTTCAGGACTCATGCCTTTAACGGAAGCCTGTGTTCCTACAGGCATAAATGCAGGTGTCATGAAAGTCCCGTGGGGAGTGTGTACCTTACCGAGTCTTGCACCGGTCTGAGCGCATGTATGAATGTGTTCGTACCATACGGGATAGTTAGACATATCAGTTCTCCAAATCTGTAATGAACATAGCGTCGCCAAATGAGAAGAATCTGTATTCTTCTTCAACGGCATGTTTATATGCGTTAAGCACATTCTCTCTTCCTGCAAGAGCGGAAACAAGCATGATGAGCGTGGACTCAGGAAGATGGAAGTTCGTGATAAGTGAATCGACACACTTAAACTCATATCCGGGATAGATGAATATCTGCGTATAACCTGATACAGGCATCATCTCAGGATCATTAGAGGCTACAGTCTCCAAGGTTCTTGTGGAAGTAGTACCAACGGATATTATCCTTCTGCCTTCACTTCTAGCTTTCCTTATTATATCCGAAGCTTCCTTCGGGAAATCATACCATTCGGAATGCATCTCATGTTCTTCAATGGTATCTGCTTTGACAGGTCTGAATGTTCCAAGGCCTACGTGAAGAGTAAGTTCAGCTATCTCTACACCCATGTCTTTAAGTTCGGCTAAGAGTTCCTTTGTAAAGTGAAGACCTGCCGTAGGAGCAGCTGCCGATCCGGCATCTTTTGAATATACAGTCTGATAACGTTCGGGATCGTCAAGCTTCTCGTGAATATAGGGAGGAAGCGGTATTGTTCCGGCCTTGTCCAGAACTTCTTCCCATACGCCTTTGAAATAGAATCTGATAATACGGTTACCTGATTCCAGGACCTGTTCGCACTCAGCTTCCAGCTCTCCCGGAATGAATGTCATCTTTTTGCCTTCGCGAACCTTTTTACCCGGACGTGCCAATGTCTCCCAGTGATTATCGTCGATCCTCTTAAGCAATAAAAGCTCAACAGGACTCTGTGTATCTGAACGAACACCTAAAAGCCTTGCGGGAATAACTCTGGTATTATTGATAACAAGCACATCTCCCTTATGCAGATACTTCTTAATATCAGGGAAATGTCCGTCAATTGTCTTTCCTGTTTTCTTATCCAGAACCAAAAGGCGTGATGCAAGGCGGTCCTTCGTGGGAACCTGAGCGATCAGTCTTTCAGGGAGATCATAGTAAAAATCTGAAGTTTTCATATTACGACCTTATTTTTAATATTCAATGAAGTTTATCATATTTGGCAAGAAAATGCGGATACAGATGTCGGTATTTGATATCTGTGATAAATATGGTCTGATAAAATCTGAAATATCAATACTTCTTTCACAAAGGAGACAATCTATGAAAGCTTTATTCATCGGCGGTACAGGTACGATCAGCAGCGCAATTGTCAGGAGACTCGCAAAAGATGAGACCTGGGAAGTATGGCTCATCAACCGTGGCAACCGAGCAGATACAGTGCCCGGTAATGTCCATCAGATAGTTTGTGATATCAATGATGAAGAAGCCGTTCTTAAAGCTGTCGGTGATATGAATTTCGATTGTGTCGGCGAGTTTATAGGTTTTACAGTAGATCAGGTCGAAAGAGATTACAGGCTTTTCAAGGACAGAACAAAGCAGTATATCTATATTAGTTCTGCCTCTGCTTATAATAAGCCTGCTGCATGTCACATAATTACCGAAGGTACTGCGCTTGCTAATCCGTATTGGGAATATTCAAGAAATAAGATTGCCTGTGAGGAATATCTTATGGCACGTTACAGGGAAGACAAATTCCCGGTAACTATCGTAAGACCGAGTCATACATACGATGAAAGAAGCATTCCGCTTGGGGTTCACGGCAAGAACGGATCATGGCAGGTTATAAAGAGAATGATGGAGGGAAGACCTGTAATCATTCACGGCGATGGTGAATCACTGTGGCATCTTACATTCAATGAGGACTTTGCAATCGGCTTTACTGCTCTTATGGGTAACCGTCATGCTATCGGTGAGGCTTTCCAGATCACGGGTGATGAAGTCCTTACATGGAATCAGATCTATCAGACAATTGCAGATGCTCTCGGTGTGGAACTCAATGCATATCATGTATCTTCGGAATTCCTTACGGCCGTTGGACCTGAATATGATTTTGAAGGCAGTCTGACAGGGGATAAGGCTGTTTCAGTATCTTTTGATAACTCAAAGATTAAAAGGCTCTCTCCGGATCTAAAGACTAATGTTCCGCTTCATAAAGGTGTCAGGATTGCATTGGAATATATCCTTAACCATAAAGAATGTATGAAAGAAGATCCTGAATTTGATAAATGGTGCGATAAGGTAATCGAGACACTGGAATCAGCTAAGAAGTCTTTCTGAATTCTTATAAACTATTCGAAAGGTATGTTTTTGTGCAAAAATCTTTCATTTGATGTAAAATGAGTTAGATTTTTGCGAAGGGAGACAATTTATGTCCGAAATTCCTTATAAGATTTATCTATCAGAGAATGAGATCCCTACAGCATGGTACAACGTTCGTGCTGATATGAAGAATAAACCCGCTCCGCTGCTTAATCCCGGAACAGGTGAGCCTTTGAAGGCTGAAGATCTTTATCCTATTTTCTGTGAAGAGCTCTCCAAGCAGGAAATGAATAATGACGACCAGTGGATCGATATTCCCGGTGAGATCGTCGATTTCTATAAGATGTACAGACCTTCACCTTTGGTAAGAGCTTATTGCCTTGAGAAGGAACTTGATACACCTGCTCATATCTATTACAAATTCGAAGGTAACAATACTTCCGGATCGCATAAGCTTAATTCTGCTATTGCGCAGGCATATTACGCCAAGAAACAGGGCCTTAAGGGTGTTACCACAGAGACAGGTGCAGGTCAGTGGGGAACAGCACTTTCAATGGCTACAGCATACTTCGGACTTGACTGCCAGGTATACATGGTTAAGGTTTCCTATGAGCAGAAGCCTTTCAGACGTGAAGTTATGAGAACATACGGTGCTACCGTTACTCCTTCTCCTTCAATGTCAACGAATGTCGGCCGTAAGATCAATGAAGAATTCCCCGGTACAAACGGTTCATTGGGTTGTGCTATCTCCGAAGCTGTTGAGGCTGCCACATCCCAGGAAGGATACAGATATGTTCTCGGTTCTGTTTTGAGCCAGGTACTGCTCCATCAGTCAGTAATCGGACTTGAAACTAAGGCAGCTCTCGATAAGTACGGAATCAAGGCTGATACTATCATCGGATGTGCAGGCGGCGGATCCAATCTGGGTGGTCTTATCTCACCCTTCGTCGGTCAGATGCTCAGAGGAGAAGCTGATTACGATATTATCGCTGTTGAGCCGGCTTCCTGTCCGTCACTTACAAGAGGTTCTTATGTATACGACTTCTGCGATACCGGAAGAGTATGCCCTCTTGCCAAGATGTACACATTGGGAAGCAACTTTATGCCTGCTCCTAACCATGCCGGCGGTCTAAGATATCACGGTATGAGTTCAATCGTATCCCAGCTCTATGATGACAAGCTCATCAGAGCTACTTCTGTTAAGCAGACTGATGTATTTGCAGCTGCCGAGAAGTTTGCCAGAGTTGAAGGAATCCTTCCCGCTCCTGAGAGCTCACATGCTATCAAGGTTGCAATCGACGAGGCTCTTAAGTGTAAGGAGACAGGTGAGGCAAAGAACATCGTATTTGGTCTTACCGGTACCGGTTACTTCGATCTCGTAGCTTATCAGAAGTATAATGATGGTGTTATGGACGATTACATCCCTACAGATGAGGATATTGCAAAGTCTTTGGCTCAGTGCCCGAAGATCTGATATGTTAATTACATAAAGATTTCTTAACAAAGGGACTGATTATTCAGTCCCTTGTTTTTATGCAAGTAATAATAGAATTCTCAAAATAAATATAATAAAATCATTTTTAGTGTTGAATAGGGGGAGAAGAGAATGAGTGATTTCAACGATAATTGGCAATTAACAGGTTCAAGTGATCCGGCTACTCCGGATATACAGCCACATCAGGTTCAGACACCGGCGCCTGCAACTCCGCAGCCCCAGACGTTTGCGCAGCCATATCAGCCGCAGGCACAGGTTCCTGTTCAGCCCGTTGCCCAGCCTGTCACGGCTCAGCCTGTATATCAGGCTCCTGTTGCACAGCCTGTACAGTACCAACCGGTATATCAGCAGCCTTTAGCACAGCCGGTTCCGGGACAGACTTATGCTCAGCCTATTGCTGGTCAGCCGATATATCAGCCTGCAGCTCAGGGTTATGTTTATCCGGCTCAGCCTGTTCAGTTTGTATCAGCAAATTTTGCTGCTGAGAGAGAAAAGAATCTTAATGAATGTACACGTATGATCAATCATTTTTCACCTAAGGTTGATCTTTATCAGGACTATGAGAAAACCAAGACTGATATCGTCAGATATACCAGATACAGCGTTGCTCCACTTGTTTGGGGTATTATACTCAGTGTTTTCTCTTTAGTATTTCTGTTCACTACTCTTACAGCAAGCTATAAAGATACGATCATTACATATGCGATTATTACCGGTGTATTCTTTCTTTTTGGTGCCGGTCTTATCGTTTTGTTTTTCGTTAAGAAATCATTTAACAAGAAGAAAGTCGAAGAACTTTATGTAAAACTTGGCGAGATCTCTACTCAGCTGAACATTCTTTATAACGGTTTCAGTAATTGCGTTATTCCGCCTGAGTATTCCGATCCCAGAATCCTTCTCAAGATACAGTCCCTTATTATATCCGGAAGATGTGTTACGATCGGAAATGCGATCAATCTTCTGCTTTCTACCCATAATACTTATATGAGGATCAGTCAGGCAAAGGCACAGTTCGATAAGGATACAGCTGAGAGATTTGACGGTAAGCCATTGTTTTTCAATGCTGTCCGTTACTTGAATACCAGAATTTGATTTCAGTTAGTACTGTCATTATTCATTTTTGACAGCTGCTCTCTATGTTTTATAACGGGGATGGTGATCTCAAAGCAGGCACCACCCTCGTCTTTGTTATATGCATTAATTGAACCGTCATGCTCTTCCGCAATAGCTTTTGCGAGAGCAAGACCTATTCCGTGTTTACCGTCAGAACCTTTGGAGAAACGCTCGAATAAGTGTTCCTGTACTTCCTGTGCAATGCCGGGACCGTCGTCAGATATCTCGAAAACAACTTTATTTCCGGTCTTATCACTGTAGCATTTGAAAGTTACTGCATTATTGCAGTATCTCAAACAGTTGGAGAATATGTTCTCCAGACATCTGATAAGATCATTCTCATTACCGTAAATGTATGTGTTTTTAATGCTGATATCGTTGATGATAGACTTGTCGGAGTGAATAAAGTTGCCTCTGACTTTGTCGATGATGGTGTCACAGATTTTGGTTACATCCAGGTTTTGCTTTTTGACTTCGTAATTGCCGCTTCGGCTCATATCCATTTTGGAAATGGAGAGAAGGTTTTCTACAAGTCCGGATAGCCTTCCGGTCTCATCAATAATTACATTAATCGCATTTTCCCTGTCTTTCTCGCTCTCGAAAACGCCGTATTTCAATCCTTCGGCATATCCCTGAATTGACATAAGAGGAGTTCTGAGCTCATGAGAAGCATTCTGGAAGAAGGTTTTCTGTTCGATGTCAGATTCTTCTAGCTTATAAGCCATCTGATTCATTACATCACCCAATTCCGAAAGCTCCTTACTGACAATGTGACCTCTTACAGGCTTAAGATCACCTTTTGCGATCCTTTTCGCAAATTTAGAGAGCTTCTGGGTAGAGAAGATAAGAGGGTATGTCATCATGATACTGAGGATTCCGGCAATGACAATTGCAAGAAGAGCTGCCTGAACAAGTGCCAGTGTCATTGAAGCCATAAATGAATAATAAGATCTGGAATTTATATATATGCAAAGATAGTAGTTATCAAGATCTATATTCTTGCCGTTGATATTGGTCGAATGAGTTATCGGATCAATAGGTGTGCCGTCAGGGTTGATATCATCTTCAACAACGGTCGTAACCAACTCAAATTTCAACGTTCTGTAGTATATGATGTTTCCATCGATGTCCAGAGTTTGGGTCTGATTAAGTGTCTTGTATCCCTCTTTTTCGATAACCTGGCCGATTACATTATTAGCATTGTTGGCATAGGAGGTAGAGTAATAAGCTGTAGGCCAGAGAACAAGGTATTTGCCGGTGTCTTCGTCAAAAGTATAAAGAGCAATACTTGCCTGATTCGAGAGATCAGCCGAAGTAACGATCGTATTTGTCAGATAAGCTCTGATATTGGCTTCTGTTCTTTCGTCAGATGCGCTTATCTGGGAGGTGAATGCATCGGCAAAGTTCTGTGTGGAGTTAACCGCGATATCAAGTCGCGAATTACACTCGTTTTCAATGTAGTTTTTAACGATCGATTGGATATAGATGTTGATAATAAAGACAACCAGAATGATAACTACGATCTCAACTGCATAGAAGTGCAGGGATATAGGGATTCTGATTGCCGATTTGTTTTTTATGGGCTTTCTTGATTTTAACCGTGTCTGATCCGGTTTTTCAGTCATTAGTCCTGATTGTCTCCGTCATCTTCATCATCAGATCCGGATTCTTCATCCGTTCTGTCTACCAGTCTGAAGCCATAACCCCAGATAGTAGATATTTTAGCATCAGATTTACTTATTTTCTTCCTTAATCTTTTAACGGTGTCATCTGCTACTCTTGTTTCAACCTGAGTCTCATATCCCCAGATCTTATCGAGCAGCTCGGCTCTGGATACCGCACGGTCACGGTTTGAAATAAGATATGTCAAAAGCTGATATTCATTAGGTGTAAGCGGCAGAGGCTTGCCCTGCATAGTAGTTTCTTTGGTTTTTCTGTTAATGATGATGTCTGCAAACTCATAAACAGCATCATTATCAGGCTTATCGCCGGTCTTACCGGTGATCTCTTCCTGTCTTTTAAGGATCGATTTTACTTTGGATACAAGCTTAACAGGGGAGAACGGCTTGGTGAAATAGTCGTCACTGCCCATATCAAGACCCTGGATATAGTCAGCATCACTGTCTTTTGCGGTGAGCATTATTATCGGTACATTTGAAGTCTTTCTGATTTCTTTAAGAATGAAGAAACCATCATGACCGGGCATCATAACATCGAGAATAATCAGATCGGCAGGTGAGTTGGAGAATACTTCAAACAGCTTGTCACCTGTGGAAAAACCTGTTACATGGAATCCTTCACGCTCAAGGAATGTCTTAAGAAGATTTCTGATATTATCGTCGTCATCAGCAATGTAAATTAATTTGTTCATCAATTAACTCCAATTTTTGATTTGTTCTTAATGATATTATTTTAACTGATAAATTATTTGCGGTCGTTTGAAAATGGTGCAAATATGCGGAATTAGTTTATATTTTTTTTGAAGTGTGGTTAAATGATTTTGCTAAAAACTGAGTAAAGGGGAGTCAATATGCCTACAGTATTAGTAACAGGCGGCAACGGTTATATCGGTTCACATACTGTTATATCTTTATATGAGAACGACTATGATGTCATCATTGCCGACAATCTTTCAAACAGCAAGATGGAAGTACAGAACCGTCTTGAACAGATTACAGGCAAAAGATTCAAGTTCTATAATGTTGACTGCTGCGATTATTCTGCTTTAAAAAAGGTATTTGAAGAGAACAGCATCGACAGTATTATTCATTTTGCAGGACTTAAGGCTGTCGGCGAATCAGTAAGAATGCCTTTGGAATACTATTCCAATAATATCAACAGCATGCTTACAGTATGCAGACTTATGTCTGAATTTGGAGTTAATAACCTTGTATTCAGTTCTTCTGCAACAGTTTATGGTGAGAGCGAAGATGTTCCTTTTACAGAAGAAAGTCCTCTTGGAATGTGTACCAATCCTTACGGCTGGACAAAGTGGATGCTTGAACAGATCTTAAGGGATTATGCTAAAGCCAATGCTGATAAGAGAATATGTCTTCTCAGATACTTTAATCCTGTTGGAGCACACGAGAGCGGCCTGATCGGAGAAGATCCCAGAGGAATCCCTAATAATCTGTTTCCTTATATTTCAAAAGTTGCAGGCGGGACCTTGGATTGTCTTACTGTGTTTGGTGACGATTATAATACCCCTGACGGTACTTGCATTCGTGATTATATACATGTCGTTGACCTTGCTAAAGGTCATGTTAAAGCAATAAAATATCTTGAACAAACTGAAGAATCCGTTAGTTTGTTTAATCTCGGTACCGGCAAGGGAACATCTGTCAAAGAGGCAGTTGCTGCATTTGAGAAAGCCTGCGGTCATGAGATTAAACATGTATTCGGTCCCCGAAGACCCGGTGATATAGCTGTCTGCTATGCTTCAACCAAAAAAGCAGAGGAAGTACTCGGGTTCAAAGCCGAATATGGAATAGACGAAATGTGTTCATCCTGCTGGAAATGGCAGACAATGAACCCGGAAGGTCTTAAAGACTGACAAAAGGAAGGCTTATGGATAATAACAAACAGATCAGAAAGTATGTGCCGAAGACAGAAAGTTCAGTTTCTGAATTTACGGACATGTCTAATGAAATCGCTAAGCAGGATAAGAACAGTAATATAAGCACTGATGTTACTGAAGAGGCTTATCAGTACGGTTTTGAGAAAAAGGCTTCAAAATCAGCGAAAAAAGACAAGAAAAAGAGATTTAATCATAAGAAATACCGTGTGATCTTCGGCGTTATAGCTGCTCTTGTCGGTGCTCTTATCGGTATCGTATGTTTTGGTATCTGGTATAAGAATTATCTTTTAAGCAAAATCACATATCAGACAACTGAACCTGAAGCGGTAATCACTATCGTAAATGATAAAGGTGAGACAATTCCTCTCCATGCTGTTACACAGACAACAAGATTTCAGTATATTCAGGCTGAGCCCGTTAAGAACTATCTTCTTATCGGAATTGACAGCCGTTCCAAATATTACAATGAATCAGGTACCGGAGAGCGTTCCGATGTTATCTGCGTATTATCTATCGATAAAGCTAATGGAACAATGAAACTTGTATCATTACCTAGAGATGCTTATGCATTGTTCCCCGGTTATGAACATTTTTATAAGATAAATGCTTCAATGTCCTGGAACGGACCTGATCTTCTAAAGGAAACCGTTGAAAGTGTTTTAAGAATCGAGATCGACGGATATGCGTATGTTAACTTTAACCATATGGCTGACATTATTGATGCTGTCGGTGGTGTCTATGTAAATATGACTCCCGGTGAAGTCAGTGTTGCAAATAATTATATTCAGGAAATGAATCCTAATGCTACTCCGATATATGATTACGGAGATGGTACCTGGCTTAATGGTATTCAGGCAGTTGCTTATGCCAGAATCAGATATGTCGGTAACGGTACTTATGAACGTCAGGAAAGACAGACCGAAGTATTAAGAAGTATTCTTGACCAGTTTATGGGCCTTTCAGCGACAGGCAAAATGCAGGCAATAGAAGTTGTTCTTGAATCAATAGTTACTGATATTGACCAGGAAGAGATAGAGAAGCTCGCATTAGAGTACCTGCCTACAATGGCTGATCCTGAGATACAGTATCTGCAGCTTCCTATTGAAGGAACATATAATTCAGGCATGTATGGCGATGAATGGAGTATGCGTATAAACTGGAATGCTACGGTTCCTTATGTTCAGGAATTCCTATATGGCAGAACAACTGATTTTGACTGGGTCGAGATACCAAGATATGCGCCTGATCTGGATGACTGTGATACCGATATTCCGCTTGAGGATCTTGTCCATTAGAGTTTTTGACTTTTTTTGATTTTCGTATTGACAGTCCCGGAAAATAGAATTATATTTTGTTGTGGTTAGCACTTAGGACATAAGAGTGCTAACCACAATTTCATTGTATTGGAGGTCTTATTATGACAATTAAGCCCTTAGCAGATAAGGTAGTAGTAAAGAAACTTCAGGCTGAAGAGACAACAAAGAGCGGTATCATCCTGTCTTCAGGTGCTCAGCAGAAGCCTCAGATCGCAGAGATCATTGCAGTAGGTCCCGGTGGAGTTGTTGATGGCAATGATATCAAGATGGAAGTTAAAGTAGGCGAGAAGGTCATCATTCGTGACTATGCAGGAACCAACGTTAAGCTTGACGGTGAAGAGTATATCATCGTACGTCAGGATGACATTGCTGCAATCGTTGAAGATTAATATGGATAGATAAAATTGGAGGCATATTAAAATGGCTAAAGACATTAAGTACGCAGAAGATGCCAGAAAATCACTTGAAGCTGGCGTTAACAAAGTAGCTGATACAGTTAAGGTTACTTTGGGACCTAAGGGAAGAAATGTAGTTCTTGATAAGAAGTACGGTGCTCCCCTCATTACAAATGACGGTGTTACGATCGCAAAAGAGATCGAACTTGAAGACCGTTATGAGAATGCAGGTGCACAACTTGTTAAGGAAGTTGCTTCTAAGACAAATGACGTAGCCGGTGACGGTACAACTACAGCTACTCTTCTGGCTCAGGCAATCATCCGTGAAGGTATGAAGAACGTAGCAGCAGGTGCTAACCCTATCATCTTGAGAAAGGGTATCTCCAAGGCTGTTGATACAGCAGTTGCTGAGATCCTCGGCAAGGCTAAGCAGGTTGACGGTTCTAAGGATATAGCCCGTGTTGCAGCTATCTCCGCAGGTGACGAAGAAGTCGGCAAGATGATCGCTGAAGCTATGGAGAAGGTTACATCTGACGGTGTTATCACAGTCGAAGAGAGCAAGTCAATGCTCACAGAGCTCTCTGTTGTTGAAGGTATGCAGTTCGACAGAGGTTATATCTCACCTTATATGGCAACAGACACAGATAAGATGGAGACTGTTTTCGATGAGCCTTATATCCTCATCACAGATAAGAAGATCTCCAACATTCAGGATATCCTTCCTATAATCGAGCCTCTCGCTCAGTCCGGCAAGCAGCTTGTAATCATCGCTGAGGATATCGAGGGTGACGCTCTTGCAACACTCATCGTTAACAAGCTCAGAGGCGTATTCACATGCGTTGGTGTTAAGGCACCCGGCTTCGGCGACAGAAGAAAGGCTATGCTCGAAGATATCGCTATTCTCACAGGCGGTCAGGTAATCACATCTGATCTCGGTCTCGAGCTCAAGGATACAACTCTTGACCAGCTCGGCAGAGCTCACCAGGTTAAGGTTAACAAGGACAACACTATCATCGTAGATGGTGAAGGTGAAGAGGGAGCAGTTAAGTCCCGTGTCGCTCAGATCAAAGCGCAGATTGAAGAGACAAAGTCCGATTACGACAGAGAGAAGCTTCAGGAGCGTCTTGCTAAGCTTTCCGGCGGTGTTGCAGTTATCAAGGTCGGTGCTGCTACAGAGACAGAGATGAAGGAAAGAAAGCTCCGTATCGAGGATGCTCTCAATGCTACAAAAGCTGCAGTTGAGGAAGGTATTGTTCCGGGCGGCGGAACAGCATATGTTAACGCTCTTCCTGCAATCGCAAAGCTCCTTGACGAGACAGAGGGCGACGTAAAGACTGGTGTTAAGATTGTTCTTCGTGCTCTTGAAGAACCTGTTCGCCAGATCGCTGCAAATGCAGGTCTTGACGGAAGCGTCATCTGCGAGAAGATCAAGAACTCCACACCCGGTACAGGTTACGATGCTCTGAACGACAAGTATGTTGATATGTTCGAAGCAGGTATCGTTGATCCTGCAAAGGTAACACGTTCTGCTCTCCAGAATGCAGCATCCGTATCTTCTACAGTACTCACAACAGAAGCTGTAGTTACGGATATTCCTGAGAAGGAAGCTCCGGCTATGCCTCAGCAGCCGATGTACTAATTCGCTCGTAATACTAATTGATAAAAATGAGAGAACCGCTTCAAATGAGGCGGTTCTCTTTTTTTGTGTCATAAAATGCGGCTAATACTATGGCATATGCCGGATTATTAACCGCATTTTGTCATGTATATCATTTATAATATGGCTGTTGATAAGGCTATAGCCGTACTTATAGCCGTACTTTTCTCAAACATATAATAAATGTGATAAAATTACGCTATTGTTTGAGGTGAATCATGCTACAGGACAGTTTTATTGAGACAAGTGTTAAACGTAAGAACGGACTTACTGAAGTAATCTTTAATTCCGTTTTGATCACAGCGGGAATTATCGCGATTGGTTTTGCGTTTTATATTCCGTTCCTGATAAGTTCCAGTCTTTTCTTTCTTTCAGGCGTTATTTCATTTGGTATTGTTGCATTGATCGTCTTACTTATTAAGCGTCAGCATAAGGAATATGAGGTTGAGATCTCCAATGACCTTGTTGACTGTGCAGTTATATTGGGCGATAACAAACGTGATGAACTGATCAGTTTCTCTCTTAAAGACTGTGAGTATATCGGACCTGTCACATCAGACAGATTTAATCAGGACAGGGAAAAGGCCAATATCGTTATCAGAATGACCGATTATAAGGCTTTTGATATCGATGACAGGTACTGGTACTGGTTACTGACAACTGAAGGCATGAAAGTTCTGATTGTTTTCATGTACAAAGAAGATATGTATCCGGTATTCAGAAGATATAATCCCAGGTATACAATTCCAATGGCTATGCCTCATAAATCAAAGCCCAAGGACCAGGAAGATGCCTGATATCAGTAAATTCACAGATGTAGAAGTCTATTGTAAGGCTACCGAATGCGGTATTGGAGACAGGTTATACTGTTCTTCTCTTATCGGCGATCTTCAGGAAGCGGCTGAAAGAAGCTCGAATTCAGTCGGTTATGGTACTGATTTTCTGAAAGAAAACTCTATTTGCTGGATCATTCTCAAAATGAGGCTGCATTTTACCGAATTGCCTTACTGGCATGAGACTTTCCGTATCAGGACATGGTCAAACTCGCTTGAAAAGTTCTATTACGGACGTGATTTTGAGATATTCAGCAGTGATAACAGGCTTATCGGACAAGCAACATCAACGTGGATACTTGCCGATTGGAACACACATAAGCCGGTTATTGCCAATAAACGCCCCGAATTACCGCCACCGACGATTCAGGATCCCCGATTTGTCTTTGGAGAGTTGTGCCCGAAGATTCCTTTTCCTTCAAGAAATGATATAGCCGGTGAGATAGAAAAGCCCGTCATTATCAAATATGCTGACTATAACGAACTTGACCGTAACAGGCATGTTAACAATTCCCGCTATACAGCATGGGCTTATGATGCTCTATTCAAATACGGTTATGATGTTTCGCTTATTGAAGACTTGTCTATTAACTATAACTGTGAGGTTAAGGCAGGGGAGAAGGTCGAGCTGTTTATAGCGGCTGATGGCGACAAAGTCAGTGTTTTCGGGTATAAGAATATCGATACCAAGGTTTTTGCCGTCGAAATGTTTATGCGTAAGGCCTGACTGCTCAATTCTTTTTGCTTTTTTTATTATTTTCTCTTCTTATTTTGTTATAATGAAGTATTGTATGTGCTTTTGTCAGTTCTGGAGGTAGAAATGATCGAGATTAACAATCTGGTGAAGAGATATGGCGACAAAAAAGCCGTTAACGGGATCTCATTCACTGTAAATGATGATGAAGTACTGGGTTTTCTCGGACCTAACGGTGCCGGTAAATCCACTACTATGAACATTATTACCGGATACCTGTCATCCACATCCGGCTCGGTAAAAGTAAATGGCCATGATATTCTTGAAGAGCCTGAACTTGCTAAGAAAGAGATCGGTTATCTCCCTGAGAATCCTCCGCTTTACACTGATATGACCGTAGACGAATACCTTGATTTCATTTGTGACATCAAAGGTGTAGCCAAAGCAAAACGCAGGAGTCAGCTTGAGAAGATCGTATCTTTGGTAAAGATATCTGATGTTACGGACAGACTTATAGGAAATCTTTCCAAGGGCTATAAGCAGCGTGTCGGTATTGCTCAGGCAATGGTAGGTAATCCTTCGATCCTTATCCTTGACGAACCCACAGTTGGTCTTGACCCTTCACAGATCATTGAGATCAGAAGACTTATCAAATCACTTGCAAAATCACATTCGATCATTATAAGCTCACATATTCTTTCTGAGATTCAGGAAGTTGCTGACAGAGTAGTAATCATCAATCACGGCAAAATCGCTGCTATTGATACTTTGAATGACCTTTCAAAGAGACTTTCAGGTCAGACAAAGTTACTTATGACTTTCCGTGGCCCTATTAAGGAGTGTTCAGCAAAGATAAGGACCATCCCCGGAATATCCTCGGCAGTACCCAAGCTTGCCGACAGCAAAGTCAGTCAGCTTGAGATCTCTATTAGCGGTGACAAAACGACTGATATCAGAACAGCTGTTTTTTTCATGATGGCTCAGGAAGGTTGGCCTATTCTGGAGATGCGTTCATTAGATCCTACATTGGAAGAAGTCTTCCTTAATATCACTGAAGGTAAGGGGAGGGCTTGATAATGTACGCGATATTTAAGAGAGAGTTTTTATCTTATTTCAGATCACCGGTCGGATATGTTTCTATCGCTATATTTTCTTTTCTTGCCGGTTTTATATTCTTTACTCAGTTCAGCAACGGAAGTGTTGATATCGGAAGTGAGGTTATTTCACTCAGATCATTCTTCGTAATTATCATTCCGATTATCACGATGGGTCTTCTTGCAGAAGATAAGAAGCGTGGTACGGATATCTTGTATTACACGACACCCATAAGTCTATTTAGTGTTGTTCTTGGAAAAGTATTGGCTGCATTTGCTCTTTTTGCAGTTATGTTCATCAATGTGATTATTCATATTATCGTAACTGTAGCTTCAGGCGGTACATTCGGTGTCGGAGCCGTCGGAACGGTAATCGTATTCTTCTTTATGGCTTTCATGTTTATTTCCATGGGCTTATTTGCTTCTGCTATTACTGATAACCAGATTATTTCAGCAATCGTTGCATTCATTATTATTCTCCTTACTCAGGTTTTATCGGTTATAGCTGATTATCTGGGTACAGCATTGACTTCAGTTGCTAAGATGATCGGCATAAAAGCTTCTCCTGCCAGCGCTATCGGTAATGCTGTCAGAAACGGTATTGCATGGCTTGATCCATTTGCCAAGACACAGGATTTCCGTTTAGGTATATTCTCCGTGTCTTCTCTTGTTTTCCTCGTTTCAGTCGGAATTCTTTTTGTTTATCTGACATACAGAGTTCTTGAGAAAAAACGCTGGAGCCAGGCTTGATGGAGGGGAAGAGATAATTATGAGCAAACAAGTCGTTAAAAATCATAACCAGACTGATAACAGAGCTGACAAGCTCAAGTTATATTCGATCGGATCTGTTGTCATTCTGATCGGTATAATTCTTTTCGTTAATATTCTCTTTGACAGAATATTCGGCAAAGCACTCACATTTGATTTTTCAGATTCTAATCAAAACTCTATATCTCAGGAATCTATTGATTACATTAATTCTTTGCCTGCTGATTCACATATCAGGATCGTCGGTCTGTTCAGCCGTCCGGATAACGTCTCAGGAACGCCTTACCAGTACATCATTCCTTTGCTTGATGACTATGTAAAAGAATCAAACGGAAAGATCTCTGTTGAATATGCTGATCTTGTTGAAAACCCCGGTATTATCAACCAGCTGGATCCTTCCAATTCCTACGATCTTGCTTCCAACGAAGGCAGTTTTGTAATTGAATATAACGGTAATCTTAAAATTGTTTCTCCTCTTGACTGTTATACATTTGACATGGATTACTACTATTCAACCGGAGTTTATGCTGTTACAAATAATAATTCCGAGTATACATTCACAAATACTATGAATATGCTTACCAGCGGTTATTCCTGCAAGGCATATATAGTTACGGGTCTTAAAGAAGAGGGAAGCGTCTATCTTACTCAGATATTGAATTCCATGGCAATAGATGTTGAGGAACTCGAATCATCTGATAATTTTACTGTTCCTGAAGATTGTGATCTTTTGATCTTAAACGGACCTAATGTTGATATTCCGGAGAAAATGTATGTTGCAATGACTGATTATCTTAATAATGGCGGCAAAATGTTCATTGCCGTTAATTACAACATTAAGAATGTCGGAGTAAGATATACCAGATTAAGTCATCTTGTAAGTCAGATGGGTATTGTTATTGATTCTTCTTTGATCTATGAGAATGATCCGGGCTATCAGAGAAGCGGATACGCAATTGATCACACTTTAACAGCAGTCGGAAGATTTGCTGAATTTACGTCTCTGCCTTACTATCACGGTACATTTACAAGATCCATCAGTTCTTATTCTGATCCTGCAATCAGTGCTCAATCTTATGCAGTGCTTGTAACAAGCGATAAGGCAACTCTCGTTGAGTATGATGATACAGGCAGTCTTGTTACAAGTGATGCGGATACCACCGGCACATATAAAGCAGCAATGTTCGCAGAAGGTGCAGGAACTGATCCGGCTATGATCTATGTTTTCGGTACTACGAATTTTTCCTCAGACGAATATATTTCCAATTATGGATTAAATGATGAGAATATTGATTTTTTCAGGGCATGTATAAGAGATCTTACCGCCTCCAAGTCAGCATATTCAATTAATGTTGCTACAAAGAGCGTTAATGATTATTCTTTGGACAGTACAAAGACATCAACTTCATTATCGACTTTGATCATGGTCATCTTTATGATCGTTATTCCGGTTATTCTTATAGCTATGGCCGTTATAGTTTACGCGAAGAGGAAGAATCTCTGATATGAAATCGATCAAGAATCTTATTGTTCCGGCTATAATACTAGTTGTGCTTGCAATATGCGCAATAGTAATTTGGGCTGTCGATAAGTTCAGATCCAATGAACCGGTTGAATCTTCCGGCGGTATGATCGATGTTGTATATTTTAATCAGACTGATATTTCCAAGCTTACCTTGACCGGGCGGGACAATGGTCATTCTACGGTAGTTCTCTGTTCTCTTGATTCATCAGGATCTGTTTATTATTCCTATCAGGGAGATGATTATGATCCTGCTGACAGTTATTCTCAGACCAAACTTTCAGCTTTCGTATCTCAGTTATCAAGTTTTAACGCTTATAAAATAGTGTCTTCTTCCGGTAATTATTCGGATTACGGTTTGGATAAACCTGCTTATACTCTTACTATTGATTCTGTCACCGGAACATCAACTACTATCTATCTTGGCAACACTTCTCCTGACGGAAAATATTGTTATATCTATATAGACGGCTCGTCTGATATATATTCGGTTTCTTCGATCAAACTTATATGTGCTGATGTTTCTGCTGTAGATTTCCTCGATTCCAGAGCGCTTAATATTTCATATTCTGATCTGAAGACAGTTCATTTTGACAGGAGATCCGATGGTTTGTCTATTGATGCAAATGTATTGCAGTCCGGTTCGGATGCTGTCTCATTTGATATTTTCAAACCCTACTCTCATCCTGCAAGCGGTTATTTCTACAACATGATCGATTCGATCGTTAAACTTGAGATAACTGAGTATATTGAGATTTCTGGTAATGAAGAATTAAAGCAGTACGGACTTGATAACCCGGATTTTCATTTTGTTTTTACCATGAATAACGGTGATAAGACAGAACTTTACTTCAGTAAGAAAATCGGCGGATTTTATTACGGATATGTTGTTGGAATGGATAATTATTTTGTTATCAGCGAGTATCAGTTAGATGGTATGGAAATGAAAGAAACAGTACTTATCGATCCTTATATTTGCTATTACTATGTTAAAGACATTTCAAGTATCACAGGCACTTATGGAGATAAGAAATTTATCTTCGAATTAAATGTACCTTCCGGAAAGAGTATTACCGATAACGATTCTACTGTAAGACTTGACGGTCGTAATGCCAAGATATCCGATTCATACGGAAGATCTTATTGCTCTATTCTTTATGAAAGCATTGCATGCATTAATATCGGCGGCATTGATGTCGATGCTGATGTTAATACTGCTACAGGACCTGTCCTTTCACTCATATTCCTTGATAAGAACTATGTCACTACAACTTATGATTTCTACTTAAGAGACAATGACTCGTTCTATGTGTTAGTGAATGGGGAATATACCGGTTTTTATGTTTATTCCAGGGAGATCTTTAATGATAGCGGTACCGATACATATAGTTATGGTTATTGGAGAGCCTACGAATTACTGAATGAGGCAATCTCAGGAAATATAAACGGCATTTACGATCTGCCGAAAGAAGTCTGATATGAAGAGTAAAAAAGGAAAAATTGATAACAGAATAAATAAAAAGCCTTCTGAAAATATGAAAGACGGCAGTATATCCCAGTCCATGATCCGAAAGGGACTCACGATTACTGTTACTATCTTTGCTGCATTGCTTTTGATCAGTATTGTTTTGATCTTTGTCGTTTCAAAGAAGATCGATTCAATATCCGGTGCCGATGCCCAGATCAAGCTTTCTGCACAGGGCGGTTTCTCCTGTGAGTATTCAGAAGCTCAGAAGTTGTATCCTTATGCCGACGGCATTATTAAAATCACTTCTGAAAGAATCGCTTATCTTAATCTGTCCGGTTCTGAGATATTTTCTCAGCCGGTTTCTTATCAGAATCCACAGTGTGTTACTTTTGGAGATTATGTTGCCGTATTTGACCGCGACGGATATAACTTTACTGTACTTGATAAGGAAGGCGTCTGGTTCAGCAAACCTACATCCAATCCGGTTAAAGCTGTTCAGATGTCTGAAAGCGGCTTTATTGCTGTTATCTGCGGCAGCGAAGAATCTTTCGGTGAAGTTGATCTTTATGACAGGGACGGCAATCAAATAGCGGCCTGGACGTCTTACAATTCTGGCTTCCCGGTTTGTTGTGCTTTCAATGGGGATTCTTCTCTTTTTGCTGTTTCTACTATCAATACGAGCGGTGCTGTTATAGTTCCTTATATCCGAGTTTTCTCAATTAATAAGACTTCCAAGGGATATGAAGTTGATGATTATGCCGTTTACACATCAGATGATAACGTAATCTTTGCTTCTGTATGCTATGTCGGCAATAAACTCTGCTGTTTCACATCTAACTCGATGTATGAAGTCAAAGACAACAATCTTTCAAGAATGAACTTTGATTTTTCTGCGATCGGATATGTTAAAAAGGTCGGCAATAATCTTTTTATCACATACTCTGACGGTGTGAGTCAGCTGAATAAACTGGCTATAATAAATTCTTCTGACAGTATTATTTATAACTCAAATATCGGAACGAATATCATATGCGTTGCTCAGGGCTCCGGATATTATGCGATTAATGTTGACAGGAGAGTATTCATTTACAATTCTTCCGGTGTAATTACCAATGATTACGCAGTCGATGAGGATATTATCAGAATGAATTTCCTTGATGGCAATAAACTCTGTGTTGTTTCAACGAGCGGTGTTCATACGATAACTTAAGGAATAACTTTATGGAGACTGAAGTAAAGCTTAGATTTAAAGATAAAGACAGTCTTTACGATCTGATGAATTCAGATGTTTTCCGCAGGGTAGCCGGCGGGGATATGATATCTGAACCTTTACTTTTGGAGAATACATATATCGATACAAAGACCATGAACATATCGGAGCGTGGCGGAATGATCAGAGTCCGTCATTATAAGTCATCTGATACAGACAGGTATGAATTTACGGTTAAATACGGCGGGAGTGTTACTGAAGGCCTTCACAAAAGATATGAATGGAATGTCAAAAGTGATGACGGAGTGTTCTCAATAGAATACTTCATGAATAATCTCGATAAGAATGAGGATTCTGCTGATATTCTTGCTGAGGTATTCGGTAATCTGACTGATGATGACCTGACAGTTTTATGTTCCAATTCCTTTTACCGGGCAGAATACGAATTTAATTATAAAGAGACTGCCGTTATGGCCTGTTTTGACAGCGGAATTATCAAAAGTTCTGACGGATCCAGAACAGATGAGATCTGCGAACTTGAACTTGAGATGATAAGTGGTCATATTGAAGATCTAAATGAACTTGCTGATTATTTTATATCCAATTCAGGATGTGTTTCTTTTGACAGAACCAAATACAGAAGAACATTAGATATTATTGTAGGTGATCGAAATGGAAAATAAAGTTTATGATTGCTTGATCATCGGCGGTGGTGCTGCAGGTTTATATTGTGCTGCCAAACTTTCAAGATCTGTCTTTTCCGGTAAAAGAGTTGCAATTATCGAAGGCGGTAACAGAGTAGGCAAAAAACTTGCTCTTACCGGCAGCGGAAGATGCAATCTTTCCAATTCCGAGATAGATCTGTCCAAATACAATACGGATGATTCAAATAAGCTTGGGAAGAGTATCTCAAGATATGGTTATCTTGAGACTTCCGATTTCTATGAAAATGTTCTTGGTGTTGTTCTCGAGCAGAAGGGAACACTGATATATCCGTCCACTCTAAAAAGTTCCACTGTAGTAGATGCTCTAAGATTCTATTTGGCTGACAATAAGATTGAGACTATTCTTAATGAACGTGTATCTTCTGTATCAAGAAATAAGTTCTATGAATTGACCACAGAGTCAGAAAAAACATATGTTGCAAAGAACCTTGTTATTGCTACAGGCGGTATTACATATCCTTCAACAGGTTCCACAGGAGATATAATTAATATCCTGAAAGATATTACGGATGACTCATTTTATATTCCGTTTAAACCTGCGCTGACTTCTCTTACATCCGACACACCCGGGATCAAGGCTCTTGCAGGTATAAGATGCAGGGGAGATGTCAGGATCGTAGATTCTAAGGGCACTGTAAAAGCCAAATCTGAAGGTGAGATCCTTTTTACCAAAGAAGGCGGTATCTCAGGAATCTGTGTAATGGATGTTTCTGATTCCGTTGTTAAACTTATTGATGAAGGAGAGTCGACTATAAAAGCGCTTCTTAATCTTACCGGTAAAACAGCAGGTGAGATCTTCCAGATGATATGCATCAGAAGACAGATGTATCCTCACAGAAATTGTGCTGACGCTTTATCAGGTATGCTTTTAAGGAATGTTACTGATTTTGTAATGAAGTATATGGGCTTAAAAGGCGACAAGATGACATTAAGAGAATTAGATGACAGAAAGATAGCAGAACTTTCGAATCTTTTATGTGCTTTCCCGGTTAATGTAACCGGCTACGGCGATGAAGATAAAGCTCAAGTCTCTTCGGGCGGATTCAAACTCTCAAAACTTGACGATCATATGCAGGTCAAGAACTGTCAGGGCCTTTATATAATCGGAGAAGCGGTTAATGTCAACGGAATCTGCGGAGGTTACAACCTCCAGTGGGCATGGACATCTGCCTCACTTGCTGCGGAAGGAATATCTCAGAATGTTTGAGATATCAGTAAGACCTTCAGTCCGTTCCCAAATCGCGAAATCTAAGACTCCTGATTCTGTTCTGATCGTTGAACAGTTAAAAAGATCAGGAAGCAAAGCTATGCGTGCCGGCCTGAAAAAACTTGAAGAAGGTTCGGTTGTCCTTGATATAAACAAGAAATTCATCGATGCAAGACATGGTAAAGTATCTATAAATTACAGATTCGATTTCATTACTCCTGAAGAAAAAGATAACAGGGAGAAGGAGATCTTATCTTCTGCTTTTATTTATTCTGATGAGTTTAAGATTTCCCGATACAAACGTCCCGTAGTAGTCGGCACAGGTCCTGCAGGATTATATGCCGCGCTCATACTTGCCAAATACGGATTAAGACCAATTGTTTTGGAACGCGGTCCTGAGATGGATCAGAGAATTAAAGATACTGAACTATATAAGCAGGGTAAGAGCTCAATTAAGCCAAATTCCAATATACAGTTTGGTGAAGGCGGTGCAGGAACATTCTCCGACGGTAAACTCTATTCGGGAATCAGTTCCGGTCTTAAAGACTTTGTTTTAAGGTCTCTTATCCTTCATGGTGCACCTTCGGATATCCTATACGATGCTCATCCCCATATCGGAACTGACAGGCTTAGAAAGGTTGTCACAGGTGTTAGAAACGACATTATATCTCTTGGCGGAGAAGTCAGGTTCAATACGACTTTTCTGGGCTATAAAGCAGAAGACGGAAGCCTTAAGAGCATAACAGTTGAAGATTCTGAAGGAACTCATGAGATCATATGTGACAGACTTATTCTTGCGATCGGTCATTCAAGCAGAGATACATTCAGAGCACTTAACAGGCTCGGACTGGAAATGCAGTCAAAAGCTTTTGCGGTTGGTGTCAGAATTGAACATTTGAGATGTGATATC
Source organism: Oscillospiraceae bacterium (assembly GCA_902788505.1). GTDB lineage: Bacteria > Bacillota > Clostridia > Saccharofermentanales > Saccharofermentanaceae > Saccharofermentans. The sequence goes on from CADAKH010000004.1 coordinate 93,662, forward strand.
GATATGTCCCAGTTTGGCTTTGATTCGGCTTATTCATCTGATTTAACACCTGCCATCTATAAGCTTTCATGTGATACAAATACCGGCAGGAAGCTTTATACATTCTGCATGTGTCCCGGCGGAGAAGTCGTTGCAGCACAAAGTGATAGCCAATGTGTATGTACTAACGGCATGAGTTACAGGTCACGTGACAAAGAAAATTCCAACAGTGCAATACTTGTTCCTGTCGATTCACGTGATTACGGTGATGACGTATTGGGCGGGATCAGGTTCCAGGAACAGTTGGAGCATTCAGCATTCATTGCAGGCGGAAGCTGCGGCAAAGCACCCGCTGTAAGATATGGTGATCTTATAGAAGCCAGAAGAACCTCTGAATTTGGTAAAGTTAAGCCTTCTTATATGCCGGGCGTTAGCTGTTCAGACTTATCCGAAGTATTTCCCAAAGAGATACTCGATACGATCATAGACGGTGTAAGCAGAATGGGGAAAAAGATTAAAGGATTTGATGATCCGGACTCGGTTCTTACTGCTGTTGAAGCCAGAAGCTCTTCTCCCGTAAGGATCGTAAGAGACCCGGAAACCCTTCAAAGCATGAACGTAAAAGGTGTTTTCCCTTGCGGTGAAGGGGCAGGATATGCAGGAGGCATCATGTCTTCTGCTATCGACGGTATAAAATGCGCCAATAAACTTGCTTTTTCTTTGCTCGATACCTGAATTTCGCTTTATTTATCTTAGTTTGAGTTATTATAGGTCTAGAAAAACAAACTCTTTTACCAGGAGGAAATAATATGAGTAATGAGAAAAATACAGCCGTTGTAACAGTACTGGGAAGAGACAGAGTTGGCATTATCGCCGATGTATCACGTCTTCTCGCTGATTACGGGATCAATATAAAAGATATTTCACAGACGATCCTTGATGACATCTTTACGATGGTTATGATGGTTGACCTTAAGGATGTGGTTATCGAAGAATCAGATATTTCTGAAAAACTCGGAGAACTCGGTAAAAAGCTCGGTGTTCAGATTACAATTCAGCACACCGGTCTTTTTAATGCAATGCATACAATCTGATCTTTAGAGGTTTTTATGATTAACGATCGCGAAATAATTGAGACAATGCAGATGTTTAATGATCAGCATCTGGATATACGTACCATAACCATGGGTATTTCACTTATGGATTGTGCTGCTCCTACAGTCGAAGAATCCTGCAACAGGATCTATGATAAGATTTGCAGATATGCCGGCAAGCTTGTTGAGACCGGTGAGCTTATTAGCAAGAAGTACGGTATTCCGATCATTCATAAGAGAATATCGGTAACTCCTATTTCTATTGTAGCTTCTGCATGTGGTGCTAAGGACTATACACCTTTTGCCAAAGTCCTTGATAAAGCAGCCAGAGCCTGCGGTGTAAACTTTATCGGCGGCTTTTCAGCTCTCGTTCAGAAGGGATATACCAATTCCGATAAAGTTCTTATCGATTCTATTCCTGATGCCCTGGCATCTACTGAATTTGTCTGTTCATCAGTAAATGTTGCTTCTACGAGAACCGGTATCAATATGGATGCTGTCCGCGATATGGGTATCATCATCAAGAAAACAGCAGAAGCTACAAAGGATACCGGTGCATTAGGCTGTGCAAAACTGGTTGTATTTGCAAACGCGCCTGAAGATAACCCGTTCATGGCCGGAGCTTTCTTAGGCCCCGGTGAGCCTGAATGCGTTATTAATGTCGGTATCTCAGGTCCGGGTGTTGTAAAGCATGCATTGGAAGGTGTTAAAGGCAAGGATCTTGGTGTCGTTGCAGAGACAATAAAGAAAGCTGCTTTCAAGATCACCAGAGTAGGAGAGCTTGTTGCAAGAGAAGCATCCGAAAGACTTAAAGTTCCTTTCGGCATTATCGATCTGTCTCTTGCTCCTACACCTGCCGTAGGCGATTCAGTTGCAAGACTTCTGGAAGAATTCGGACTTGAGACTTGCGGTACATGGGGCACTACAGCATCCCTTGCCATGCTTAATGATGCCGTTAAGAAGGGCGGAATCATGGCTTCTTCTTATGTCGGCGGTCTTTCAGGTGCATTCATACCTGTATCAGAAGATGAAGGCATGATAGCTGCAGCAAGGTCCGGCTCTTTGAAGCTCGAAAAGCTTGAAGCCATGACATGCGTATGTTCAGTAGGTCTCGATATGATCGCAGTTCCCGGTGATACAACTGCTGAGACTATCTCAGGAATCATTGCAGATGAGATGGCTGTTGGCACATTCAACAACAAGACAACAGCAGTCAGACTTATTCCTGTACCCGGTAAGACTGTCGGTGACAGCGTTGAATTCGGCGGACTTTTAGGTACTGCTCCTATCATGGATGTAAACAGGGCATCCTGTGCTGATTTTATCCACAGAGGCGGAAGAATTCCTGCACCTATCCATTCAATGCGCAATTAAGCTATGAAGAAAGACATAGAGAACATTAAAGACCAGGAAACGGTATCCTCAGCTGATACTGTTGTTTCAGGGTCCGATGCTCCTAAGAAATCTAAAGTAAAACATTTCTGGAATTATGTGACCGATTATAAAAGAACAACTGTCGCGCTGACTGTTCCTTCGATCACTTTCGACTTTCTCTATTCCGGATTCTGCTTTACGATGTCCATCTTATTTCAGTCTTTCTGGCTGTTTATTATGTCTATATATTACTCTCTGTTATGTCTTCTTAGAGTTAATATCCTTTACAGAGCCGGCAGGGGAGCAATTACCAAAAACAAGAGATTTTCTGAGAGGATCAACTACAGGAAATTCTCCAGGAACCTTATATTACTTGATATTATTCTCGCATTTGTAGTGTATTACATTGTTCAGCATAATGTTAAACACGATTATTTCGGAAAACTTATCTATGTTTTCGGCGGTTATGTCTGTTATAAAGTCCTGATCGCATTGATCAATATATTCAAAGCCCATAAGTCCAGATCGCTTACTGCTCTTTCGTTAAGAAAGATCTGTATCGTTGATGCTATGGTTTCATCTCTTTCATTGGAATGGGCACTTTCCCACAGGAATGAATGGTTCCTGTCTGATGCTGCAAGAACAGTCGAGCAGTTTAGCGGCCATGTAGTAGTAGTAATCATTTTCCTGATGGGATTTGCAGGACTTATCACATGTATAAGATTAAAAGCGAAAGAAAAGAAAGAAGGTAATACATAAATGTGGTTTGAAGAAGCTGTTTTTTATCAGATCTATCCTCTGGGATTCTGCGGAGCGCCTTTCGAGAATGACGGCAAACCGGAATCGAGGATACTGAAAGTATTGGACTGGATCCCTCATATGAAAAAACTCGGGATCAATGCCATATATTTTTCTCCGGTATTTGAATCTGATACACATGGCTACAACACAAGAGATTACGGTCTTATCGACACAAGACTCGGAACAAATGAAGATTTTAAGAAGGTTGTATCCAAACTCCACAAAGAAGGCATAAAAGTTGTTCTTGACGGTGTATTTAATCATGTCGGAAGAGGCTTCTGGGCTTTCAAGGATGTTCAGGAAAAGCGCTGGGATTCTCCTTATAAGGATTGGTTCCATTTGTCTTTTGACGGCAATTCCAACTACAATGACGGTTTCTGGTACGAAGGCTGGGAAGGCAATTACGACCTTGTAAAGCTCAATCTCAGAAACCCTGCTGTCATCGATCATATTCTCGATAAGGTAAATTATTGGATAGATTATTTCGATATTGACGGATTAAGACTTGATGTGGCTTATTGCCTTGACCATGAATTCTTAAGGAGACTTCGTGAATTTACTGATTCCAAGAAGAATGAGTTCTTCCTTCTTGGTGAAGTTCTTCACGGCGAATACGGCCGAATGCTTAATGACATGCATCTGCATTCTCTTACAAACTATCAGTGCTATAAGGGAATCTATTCTTCCTTTAATTCTTCCAACATGTTCGAGATCATGCATTCTCTTATGAGATTATTCGGACCTGAAGACTGGACAGTATGCAGGGGAGCACACCTTTTGTCATTTGCAGATAATCATGATGTAACAAGAATAGCTTCGATCTTAAACGATGAGAGATGCCTGCCGCTTGTATATACACTTGTTTTCACGATGCCTGGTATTCCTTGTGTTTACTATGGTTCCGAGTGGGGTGCAAAGGCCAGGAAAGAAGAAGGTGACCCTGCATTAAGGGCATGCTTCGAAAAGCCCGAATGGAATGAACTTACAGATCACATATCCAGACTTTCCGAAGCAAAGAAAAATTCAAATGCTCTGAATTACGGCGGTTTAAGAATTGTTGTTCTTACAAACAAGCAGTGTATCTTTGAAAGAAATTCCGGTGATCAGAGAATAATGGTTGCTATCAATATGGATTCTAATCCTTATACAGCACATTTCGATGCTGGATGCGGTCAGGCTAAGGAACTTTTATCAGGCACTATCCATGATTTCGGCGGCGGCTCAACATTACAGCCGTATTCATCCGAGATCTGGCTTATGGAAAGATAATTGCAGGGGTTTATTCATATGGAAGGACCGGCACCAATAAACGACAAAAGGCTGAGATTTGATGCATTTACATCTGATGAGAATACGGTCTTCCCGGATAAAAAGCAGCGTCTTCCTGTTATGGGATGGAACAGCTGGAATGCTTTCGGAAGCGGTAATACGGAAGCATTAACTCTTGAGATGGTCCGTAAGATAAAAGAATTGGGACTGGATAAACTCGGATATGAATATGTTGTTTTAGATGACGGCTGTTACCGTCCGGAACGTATTAATGACAGACTTGAATCTGACCCGGTTAAGTTTCCTTCAGGATTTAAATCAATTGCAGATAAGATCCATAAGGCAGGCCTTAAGTTCGGAATGTACAACGACATCGGAACGAAGCTTTGCTCAGGTGCCGAAGTTGGTATCTATAAGCACGAAAAGAACGATTGTGAAGACTATATCAACTGGGATATAGATTTCATTAAAGTCGATAATTGCTACTATATGTGGGATAATGCCACATTCTCTAATACAGAGAATGCCAGATACTCCTATGCTCCTAATATCAGATCGGTCAGCATTGACGGCAAAACTTATTCTGCAGTAAATGACGGAATTATAAACGGCAGCCGTGCTGCTTCCATGAATGATTATGTAACTTTTATAGGCACTTTTGACGGAACCGCCCCGGATCATACACCGACCGGATTAAGAAGCAGCGAACTGTTTTTCGAGGTCACTGTTGATACGCCCGGTGTTTATGATCTGATTGTTTCATATGCAACAGGAGCCGAAGAAGGTATTGGTTCCTGGCTTCAGGTTGCGTCGGGCGATGAAATAGTTTTCGATGAGATGCTTCCTGAGACTGAGTCTTCAGAGACTTTTAAAGATTCACCTGTAATCAAAATCAAACTTAATGCTGGTATGAATAAGATCAGGCTCATGAATCACAGAAGACAGGAGAATACTCTGAATTCATATTCTGAGATAAGAAAAGAACTCGAAAGATCAGGAAATGGCAGGGATATTGTCTTTTCTATTTGTGAGTGGGGTAAGACTCAGCCGCAGGATTGGGGACATATCGTGGGTGATTCCTGGAGAATACTGAACGACATAACATTCCAGGTCGGATCGGACGGTAATCCGGGTACAGCTGCATGGGAATGTGATTACACGACTTCCATAACATCCCAATATAACAAAGCAGTAATCATGGATGAATATGCCGGTCTTGATAAAGGCTGGAATGATCCTGATATGCTCGTTATCGGAATGGACGGAATAACCGAAACTATGTGTATCTCACACATGGCTATGTGGTGCATGATGAATTCACCTCTGACGCTGGGCCTTGATCTTAGACGTGTCGAAAAGGATGATTGGATCTGCAAGATTATCGCTAATAAGGATCTAATTGCATTAAATCAGGATCCTTTGGGAATCCAGGCCAAAAGAATATACACTTCATTCAAGACTTGCAAAGACCCTTCAAAAGAATACATCCGCGATAACAACAGGGTAGACATACTTGCCAAGCCTCTTAATAACGGTGATATTGCTTTGGCATTCTTTAATCTGAGTTCGGAAGATAAAAAGGAGTCCTTCTCGATATCGGCTGATACAATTGTAAGTGCATTGGATATGATAATTCCTGTTTCTATGAAAGACGCTTTCCGCAATGCATCAGGATATATGGTGAATAATCTGATCGATAAGTCTTCGTTAATTAATAACGACGGATTATTTACTGTCGATTCTATCATCGCATATGGTTCTGTAGTATTCCGGATATCACCATTGTTATGACCCGTGAAGCCTTTATTATTCAATTGTGCAGAGTTTTTGGGGAAGAACCCGGATCAGTTTATGTTTATGGCCGTGAAAATGGCTGGCTTGAACAGGAAGATGAGCTTTTCAAGGAAGAAGAGATAAACCGTAAGACAGTTGCCAGGATTCTTCACATGTATCTTTTGAAAGAAAAAGAGATTCCTGACATCAAGGATATAAGCAAGGCTCAGGTACTTCGTGATCTTTATGACTGCCGCGTATGTGCAAATCATGTTGCTCAAATATTTTTGACGGGTATAATGGAAGCGAAAGATCTTGCGGCTTCAGGCGGATTCCTGTGGTTTGATCTTGAAGGCAAAGATGATCTTAATGCAATAGAACAATACTTAGATAATGCGTTTGAGTATTGTGATAATTATAAACGGGGATAGCATGGCAAAAACTAAATCTGTCCGTAAACCGACAGTAATAATCAGTATTTCTTTCTTGCTTTTATTTGCGCTTTGGGTACTGATCTCTATCGGTCTATATAAAGTTTATTTCGGCGGTCGTTTTGAGAGCAGAAAATCTTCTATGCGGTATGTTCAGGAGTTTGAAGGTCTTGAACGTACCAGGTATGAATTTGCTTCCGACAAAGGTCAGACTATTGTAGGTTATATGTACAGTTCCGGTACTGACCAGAAGGGAATAATAATATTTTCACACGGGTATGGTGCCGGCGGTCATAATTCATATATGCCATGCATTAATTATCTTGCACAGAACGGATACTATGTTTTTGCTTATGATGCCACAGGCAATGATGAAAGCGGCGGTAATGGAATCGGCGGAGTGCCTCAGGGCGTAATAGATCTTAATTATGCAATCTCATTCGTAGAAGACAGCGGTAATTTCCCTTCAATGCCTATTGGCCTATTTGGACATAGCTGGGGAGGATATTCCGTATGTAATGCATTAACATATCATCCCGAGATCGAAGCAGTAATCGAATGTTCCGGACCATGCAGTTCTTCGGATCTTGTAGAAGGCGGTGGCGTTAAGGCCGTAGGGCCAGTTGTTCATATATTAATGCCGGTTATCAAAATATATGAGCGTGCCAAATTCGGAGAATATGCAACCAATTCCGGTCTTGATGGTTTTGCTGCTACTGATGCAGAGATTATGGTCATACACAGTGATGATGATGATGTCGTTCCGATAGAGTACGGATACGATATCTATTATGAGTATTATCATGATGATCCGAGATTTACTTTTATCAGACTGACCGGCAAAGGCCATAACAGCTTTCTGAATGTTGATCAAAACAGGGAACTGTTTGAATCTTTTATCGATTTTTATAATTCAAATATGTAAAAAATGCTGTCCCGTAAAGAGACAGCATTAAATAGTTTAATTAAAAGTCATTATCAGAGATTGTCCAGATAGTTCTTAACAGTTTCCGGAGCCGGTCCGCCGATAAGCTTTCTGCCTTCGACGCATGTCTTTAAAGAGATTGCATCGTATACATCTTCTTCAAATGCGGGTGAGAACTCCTTAAGCTTATCTAAAGAAACATCAAGCAGTGAAATGCCGTTTTCAATGCAGTAATGAACGAGCTTGCCTGAAATTGCGTGAGTCTCACGGAAAGGGAGACCTTTCTTTACAAGATAGTCAGCAAGATCAGTAGCGTTTGTGAATCCGCCAAGCGCGGCTGCTTCCATATTGTCTTTTCTGATGGTCATCGTTTTGATCATGCCTGTGAAGGGAGGAAGTACTGCCTTGATAGTATCGATGCAGTCGAACATTGCTTCCTGAACTTCCTGCATATCTTTGTTATATGTAAGGGGAAGTCCCTTCATGATAACTAGAAGTGAGATAAGGTCGCCGTAAACACGTCCAGTCTTACCACGCGTAAGCTCTGCTACGTCAGGATTCTTCTTCTGGGGCATCATTGATGAACCTGTAGAATAGGCATCATCCAACTCATAGAACTTGAATTCCTGTGAAGCATAAAGAATGATCTCTTCGCTCATACGGGAAAGGTGCATCATAAGGATAGAGCATGCAGAAGCAAACTCAATGGCAAAATCCCTGTCTGCTACACCGTCAAGTGAGCAGAGTGTAACTCCGTTCATACCAAGCTGCTCAGCAACAAAAGAACGGTCTAAAGGATATGTCGTTCCGGCAAGAGCGCCGCTTCCCAAAGGAGAAATGTTTGCACGATCCTTAGCTTCATTGATTCTGTCGATGTCTCTCTTGAACATCTCGATATAAGCGGAAAGATAGTGGGCATAAGTAATAGGCTGTGCTCTCTGGAGATGAGTATAACCGGGCATGTATGTCTCGGTATTAGCCTTAGCTATCTCAACTAATATATCAAGAAGGCCATCTAATAACTCGATGATCTCTCCGGCTTCATCAACCATATAAAGGCGCTGGTCCAAAGCTACCTGATCGTTGCGTGAACGGCCGGTATGAAGACGCTTGCCTGCATCACCTATACGGTTTGTGAGTTCTTCTTCGATAAACATGTGGATATCTTCAGCATCTGAATCGAATGTCAGTTTGCCGGATTCGATATCTTCCTTGATGGAAAGAAGTCCGCTCTTTATATCATCCGCATCCTTCTGTGTAATAACGCCCTGCTTTGCGAGCATCTGTGAATGAGCAATAGAGCCTTCAATGTCCTGGCTGTACATCTTACAGTCAAAGGGTAGGGAAGAGTTGTAATCGTTTACTTCTTTGTCGGTTGCTTTCTCAAAGCGTCCGGCCCACATTTTTTTTGCCATATAGTTACTCCTTTATATAATCAGGATCGATCCTGATCATTTCTGATAAAGCTTTATTCCTGTAATTCAGATCATCACGGAGAGTGAAGCCCTGAGATTCCCAGAATTTATTACCGCCTTCGTTTTTCTTGAAAGCAACCAGAAGAACTTTATTGATTCCTTCAGCTTTTAAAGCTTCCAAAGCAAGATCTACGAGCTTTTTGCCGATCCCTGATCTTCTGTATTCCGGTGACACGCACGCATGCTGAATGATGCCGCGCCTTCCGTCATGACCACATAATATCACACCAACGACTTTTTCATCGCAAAGTGCAACGAAAGAAGTAGAAGGATTGCGTTTGAGGTATTTTTCTATGCCTTCTTTGGAATCATCCTTGTTATTAAGGCCATTGCCGCATTTGATCCAAAGATCATAAGCCTGCGTGTAATCTTCAATAGTCATTAGCCTGTATTCGATGTTCATGTGCAGCACGCCTCACTTTCTTTGTTTTCATTGCAGATCCACTGACACATACCGCATCCGAAGTTTTCATTAGGACGCTTGAAGAATCCGAATTTCTCATAGAATTCTTCTTTTCCCTTTGCTGCTACCAGTGTAACCATAACCTTATAATCAGGTTTAAGCCAACTGTTAATTGTAGTCATGATCTTCTCCATGATCATTCTGCCGTATCCCGAACCCTGGTATTCAGGAAGAACGATCACATCCGCTATATATACAACATATCCGTGATCCCAGATAACACGTCCGAGAGCAATCGCTTTTCTTTCTTTACGCAAGCAGAAGATATATGAATTCTTAAGTCCTTGAGCAGCCTGTTCAATAGGGAAAGATGACCAGCCTACTGCTTTGCGGAATTCCATGTATTCTTCAGGTGTAATGTAGTCAGTGAATATTTCGTTCATATGAGTTACCTTAGATGCTACAACAATGATAAAAAAGGGCTGCCTCCACATAAGAGACAGCCCTTGAAAAACTATATTAAGTAAATCAGAGTAAACCGTTCTTCTGCTTCATCTTGGCATTAACTTTCATAGGAAGACCGAAACAGTTGATAAATCCGCCTGCATCAGCCTGGTTGTATACGTCATCAGCCTCGAAAGTAGCGATCTCAGGATCGTAAAGGGAGAAGGGTGACTTTGTGCCTGCAGGAGTGCAGCTGCCCTTATAGAGCTTCATCTTAACTTCACCGGTTACAACTTCCTGTGTCTTATCAACGAAAGCTGAGAGAGCCTCACGGAGAGGGTGGAACCACTGTCCATAGTAAACGAGTTCAGCGAACTTCTGGGCAACGAGATCCTTATAGTGGATCGTGTCACGCTCAACTGTGAGGAGCTCGAGCTCTCTGTGAGCTGCGAAAAGGAGTGTTCCACCGGGAGTCTCATAAACGCCACGGCTCTTCATACCGACAAGACGGTTCTCAACGATATCAGCGATACCTACGCCGTTTGCTCCTGCAACCTTATTGCAGTATCTCAAAAGATCTGCAGGGGAGAGCTTCTGGCCATCAACTTCAACCGGAATACCCTTCTCGAACTTAATTGTTACATATGTAGGAGTATCAGGTGCCTTCTCAGGTGATACCATGAGCTCGAGGATCTTATCAAGGTTAGGCTCATTTGCGGGATCCTCAAGATCCATACCCTCGTGTGAGAGGTGCCAGAGATTCTCATCCTTTGAATAGTTGTTCTCCTTTGTAACAGGAACTTCGATACCACGTGCCTGAGCGTAATCGATCTCTTCATCACGTGACTTGATGTCCCAGATTCTCCAGGGAGCAAGGATCTTCATATCAGGATCGAGAGCCTTGATTGAAAGCTCAAATCTTACCTGGTCGTTGCCCTTACCGGTGCAGCCGTGAACGATTGTTGTGCATCCGTTAGCATGAGCTGCTTCAACGAAGTGCTTAGCAATAACAGGACGTGCCATGGATGTACCGAGAAGGTACTTGCCCTCATAAACTGCATTAGCCTTAAGAGTAGGGTAAACGAAGTCAGAAACGAACTCGTCTGTGATATCTTCAATAATGCATTTGATAGCGCCGCACTTGAGAGCTTTCTTCTCAAGATAGTCGTGATCTACACCGACACCAACTTCACCGCAGTAAGCTACAACTTCGCAGTCGTAATGCTCAAGAAGCCACGGGATGATGATAGAAGTATCAAGTCCGCCTGAATAAGCCAGTAAGAATTTTTCTTTTGCCATAAGGCACCTCCGATTTATGAATGCCGACATTAGTCAACACAAAGATTTTAATAACGGCGCTATAATAAAACAAGTAAGAAAAATGTGTGATTTTTTGTGCATGTTTTTATACCTTGTGTTTTGTAAAAAGAATCTCTTTTGTATAAAATCATATGTGGCATTATATGCAATGAATAATTCTCAAGGGGAATTTGGATCATATGGCGTATCCGTTGATGGAACATCTTACCGGTAACGGCTTTTTATTCTGCGGAAAGTATTACAGGGTAAGCTCGGAACTGACCCAGTCTCTTCAAAAACCGGTCGATATCAGAATCTATTATGAAACTATCCGTGTTAAGGACGGAGTTCTTTTATTTGCAGAAGATCATCTTGCCAGACTCGTTAATTCAGTTAAGGGACTTGAGAACTTTCCCGTTGATACAACTAAGATCTTATCCGAAGCATACAGCTTTGTTGATCTCGAAAAGGTCACTGACGGATCAATAAGGATCGTTCTTACTAATGAATGTTTACTTATACATCAGGCTGATATAACAATTCCCGGCAAAGAGCTTTTCGAAAACGGTATTAATACAAGTCTTTTAAATTGGGAAAGAAAGACACCTAATCTCAAGATATTCAGAGGTGACTATAAGACCCGCGTAAACGAAAAATTCAAAGAAGCTAATTCCCACGGATTGCCTTTTGAACTTGTTCTGGCTGATAACGAAGGAAAGCTCTATGAAGGTTCTATGTCCAATCTGTTCGTTATAAGAGACGGACAGGTGTATTCTGCACCTGACGATAAGATCCTTATCGGAATTACAAGGAAGAGAGTAATGGAAGCTCTTAAGAGATCCGGACTTGAGCTCAAGACCGGCATGTTCAGGCCAGAAGAGCTTGATCCTTCAAGCGATGCTGTATTTGTCAGCAGCACACCTTTTGATATTCTCCCTGTAAGATATATCGATGATTATGAGTTCAATTCTTCTGATAATGAAATCTTGAAAATGATCTCTAAGATGTATCAGGAATATACATCTGAATATATTGGCGCTGAAAAGCGCGCTTTGAACGGATAACTATTTGGAGGTGGTATAATATGGAATCAAAATCAGGAAAGATATCGGTAACAACCGAGAATATTTTTCCGGTCATCAGACAATGGCTCTATGAGGATAAGGATATCTTCATCAGAGAATTAGTATCAAACTGTGCAGATGCTATCGCCAAGCACAGAAGACTCGTAGAATTGGGCAAGGCCGAGAAAGAGCCTGACAAAGCCGATTATTCGATCAGAGTCGTTTACGATGACGATAACAAGACTATTTCATTTGAGGATAACGGCATCGGTATGACCGAGAATGAGGTTGAGAAATACATCAACCAGATCGCATTCTCAGGCGCTCTCGATTTTGTTACCAAGTACCAGCAGGAGTCAACAGACAAGACCGGCATCATCGGTCACTTCGGTCTCGGTTTCTACTCAGCTTTCATGGTTGCAGATGAAGTTACTATCAACACTAAGAGCTTCATTGAAGATGCAGAGCCAGTTATCTGGAAATCCAACGATGGTATGGATTACGAGATCCTTCCTTCAGACAAGAAGGAAAGAGGTACCATAATCACTCTTAAGCTTTCAGAAGATGCGATCAAGATCTTCGATTCCGCTACTATCAGAATGACTATCCGCAAGTACTGCTATTTTGCACCCGCTGATATCTATTTCGTAGATACTAAATCTGACAGACTTCACGAGGAAGCAGAACAGAAGCGCAAGAAAGAAGCAGAAGAGAAGGGTGAGACATATACACCTTCACCGGTATCTTATGTTCCGGTTAACAACAAAGCTCCTCTTTGGACGAAGAAACCTTCTGAGTGCACTGAATCTGAATATAAGCAGTTCTATCACAGCGTATTTAATGACGGCAGGGATCCTTTGTTCTGGATCCACCTCAACATGGATTATCCTTTCACACTTCAGGGTATCCTTTATTTCCCTAAGACAGACAATATCTATCAGTCACTTGAGGGAAGGATCAAGATCTATAATCACCAGATCTTCGTAGCAGATAACATTGAAGAGATCATTCCTGATTTCTTATTCCTATTGCAGGGATGTCTCGATTGCTCAGACCTGCCGCTCAATGTATCACGTTCCGCACTCCAGCAGGATGAATACGTAAAGAAACTTTCAGGCCATATCATTAAGAAAGTATCCGACAAGCTTAATGAACTCTTCAAGAAGCAGAGAGAAGACTATGAGAAGTACTGGTCTGATATCTCCGTATTCGTTAAGTACGGCATGATGAAAGAAGAGAAGTTCTACGAGAAGGTTGACGGTATCTGCCTGTTCAAGACAGTTGATGGTGCATTTAAGACCATCGAAGAACTTACTTCTGAAGACCGAAAGACTATCAGATATACGACAGATCCCAAAGCTCAGGCTGCTTATGTCGAAATGAGCAAGAATGACGGCTTTGAAGTAATCGTCATGGATGAAGAGATCGACAATAACTTTATGTCTTATCTTGAGATGAAGAAGCCTGATTACAGCTTCAAGAGAGTCGACTCAGAGCTTTCGGGCAAGGAATCTGATGAAGAGACCAAAAACAAGCTCAAGGATTTCTTCAGAAGTGCAGTTGGCGATGATAAGCTCATTGTTTTCGCGCAGGAGATGGGAAAAGACAATCTTCCTGCTCTCATCCGTGAAGCAGAGCATAACAGAAGAATGAAGGAAATGCGTGCCCAGTATGAGAGAATGATGTCATCAATGGGAACCATGACCGAAGAACAGCTTAATGACATGTTCCCTGAGACAGAAGAGCTTGTCGTTAATACTGACAGTCCGCTCATTACAAAGCTTGAAGCTCTTGAATCCATGGGCACCAAGAAGGAAGAAGCTGACCGCCTGGCTCAGCATATCTACGATCAGGCAAAACTTGCACACGGATCTCTTGACAGCGAAGGCCTTGAGAGATTCCTCAAGTACAACACCGAATTGCTCTCTAAAAGCGCAGATAATCTGTAATTATATTTCTACATAGGAGAACCTTATGAACGAGAATGATGTAAGACGAGTACTGTCCGAAAAGAAAGAAGGCTTCAATGTTGAAGCAGGCGGAATCCTTCACGATGTTAAATACGATCTTAACGTATCCGGCATCGAAAAGGTCCGTGTTATCAACCGTTACGACGTATCAGGCGTAACAGATGAAGAGTTTGATAACGCAAAGCCTGTTGTGTTCAGCGAACCGCCGGTTGATATCCTTTATGATGAGACAGTCGACTTAAGTGATGCAGCTTACGTGCTCATCGTCGAGTCTTTGCCCGGTCAGTACGATCAGAGAGCAGATTCAGCAGCTCAGTGTATCCAGTTCATGACTGCGAAGGAGAGACCTATCGTAAAGTGTGCCAGGATCATTGCTTTCTATGGTTCTGTATCAGAAGAAGAGAAGGAGAAGATCAAGGGTTACCTTATCAACCCTGTTGAAGCCAGAGAAGCTTCTGCTGAGAAGCCTTCCACTCTTATCGATAAATATGATATTCCGACAAAAGTTGCTGATGTTGAAGGTTTCCTCGATATGTCAGATGATGATCTTGAAGCTTTAAGAAAGTCCATGGGCCTTGCTATGAGCTTTGCAGATATCAAGTTCGTTCAGGATTTCTTCAAAGAGCAGGGAAGAGTCCCCACAATTACAGAGATCAGGGTTCTTGATACATACTGGTCAGATCACTGCCGTCATACAACATTCCTTACTAACCTTACAGATATCAAGTTCGAAGGCGACGATGAACTCACTTCAGAGATCAAGGATACTTACAAAGATTATCTTGCTGTAAGAGAAGAAGTTTACGGTGACCGTATTTCCAAAAAGCCTGTTTGTCTTATGGATATCGGAACTATTGCAGCTAAGAAGCTCAAGAAGGACGGAAAGCTTGCAGATCTTGATGAATCAGAAGAGATCAATGCATGCTCGATCAAGGTAAGGATCGAAGTAGACGGCAAGCCTGAAGATTATATCTTCATGTTTAAGAATGAGACACATAACCATCCTACTGAGATCGAACCTTTCGGCGGTGCAGCAACATGTTTGGGTGGCGCTATCCGTGACCCTCTTTCAGGCAGATCTTATGTATATCAGGCTATGCGTGTAACTGGTGCAGGTGATCCTACTGTACCTGTTGAACTAACTCTTAAGGGCAAGCTATCCCAGAAGAAGCTCTGCCGCACAGCTGCTGCAGGTTATTCCTCATACGGTAACCAGATCGGTCTTGCTACAGGTCTTGTTGATGAAGTTTACCATCCCGGATATGTTGCAAAGAGAATGGAGATCGGTGCCGTTGTAGGTGCAGCTCCCGCATCAAATATCGTAAGAGAAAGACCTCAGGCCGGCGACATTGTAGTTCTCCTCGGCGGCAGAACAGGCCGTGACGGTATCGGCGGTGCAACGGGTTCTTCAAAGGCTCACAACACACAATCTGTCGTAACATGCGGGTCTGAGGTTCAGAAGGGTAATGCTCCCACAGAAAGAAAGCTTCAGAGACTTTTCAGAGATCCTGAAGTTACCAGACTCATCATCAGATGTAATGACTTCGGTGCAGGCGGTGTATCCGTTGCTATCGGTGAGCTTGCAGATGGTCTTTCCATCAATCTTGATGCAGTTCCCAAGAAGTACGACGGTCTTGACGGTACTGAGATCGCTATCTCCGAGTCACAGGAGAGAATGGCTGTTGTTGTTCATCCTGCTGACCTTGATAAGTTCATGGCTGCTGCAGCTAAGGAGAACCTTGAAGCTACAGTAGTTGCTACAGTTACCGAAGAGCCCATTATGAAGATGGTATGGAACGGCAATACTATCGTTGATCTCCCGAGATCTTTCATTGATACAAACGGCGCTACACAGTATGCTGAAGCTGATGTTGTTCCTCAGGGAAAAGGTGAATTCCTTGATACACCTTCAAACGGATATGCTGAAGGTAATTTTGCAGAAAGCCTTAAGGGTGTTCTCAATTCATTGGAAGGAGCTTCCCGTAAAGGTCTTATCCAGAGATTCGACTCTTCGATCGGTGCAGCAACTGTTGTATGGCCTTACGGCGGTAAGATGCAGAATTCGCCTGAGGAAGGTATGGCTGCCAAGATCCCGCTCGATCACGGCACAACACACGACTGCTCAGTAATGACATACGGTTTCGATCCTTACTATACTGAGTGGAGTCCTTATGCAGGTGCATATAACTCTGTAGTTGAATCACTTCTCAAGCTCCTTGCAATGGGTGTTGATCCTTTGAAGGCAAGACTCACATTCCAGGAATACTTCGAGAGAATGGCAGGCGCAGAGAGCTGGGGTAAGCCTCTTGCAGCTCTCCTTGGTGCTTACAAGGCACAGCTCGATTTCGGTACAGCAGCAATAGGCGGTAAGGACTCTATGTCAGGTACATTCAATGATATTCATGTACCTCCGACGCTCGTATCTTTCGCAGTCGGCATGACTACAACAGATAAAGTCATCACCGCTACACTTACAGGCAAGGGCCAGAAACTCTATCTCATCAAGTGTGCAAGAGACGGCAAGGGTTCATATAAGAAAGATCATGTATTGAGAGTCATCAAGGCCGTTAAGGAACTGATCGACAGAGGCGAGATAAAGAACGCTGCAGTAGTTAAGAGCGCAGGTGTCGCAGCAAGAGTTGCACAGATGTGCTTCGGTAATATGCTCGGATTCGATTTCTCCGATAAGCTCACAGAAGCAGATCTTTTCTCCAAGTCACTCGGTTCTGTCATAGTTGCTATCCCTAATGACGGCAACGCTGTTGATAAGGTTGAGATGGCCGGCGGTAAGTTCCTCGGTACAACTAACGATTCTGGTGACTTTACATATGCAGGTTCTAAGATTTCAGGCAAGGATGCACTGGAAGCATATGAAGGCAAGCTTGAGAGGATCTTCCCGACAGTAGCTAAATCTGCCGAAATGCCTTTCGCAATCGATGTATATACAGCAGGTCAGCCTAAGAAGGCTGCTCCCGGCGTACTTAAGGGTGCAAAGCCGAAGGTAATCATCCCCGTATTCCCGGGCAACAACTGTGAGATCGACTCTGCAAGAGCTTTCGAGAGAGCAGGCGCTGATGCTGAGATATTCGTAGTAAGGAACAGAAACCAGAACGATATCAACGAATCATTTGCCGAGCTCGCTTCAAAGATCCGTGAAGCAAACATCATGATGATCCCCGGCGGTTTCTCCGCAGGTGACGAGCCTGAGGGTTCAGGTAAGTTCATCACAGCTTCATTGAGAAACAGCGGCATTGCTGATGCTATTTCCGATCTCCTCGATAACAGAGATGGTCTTGCTCTCGGTATCTGCAACGGTTTCCAGGCTTTGATCAAGTTAGGTCTCGTACCTTTCGGTAAGATCTGCGACATGACACCTGATAGCCCGACGCTTACATTCAACAACATCGGAAGACATCAGAATGTTTACTCAAGAACTAAGATCATGACCAACAAGAGCCCCTGGCTCTCACTCTGCAATCCCGGCGAGATCTACGAGATACCGATCTCTCACGGTGAAGGTAAGTTCGTAGCTTCTGAAGAGCTTGTAAAAAAGCTTGCGGCTAACGGCCAGATCGCTACATGCTATGTTGATCTTGACGGTAACTATGCTTCCGATACACAGTTCAACCCCAATGGTTCCATCTGCGCTATCGAAGGTATCACATCACCCGACGGACGTGTACTCGGTAAGATGGGTCATACTGAAAGATATGAGTCAGATCTTACAAAGAACATCCCCGGTAACAAGTACCAGAAGATCTTTGAATCAGGTGTAGCATACTTCCTGTAATGAACAGAGAGACTATAAGAAACATAATGAATGACGAAGGAATTCTGCCCCAAAGTAAGTTCGGGCAGAATTTCCTTTGTGATGAGACGATCATAAAGGAAATAGTTGATCTGTGCGGGATAAAAAGGGAAGACCGTATACTTGAGATTGGTCCGGGATTGGGAAGCATCACATATCCTATCTCGGAATTGACTGACGGTCTTACCTGTGTTGAGATCGACCACGGTCTTGCTGAGTATTTATCCGCCAACATTTCAAATGCCGCAATAGTTAACTGCGATTTCTTGAAATATGAGAACTGTACTGATCCTGATGTCATTGTCAGCAACATTCCTTATTATGTTATGACTGACATCATGAAAAAGCTTTTCGGCGAATTCTCAAAAGCACGGAAAATGATATTTATGGTGGAAGATGAAGCAATAGCAAGGATAGACTGTGGGCCCAACACCAAGCAGTACGGTCCGTTGGCTATACTTTGCAGCATTTACGGAACTTATAATTATGAGTTCAAAGTACCGCACACAGCATTTATCCCGCAGCCAAGAACTACATCTGCGGTGATAAGTTTTGTCCGTAATGATTCTGCTGACATTCTTTCACCGGATTTTGTCAGGTTTCTGAATTCCTGCTTTTCGATGAGACGCAAGATGCTCAGGAAGAATCTTGCTCAGACATCACCTTCCGAAAAGATCTCTGAAGCATTTATAAGACTCGGTCTCAACGAAAATGTCAGGGCAGAGGAATTAAACCCTAACGATTTCTGCGGACTTTATAATGCTTTAAAATAAAATGTTATAATTATTAAATTAAACAAAACGGGGAATGGTCTTATGAGAAAATCAAACTCGAGTTTACTTGGCAAATATTCTGACGGCTCTTACAAGCGTAAGGGTAAGAAGGATGATGCTCCCGCAATAGTTGAATACAAGCAGCTCTATAAAGGTGAGATAAAAGCCAAGACTGTCACAGAGAAAAAGCTCATGACACTTGAAGATAAGATCAGGGCCCGTAAGGCTAAGAAAGAAGAAGAGGAAGGATCAAAAGAGCAAAGTGCCCAGATCACGATTGGCGGCGTTCAGTATGTCGTAAGAAGTGACAATGCCGGTTATGAGCGCATCAAAAAAGTAGGGGAACTGGCTGACGAGATCTATCAGGATACAAAAGAGAATAACCCGTATATTGCAACCAACAAGACTGCTATATTATCTCTCTTTGAGGCATGCGATCAGATAATCTCATTAAGAGCCGAGAACAACGCTCTTAAGACTGAGCTTACATATTACAGGGCAAAAGCCACACAGTATGCAGAAGAGAGAAGAGCTGACATTGAGCCTACTCCGATGGAGGAACTGGCAAACAAGGTAAGTTCGGGCTTATTCGAACATTTAAAGAACAGTGATGACAAGAAACAGAATTGAACTGCTGGCTCCATGCGGCAATCTTGATATTTTAAAAGTTGCCGTTGATTCCGGAGCCGATTCCGTATATCTCGGATTGAAAGAATATTCCGCAAGAGCGGGCGCTGATAACTTTACGCTTGATGAATTGGAAGAAGGCGTGGACTATGCGCATGCAAGATCTTCAAAAGTATTTCTTGCGGTTAACACTTTGATGAGCGACTCAGAGTTTGAGTTGTTTTATCCTACTATTGCAGAAGCTGTAAATATCGGTGTTGACGGCCTTATAGTACAGGACCTTGCTGTACTAACCAAGCTCGCAGCTGATTTTACCGATGTCATTATCAACTGCAGCACTCAGATGAATGTCTATTCTGCTGATGAATTCAAAAAGCTGTCTGAACTTGGTGCAGATAGAGTTGTGCTTCCCAGAGAGTTATCCTGCGATGAGATCGAAACAAGAACTAAGATCGCATCAGGATACGGACTTGAGACCGAAGTTTTCGCACACGGTGCAGTTTGCGTATGTGCATCAGGACTCTGCCTTTTTTCTGCCATGAACAGAAGCGGCACAAGATCCGGCAACAGAGGCTCCTGCGCTCAGCCGTGCAGGGAAGAGTATCAGTTATTTAACGACGGATTAAGACTTAAAGAAGGGCATCTTTTGTCTCCCAAAGACAGGGATGTTTCCGAATATCTTGAAAGACTTATAAAGAGCGGTGTTAAGAGCCTTAAGATCGAAGGCCGTATGCGTGATGCCAATTATGTCAGATCCGCGGTTTATTGCTACCGCAGGATGATAGATGCATATTACGAAGGCAATCTTAACAGTGATCTTTTAAAAGAGATTAAGTATGAGCTTCTCGTTAACTTCAACAGAGGCGGTGCATTTACATCACAGTATCTTAGCGGAAGCAAGGACGATCATCTTTTGTCCGGTGAATATCCCGGCAAATACGGAGTCAGAATAGGCCGTATAAGCCGCCTGGATGCCAAGAACGGACTTGTTACCGTAGGTATAAAAAACGGCGCTATGGAGCCTGATAAGGGCGATTTCCTGTCCATCAGGGAAAATGCCCGTGAGATCTGTTCATTTCCGGTAGGAAAGACCAATACAGGTCTTTCAGGTCTTGATATCAAAGGTCTTCATCCGGACATGATCAAAAAGCTCAAACCGGGTTATGAAGTTTTCCTAATGAATCACGAACTTGATATTGCAAAAAAGGATCTCAGAAGGACTCCGGTTGATATTACGCTTATCAATAACGGTTCCGAGATCGTTGCAACTGCAGTTGTATCAGACGGTATTGCCGATAAGATATCTTCCGAATCCAGGATCGATATTCCTGATGATTATGACGGCAGAGCTCTTGATAAAGAAAGGATAATGGAACAGATATCCAAAACTCTGGATACACCTTTCTGTGTTGCCTCAGTAAGTTTCGAAGGCAAAGAAGAATTCTATTGTCCTGTAAGCATTATTAATTCTTTAAGAAGAGATCTTCTGACTGTTCTTGAAGTTAATGTAGTCAATTCATTTAAAAAGAACTACGGTATTGATTATGTTGATGATTCCGAATTCTTCGGGGAACAGCCTGAAGATAAAGGCATTATCAAGAATATGTACTCATATCCGTTGCTGAGATTAAACGATGATATCCTTGAAGAAGGCGCAGATATCTATGCTTTCAGCATTTACGATCTGGCAGATCCTGATCTTTATAATATCGTGATAGATTTTGTTAAAGACCAGGGTTCCGAGCTTGTTTTAATGATACCTGATTTCCATCACGACAAGCTCAATAAGGTAATCGATTATGTAATCTCACTTCTTAAAGTGGATCTTGGTGATGCTTTTAAAGCTGTTATGTCATCCAGGCTTTTCACTGACAGGAAATTCCTTAAAGAAGGTATTGCAAGTTACGCTTCTGCGGGAACGAATCTTTACAGCAGCAGATCCATTGCACGAGCTTTCGATTATGCTGATGCTGTAATGCCTTCTTATGAGATAAATCCCGATGACCTTCTTCAGGACTTAAGAAACCTTACCGAAGTCTTTGATATAGCTTCTAAAAAGCCTAAGCTCATTGTCCATTCGGATGGTCTTATCCCTTGGATGCAGTCGGATTTCTGCGCAGCAGGGCGCAATCAGAGACCTTGCGGCTTCTGTCACAACAATGCTTATTATGAGATGAAGCCCAAGAGAGAAAGTGACGGAGCAGCACTTAAAGTAATTCCTCATCCATTGGATTGCTCATGCACGATTTACGGCAGAGCGAAAAATCTTATTGATGAATCTTATGCCGAAGCAATTGCAGAACTCGGATTTGATGTTATCTGCAACTATACGATATTGCCCGGAGGAAAAAACAATGATTGATATTCATGTTGAGAAGTGCAGGGAAGATGCAAAGCTCCCTTCTTATGCCCATGACGGCGATGCCGGAATGGATCTCTATGCAGCAGAAGACGTTATCATCGAACCCGGTAAATCCGCACTTGTTCCGGTCGGTATCAAGCTCGCTATTCCTTATGGTTATGAAGTTCAGATAAGACCCAGGAGCGGAGTATCCCTTAAAACACCTTTGAGGATTCCAAATGCTCCGGGTACGATCGATTGCGGTTACAGGGATGAAGTTAACGTAATCATCTATAACGATTCGTTTTTTCAGGACGAAGGTATCAATGAGCCTCTCACGATTGACATGAAAGGCTGCATTCACGGCACATATAAGATCCGTAAAGGCGACCGTATCGCTCAGATGGTTGTAGCAAAAGTCGAATACTGCAATTTTGTTGAGACTGATAATGTCAAAGCCATTGGCGAAGACAGAGGCGGCGGATTTGGTTCAAGCGGGGTCAATTAAGTAACAGATGGCCAGATCAAACAGCGGATTTGTCAGCTTCAGCGGTAATGCTTCAAGACGCAGAAACCCTTTCGTAATGAGACTTGCTCTGGTCTTAAGTATTGTCGCGCTCGTAATTATCTCATTCATTGCACTTACCGTATTCTCATCCAACAGACTGATGAATATCAACCGCAACGAGGTTACGAATGTTCCTTCAAACATTCTTCCGTCTTACAGTACGACGAGCTTCGAATCAGCTGACGGACAGACATCATTGCAGGGATGGTTTTTCAAGACCAAAAATCCTATATCAACCATAATAGTTGTTCACGATGCAGGTTCCAACAGACTTCCTTTCGGTGTCGAAATGATCGACATGATCGAAAGCTGGCTTGATAACGGATATAACGTATTTCTTTTCGACCAGAGAAACTCAGGTACGTCAGGCGGTGATATCTGTACATACGGATACCTCGAATGGCAGGATGTATTGGGTGCGATATCGATCGTAAGACAGATCTCCGTTACTACTGACGTAATCCTTTTCGGAATCGGAACTGGTTGCACATCGTCAATAATCGCATATTCAAGCCTTCCGCCCGAAGGCGCAAATGAGAATACTTTGTCAGAATACAGCCAGAATATCAGGAATCTCGGATTCGACAGATCTTACATTATCGGCATGATCCTTGATTCTCCTGCTAAACAATCTGATGACTATATCAGACCTGAGGTATTGCAGAGCGAGCCTTTGGGCTTCATTACACAGTATTCTGTACCTTATGCGATCAGGGTATCTTCCGGTGCAGAGAATACAAGCCTTGCAGCAGCTATTGCCAGACTTCCTATCCCGGTTCTGATTCTTTACGGTGGACACGATACATTTATCGGTGCCGATAAGATCGACCAGATAATAACCGAGCGCAACAGGCTGAATTCGAGCATTACCAAGAGCATAATGGTCTCAGGTGCCGGATATCTTGAGGAATACGGTATCAATAAGAATCTATATATTGATACAGTTAATGATTTCCTTAATTCTTACTACATGGTGGATGACAAATAATATGAAAAGGGAAGAGGACATTCTGATTCTCGGTATTGAGAGTTCATGTGATGAGACAGCTGCTTCGGTTGTTAAGAACGGCCGTGTAATCATGAGCAATGTAATTGCATCACAGGCAGATTTTCATGAACAATACGGCGGTGTCGTTCCTGAGCTTGCTTCAAGAATGCATGTTGATGCTGTCTATCCGACAGTTGAGAAGGCTTTAACAGATGCAGGCGTTTCATTATCTGATATTGATGCTGTTGCAGTTACATACGGTCCGGGCCTGGTCGGAGCTCTATTGGTAGGTTTATCCTGTGCCAAAGGTCTTTGTGAAGTATCCGGAAAACCTCTTGTCGGTGTTAATCATCTCAAAGGTCATATCGCAGCTAATTACCTTTGTTTTGAAGAGCTTGAGCCGCCATTTCTTTGCTTATGCGTAAGTGGCGGTAACTCAATGATCGTACGTGTTGACACCTATACTGACATGACAGTTCTCGGCAGAACCAGAGACGATGCTGCAGGTGAAGCAATTGATAAGATTGCACGTGTTATAGGTCTTGGATATCCTGGAGGTCCCAAGATGGATAAAGCCGGTCAGGGAGGAGATACCGACAGGTATGAATTCTCCAAAACTCATATGGGAGATACATTGGATTTCTCTTTCTCAGGTCTTAAGACATCTGCTCTGAATCTTATAAACGGTTTGAGACAGAAGGGCGAAGAGATCGATATCAGGGATTTCACGGCTTCATATCAGCAGGCAATTGCAGATGCTCTTTTAAAGAACACAATGGCAGCCTGCAAACAGACAGGAATAAAGAAGCTTTGCCTTGCAGGAGGCGTATCTGCCAATTCATTCCTCAGGGCCGCTTTCGAGAAGGAAGCAAGATCAAAAGGAATCAGACTCTACTATCCTGAGCTCAAATACTGCACAGATAATGCGGCAATGATCGCTTCCTGCGGCTATTTCGAGTACATGAACGGGAAACGCGATTCATTGGATCTTAATGCATATCCGTCTTTGCAAATGCAGTAAATCAGGGCATTTCAGGGTTTTCTTTGTAAAATTTCCTGTTTGAATGTAAAATACACCATTATGGCAATTAAAAAAGGTATAAAAATAATAGCAGAAAACCGCAAAGCCTATCACGATTACTTTATCGAGGAGAGGTTTGAAGCAGGCGTGGCTTTATCGGGAACGGAAGTCAAAAGTCTCAGGGCAGGGAAGATAAACCTCAAGGATTCCTATGTCCAGGTAAAAGACGGGGAGATGTGGCTCATTGGCGTTCATATAAGCCCTTACGAGAACGGTAACAGATTCAATCTTGATCCCGAAAGAATGCGAAAGCTTCTCATGCATAAGCGTGAGATCATAAGATTATATTCAACTGTCAAACAGGACGGCCTTACTTTGGTTCCGACCAAATGTTATTTCAAGGACAGCAAAGTCAAATTTGAAATAGGTCTTGCACGCGGTAAAAAAGACTATGACAAACGTGATGTCATGGCCAAGAAAGAAGCTGCCCGAGACATTGACCGTGCCATGAAGAATGCCAAGAAATATACATAATATTGATATATAATATTTTTATATATGTAAATCGGCAGGGAACAGATGACTACAAAGCTCATAAGCAAAGCTCACAGCAAAGAAATATCCATAAGGTATTCCCTTATGGCATTATTCTTCTGGGTCCTTACAATTGCCTGGATTGTAGTTATATTCCATCTGTCAGCGGAAAATGCGACAGAATCATCAGAATTATCCAAGTATTTTCTTGATGCTTTAAATGAATTATTTAATATTGAACTTAAAGACGACAGTGGAATAAGAGTGATAGCACATGCTTCAGAGTTCGCCCTGCTTACTTTCCTGTCCTATATGGCATTATCATCTACGAACAAGATCTCCAGCAAGACATCTTATTCAGAGAGTCCGGTTAAGCTCATGAGATCTGATAATGAGATGAACATCAGTTTCACTTTATGGTTTGCAATTCTCAATGCGATCTTCGATGAATATCATCAGTTATTCGTATTAGGACGCGACGGATCCATAATTGATGTTATGGTCGACATGATCGGAATAGTAGTTGTCCTGATCATCATCAGAATCGTATTCACCATTTATCTCAAAACAAAAGGCAGAAACGAGATCGTCTATACTTAACATTTTCCGGGAAGAGTACTTGTGTCCCTTTCATCAATCATCTGATTTTCTTGTATATGCAATTCGGTATAATTACAATTTTGGTGAATTAGGAAGAGGATAAAAAGTATATATAATAAGATTCATCATTATTGGATTCATGATTACATCGTTTTTCCGGAAAAAACCGTATTCATATATCGATCTGTTATCAGTTACCCGTATTATCAAATTAATGTATTCATTTATTATCTGAACGGATCATTTATCCGGATTTGATCCTGATTATCCGATCATGAGAATTCTGATTTGTGTTTTGTTGTCCGAGTTATTCAGACATAGTTTTATGTTTCAATTATTTGATCCGGATATGTATATATGCTTTCAATTATTTTTATCTGAGTTATAGTCATCATATTTCCAATATTGTTAATTGTAGCTTTGATTCGATAATTATACCTGTTCCCTGATTTTCAATGTTCGTCTCTCCCGAAAATATGTTCGTTTTTGTTTTCAGGTCAATTATTCATAATAAATAAGAGCTGCCTCCATAATTGAAGTGAACCCCCGAAGTTGGACGATTTAAAATGAGTATAAGGACTGATTCCTTGCCTGGCAAGGAGTCAGTCCTTTCAATTTGACCTGAATTCTCTC
>CADAKH010000005.1 GCA_902788505.1 Oscillospiraceae bacterium
AGGTTTGCCAACAGGTTTTCGAAAAGCCTGCAGTTAAGGCGTTTTTCGCTGATGAATACGGCAACAGTATGGCTATAGCCGTATTGTTTGCCGTATTTTTGAGGCCGCAACAGCGAAAAATGCGGCAGTGAGTACGGCATAGCCGTATTTTTTGCCGTATTCGGGAGCGTGATCATAAGGCATTTTGAGACGACGCCGTTTTGCAAATGAAACAGGAGAAGCATCCCGACTGTCCCATAAAATGAGAAAGAGCTGCCTCATTACGAAGCAGCCTCTCTTCTGTTTGCTAAACACTCTTGTAAAGGAGAATATTATTCTTAGTCCCAGTTATTGGTCTCCCAGTTGCATTTTTCCCAGGTATGGAATCTGTCTAAGAGATTTACCATGATCATCTCTCTCATCGGTGCCGGAAAAACATTGAGTTCATTGTTGAGCTGATCGCTTATGGCATCGATGTCGTCCTTCAAAGCCTTTATGACAGCACCTTCCCTGAGCTTTGAATCTGACATCTTGAAATTGGTAATTGTCTTTTTTAGAAGCTTAACATCTTCGAGATCATTCTCACTCTGCTCTGCGGGTTCCGTGATCTCGGACGGCTTGGACAATTCAAAGCCCCAATCGGCAAGAGCAGATTCAGCAACGAGATTTATCACTCCGAAACTCGGATCTTCTGCCGGATCAAGTTTTTTAACTTCTATATCTTTTACCTTTATTCCCTTGAGAAGCAGATCGACCATGTCGGACCTGATCTTTACTCCCAGAAGGAACATCTTCTGATTGTCGATCTTTTTCTTATCATCTGAATACACAAGCGGTTCATCTATATATCTGGCAAGATCAAAAACCATATTCTCCTCCTTATTCACTTATCCATATAAACGGGGCATTAAGCCTTGATTTCAAATTATCATGACTTAATACTACACCCTTCAAATTTCGATGTTGTTTTCTCTCTGTGAATAATTCGAAAAGCAGTTCTTAATAAATAAGAACATTGTGAACAAAGGAATAAAAACGGCGTGAAAAAGTATCCGGACCGGTTATTTGACGATATTTCTGATCCAGATTCCGGACTTTACAAAGATGAAGGCAATGATGCACTTGATAAATTCTGTTCCACGGACGACAGCAAGCATCAGGGTGATGTTAATGTTCGTAAAGTGGCCCAGATAAAAAGCAAGCGGTACGACAATGATCCATGTGAACACACTGTCAAAGATAACCGTTATAAGTGCATTTCCGCCTGATCTGATTATGAAATATGAGGCGTGGGTATATGCGCAGAAAGGCATGTTGACAGCGCCGATCAGGATAAATCCTGTAGCAAGCTCTCTGATGTAATCTGTTGTGTTGTAGAGCAGCGGAAAGAAAAATGCCAGGACAGCCATTATCACTCCGAAAAATATACCGCAAAGCACGGTGACTTTTCTCATGGTCTCAGCCTTCTTCTTCGCACCTTCGAGCTCACC
Source organism: Oscillospiraceae bacterium (assembly GCA_902788505.1). Lineage (GTDB taxonomy): Bacteria > Bacillota > Clostridia > Saccharofermentanales > Saccharofermentanaceae > Saccharofermentans. Next base: position 1,470 of record CADAKH010000005.1, read on the forward strand.
TGCACCCAGGATGTGACCCATCATGATGCCGACAGCCTCACCCATGGCAATAAATGCAACAGCCATAAGGTTCCAGAGAGTTGATTCGATCTGCATTGCGGCAACAGAATCAAGGCTCCTGTAAGAATAGCTCTGATTGATAAAAGTCATGCCGAGAGACCAGAATGTCTCGTTAGCCATGAGCGGGAGAGCTCTCAGAAAAAACCTGACAGCCAGTTTGCCCGGAATCTTAAAGTTTTTGAATGCACCACGGATAAAGGGAAACATATCCGGATGCCTGCCTGCATATATGACCAGGATCGCAAGTTCGACAAATCTTGATATTACAGTAGCTATGGCTGCACCTACCGCACCGAGCGCAGGAAGGCCGAAGTATCCGTAGATCAAAAGATAATTGCCGATAAGGTTTACGAATATTGCACAGATAGATGCAAACATCGGAACCTTGGTGGATCCCAGGTCTCTCATCGTACCCGAATAAGCCTGAGTGATACCTATCGGTATAAGGCTTATGAGAATGACATGAATATAATCGACACCTATTACAAGAGACTCGGCAGCATCTGCCGGATCGCCTTCACCCTGAAGGAAAAGATTGATCAGGAACGGCGAAAAGATAAGAAAGACAACGATACAGACTGCCGCAATGATCGTGTTGAATACGATCTTGAAACGGAATGTGTTGCGGATACCGTCGTCATCACCTTTGCCCTTGTACTGGGCCGTGAAGATACCGACTCCGGCAGTTGCTCCGAATATGACAAGGTAGAAAACAAACATAAGCTGGTTTGCGATTCCCACACCGGAAAGCGCATTGGTACCAACCCTTCCGATCATGAGATTGTCCAGAAGGTTTACAAAATTGGAGATGCCGTTCTGGATCATCATCGGAATGGCGATCTTCAAAAGCTTACGGATGTATTCTTTGTCGTTCTTTAAACCGGTCATACCGGGGCCTTTCTATACTTATATAATTTCAATTCGAGCATTGTATCAAATCAATACAGATAAATTCAATACGAAAATGCAAACAAATTATCTGCTTAGAACAGATGCAGATTCTGTCTGATGAACACCTGAATTGTAAGAAGAGATTATCTGCCGACTTTCTTAGCCTTTTTCTCGAGATACATGGCCTTGTCGGCTTTGTTCATGCAGTCAACGACACCGTGCCAGTCTGTAAGCTCGCAGGTTCCGATACTTACACCTAATGTATATTGGTTTTTGCCGGACTTGTTTATCTTATCAATGCTCTTATTGACTGTCCTTATGAACTTGCCTATTCTTCCGACTTCGGAAAGGACGAGGATCGCAACGAATTCATCTCCGCCCATTCTTGCAACGAACTCACCTTCGATCAGGGCACCCTCGATACATTCGGCAGTCTCTTTGATAGCCTCGTCACCCGTATTGTGACCAAAAGTATCATTAATGAGCTTAAGATCATCCATGTCGATAGATGCTATGGCAAGATCACATTTCCTGTTGCCGTCTTCATCGAACTTACCGGAAATGTTCTTCTCAAAACCTCTTCTGTTGTAAATGCCCGTCAGCGGATCTTTTACATAGAGACTCAGGACATCGGAAATACCGAAAAGCTTCTCGTAAAGCTCGAGCTTGTTTATCGTCTGTCCTACCTGTGACAGCAGATACTCTATCTTGAAATTGATAAACATCGGAATGCCTGTATCAACAGACATGGCTGCGTATCCGTAAACTTCATTCTTCAGTGACAACGGGAAAAAGATGAGCATACCGTCTTTATCGGTAACGATATCATCCGGCAGGAGCCTTGTATCCGGGAATGAGATCCTGTCAAAACAGTTCTCGCCCTTGTCCTTAAAATAACCGACAAGCTCACGGTCGTTCTCACGGTAAAGACAGAAATAACAGGACTCTACGCTTTCAACAGTCTTGAACTGGTCAAGCGCAACTCTGACTGCATCCTCTTTTGTAAGGGATCCTTCGAAAAGATCGCTCATAACAACGAACTCTCTCATGTCGTCCATAGATACCGATGATGCGACATTGAGATCGGTCATCGTCTTAAAGACATCTCTTTCCAGATTGGCTTCACCTGTAGTCTCACGCGCAACAATGGTACCGGGCACATAAACATCATACTCGGGATCTTCGCCCGCTTCGATCTTCTCGAGAATGCCCATTGCAGTATCAACAAGCATCTTGTTGGATATCTCGATCGTAGTGATGGAAGGAATGTGGTTCCTTGCCTCTAAAGCATTATCGACGCCGCTGATAAGCGTATCCTCAGGGATCGAGTAACCTCTTTGGATCAGCTCATTGCAGACAGCGATTGCTTCGTAATCGTTAGAGCATATTATCGCTTCGGGAAGAGTGCCGTCCTTCTTGATAAAGAAGTCAGCCATCTCATGGCCCTGTGTGATCCAGTAATTGCCATGGAAGATCATCTTCTCATTTATCTCATATCCGAAATCGCGCATGGCTCTCTCAAAGCCTTCTCTTCGTTCGGAAGAATCGACCAGTTCATCCATACCGGTAACAAAACCTATATCATCAGTCTTGCATTTCGAGATGACATACTTCGCGATGTCATACATCAGTCCTTCATTGTCAGGAATGACATTATAGAATCCGGATATCTTCGCTCTTATACAAACGACCGGCGGAGCTTTGGTGTCCGTAAGAAGTTCTTCAACGAGGTCTTTTGCCATTCCTTCATGGATCAGGGTATCGTAACAAAGAATAATGCCATCGTAATTGTGCACATCAGGGAGCTTTAAAATGCTCTTGTAACCGATGACATGAAGAGGATTGGTCGTAGGGATGGAGCACATTCCGAAGACGTCAATAACATGCCCCTTCTCAGCGGCATAGTAATCCAGTCTCTCTAATACCGACAGGGCAAAATCCCTGTACATGTCTCCGACAAATGCGCAAATTCTCATAGAGATATTATACTAACCTTGAATTAAAAGTGTAAATATATCTTTATGCTTTTCCGGCTGCCTTGTCTTTATAGAGAGCTTCATCTGCTTAGCCTGTCTGCCGACTGAGCGCATTTCTCTAAAGAGCATCATAAAAAAGGATCCGGATGATCAAAAACTGAGCTCAGCGAAAAGTTCTTCCGCTGTATCTTCCACGCTCTTAACAGCCTCTTCTGTCACCATTGAAGGAATTATCAGGGGAATGACACGGTCAAATCCGGCTTTGATACACTCCTCATAGCCTTCACCTAATACACCTGTTATTCCTATAACCCGTTTCCCGTATCTCTTCCCAAGCTGCATGACCTCAAAGGGTGCTTTGCCGTTAACAGTCTGGCTGTCCATGCGTCCTTCACCCGTTATAACAATATTACAGTCCACTATTTTCTGCTCTGCACCGGTAATATCCAGAACAATGCCGGCACCTGATCTTAATGACGCATCAAAGAAGTTTTTGAGGGCAAAACTCATTCCGCCGGCAGCTCCAGTGCCCGCTTCATAAGGGCCAAATCCGGCTGTCATGGCGTAATGCTCAAGCCACGCATCCATCTCTTTGCACATATCCTCCGAAGCGCCCTTCTGCGGCCCATACACAAAACTTGCGCCGTCCGGACCGCACAATGGATTGGTGACATCACTCGCGACAGTTATTTCAATATCCCTGCCGATCAGATTCGATGTATCTATTGAACAAAGATCCTTAAGCCCTGCCGCACCGTAACCGATGTCATTGCCGTTCTTATCCAGAAGTTTTGCACCAAGCGCCTGAAGCATTCCCGCACCTCCGTCATTGGTCGCGCTTCCTCCGATGCAGAGTACAAGTTTTCCGGCGCCTTTTAAGACCGCGTCTTTCATAAGCTCGCCGACACCATATGTCGTCGTTATGTACGGGTTGCGTTCGTTCTGTCCTATCAGTGTCAGGCCGGCCGCTTTGGCCATCTCGATGTAAGCAGTATTGGTCTTGGAATCGAAAATATAATCAGCGCTGATCTTTTTACCGTCAGGACCTGTGACAGTCATGGTCTCAGTTATGCCGTTGATGAAAAGCGCCAGAGCATCTGTCGTGCCCTCTCCGCCGTCAGCCAGCGGAAGCACGGTAACATCCGCATCAGGACATGATCTCAGGATGCCGCGCCTGACGGCATTGCCCGCCTCAAACGAGGTAAGGCTTCCTTTGAATGAATCCATTGCAACAACTACTTTCATCAGACCTCCGCATATGAACATTACTGTTCTCTTAATAATATAATATTCAGATAATTTTTGAGCCCAATATAATCATATGGGAATTGAAGAAATAAGCGGAATACACGGGGCATCTCACTGACTCAAGTGAGATGTCCCGTTTTTTATTTGTGTTTAACGGTTCAGCCCGCCTTCCCTATCTTATAAATGCGCGAGCCGAAGTCGGGATAGTATCTGGTATTTTCGTTGTAGCCTAATGAAGCGAAGCGCGGCTTGATGTGAACACCGGCGTACATCATGGCATCGCCGTACATCTCGTGAGATTCTTTTTCGGAAGGCATCTTATAGAACTTAGCAATGACTCTGTGAATGAAGCCGTCCTGCTTAACGTGGAATGGCGCGACATAGTTGACAAGCCCTCCGAAACCTCTCAGATCGTATGTGTTCTCACGCACTTCGATATGATATTTGACATCATCTGTCAGGCCTCGTACATAGAGAACATCGTGGCTGTAATTCGGCATTGCAAGGCTATGCATAATGAGCGACATCGCTTCACTTCCGTCTTTCGAAGATACCGTCCATGAAAGTGTCTTTCCTTCGTCAAATGAGCTGACGCGCCACAGGCGTCCGTACTGCATGAGCTTTCTGTTCTCCTTGATGTATCCGGTCTGTCTTCTGATCTCTTCGAACTCTTCTTTCGGGAGGTCGCAGAGGTTGCACTCATAACCGGTGTTGCCGAATAAAGCAACATTGAAGCGGGTGTCGAGAGGTGTTTTCCTGAGCGTCTGATGGTTGGGAACATCAGAAACATGACATGTATAACAGGACTGCGGATAGCCGTAGGAATAACCGTTCTGTATCACTGCTCTCTGATAGGCATCGGTGTCATCGGATGCCCAGATCTGCGGAAAATACGAAAGTATACCGAGATCGAATCTGTTGCCGCCCGAAGCACACCCTTCGAAAAGGATATGAGGGAACTTTTTTGTCAGAGTATTCATCACGCGGTAAAGTCCCAAGATGTATCTGTGAGAGACCTCCCCCTGCCTGTCAGAAGGAAGAGACGATGAATATACATCCGTGAAATTGCGGTTGTAATCCCACTTAACATAAGAGATATCTGCAGATGAAAACACCGATGACATTGCATCGATAATGTAGTCCTGAACTTCTGTCCGCGTGAGATCCAGAAGCATCTGATTGCGGCCTGCGGAGTGTCCCTTGCCCGGGATCTTCATTGCCCAGTCGGGATGCGCGCGGTACAGGTCGGAGTTCTCGTTTACCATCTCGGGTTCGACCCAGATACCAAAGTCCAGACCGAGCTTTCTGATCTTATCGCAGATGCCTTTTATTCCGTGAGGAAGTTTCTTTGGATCAGGTGTCCAGTCGCCCAGCGAGGACGTGTCATCTTTGCGTCCTTTGAACCAGCCGTCGTCCATTACGAAAAGCTCGATACCGGCTTTCTTTGCACGGCGGGCGAGTCTCAGGAGCCTGCTCTCACTGATGTCAAAATAGGATGCCTCCCAGGAGTTCAGGAGGACAGGCCGAAGACGGTCCTTCCACTCGCCGCTTACTATGTGGCTGCTGACAAAGTCGTGCATGCCGTGGCTCATCGTGTTGCAGCCCGAAGCTGAATACGTCATGACTGCTTCAGGGCTTCCGAAGGACTCTCCTTTCGCTAGTTTCCATGTAAACCCCTGAGGATTGATACCGGTGACGAGACGGACTTTGCCGTAAGGATTTTTCTCAACACAGGTGTAGTGGTTTCCGCTGTAAACAAGGTTGATTCCGTAGACTTCGCCGTAGTCTTCATCGAAGGCTCCGCGTCCGAGCATGACAAACGGATTTGCGTGATTTGAGGACGACCCTCCGCATGAGGAATTAACGAGCTTTACGCTTCCTACTTTCTGGACGTTCTTATTCATCTCACGTGCCCACGCACCGTTGAAAGTGACGAAGGAATAATCACCGGGATCAAAGTCGAGCATAGTGCTCATGATGCGCTCTATGGTGATATCCGTACTGCCTTCATTTATAAGCTCGCATGATCTTGTGATAACATCGCATTCTTCAAAAACAGAATATACAAGAATAAGGGAAATGCCGTTCTCTTTGTCTTTCATCGTGACTTTCAGAACATCCGCATCTTCACCATAGGAACCGGGGAAATCCTCATCTCTTTTCTTACCCTTCCCGATGGAATGATCAGAGTAAACAAAGTCTGATGTCCTGCTCCCGTCACTGTTTATCAGTTCGAGAGCAGGTTCTCTGACATCACCCTTACCGATGGTACTTATCTCCAGCCTTATGTCTTCCATTGAGAAACTGCCGTTCTCAGCGTTATAGATACTTGTGTTGCCGGACGCGAACTCATTAAGCTCCCTTATGCCGTCATCGGAATCGAGACGGATCTTACGCCCGTAGTACAGGTGTTCAAGATGTCCCGTTTCCATCACGCGGAAAGCATAGGTCGTTTTCGAAGTGTTAAGGACAAATAACTTGCCGTCTGATAATACGGTGATCATGTTATGCCTCCCTTGCCTTGAGCTCCTTTGCGATCTCGGTGAGCTTCTTATCCGTAAGTATATACTTACTCTTGAAGATAAGCAGAGCGATTGCTAAGACGATTATCGGTGCAAGCGTCATGACAAGTCTTAATCCGACGATGGAACCCGAACTGATCGTGTCGACTATATGGTTTTTGCAGTTGCCGATCTTTTCGAGCATCGAAGAATATGTGACTACCGCTTCCGAGCTCTCCTTGATATTGAAGATCGAGAGACAGATCGAAGCAACGAGCGCCGCGATACCTGATGCGAGCTTAACAACGAATGTCTGCATCGAGAAGATGACCGACTCGTCTCTTCTGTTGTTCTTGAGGTGGCCGTAATCTACGGTGTTCGCAAGGAAGATCGTGACGACTACGTTGAGCATGCCGACTGCCGCCATTATGAAGAATCCCGGAACAAAGAAGGGATATACGCTCTTAAGTCCGGCAAGCGCCATGACGAGCAGTATTACGTATCCTCCGATCGCAGCGAAAACGCAGATGTAGAAGATCTTCAATGTGTTGAAAGCTTTCCTCAAAAGCGGGAAGAAGAGCATCATGGCAATGATCTGAATACCGCCCGAGAACATGTTGAACAGAGTGTAGTTTCCGGTCCAGTTTGAACCTCCGAGATCGTACTTGAAGAAGTAGATCAGAAGGTTCGACGTAATGTATGTTGCAGAGTTGACGAGAACGATCGTGATAACTATTGTCATTGCCTGGTCGTTCTGCAAAAGTGCCTTGAACATCTGCCTGACAGAAGGTGTCTTCAAGTCGACGGTGGACTTCTCTTTTACGAAGATGCATGTGACCGTTATGAAGACTACGAAAAGCACGCCGATTATGATGGAGAAATACTTAAAGCCGACTCTTTCGACTTCAAGATTGGACTTCATTGTAATGTCGGCATTGCCTGAAGACATTGCAGCAAAATCCATGAACTCTTCTGAAGGCACTCCGATGACAAGAACAGGAGATGTCTCAATCACTTCTGTCTGCTCTTCGTCAGCATAGTCACCCATGACATACTCGACTCCGTAATTTGAGATATCCCTGCCTGAGATCTTACCTGAGATCTCAGCATTTGAATCGTTCACATCGATAACGCCTTCGAAGATCTTCTCTGTTCCGGTAATACTGACATTAAGTGTGCAGCCGGGGAATTCAAATACTTCGCCGGTTGGATTGTTATCAGAATCTCTCTCCATGATGTATATGGTAGCGTCAGAAGAATTGAATTCTTTTGTAACCATCTTTGCCTCGCCTTTTGAGAATGCATTACCCAAAGCAGCAACGCACATAACAGTAAGAATTGACACGAGCGCGGAACCTACACCTGCTGCAGATCTTGCAAGAGTCGTAAGTCCTTCACGCTCCTTGCCGCCTTCGGTGAATGCGGGGATCATGGACCAGTAAGGAATATCCATCATGGTGTATGTAACACCCCAGAGAATGTATATGACTGCCGCGTATGCAACAAGTCCGCCGCCGTCCAGTGAAGGCGGTGCCGAGAACATTACGATAAGTATGACCGCATTGGTGACCGTACCTATCATGAGCCAGGGACGGAACTTGCCCCACTTGGTCTTTGTTTTCGCTACGATAACACCCATGATAGGGTCATTGAATGCATCGAAAACACGGGCGATCATCAGTATGATTCCCATTGCGATCGCGGATACACCGAGAATATCCTGATAGTAGTAAAGGACATAGCTCGCAGAGAGCATATAGACCATATCTTTTCCTACGGCACCCAGACCGTAAGCGATCTTCTCTTTTGAAGTCAGTCTCATCTGTTGTATCCTCCCTTCTTAAGCTCCATTGCGATCTTCACCGCATTGTATGCACCGTCGTAAATTCCTATCTTCTTATTAAGGTTTATTGCATCACACATATCCTTCAGTGTGACACCGTCCTCCATAAAGAGTCTTAACATCTGCAATGTGTGCGGGATGTCTCTGCACTCATATGTGCCGTCACCGATCTCCGCCGAGTGGACCGCACTCCACTGCTCATGGCCGCCTATTCTCCTGATGAAGAGTTTCGGTACAGGATAGAACGCAAGCTCAGAAGGTTTTGTAACAAGAACATCGCAGGATCTCATAAGCAGATTTGTCGCATATACCGCTTCGAAAATGTTTTCGTGGCAGAACAGGTGTATTCCGTCCACGTCCCCTTCCAATGCATCTTCACAGAATCTCTTAGTCTCGTCCCAATCGTTAAAATGTGTGGTCGTAACAGAGCCAATTCCGGGAGCAAGCCTGTTCAGATCCTCCCACACATTCATGTAATCGCCGATATTGATATAGAGTGCTGCTTTTCCTTTTTTGATATCAGGCATGAGCTCATTTACTATCGCTGCAAAGATCTCTTTCTGAGCACCCGCGCCGCCGATGGTAAGAAGAAATCTCATAGGCTTTCCTGAAGCTTTGCGCTCAAGTCTTCTCTGATTGTCGATCTCGATATTTCTTACGAGTTCATCATCGATATAGTGACCTGTGTAACGGATGGAATCTTCAGGCATGGGCTTTAAAATGTTCTTGCCTGCCATGCCGTTCATGGTCCTGTATCCGAGATATGCATGATGGGTCTGGATAAGATGGACTGCACCTTCAGCATAGTGAAGAGCCATCGGCCAGTCGTCAGGAACTGCATTTACGACATACTTCATCCCGGCATGGATCGCAGCTTGTGCCGGCCAAACATGAGTTCCGACAACGGGAATATCCTTGGGCACATTCTTATAGACAGCTGCCATGAGCTCTGCGTTTTTCTGGTCGGGAGCATTATATGAGAGCTGCTTAAATCCCGTGTAATTAATCGGTTCCCAGACAAATTTATTGAAGAGCCTGCTCTTCTGTGAGATCCTTGAACCCTTGGAATAAAGGTCATTCTGAGCCGAAATAACTTTCGTGCATGTTGTCTCGGGATATGAATTCAGGTCCATCCAGTACGGCACATATCCCATGGAATTAGCCGCACTTGCTATTGCCATTGAGATCCTGTAGTGACCGAATCCCATTCTGATATTTCCGACGATAATACCGTTATCGATATCAAAGCCAAGACAGGTTCCGGGCTTGTTCTTACCGATCTCGATATTCTTTACGCCTAACAGATCACCGATATATTCGTTCTCGAAGACTTCTGCAGAATAATCGGCATTGGTGTCATCACCAAATCTCCTTATATACTTCTGCTTACTCTTAACAGCTTTTTTAACTGTGGAAGGTTTCTGTATGTTTCCATATACGGACTCTGATCTTGTCATACGCGCCTCCTTTACGCCTTGATACCTTCAAGCAGGATCTCCACGATCTGATTCAATGCGTCAACATATTTGATCTTTGACTTCTTTAACGCATCGCCTTCAAAGAAACTTGCAATAGATGCATCCATCATGATCTTAAAGATCGTAAGATCGGCATCTTTCCTGTATATTCCTTCTTCCTTGCCTTTCTCGAGAAGTTCTATCGTCGGTTCCCAGCCCGACTCAAGACGTCTGTTCATCTTCTTGTATATCTTCGGATACTTATCTTTAAGATCTCCCAGTTTGGAAAAGTCGATCGTAGAGAAACTCTCCGGGAATGCTGACAGAAGTTTTCTGGTCCTCTCTTCCAGAGTCAGTCCTTCTTCATCAAGAATCTCCTGTTCTCTTTTCTTAATTCCGTCGAAGACATAATCGACAATCTGACTGAAGATCTCCTCTTTGCTCTCGAAGCACTTATAGATGGTCTTCTTGGAAATTCCCATCTGTTCGGCCACATCATCCATCGTGAGCTTTAAGCCTTTTCTGTTAAATACTTTGATGGTGCTTAAGATGATCTTCGTTCTCAGATTGTCCATTATGATTTGCCTCCGAAGGAAACCAGATTTGCAAAACTAGTTTCCTTTCGTTTATATTATCACCTGCCAAAATAATAGGTGGAAACTGAATTGCCAAAATTAGTTTCCTTGCTTTGTGCATAATGTCCGTATCTCTTTTGCCTTTTGTGAATGTATCATTATTGTGAAAACAACTATTCCCGGGAGGACAAAAGTCTATGACACCTGACCTGTCACTCATAGATTTTAATGACATATATCTCGATCCGGTCCACGCCGCAAAGCAGCCTGCCAGATATAAAAATGCAATCGGGTTATTCTCGGAATATTTCTGTCAGACAGAAGATATCGGGATCTACTCCGCACCCGGAAGAACCGAGATCTGCGGCAACCACACAGACCACCAGCACGGCGAAGTCCTTGCAGCATCGATCAACCGCGATGCAATAGCTGTCGTAAAAAAGACTGAGAGCGGGCTCATCAGAGTCATCTCCGGTGACAGTCCTTTATATGAGATCGATATTAATGATCTCTCCCCTTCCGGCACTGAGAAAGGAACGACTGCTGCACTCATCAAAGGCATGGTCAGTACTCTTAAGGATAACGGATATAACGCCGGAGGCTTTGATGCCTATATCACAAGCGATGTTCTTATCGGAGCGGGGCTCTCTTCTTCTGCGGCTTTCGAGACACTGATCGGAACAATTATTTCCGGACTTTATAATGATATGTCTATAGATCCCGTTACGATCGCCAAAGCAGGTCAGACCGCCGAGAATGTCTTCTTCGGCAAACCCTGCGGACTCATGGATCAGATGGCATGCTCCGTCGGAAATCTGGTTCATATTGATTTTAAAGATCCTACTGATCCCGTTACGGAGAAGGTCGATTTTGATTTTTCTTCGACAGGGTACAGCTTATGCATTACCGACACCAAAGGTTCACACAGTGATCTCACACATGAATACGCAGCGGTTCCTTCCGAGATGAAAGAGATTGCCGGTCTTTTGGGACACGAAGTCTTAAGGCCCGTGACTCTTGATGAGATCCTGGATAACATCTCAGAGCTTCGTGCAAAAGCAGGCGACAGAGCAGTGCTCCGCGCAATACATTTTGTTGAAGAGACAAGACGCGCATCAGACGGAGCATCAGCACTTAAAGAGAAAGATTTTTCAAAGTTCCTTAAAGTGATCAGGGCATCCGGCAATTCCTCATTCAAGTATCTTCAGAATATCTATTCTTCATCTGAACCGAAGACTCAGAATGTATCGATAGCGCTTGCCGTATCCGATTCAATACTCGGAGAAGATGAATGTTCAAGAGTTCACGGTGGAGGATTTGCCGGCACCATCCAGGCATTTGTCAGGAACGAAAACACGGACAGATACAGAGAAACAATGGACAAGATCTTCGGTGAAGGTTCATGCCAGATCCTGAAGATAAGAAAATACGGCGGCATCAAGGTGCTCTGAAGCAAGAGAGATATAGGTGGAATATGAAAGACTATAATTACCTGATAACCGAACTTCTAAACTACGGAATTGCAGCAGGTCTTGTCAGTGAAGCCGACAGGATCTATACGGTAAACCGTCTCATCGAAGCTTTGGGCCTTGCTGAATATATTGAACCCGAAGAAGAGATAAAGCCCCGTGATCTTCACCTGATACTCGAAGATCTTATAAGTCTTCAGGGTGACCTTACAAATGTCCAGAAAGATCTTTTCGACACAAGGCTAATGGGACTTCTCACTCCCCCGCCTTCTGTGGTGATAAACAAGTTTGAAGAATTGAGGAAGTCTTCGCCAAAGGAAGCTACAGACTGGTACTACGACTTTTCGAAAAAGACAAATTACATCAGGACTGACAGGATAGCAAAGGATATGAAATGGATATCCAAAACCAACTATGGCGAGATGGATATCACCATAAATCTGAGCAAGCCCGAAAAAGACCCGAGAGATATCGCAGCAGCCGGAAAAGCCAAATCAACATCCTACCCGAAGTGCCTTCTCTGTGCCGAGAACGAGGGCTACAGCGGTACACAGACACACCCTGCAAGACAGAATCACAGGATAATCCCGATCAGGCTTGCCGGCGAAGATTACTTCCTTCAGTATTCGCCTTATGTTTACTATAACGAGCACTGCATAATCTTTAACAAAGAGCACATTCCCATGGTTATCAACCACAGCACTTTTGTTAAGCTCTTATCTTTCGTTGAACAATTCCCGCACTATACCATCGGATCCAATGCCGACCTTCCTATAGTCGGCGGATCGATCCTGTCCCACGATCACTTTCAGGGCGGATCTTACCGGTTCCCGATGGCATGTGTTAAATGTGATGAGACATTTGTAATACCCGGGTACGAAGATATCGAAACCGGCTTTGTAAAATGGCCTATGTCCGTTATCAGGCTTACCGGTAAAGATCCCGTAAGACTGGCTGAACTTGCTGACAGGATCCTTAACACCTGGAGGAATTACACGGATGAGGAAGCCTTCATTTTCGCCGAGACAGACGGTGTGCCGCATAACACGATCACGCCTGTCGCAAGAATGAATACTCTTGGTTCCTTTGAACTCGACCTTGTGCTCCGCAACAATATCACCACAGATGAGTTCCCTCTCGGTGTTTACCATCCCCATCCGGAATACCATCATCTCAAAAAGGAGAACATCGGCCTTATCGAAGTCATGGGCCTCGCGATCCTTCCCGCAAGACTCAAAAAAGAACTGGCAGATCTTGCAAATGACATAGATTCGGGAAAAGATTTCTCCTCTTCACCTCATGCTGCCTGGGCAAACGATAAGATCATTCCCAGGCTTGGAGATCTGCCTGTCATGAAACTCATTGAAGAAGAAGTGGGAATTGCTTTTTCCGAGATACTTGCATGCGCCGGCGTATATAAAGACAGGGAAGCATTCAGAAGATTTATAAACAGTTTGAGCTAAAAAAAGAGTAAAATACCCTTATGGTACGTGAAGCAAACATTAACGATCTCGATCAGCTTTTGGAACTGTATCTTTTTCTCCATGAAGACAGCATACCGGATAAGGATGATCATCTCAGATCGACATGGGAACAGATAATCAGTGACCCGAATCACCATCTTATCGTCAAGGAGACAGATGGCAGGATCGTATCTTCCTGCGTTTGTGTGATAATCCCTAACCTGACACGTAATATCAGGCCATATGCCTTTGTCGAAAACGTGGTAACACACGCTGACTACAGGTGCAAAGGCTACGCACGTGAATGCCTGGATTATGCGAAAAAGATCGCACAATCAGAGAATTGTTATAAGATGATGCTCTTAACCGGCTCCCAAAAGCCCGAAACGCTGCGTTTCTATGAGAAAGCCGGTTATAACAGCACAGACAAGACAGCTTTTATTCAGTGGCTCGGGATGGAGAAATAATTGTGATCGAATATAAAACAGCAACCGCTTCAGATATAGACCTTCTCATGAGTTCAAGACTCGAGATGCTCAAAGTGGTTAATAGCCTTGATGAAGACTATCAGTATTCCGACGAGATAATCCGTGAGAGCCGTGACTATTTTCTGAACGGCGATCAAGTAACGGTCCTTGCAATGGACGGAGACAAAGTCATCGGCTGTGCTTCAATGAGTTTTATGCGCATTATGCCGACCTTTTCCCATCCGACAGGTAAAAGAGCCCATCTCATGAACGTCTATACTTCCAAAGAATACCGCCGTCAGGGCATCGCAGAGAAAATGGTAAAGATGCTGATAGACATCACATGGCAAAGAGGCGCTACCGAGATCAGTCTTGATGCCACAGAGGCCGGACGTCCCCTATATGAGAAACTCGGCTTCAAAGATTCTACGGAGTGCATGGTCCTGACCAGAGACTGACAGATCCGTCTCCCAAAGTAAAACAACCCCAATTATTATAGGTCCGCTGCAAAAAGCCGGCGGCTTAAAAAGTGCACAAATATATATCCCGATATTGTTCGATTTTGAATTAGCACTCTCACCTTGACAGTGCTAATTGCGGGACTATAATTGTGGTGGAACAAAGGAACGAGGATCAATAGATCAGACCTCCGCTCTAATGCTCGGATAACAACGATCAAAGGAGATGATTATTATGTTGATGTCCGGTTTATTTGGAGAAGATTTGTTCGACGAGTTTTGTGGTTTTCCTACGAGCAGAGAGCTTGCCAATATCGACAAGCACCTTTATGGCAAAAATGCCCGTAATCTGATGTGTACCGACGTTCACGAGACAGACACCGATTATGAGATGGATGTGGATCTTCCGGGATTCAAGAAAGACCAGATCAACGTAAAACTCGAAGACGGTTACATGACCATCAGCGCAAGCAAGGATCATGATACAGAGAAGAAAGACAGTCACGGCAAGATCATCCGTCAGGAACGATATGCGGGCTCAATGCAGCGTAGCTTTTATGTCGGAGACGCAGTAAAGGTCGAAGATGTTAAGGCCAAGTTCGAAGACGGTGTCTTAAGGCTCTGCATACCGAAAAAGGAGTTAAAGGAACTCCCGGGTAATAACACAATAGCCATTGAAGGCTGATGAAGCATAAGGAACAATTACATAAAAAGAGAGGTCCGGGCGGGTGCCCGGACTTTTCTTTTGCCTGACAGATTTGTTTTCAATTTGTTCATCATATTCCGCGTAAATCACACCACATATTTTAAGTAGCAGGAATTTTCATTCACGGAGGTGATATATATGACCAACAATACTGATAAGAAATCTGGCGGATTGATCTGCAAGGGGATCCGTGATCTATACTCTAAGCTCACGTCTCTCGAAAAGCCTTACCTTAAAACAAAAGGCTATCTCTTCTATATTGATGACATCGGTCTGTCAATAGGCGAGACGGAATACTCCTTTGACGGCATGTTCAACATTGACATACCCTACCATATTGAAACATTAACTGTAAAACTGAAGCGTCTGGAATACAACACAGTAATCTCAGAAGAGTGCCGCATAAGATGCAACACCATGAACGATTATGATCACGATGCAGATCTTTACATGCAATTTTACGATCTGAACATCCCGGAAGAACAGGAGTTGGAATCTGCCAAATTCAAAGACAGGCTTCCTGTTACTTACATCAAGAAAGATCCTGTCCATGTAAAACAGATAAAGAAAGGTTTATTCCGGAACGATCAGCAGATATTCATTTCGTACCTTAAGGAATATCTGGAGAAAAACGGCATCCAGTACAAACATGACAAGGACGGGAACACTCCCCGCATTACCATGGTCTTCGATGCACCTGAAAAAACAGATAAGATCCTTACAGGTACCATACTGTTCTACGAAAACCATGCTGATTACAGACTTGTCTATACTGATACGCGGAAGTTCATGTCCAAAGAACCGCCGCATCCCGATCGTCTTCAGCGGCTCATGTATTACATCAACGAAAATGTCTTCATCGAGCAGGAAGAGTTCGGCCATAAAGACAGAAAACATGTATATTACACGCCGAGAATATATGTGAATTACGGGGATAATCTGACGATAACAGCCAAGACCATGATCGACTACAACATCTGGAGAAGAATACCTGAAACTTACGATTACATCGTCAAAGACTGTCCGGCCATGCTCTTCAGCATCACCTACCTCATAGCAGCCGTATACGCCGGAGTCATCTCATCGAAGCTTGCGATAGAAGAGATTGACAGCTGGAATAAATAAGTTAAAACACCTCGTGTCAGATAAGGCACGAGGTGTTAAGTTCAATCTAGAGGCGTAAATCTCATCCTGATCTTCGGTTCAGAATAGAATTTTCCACTTTCATCTTTCTGTGAGAACGATATCAGCATAGAACTGATACTCTCAACTGTTATACCGCTGAATATTCTAGTAAGCGCCTTCTTATACTCCTCAATCTGCGGAGTGTATGTAACAGTAAGATGTTCAATGAAGGCGTCTTCATGACTCATCTCATCACTGTCAGACTTGTAATCGATAAGCAGGATCGATCCGTCTTTCTTCTTGATAACGAGATCCGCTTCGCCGTTCATCCACGCCGGAATATCACTGCCGTCATCGTTTCTCTGAACAAAGCTGTATGAGAACGGAAGCTCTGTATATATTTCTTTCGCATCCTTCAAAATGCTGTCCGTAGATTCCAGATTGGCAACAACTGCTTCACCTATTTTCTCAAGGAAAGGAGTTTCACTTGCCAAAACAACATCGTAATCAGCATTATCTAACTCTGCTCCGACTGCCTGAACAGCACAGATATGTACAAGTTCACTGCTACTGATTCCAGAAGTCTTATCAGACCAACGGCTTATCAAAAGCTCAAGCATCTTATGCATACGCTTACCAAAGTCCTTGCCCTTAGGCCTTGCCATAGCAGCTTCTTCAACCTTGATTTCCTTATCCTTCTCTGCTGACTCATATTTTTCAAAACGGGAAGGCGACAGTCTGGCTTCGGTTTCTTTTGAGTTCGATTCTGTAAATATGCCTTGAATATGTTTTTCAGAGTCATAATCATATGCAACTATGTCTGCCGGCCTTGTGTTATCAGGAAGTTCAAGGATATCTTTGACAGTCATATCAGGATTATCGTCAATTCCGTAAATGAAATCACTGTCTGCAAACAGATTTCCCACTTCGGAAATATCCGTAAAGATGAGTGCCTGTTCAGCGCGTGTGGCGAATACATATTCAAGTCTTCTGCTCTCACAATAGCATTCTCTTAAATATTCTTTCTCACGCGGAGTTCCCTTTATTGCATTCCAGGTTTTTCCGGATGCCGGATAATATATCCCGTTGATAATCCCTCCTTCAAATGACGGATTAATTCTCTTTCTTCTGTCAACAAGGATAACTATATTTCCCTCCAAGCCTTTAGCTTTATGAAGGTTCATAAACCTGACCGCATTGGGATTATGTTCAAGAGATAACTCGTGTTCTACACTTGCCGCCAGATAGTCTTCAAAAGCATCGGCCATCTCAACCATCGTTCCATTACAAGAGGACACGACAGATTCGACCATCTGCTCAAGTTTTGTCCTTATCGACTTAACATCATTAAGTCTCTTCTCGCTATTAGTTTTATTCTCGCTGACCTTATTTGCAAGCAGAGAAAGCTTGTTAAGCAGTTCGTATGCGGCAGCATAGCCGTTCATCTGATAGGTATCATCAGACAAAGCATCGAGCAGTATACCACCCTTTTCAAATGCTTCTTCCTCATCACTAAAGAATGCACATTTCCAGATAGCTTCAATAGCACCGACCCTGGCAGCTTTATCCTTCTTGTTACTGAGGAAACGGAATATCCTCGCAAATGCTTTGAGTTCAGTAAAGTCAGATGGTTTCATGTTTCCGTCAAAGCGAACGGGAATTCCCTTGTCGGCCAAAGCCTTAATATAAATGTCCATCTTGACCATAGTAGGACATATAACAAGAATATCGCTGTATATAACCTGATCAGTATACGGCAGGAATTTTATCTTGTTATCTTCACCGATTTCTTTTTCATATCTTGTAATCTTAAATCCATTTTTCACATCAGTTAGATTAGCAATAAGTTTTGCCAGTTCTTTTGCTAAATCGTCATCAGACTTTCTGTCATCATTTGACGGAGCATTTGTGGTTGGCTTATCCTCTTCGATTCTATAGCCGTCGCCCCGATTTATATGATAAATTCCTGCAAGAACCTTTCCTCCATCCTGTATTAAGGATTCTCCCGTAAGGCCCTTAACATGCATCATTTCTTCGTATGTAAAGCCGGGATCAGAAATAAGAGGGATAGGCAATCCGTCAATACCTGATTTGGATTCCATTTCCAACCTCTTATAGCAGTTGTTTACCCAGCGGATTATCATGTCATTAGAACGATGATTCTCGCGAAGATTGAAGATAATTGCATTGTCCAATGCCTTCATATCTTCCTTTATCTTGAAGAATACCTCCGGTTCTGCTCCGCGGAATCTGTATATGGACTGCTTAGGATCACCTACAACAAACAAAGCTCCGTCACGCAGTTTTTTACTGTTATCAGACTTTGATGCAAGCTTCCAGATAAATGATGCCTGTATTCTGTCAGTATCCTGGAATTCATCCACATAGAAACACGTATATTTCTTTGATAACCTATCCAACACATCACCGTTGCTGTTGCACATGTCATATGTATAGTTCAACAGATCATCATTGCAAATCATATTTGCAGGACGATTTTTCCAATAGAATTCTCTGGCTTTGATCGCATAATCAACACACAGCTGATAAAATTCTTCGTAAGCCAGATCAACATTTTCTTCGATTAGTTCGCAGTGTTCATTTACCCATTCTTCAACAGCAATGTTTTGGAGTGCAATTGTGCCTTCATCAAAAGCAGGCACTTTCAAAAAAGAACTTCCGAAGAATTTGTATGATCCGTTCTTAGCATAACCGCTTTCTATATTTTTTAGTTTTTTCTTAAGTATTTCATTAATTCCTGTTGCCGGATCATAAGCCTGTAATTCATCAACCAACTCAAATGCACGATCAACAATACAAGCTTCTACCTCCATTCCGTCCTTTTTTACTTCAGAAAAATCATTGATTTTGCGTTCAACTAAAACTCTGTTAAGACACTCTACAATTGCGTTTTTAAGATCGTCTATACTCTTTGAAGACATATATGCTTCTGCTACATATTTATTAATCTCAGCCTGAAGCTTTCTTGTATCTGCAATAATCTTGCTTCCATTTTTGAAGATGTTTGCGTCAATCACTCCGTCTTTAACATACTTGTCTTTGAAATACTTAATTATTTTATCGTCATTTCTGTCACCGGAAGCAAATAAACCATAAAACTTAGACTTATCTGATAATACAAATTTCTCAGTACCCAAACCAGCGTAATCCGGATCAATAGCTTTGGCACAATTATCGAAGAGTTCAAGAAAACTGTCCACGAGTTCCTTGTTTTCCTGTGCCAGAATGTCACGGCTTTTTATTGGTTTAGGACATTTGATCTCTATATCTTTCTGAAGACCGCAAATATCAGTGTAAATTTCCTTAATAATTGAATTGGTTCTGAATCTGCCGTATTTAGAGACATCATAAAGTTTCTTCCAGTCTTCTTTGGTAAACGTCTCAACAAATGCATTGAAGTACTGTTCTTCAAGGACAACCTGTTCGCTTGGATCCACCAGAATGGTGCCGACAGGAATCTCGGCTGCAAAAGCATTCTCTCTAAGCAGTTTATAGCAGAAACTGTGGATCGTTGATATGTTCATATCTTCGATGCTTTCCAACGCTTTTCTGAGAATTATTTTTGCATCATCCGGTTCTTTGCTTTCAGGCCTGATGCTTTCGGTAATCTCCTTGATTATCCTGTCCAGCAATTCATTAGCTGCTTTATTGGTAAATGTAATTACCACAATCGAATCCGGAGTTGCACCGTTTTTTAATTGCTCGATTACACGCTTGACTATAAGCGTGGTTTTTCCTGCGCCGGCACCGGCCTCGACAAACATATTCTTATCAAGGTTTTCGACGGATATTATCTCTTCTCTGTTTATTGAATGTTTAGACATATATCTTCCCTCTCATTCCATATACAATCTGCAAGTTTTCTGGTACGAACAATACTGACAGAAATTGTCTCTGTCACTCTTTTTGTTAAACCAGTCTTTACTACTAGACAATTTGATCTTTGCTTTTATGTATGTAACAATCCAGTCAGAAACACCATCATAATCTTTGTTCGTCCACTTTACAGCGGTATTCTTGAAAACATCAAACACTTCGTCAGGAAGTTTGGATACAGGATCAAATATCACATCTTTGGGAGCAGATTCAGGCATTATTAAATCAACGGGTAATTTCTCAGTATCAGTCTCTGCGATATTAACGCTATCGACTTTCTCTATATAATCTCCTTCGTTGTCTGTTTCCAGAGGGAATTCATATCTGATACTGTCGATGTGAACTCTCTTAATGGTTTTCCCGGAGAATTTTTCTTTTATCTCATTCCAGTTTTCAGCCAGTATGTAGTATGCAGCATATGCATAAACATAATGTTGAAGTTGTGTGTGATTCGCTATCTTATCTTCAAGTTTATCTGTACTGCCGGTTTTGTAATCCGTAATCTTAACATGAAGAATTCCTTCATTATCAAGATAGCAGTCCCAACGGTCTATGGATCCGTTAAAGCAGATACCAAATGGTACTTCTTCTCCTTCAACATCCACTTTTACATCGTTGATAGTCACGGTTGTAAACCCGGCTTCACACCCGAGATTGATCCACTTTCTGCCTTCACTTGCTTCACTTTCCCAATACTCCTGGGTTTTCAGAACATAGTCTTTGCATATCTCTCTGTATTCTTCTTTCTCTATCTCATATATTTCCTCAACAGGATAAGGAATATCAATCAGAATGCCTTCCACAGCTTTTTCATAGCATTTATTGAATACATCTTCATCAAACGGAGCCAAGACATCTGAATCGCATTTAGGGAATCTCTTATCCAAATAATCTTCAAGGAAATGATGGAAAAGGTTTCCTCTCGTAACAGGAGTCAGCCATTGATAAGCAGACCTTTCTATCATTACATCAACAGGTATATTCAAAACCCGGTGATAATAGTACTTAAGAGGACATGCAACCAGATCCTGCAATCCGGTCGAACTCATGCTTATGCAAAGTTCTTCTTTCTTATCTGCATCTTCATCAGTATCTGTCTGCTCATCCTCAGCCTTTGTTTCTTTCTTTTTCTCAGTCTTTTCCTCTACTGGCTTGATCAGACTCTCTATATAAGTGTTATATGAATCCTTGTCCCACTTATAACCGGTTTTATCAATTTCATATGTTTGTTCATCAACAGAATTATCACCAAGGTGCTCAATAAAGAATACCGAAGCACTGTTGTCTCTCAGTTCAACAGTATCGAAATATGAATACCCGAAATACACAGTATGATCTTTACCAGTCTTCAAAGTATTCTCTATAAACTCTCTTCGCTCCTTGTTCACTTCACCGGCAAGCTTCACATAACCTTTTGTTATATCAAGGCAGTTACTCAGCATCTCATCCGTAAGTACCGGAGATTCGGCAGATGATACCGTAGTGTACTTAGCAGAAAGACCTATAACAAAAATGTTCTTTCTTTCTGCAACTTCTAAATCAGATAACAAAACAGCATTTACTTTATCGGTTTCTTCTTCCTCGTTATACTTCATCGCCAGGAGAGCGCTTCGGATCAACTCACACATTTCAGAAAGAGTCATCTCGTCTTCAATGCTGTTAAAAACATCTCTCTGGGAATACAAAACATTCTTAATGAATTTCTTTTCCTTATTCTTTTCTCCAAGAGCATTAAGAGTGAAATTCAAAAGAGCAGCATAGAGTTCGCCGACTGATGCATTATCAGCAACAGATACAAGATCTGTCATGAATTTTGCAAACAGTACTTTATCCTCCAATTTCTTGCGTGCTTCCTCATCTGAATCCTTCAGGGAAGCTTCAAGTCTGTTAAGGTAATCAAAATATCTGTCTCTTCCCCAGCCGATACCACTCGAAGAAGCTTTTCTGTACTGATAGACATAATTCATCTTGACCTTATTTTTCTCGTCAAATCCTGCATTTCTGAGGATAGGATTGTAAACTATCGGTCTGAGATCGTTATATGAGAAGTCATATTCAAAGAAATCAAGAGCAGCAAGCATGAATTGAACAGTATTTGTTGTAGAACATCTGATACCAGATGAGAATGTTATCGGTATGCCGCGTCTCTGAAAGATCATACGCAGGAAATTTACATAGTCCTCATGCATGTAATAGATCGTATAATCGCCGTACTTGATATCACCATTCTCTATCTTATCGGCAACATATGAAACTTCATTGAACAAACCATAAGCCTTGAAGAAATGGGATTCATAACTGGCATCAGACTCTTCCGGCAGATACTTGACAGCAGGCTCATAAGTAAACCCGCATTTTTCAACAAGTTTGGCGATGAATTCTTTCTCAAGATAACGGAATCTGTCTGTTTCAAGAGAACCTACGCTGCTGCCTGTAATCCATGGAAGAGCAAATCCAATATTTAGATCCGGACTGTCAAGCAGATCAATTCCTAATTTCAGACACAAAGCATCATCACAAAGAATCCGGTCACTCAATTCTTTTTCAAATACTTCAGCGAGTTTCAACAACTCAGTAACACGATCTTCATCAGGATCAGATACAAAACCCATACGGACCTCTTTTAAGATCCTGTATATTTCTTTTGAAGTTTCCAGTCCGCTGCTCCTATCAGGAACAAAAGAAAGCGGCTTATCCTTAAGCAATGAGTCCAGCAAGACAGAACCGGCCTGGCTGTTAATGAAAGTAAAAGGTTCAATGCCCTTAATCGCTCTGTCGACGCTTACTAGTTCTCTTGCTATCTGAACAGGAGTCTTTGTCTGAACAAATGCTGTAGCATTACCCTTATCCTGATTAGATCTGTCATAGATCCTTCTCAGCCGGTTTCCGTTCTTTACACGTTCCGTAATAAGAAGCTTTCGTCCGTCCAATGAGAAAAACTCGGTGATGTTCATACAAATCTCCTTCTATTCAGTCTCCAAGCAAAGATGAATCTTTGGGTATTAATCTAATATATTAGAAATAAGTCAAAAGTAAAACTCTTTTGACTCATATTGCCACATATAAAAGCGGTCTTCAACACCGCAAAACCGTTGGTTATGAAATCATCAAATAAAAACTGAAATCTGTCCCCTAAATCGAACCCTTGATTGCCTTAACAACGGTTATATCTGCCGGCAGCCAGTCCACAGAATCCAGTTCATCTACAGAAAGCCACTTAGCCGCTTCATGCTCAAGCAACTTCATATGTGAACCTTCTACAAGTTCTGCCCAAAAACATTGCATAGAAAGATGGAAGTCCGGATAATCTTGTTCGACAGTTACAAGATGCTCACCAACAATGATCTCAGCATCCAGTTCTTCCCTTATCTCACGAGTAAGAGCAGCCTGAGGTGTCTCCCCTGCCTCAATCTTTCCGCCTGGAAACTCCCAACCGTCCTTATAATCGCCGTAACCTCTCTGAGTCACGAATATCTTCTCACCCTGACGAATAACAGCGGCCACGACGTTGATTGTTTTCATTGAAATATAGAGATCCTTTACTGTGACTTTTGTCCTATTAAGTATAGTACAAGGTGGTAAAATATAAATATCAAATCTTAGTGAGGTGTCGTATGTTCTGTATGTATTGTGGACAGGAATTACCTGATGGAGCAAGATTCTGTATGAAGTGCAGCACTCAACAGGGGCAAGTATCTCCCACCAATGACAGCAAAAATGTCTACATCCCCAATAAAGAAAACCTTCTTAAGCGAATAGAAATGCTGTTGGAAGACGGCGATTTTGACGGAGTCAAGGCCAAATGTGATTACATGTTGGATTACGATCCAACATATGGAAAAATGTACTTTTATATGCTTTTGGCTGATCTTAAATGCCAGTGGCCAGGCGAATTAAAAGAATTAAGAAAATCATTTGAAGATAATCCATACTATATCAGGGCAATGCAATTCTGTGATGAAGCAGAAAAGTGGGAACTGAAGGATAATCTCAGGACCCTTAAAAGACGAATGCTTAATGATCCACGTAAAGGAGAAATTATATACTTTGGAGTTCATTTTATGGGTACTTCACGTATGGCTTTCAAAGTGCTTGATGTTACAGATACCGATGCCTTAATATTTGCCACCAAACTAGATATACAAAATTTCCTTAATAAAGTTGGCGGTGAAACGGACTGGGAAAGTTGTTCAATCAGAAATTGTTTTTCTGATATGAAAGAACATTACGCCTACGAAGAACGCATGCGAATCATTGGCGAATTTTCCCTGCTAACAGTTGAAGAAGCCCAGCGTTATTTTTCCAGTGATCAAGAGCGTGCATTGGGCGCAAGTTGGTGGTTGCGTCCATCTGAAGAACATTTCTCCAAAGCGCCTTATGTAGATGAAAATGGTGCAATTATCACAGATGGTGATCCTATTGAAACGGTAAAGTGCATTATGCCTGTTATGAGAATTAAGATTCACTATAATCCATATAATGATCCAAATTTTGATTGGACTAAAGCAGAACAGCTTCACATGAACTCCGGAATCAGAAAAATAAAATAAAGTTCATTACACCAAATGATATAATTTTATCAACGATTTCCATTGGGAGACATGGATATGAACAAGAGCCCACGTTGCCTATACGACGATAGCTTAGATGCCTTTCTAGATAATAGATCTTCAGGAATATGATATAGATCATTTTATTCCATTTTCTTTCGTCATGAACGATGAGCTTTGGAACCTCATGCCGATGGACTCCTCACTTAACTCCTCAAAGAGCAATAATCTTCCGAAGTGGGAAGACTTTTTCAACGGATTTGCACATAATCAATTTGTACTGTATAAACACATCCATAAGGAAACAGAAGTCTATTCTCTTTATGAAAAGTGATATAAAGACAATCTGTGTTCAATTTGGGCAACACAGGATCTCTATATCAAAGGTCACAGTCAGAATGAATTCTGCAATATCCTGTCAAAAAATATGAGACCAGTTTATGACTCAGCTCGCAGGCAAGGATATAACTTGTGGAACTACAGCTCCGGCAACACAAATTAGTCTTCCGGAATCACACTTTATTCTTACGCGGATCATATCCGAAATTACCACCGGGATAATAAAGATGGTCTGGCATGGATCCTACGATTGTCTTTTGACTATTTTCATCGTAGTAAAAATAAATTCTGAACATTTCTTTGTCGTTGCTGCCATGAACAACGTGCATATCTAAAACCTTTTCGCCAATCCTTGCAGCAGGGATCTTTTGCGTGGATTCGTAAGTGTATCCGGAATTATCTATGCTGATGTTTCCCCACTTCTCGTTTATCTTTTCATATACTTCATCGGACATTTCACCTTTTTTGTTGAGTGTATAAGCATTAAGCAGGATAAAACCATTGCAGAATCTGTCCAGATGAAATCCGAGATCCATATACTTTCTATAACTGTTTCTGGCATCATTGTGCACAAAGATATTGTCACTGAAATTCTCATCGATCCAGGTTAAAACACCTTCTTTTTTTGATGGTATTTCTGTTATGTGAGATAAATAATCCTTAACCTGATCCGCAATATCTTCTGCTTTCATTCGGGATAATTCTTTCGGGAGTAAAGCCTCCAGTTCCTTTACCCTTTTTGTCAGGGTCCCGTTTTCAGCCTTTAACTCAGATATCTTGAAATCTTTTGCTTCCAACCGGCTCTCAAATTGTGCTGCCTTTACCTTCTTGTCTTTCTCATAATCTGCTTTCAGCTTTTCGGTAAGCTCTGCCATTACCTCCTGAAGTTTCTGTTCATCGTTTTCTTCATGGTTTGCAATAACTTCAGACAGTTTTTGCTGTGCTTCGCCAAGCTGTGAATTCAAGTCTTCAATGAGTTTACTGTCAGTCTTATTAATGTACTCATCCCAGAGTGCTGAATAAAACAGTGTTTCACCATATGTAATATCAGAGTCCATGTTCAGCATCCGGTCCTTGACATAATCTTCAATCTGCCCGATTTCTTTTTCGATTGCCTTCTCACACAATTTGTCCTTGGTCTCGAATTCGCTTATGGAAGGATCGATCATGAACCATTGTGATCTTTTCTCATCTGACAAAGGATTAATGCACAAATAATCGGCTTTGATCTTATTGAGTGCATCAACCGGTTTGATACCCGCCTCTTTCAAAAAGTCAGCCATTCTTTCCTTGAACAGATCCTTATAACCGTTACAGGGTTCATCTGTTACAACATATGCCATTCCGGATAAATGCTCAGAAAGTTTTGTGATACGGAACCCATTTTTTTCATCTTCCGCATTGAAGAAGGCCGGACAGAAGATCACCGGCATCTGTCTGTCGGTATCTTTAATGATCTTTATGAATTCGTATTCATCATTCTTCCTGTTGCCGCTTCTGGTAATATTCAGCTTCTTCATATTAAACGGATAGTTATGCGAAGCAATGTTCCCTTCAGAAACGATCAGGGATTCATCCTTGAATATATACGGCAGACATTTAGTTCTGAAAGGTGATGCCTTTTTACCATGACTGTGACTTTCCTTGCACTTCGTTCTTACTGCCAGATAGACCAGGTCTCCCGAAATCTTCAGCGCAATATCAGTTGTAAAGAGCCAGTCCAGATATGCCTTTTCGCTCTGGTTATTCGGTTCTCTGATCCTGATCGTCCATTCACCGAATTCCTTTATGGCAAAGATGCTTATATCAAACTGTTTTTTTGCGCGTTTCAGATGAAGATCTTCATCTGCAAAGACATCAAACCCTTCTGTAAGGAGACTGTCCGGCTCAGGATAATCGTAAAGGAACTGGACCTCCGAACTGTCGTAATGCTTATTGAGCTTTATACGTTTCTTCAGCCAGCTGGTTATATGAAGTATGCATCTGTTAAAAGCATATTCAGGCGTTTGTTCCTTATCTGAAGGAGTCACTTTATAGAAGCCCTGAAAGGTATGGTATTCCGTAAAGTTCATCAAAGGTTTTTCGTCTCTTCTGTCGGCATTTATGGATCTGGTCATAATAAAGCGCTCCTTTGCTATAACTCTTTCATTATAGCGCAGGAGCGTCTCCTTTCACTGTTTTACATATAGATGTTCATCAGTTCTTTATACTCTTCAATTTTTCTTCGATATTCTTCTATTTTATACTCATATTTCTTGACATCGTCACGAAAATCATCAGCAGTACGCAATAACAATCTACCGCCATTTTTCTCTGCTTCAGCTACATTGCGCAAAGCCTCATCTCTATAGTGTATTGCATCTGCCAGTTTTTCTTTAGTCTCATCTATAAGTCTTTGATAGCGCGCTGCTTCCGGATTGCTTGAACTACTGCTGCTCGATGAACTGCTGCTACGGCTTGATGAATAGCTGCTTGAAGAATAACTGCTTCTGGACGAAGAGCTGCCGGACGATGAACTTTTCGAAGAACGGGGGCGCGAGGTTTTTACACCAAGCATTATCAAACCGACTAAAACTGCAATTGCCGCAACAATGATTAATAACACTACAATGACATACCAGTAATCAATGACAAGGAGTACCAGATAGGCTCCGATAATTATCAACACATTCATTGTATGTGTTTTTCTGGTGGATTTCTCAGCCCACATCAGTATCATGAACAGGAGCAGTGCAACGGCTGCAACTATCAGATATACCATCAGCTTAGTGTCAGCTGCCTTAGTATCGGCCAGGAAAGCTTCTATTTTGGCTGACGAACCATTCTTGAAGTAATCAACTACAGTTTGAAGAACGAAGAAACCTATTCCGACTTCAACCGCCATCAGAATAAGATCGATGACCATTAAACCCTTTTTAACCGCACTTCCGCGAGCGAAGTATCTTATAACCAGATTAACAACAGCGATACCAAACGCTATCCAAAATGCTACGTTGAAACCCTTACCCAGAATGTAGGGTGATTCACCCTTCTTAACAAACAAACCAATAATACCGTTTACAATGATAATAAGTCCCATTGCAACTGCAAGGATTGTGTCCAAAGGCTTAATGCCAAACTCTTCTTCGTGTTTGCGTTTCGTCATATACCATTACCTCATTAACGTTTCCTGATTACCACTGCTTCGGTTCGATAACCTTGATTAATCCGGCATCGATGCTTGACTGGAATACCTCCATCGAGGTCATGCCGTTTACTTCCGGTGTTCTCGAATATACGTACTCTTCAAATGTACCGTCGTACTCAATGTCCGTCGTGTTCTCAAACTCGTTCGTTGACATGTTAAGGCTTGCAATAATGATTCTCATAAATAATACCACCTTTCATTTTTGATTGACCATTTGCACCGGAAATTTCCGTAATCGTACTGCTATTGCATTTATGTTTTTTCTCCGGACCCTATGCGGCATTTCCGTCATAAAGTCCTCTTGCTTCCAGATGTCTTTTAAGTTTTCTCAGTGCCCCAAGCTCTATCTGACGCACACGTTCTTTGGTCAGGCCGACACTTTCACCGAGCTCCAGGAGCGTCATGCGTTTTGAGCCATTCAGGCCGAACCTTTTCTCGATGATGTTCTTTTCCCTGGTTGTCAACGCCGTGTTGACTGCTTTTATCAGCAGTATATTGCGATCTTCCAGTTCACACACTGTATCCGGTGTAGGATCATCACACTCGATGAAGTCACCAAGCTCCGCTTCACCATCTTCTCCTGCAGGGCTCTGAAGACTGCACGGCCTGACAGATGCCATCAGATAATATCTGACTGATTCTTCATTCATACCGACAGCAGCAGCAATCTCTGAATTAGCCGGCTTGCTGCCGAACTGTTTCTCATATTCATCGGTAAACCTGATGATCTTCATAAGTTTTTCATACGCATGGGCAGGAAGTCTTATTGTCCTGTTATTATCGGATATATAACGCATGATCGCCTGTTTTATCCACCAGTGTGCATATGTACTGAATTTATAACCTCTCTTGTAGTCAAACTTTTCGACCGCTTTCATGAGACCAATACAGCCTTCGCTGACAATATCGTCATACTCGACACCATCTGCCAAGTAGTTTTTCGCGACTGATTTAACGAGATTAATGTTGCAGCATATAATTTCCTCGCGTGCTTCAGGATCATTGTTTTCTTTGTATTTTCTAAACAGATCCTGTTCTTCTTCAAAAGTTAAAAGCCTGCTGTTACCCATTATTCCATCCACCCTTTCATAAGTTTTACACTATATAGATGGTTGGGTTTTGAGTATTTGTAAAACGGTTTTCGCGGATAGGAAGTTAGAGCTCCTGCCGGGTGTTTTATATGCCTGATACTAAACTTACTGTCAGTAGCCTAACGGCGGATTCATTATCCGTTCTGTCTTTCCGTCTATATCCATTACATCACATTCATAACGGTCTTCATTATCCTGTTCTCTGAATTCACCCAGAATACATTTAGGTCTCTTGTCCTTCTTATTGCTCAGGGTGAATTCGGATACTACTTTATAATTCTGTATCAGAACAACTGATATATACGCATCGACTTTGATATCCTTAAGTGCTTCAACCGCTAAGTTGTACCAGAATCTGTTCTGGCAAACAAAACTTATCTTTATTCCCTTAAGAGAAGCCGGATCGATCAGTGCGCGCAGGAGTATCCTGCCGTTCTTGTCGATTACGTTGTCATCTACATCATCTTCAGCATCATTTTTGCTTCTGTAATATCCTTCATAATACAGGTTTTCAATTATAACCTCTCCTCTGCCGATATCTTCAGGTTCAGTTCCGTCTATTACAAATCCCCACAGGAATTCCTTTCCCTTTTTGTCTGTTACACGGAGAACTTCATCAAAGTCCATGTTCAGATCATATTTATCCGCTGTATCATCACGAAACGGAACATTTTTGCCGACATAATTAAACTGTTCGGACTGAATTACTCTGTAAGCCTCATAACCCTTGCCTTGCAAAGCCTTCTTGAGATCGCTTACAGCTCTGTCATTCTTGGCACGTGAATATCCGTAAAACGGTTTTAATTCAGGTTCAGATTGGCTTTCTTCCCTTTCCTCATCAAGACCGTTTGCTCTCATGAGGTTTTCCGGTGTTACGAAATCCTTATCTGCCGCATTGTTCAGGATAGCCTGTACTATTGCCGGCTTGAGCGGACGCTTGAGACCGACACCTTTTACTATTCTCGAGAATACCGGAGGTGCGATCACCTTTGCATTCAGTTCACATACACTCTTGTCGCTGCAGTCCTCAGCAAATTCAGCCATCGTTCTGTCAGGTCCTTTGGCATGTTCAAGCATCTCTTTAAGGTCAGCTTTATTGGGACTTCTTTTCTCGACATATGTTTTAACAGTACCAACGGTTCCATGCCACTTGGTTATCTTATACTTAAGCGTTTCGGGATCACGCTCAACTTCATATTTACAGTCCTTATTCATATATTCTTTTCTCCAATACTCATCTGAATCAATATCCGAAGACAGGAACATCCATTGTCTCTATCCTGTTTTCTGTATGCTTTACAGCTTCTTCTACTGCGGCATTCTCGTAATGTCCGCAGAAATCGCTTAAGATGCATTCCGGTCTTGAACCGTCGTTCTTAGCAAGTGTATATTCTGCCGTTATTTCGCCTTTCCTGATCAGAACGACTGAAAAATAATTATTCACCTTGTAATCTGCCAGTTGTTCAACAGCTTTGTTGTAACCGGACTGGTTTTGGAAAACAAAACTTATCTTCATATCATTCAGGTAATCCGGATGAATAATGTCATACAAAAAGATTTCATAATGGTCTCTGATAAGGTTTACTTCGTCCATCTCTTTGCCGGGTTCCGTTCCGTCCACAAAGAATCCCCAGTATGAGTGTATCTTTTTCTTATCCGCTTCCATGAAGACCAGATTTAATCCATAAGGTTCAAGGAGACCATATTCTTCACCATACAGGAAACGGTTTGAATTTGTCGGTGGAACATCCTTTACAGATGTGCCGTTGGGAATGGAAATCCAATTCACCTGTGATGAAGACTTTAAATCAGCAAGTTTTCTCCTTATGTCTTCCCCTGCACGAGACTTCAATATAAGGTAGCGTCTTTCATTTTCCAGTCTGACAGACAAGGATGTCGCTTTATTCCTTGCCAGCAAAACCTGTCTGTAATCTTCAAGTCCGTTAGCCCTCATCAGGTCATCACCATTTACTGTCGCAGGATTATCCGCATTATTCAGAAGCGCCTGGATAACATCGTCCTTTAATGGTCTTACCACATCATTCTCAGACAGTATTCTCTTAAGTGTCGAAAGATTAATCGTTTTTGTATTCAGAATGCATTTAGAAGGATCACTGCAATCCTTTGCAAACTGAGCAAGTGTACGCCCAAGTCCCACCGCAGACTCCAGCATCCGCTTAAGCATTCTTCTGTTTGGTGCATGAGTCTCAACATAAAGCGTTGTTATTGTTGCACCATCTATGGTCTCTTTAAGTTCATAGTGGTCAGAATCACATTCTTCCGAGGGACCCTTTTTCTTTACTTCATATAAACGCTTTTCCATCTGGTTTCTCCGGTCGGATATACAAAATTTTGTAATCAGTTTAATAAAATTATTTGTGATTAACAACTGCCTTGTCTCACGCTGCCACTACAGCAGCGTTGAACCAGGCTGCCAATCTCTCAAACATCGGGATGCAGAACATCTTGTAGTCCCTTACGTCGACGTTCATCATCATTGCAGCATAGGGGATTGCGATGAATTTGATGAAGAGCTCAGGGTCTGAGAAGTCCGGGGCGATGTCCATAACCTTGACTGTCTCGTTGGTCTCAACATCGAAGAAGCGAACCTGTGACTTGTCGTTTGTGAGCTCGAAGTAGATGTCTCTGATTGAATTATCCATTTTAATTTCCTCCTGTAAAAACGGTTTGTTTTTGTTTGATGGCCTAATACTATCACATCCGGAACCCGTTTGTAAATAGTTTATGTAATTTAATTACAAAAAAGTTTTGCAGAACGATCCAATCGGACTGAAAAACACTGTTTTAGAGTATTTTCATCTTATAAAAGATCTCAAACAGTCCTCTTATACATATAAATAAGTGATTATATATTGATTCACCGTTCTAACGTAAATTAAAAAGGGGTTATCTCAAAGTGATCGAGATAACCCCTTATTTATTCCTGAGTTATAACATCAGGCTGCCCTGGTGTCACCCAGGACTCTTTTGAGCTTCTTAAGAGCCCTGCTGATAATCTGATTGGCATTCTGTCTGCTGTTTGCACCGATATATAAAGCAACTTCATCGTAAGTGTGCTCTTCACGGTCAACAAACCCGAATCTGTATTTGAGAGCATCAGCCTCGACTTTTTTGAGTTCGCTGTCCATCAGGCGGATAAGCCTTTCTCTGGCAAAATCGCTCTCAACACAGTACTCAAAACAGATTCTGTCATCCCTGATGAGGTCTTCAAACTCATCAGTATCGTCATTGCAGCGGTTGTTCAGAGACGAATAGTTTGTTGCCGCATCGTTTGCTTTAATCGCAAACTCGACTTTGGAAATATCAATACCGCACTCGGCAGCAAGCTCTTCGGTACCGGGCTCATCACCGTGCTCTTTCTTGTAGTTCTTCTCTGCTTTTTTCACCTTGCCGATCAGTTTCTGATCGTCAGAAGAAAGGTGTATTACATTGCGGGATTCGTTGACGTAACCGCGAAGGCCGTTGTCAAGCCATCTGGCAACATAAGTGGAAAACTTGCACATCTCAGGGTCATATCCTTCGGTAGCAAGCAGAAGGTTCCACCAGGCTTCCTGGACAAGGTCCTCTTCGGAAAATGCAGAACCGCAAAGGCTCTTGTACTTGTTGACATATACCTGAATCTCTTTGTCATACTTGCTGAACCACTGTTCAAAAGCAGCTTCAATTACTTCAGACTCTGTATCTTCAGCAGTTCCTTCAAAGCCTTCTGTAGTGCGCATAAACCATACCTGAGTCTCCAGGTCAAAATCCATAAACTTCATAATGTGAATACCTCCGCCCGAAATGCCGGGTAAATCAAAAAGATACTTCCTAATCACCTATATGGTGTGGTCGTGACGATTTGTCAACGAAGGTCTGAAAAAATTAGAAGGCCTTATAATCAACAACAAAAAGGTGAACCGGATCAAAAGATTTTCTTAACATAACAGTGGCCTCCTTTTTAGCGTGAAAGAATGATATCAGGTTGCATGTGCGTTTGTAAATAGTTTTTTGAGCCTATTTGCAGCAAAGTCCGTCAAAGTCCGTTTAATTGGACTTTGTTGATTGATTTTTTGTTTTTTCTGCGGTTCTGATTCAGATCAGACTGCCTTCTGAAGATCTATTTTGACAGCTTCGGCGACCTTAATATCAGCGGGAAGCCAGCCAATACTGTCAATCTCATCTTCTGTTATCCACCTGGCAGCCTCATGTTCCAAAAGTTTTATGTGAGAACCCTCTGCGAGCGTCGCCCAGAAACATTTCATCGAAAGGTGGAAACCCGGATAGTCTTGCTCCACGGTGATCAGGTGTTCTCCGACAATGATCTCTGCTTCGAGCTCTTCTCTTATCTCACGCGCAAGCGCGTCTTCCGGAGATTCGCCTTCTTCGATCTTGCCGCCCGGAAACTCCCAGCCGTCTTTAAAATCTCCATACCCGCGCTGGGTTGCAAATATCTTATCTCCGTCTCTGATGATTGCAGCTACAACTTTGATGGCTGTTATTCTGTTCATTTATATACTCTCATATAATTATCTATGAATTTTGACACACCAATTATACCTTAATAACCGGGACAGAAGGCTGTCACTTTCGTTGTATAATATTGCACACAACAGACAAGATTTATGATAAGCGGAAAACAGTACAGGTGGTTTGATTTGAGACGGTTGATATTCGGGTTGATGTCAGTGTTGCTCCTTGGGATCGAGATCCTGATAGGTCTCTTCGGGCAAGGCTGGGTAAGGATCTATCTTGGCGATGTGCTCGTTGTGATCCTGCTCTACACGATCGTAAGGACGATCATTCCAAATAAAAAGATACCCCGGGTCCTGCTTCCGTCGGTAATCCTGGTTTTCGCGTTCGGAGTGGAATTCCTGCAGTTGTGGGGTTTTTGTGACCGTTTCGGGATCACAAACCGGCTGCTCAGAATAATAATCGGAACCGGGTTCTCGTTTGTTGATCTCGCATGCTATGCTGCCGGCGTGATCCCCTGTTATATAACTGAATATCTGATCTCTAAAAAGAAATAAACCTGCAGCAAGAACTGCAGGTTCATTTTTCTTTCGAATGCTTGTCCGGATCAGCTGAGCTTTGCTCCGCATGATTCACAGTATGTGCTGCCGGGCTCAACCTTGGCGCCGCAATACCCGCAGAAATTGTGCTGAACGGGTGCCTGTTGTGCCGGTGCGGCCTGAACGGGAGCGGCATTTTGCACGGGCTGACCATAGTAAGCTGTTGCCGTTGTATCTACCGGTACACCATACTGATCGAGCACAGGTGAATATTTGCCGTTCTCATCTACCGGCATTCCGAATTCATTGATATTTGCACTTGTCGGCATACCATACTGATTGACAGGAGTTCCGCCTGCGGGAGCACCCTGATAAGGAGCATACATATTCTGATTAACGGGAACATTATATGTGCCGACAAGAGGCGCCTGAACATCAACAGGGTTTGTGTTCGGGTCAACGTATTTACCCTCAGGAATAAATCTGACTATAAGCCATGAAATAAGAGCTCCGAGTCCTGCCATTCCGTATGCAAAAAGGAATTTGGCATATTCAAGTTCTAATAAGGTTCCGATAATAAGACCTATTATTTCCATTCCGACCCAAAGGATTATCGTCAAAGCAATGAATCCGCCGGGTCTGTGTCCTCTGGCAAGCGCGGTTTTCCTGTTGGCCTTGCAAAGCATCATAATTCCGAAAATCTCTAACATATCTTTCTATTCCTCTTTGTTTTAATATGGCTGCCCCGGCCGGGGCAGTGCCTTTTGTATCGCATTATAAATCAGATCAGGGTGTTCAGGTCAGCACACTCGTAATCCAGAGCAGCTGCAACATTCTTATTTACGATCTTGCCGGCATAACAGTTAACGCCTGTAGCTATTACGGGATTTGCCTTGCATGCATCCTCAAGTCCTGACTTTGCGATCTCAAGACCGTAACGGAGAGTTGCATTTGTAAGAGCGATCGTTGATGTTCTCGGAACAGAACCGGGCATATTGCCTACGCAGTAATGGACAACGCCGTCTTCAACATATACAGGATCATCATGTGTTGTAACGTGTGAAGATTCACCGCATCCGCCCTGGTCGATAGCAACGTCAACAAAGACAGCACCGTTCTTCATCTCAGGCAGATACTTGCGCTTGAAAAGCTTAGGTGTTGAGCCGCCCGGAATAAGAACAGAACCGATTACGAGGTCTGCATTAATGACTGCTCTTTCAACATTGGAGTCGTTGGAAACGAGTGTCTGGATATGTGAACCAAATCTGTTGTCGAGCTCTTCGAGTCTCTTGAGATTTACATCGAGAATGGTTACATTAGCGCCCATTCCGACTGCGATCTTACATGCGTTCATGCCTACCGTACCGCCGCCAAGGATAACAACGTTTGCCTTGGGTGTGCCGGGTACGCCTGCAAGAAGAATGCCTTCGCCGCCGAACTTCTTTTCGAGATACTTGGCGCCTTCCTGAATAGAGAGACGGCCTGCGATCTGTGACATAGGAGCAAGGCACGGGAGTGATCCGTCTTTTTCCTGAAGTGTCTCATAAGCAACAGCTTTTACCTTGCCTGCAAGAAGAGCATCCGTCTGCTCCTTGTCTGCAGCGAGGTGGAGATATGTATAAAGGATGAGTCCTTCCTTGAAGAACGGATATTCCTCCGGCAGGGGTTCTTTTACCTTGACCATCATGTCAACGAGAGCCCATACTTCGGCAGCATTGTCGATAAGTGATGCGCCTGCATCGATGTACTCGTTGTCCGTAAAGCCGGAGCCAACGCCTGCACCCTTTTCCATATAGACATGGTGGCCGGCAGCAACATAGGCCTTGACATTGTCAGGTGTAAGTCCCACACGGAACTCGTTGTTCTTGATCTCTTTTACGCATCCGATCTTCATGTTCTGGATTCCTCCCAAATTTATTGTTCTGATAGCCGAACAGTTAATATTATATAGTATCTTTAAATATTTGTTTTCGATTCATTCACAACATGCTTTTTTTAGGTATTTATACTTTAAACTATCAAAAAGGAGGACTGGTTTTGGATTTTGCAAGGATCAGAAGATTTACATATATCATCAACAGTGTCATCCTGTTTCTCGTAATCGCGCTTGCAGGGTTCTTCTTCCTGTGCAAAGCTTCAATCCTTATCTGGTTCAGCATTCCGACTTTATTGGTTTACATAATCGGCTATATCCTGATATCCAAAGATCGTCTCGATATCTATGTAAGACTCGTTTATTTCTGGATCACATTCTATATGTGCCTGTGCACTTTCTGTCTCGGATATAAGATCGGTTTCCATCTCTATTGTTTCTCGATGATACCTATCATCTTCTACACTGAATACATGGCTGACAAGCTCGGCAGGACTAAGGTCAATGCTTTTGTGGCAAGCAGCATTATCGCTATCTGCTACCTCCTGTCCACCGGATATACCGCATTCAACGGACCGATCTATGCTGTTGATAATTCGATCGCCGGTGCATTCTGGACTTTCAATTCGGTCATCGTAATCGCATTCCTGATCTTCTATTCCAGACTCATGTTAAGTCTCATCGGCGACTATGAAAGCAAGCTTAAGGAAGCAGCTCTCGTGGACAGGCTTACGGGGCTTTATAACCGTCACTACATGACCGGAAAACTTGAAGAATCACTTAAAGGCAATGAACCTAAATTCGTTACCATGATCGACATAGATGACTTCAAAAAGATCAATGACAGATATGGCCACAATGCAGGCGATTACATCCTCGTCAATGTTGCACGCATCATGCGTGAGGTCTGCAAAGGCTGCGACATCTCCCGCTGGGGCGGCGAGGAATTCCTAATCTATTCTTCAGGAAACCTTCGCGCAAAAGGTCTCCCAATGTTCGAGACGCTCCGTCAGAGAGTCGAATCCGAAGATTTTGTTTTCGGTGAGGAACATATAAAGGTGACTATCACTTCAGGCATGGCTGAATACGCCGGAGGTTCATCCGTTGACAAGTGGGTTAACGTAGCTGACGACAATCTTTATACAGGCAAAAAGACCGGCAA
Organism: Oscillospiraceae bacterium; assembly: GCA_902788505.1. Taxonomy (GTDB): domain Bacteria; phylum Bacillota; class Clostridia; order Saccharofermentanales; family Saccharofermentanaceae; genus Saccharofermentans. The sequence continues at coordinate 38,820 of CADAKH010000005.1, forward strand.
GAACAAGGTCGTCTACTGAACCGCGGTAATTCCCTTGTGATATAATTTGCTCAAAAGTCCATGGGGGGTGATCTGTCATGGCCGAAAGAGCTGATATCCGTAATTCAATTGACAGATATATTAAGGACCAATACGGCGCAGAGCCTGAATATCCCTGGCCGAAATATAATCAGCACGCAGTATATCGCCATCAGGACAACAAAAAGTGGTTCGCACTTATCATGGAAGTTGACAGGGATAAGCTCGGGCTTTCCGGCAGCGGTTCCGTGTCTGTAATAAACCTCAAGATAGACGATGTGTTTTTCCGTGATGTGATAATAAAAGATGTCGGCATCATGCCTGCCTACCACATGAACAAACAACACTGGATAACCGTTCTGCTGGACGGAACAGTACTTTCTTCCGAAGTCGAAAAAATAATCGACGTCAGCTTCAATGCAACAGCGCCAAAGCACCGCAAGAACAAGGTGCAAGAACCGCGTGAATGGATAATACCCGCAAACCCGAAGTTTTACGATGTTGAAGCGGCGTTTGCGAAAGACAGCATCATCACATGGAAGCAAGGCGCCGGCATAAACCAGGGCGACACAGTCTATATGTATGTCGCAGCACCGGTATCGGCGATCCTCTATAAATGCAGGGTTCTGGAAACAGACATTCCCTATGACTATCAGGATAAGAATCTCTCCATCAAAGCACTCATGAAGATCGAGCTTCTCAAACGTTACGATCGAGATGCATTCACTTTCTCAGTGCTCGGTGATAAGTACGGGATCTTCGCGATCAGAGGACCGAGAGGCGTACCGTTTTCGCTGAGCGAAGCACTGAATGTATAAATTGCAGATAAATCCTAAACGATAAACAGGAAATCAGCAAAAGTCTGTATAAAGTCGTACTTTTACCTGATTATTCTCGAAAAATATAAATGTCATGGTAAAAATCCGGCAGTGCCTGATTTTTTCTGATCTTTTGAAATCAGTAAAAAAGCGGGCATTAAGAAAGTATTACATTCGATACATACGTCATCAGGGTGACGGAGATGTTGATCATCATCAGAACCGTGAAGACCAGAAGATGCGTTCTGATCTTGTAGTAGACGGTTGCGATGAACTCTCTTATGAATGCGTTTATAAAGAAATAACTCTTGGTCCTGCTGCCGATTCCTTCCGTTTTGATGCGCTGCCTTGATGCAAGGAAGCCTGCGCGGAATACATGATAATTGGTTGTGGCAAAAGCGATTTTCGGCACTTTTTTGCGCGTTGTCTTTTTGATTATTTCAACTGATCTGGCGAAGTTCTCGTAAGTGTTGGTTGCCTTATCTTCGATCAGGATTGAAGATTCCGGGATCCCCTGCTTCAACAGATATTTGTGTATGGCTTCCGCTTCGGTGATGACTTCGTTTTTGCCCTTTCCGCCGGTGGGGATGAAGATAATGTCTTTGCCGGTTGCTTCTTTCTGCATTTTGGCAAACTCGATCGCACGGTCGATCCTTGACTGGAGAAGTTTGGTCGGAGTGCCGTCTTTGCGCATCTGGCAGCCGAGTATCAGGATGTAATCCTTATCAAAAGCAGGAATGTGGTGGGCTGCCCTTATGCCGAGTATTATCGATCCGGCAAGAATGCACTCGAAATAGACAACGATGATTCCTGCCGTTCTTTCGATGAACATGCCGATAAAACGGCCGGGGCCGGTATATTGGTGAACATCTATGAATGTTGAGTTCTGAAGGATATATGAGACTGTTGCGGGAGTAACTGTTGCAATCAGCAGGAAAATGCTGAGGATAGCGGCAAGCATATTGCGCCATGTGCGGCCTTCACGGCTGAGAAGACGGATATTGCTTGCTGTTGCAAGGATAGCCATTAATACCGCAATCGGCATTGTCAGGATTGCAAATGTCTGGAGAAAATCTAGGAAGCTTGAAAGCACATCCATCAGACCCATCCTGTGAGTCGTTATAAGGTTTACGAGATTCATGAGAAAGCTGCCTGACATGAAGATGATGAGACCGCTGGAGAGTATATTCCGTGTGCGGTAGATATTTTTGTGAAGGCTTCTTCTGTACATGATTATGAGATCTGTAAGAATGATCGCCAGATAAACTGCAAGGCTTACTCTGACAAAGAAACTTCCGGTGAAATCTCCGAAGTAATCCTCACTTGTGATTATGCCGTTGCCGTGAACATATAACACCGCAGGAGAAGAGCTTGCATCACCTGCCTGAACCGTCAGGTATGCCTTGCCCGGATTTTTGGATCTTACCTTTACAAGAGCAGTGTTCCCTTCGGTGCGGGAATAGATTATTTCCAGAGTATCTTTGCCGCCGTCTTCGATGATCTCAACAGGAACTGTGCCGTCCGTGGGATGGGGAACATTTTCGACATAACACAGATACTCATGGCCGACAAAAGATACGTAGATATAGCAGGCGATCACCATGACGATCGCCAGCAGAAGATATCTGAGTTTTAGGAATAATCTCTTCATAAATAAAATTATACTTTAAATGTATAAGGAAAAAGGCAGCGTAGTTTTCTATAATGAAAGAAGTGATTCGTTTTTAAGGAGATCTGCCCATGAAAGGTTATGAATTCATTGACAACAAAGGTACATTTAAGCTTGAAGATCCTGATCTTTACAGCTATCTGTATTTTCCGGTCGGCTCATCAAGCGGAATGATGGGTTCTCTTACGCCCGAATTCGGTGGAGATCTCAAGACTTCCCAAAACACATTCATATTAGAGCCCGTGTCATCGGACAACCTTCACAACAACCGTTCCACAAGGAATTTCTGGATCTGCCTTGATGACGGAACTCTCATATCGGCAACCGGGGCATCAGCTTCTTCACATGCGAAAAGATTTACTTCCGGAAAGGACAAGGTCACATTATACGGCGGTCTTCTCTGGCAGAGCGTTGAGCGCGAGATAAACGGCTGCGGTCTTAAGACTCAGGTGACAACTTTTGTTCCTGCCGAGACCTCCGATAAGATCGAACTCACACTCGTTAAGATCACAAATACCGGTGCTTCGGATATCACATTCACACCCACTGCTGCAACGCCGGTCTACGGACGTTCGGCTGACAACATCAGAGACCACAGAAATGTTACTTCAATGCTTAACAGGATGTGCGTCACGGAATACGGCATCACCAACGATCCGACCCTTACTTTTGACGAAAGAGGACACAGAAGAAACAAAGTCGCATACGGTTTCTTTGCAGCAGAAGGCAACGGTGCAAAACCGGTATCCTTCTGCCCTGTTGCAGAAGACTTCATCGGAGAGGGAGGCGCTTTTGATAACCCGAGATTCCCGGTAACAGGTGAACCTTCTTCCCTGCCCGGTGCGCGCGCAGACGGATTCGAAGCTATGGGTGCGGCAATGTTCTCGAAGAAGACGCTTAAAGCCGGAGAAAGCGCAGAATATGTTTTCGCACTCATAATAGATGACATAGATAAGCCGTCAGATACAGAAGATGAGATCAGGGATGTCTCTTCCGCACTGCAGGCAAAGGCTTCAGGATATCTGTCCGCTGATGTTTTCGAAAGTGAGCTTGAAAAGAATAAAGAATACTGGGACAAAAAAAATAACATAAGCTTCCACACCGGTGATAAGGCATTCGATAACTGGATGTACTGGGTCGGAGTTCAGCCGATGCTTCGAAGGATCTACGGCTGTTCATTCCTTCCGCACCACGATTACGGCAAGGGCGGCAGAGGCTGGAGAGACCTGTGGCAGGACTGCCTCGCGCTGATCATCATGGATCCCTCCGATGTCAGGGGAATGCTCGTTGATAACTTCGGAGGAGTAAGGACTGACGGAACCAATGCAACAATAATCGGAAGCGGAAGCGGCGAATTCATAGCAGACCGTAACGGGATCACGAGAGTCTGGATGGATCACGCAATGTGGCCATTCATGACCATGGATCTCTACATCAGGCAGACGGGCGACCTGAAGATCCTTGATGAGACTGCTCCCTACTTTATCGACCGTCAGGTCATGCGCGGCGAGGAGCTCCTTGATAAAGACACAGACATCAGCAGAAGATCGGAGGGTTCCGTTATCGAGCATCTCCTGCTCCAGAACTTCACTTCCTTCTTTGATGTCGGTGAACACGGGCACATGAAGCTCAGAGGCGCCGACTGGAACGACGCACTGGATATGGGCAAAGACAAAGGCGAGAGCGTTGCATTCACGGCAGCTTATGCAGGCAACTACAAAAAGCTCGCGTCGATCCTCAGAGAGTACAAAAAGTCATCCGGAAAGGACACAATAGAGGCTGCAGAAGAGCTTGAAGGCCTTCTCGGCGTATTTGATGCGGATAAGCTGCAAACCGTATTAAATCAGTACTGTAACAGTGTTAAAACCGGGTTTTCGGGTGCCAAAAAGAGTTTTGGCATAGACGATCTTGCAGACGACCTCGAAAAGAAGTCTGACTGGATCACATCTCACATCAGACAGACCGAATGGTTCACTGACAGTGAAGGATATTCCCGCTATAACGGTTATTACGATAACAGCGGAAGTGCCCTTGAGAAGAACGGCGATAAGCACGGCAAGCCTGCAATGATGCTTACAAGCCAGGTGTTTACGGTCATGTCCGGAATTGCATCGGAAGATCAGGTTGCGAAGATCGTTGAATCTGCCGACAGATATATCTACGATGCTTCGATCGGCGGATATAAGCTCAATACCGACTTCCATGAGATCAAGACTGATATGGGCCGTATGTTCGGCTTCTCGTATGGTCAGAAAGAGAACGGTGCTGTCTTCTCGCACATGACGGTTATGTTTGGCAATGCCCTCTACTCAAGAGGATTTGTGTCTGAGGGATGGAAAGTCTTGGGTTCGTTATACCGCCACGCAACAGACTTCGGTCAGAGCAAGATCTATCCGGGTGTTCCTGAATACTTCGATCCCAAAGGAAGAGGTGTTTACCACTATCTCACCGGTGCGGCAAGCTGGCTTATGCTCACTGTTCTGACCGAGATGTTCGGCATCAGGGGTTCTTTTGGCGACATGTGCTTTGAGCCAAAGCTCCTGCCTTCACAGTTCGACAGCGAAGGCAAGGCATCGGTAAGCTTTGAATTCAACGGCAAGCCCGTTACTGTTGTATATAAGAAGGCTGACAATGCTTCAAAGATTACAAAGATCAGTGTTGACGGCGTCCTTGTAAGCGAAGGTGAAAAAATCCTTCCCAAAGACAGGATCGGAAGCCTGATAGAAGTGGATCTCAGTTAAGGGCTTTAAGTTCTTTTCTTTACCAGATAGTATTCACCGAGTGTGCCTTCAGTAAGACTGATATAAGTCACTTTCTGGCCGCCTGAAAGCTCTTTTATGGTTTGATACGGATCCATTCCGTCAAGCCAGTAATCAGATGTGCCGATAAACACGACGAACTGATCTTCATTATTCAGGCACTCTTCAAATGCGCCGCTTTCTTTAATGCTGTTTTTCGTTCCGAGATAAACATCATTGAACTTCATTATCTTTGTGAGATTTCCGGTAGGAACAGCTGTGCTTCTCTCATCCTCGGTACCGATGATCAGAAGCTTACAGTCAGAATACTCACTGAGGACCTCATCACTTTCTGAAGTCTCCCTGAAAAGATAAGGCGACATTCTGTTTACGGTTCCATAAACAAAGGCTGAGACGGAATATACCGTGAGTGCCACTATCAGTATCTTCTGTATCAAACCCTTTGAGCCTGCATATTTGTCTAACAGATAAGCAGCCAGAATATACATCAGAGGGACTATGTAATAGATGTATCTCAGATAAACATACTCTCCGCCGATAAATGACACGGAAAGGAAAGTTGCCGCGAAAACACCTGCCATCCATAAAGCTTCGGGAGTCTGTTTCAAAGCTGACTTTTTGTTTTTGATTATCTTCAGCACTAACAGGACTGCAATTACAGCTCCCAAAGCAATACAGAGTCTGTTGCCGGCATTTCCGTATCCGGTGTGATCGATAAGAGTCTCGGCAAGATCACGTGCCTGACGCAGGTGAAGCCTGATATTGAAAAAATTGTTTGAAACCTCGTTGCCGATATTATTGGTATCTGAACCGAATGCCTGTGTCAGGATAAAAGGAAATGAAAAATAAACAAGCACAACGCTTAACAGAGAACCGAATCCATGTATAAAGAACAGTTTGATCTTTTTTTGTGTAAGCAGATAAATCTCGAAAAACAGAACTCCCCAAAAGCTGAGCACCAGTGAATAGTACTGTGTTATTCCGCCCAGGAAGATAAAGAGCCAGATCAGTCCGATCTTTGTTTTGGTTATTCCCTCTTTCATCAGGCTGATAGTGAGATAACATATCATCAGTGATATAAAAGTCAGCATCATATACATCCTGATAAATGTCACTGTCTCAACTGCAATAGGAGAGAAACCGTAAACAACAACAGGAAGAAGCTGCATAAGTTTCGAAGTGATCATCCTCCGGGAGATCTGATAAATGAGGATATCAACTCCGATCAGGAACAGAATATTGACCACAAGACCAAACCATTTGCTGAACTGATCCGGGAAAAAGGAACATACAGTGTGTATTACCCAGTAGTACAACGGAGGATGGCAATCAAGCGAATTGTTGTAATAGACCTTGTCATAAGCGAATTTCTCACCGTCCTGAACAGTGATAAAACTCTCGTACTGATCACCGGATACCCACTTATCCCACTTGGTTTCATCGTTTGCTATCCGGTCAGTATGATAACTGTTAGATAATAAATAACTGTATATCTCGTCGATGTGATACTCTTTTTTGCCGCTGCAGACTATCATCATGGCAATGATCTGGAAAAAGATTATTACTGCAAGGAAAAACATTCCGAGTTTGCCGGAGATCTTCTTGCCGGTCCGAATGCCTGCTGCCTGGGCTGTAATTCCTGTCATTATCCTGTCCTCTGCTGTCTCACTTAAACATCTCTTTTAAAGATTTGGTCAGGAAGTTTGGACTGGACAAGAATGGTGTCGCCGTTAAAGGTAAAAGTATATTCCCATCCGCCGTGATCCTGGGCGGTGCCGATCTCGGAAGCAACCGTTTTCTCAGGGTTGTCAAATTCCATTTTATAAATAAACTCTTCAATCTGGCCTTCTTCATAATGCCAGAAAGTCAATCTGAAGCCGTCTGAAGTAACATCTTTTATCTCAAAATGCTCTTCCGTATCTGTTGCAAGCCAGCTGCCCTCCCATGCCGGAGGTTCGGCTGTAGTCTCAGTGACAGTCACTGCTGCCGTCTCTTCTGTTGTCTCGAATACTTCTGTCTGCTCCGTAACCGTCGTTGCAGGTAATTCTTCAGTCTGTCCGGGCTCTTTGCTGCATGATGTCACTGCAAGAAGCAGCGCTGCCGATAAAACAGATGCTGTTATTCTTTTCATATACACTCCAAATTTTAAGATGAAGCTATTATATACGACACTCGCGGCAAAATTAAGGGAACTGTCATCAAAACCCTTATTATGTCAGTTCAGGGGACAGTACTGTGCCTTAAAAGTGTCTGAAAAGACTGCGGTCAGCCGTTGCTGGCACTTGCCAGTTTCTCGAATTCTTCAGTCGGAACGGGTTTGCTGAAATAGTATCCCTGGAAGAGTTTGCATCCCATAGCCGTAAGGATGTCATACTGGTCTCTTGTCTCTACACCTTCGGTAAGTGAAGTCATACCGAGATCAAGAGAAAGATGGATGACATTCTTTACGATAGTATCAGCTTTCTGCTCTTTATCTGACTTACTTAAGAAGTTCATGTCGATCTTGAGAACATCGACCGGCAGGGTCTTAAGCATGTTGAGTGAAGAGTATCCGCTTCCGAAATCGTCCATCTCAACGATAAATCCGTAGTTGCGGAATTCATCCATCAGGGAAACAATCTTATTGGCATCGTTGATCATGACGGTCTCGGTGATCTCAACACGGAGCTGTCTCGGTTCGATATGATATTCCTCAACAAGGTCCCTGATATACTTCGGGACATCAATATAATAGAAGTCCTTTGGCGAAATATTTACAGATATGAACATGTCCCAACCGCGTTTCTTCCAGTCTGCAAGGATCTCGCATGCACAGCGCCACATATACTTGTCAACTTCGGCGATCAGGCCGTTCTTCTCGAGAGCGGGAATGAACTTGTAAGGCGCGAGGAACCCGTGATCTTTGTGGATCCATCTTGCAAGCGCTTCGCATCCTACGATCTTGCCGTTGTTGTCAGCGATAGGCTGAAGGTAAGGTCTGATATCGCGGTTTTTGATGGCGTCGGCAAGCTGAGCAGTGATCTCCTTATTCCATAAGATCTCGTTCTTTAACTTGTCATCGTAGTAAGCGATACGTGCAGAGTCATCGTTCTCGATCGTTGAAAGAGCGATCCTTGCATCTGCAAACATTGTATTGACGTCTTTGACATCGCGGTCAACTTCATAAGCACCGACCTGGGACTGTATGGGATACTTGGCAGAATCCAGCTTGATATTGATGAGAGAAATAGCTCTCTCCATCTCACTCTCATTGAATTCCTCCTTAGGTACTAGGACACCGAAATTCGCACCGCCGATACGTCCGATGATGCTTCTCTTGGAGAAATATGATTTCATCCGCTCAGAAAAACACTTGATGGCATAATCACCGAAATCATTGCCGAAGATATCATTTACCACTTTAAAGCTCTTTATGTTTATATAAAGGATCATATAATCGATATCCTTATGAACTTCAATAGCCTGACTGACGATCTTGATTAGGTGGTCTTTGTTATAAAAACCCGTGAGTCTGTCATGAGTAGCCTCATAAAGTTCTTTCCTGATCTTGAGCTGCTCTTTGGTTATATCTCTGACATTGAGATAATATCCCGTTATATTTCCCTTATCATTGAAAACATCACGGTTCTCGAAAAGATAATACTTAATGCTGTCGCCGGCACCTGTCATATGCTGCTCTGTCCAGTTGCCTCTTCTGAGCTTTGTATTAAACAGATATTCCAGAGCTTCAGGAGCTTTCTCACAGTTCTCTTCCGTAACGCCTACGAGCATTTCAGCTGATTTGTTGACCCATACGCAACGCCCTCTCGGCGAGAAGATAAAGCATGCATCATTTCCGTTTGAAACAATACTCGAAAGTATCTTATCGAGAAGCTTTAACGGCCTGTAATGGATAGAGAAATAATATGTGATCAGTCCGAACGCACCGAATCCTATCATCGAGCGGTCAATCGGGATCTTGGAAAAGATATAATAAGATTCCCAGAAAAGGATTGCGATCATTGTCATCAGGATGACTGCATATCTTTCTCTGAAGATACGTGATGCGCGGAAAGTAGTAATTGCGAAGAACACGAGGACCGCGATGTAGATTCCGTAGTCAACCACCCTGTGGATCATCTGTCCTGCAAGCGGTCTTAAGATATAAAAGATCTGGTTCTGATAATTGATCTTCTCAATATCAAAGGCGTGTTTTGTAATCGGGTTTAAAGCAAGCTGAATGGCATCTGCAAGCAATACCCACTTAAACCATACAGGAGCCTTTGCCTTTTTCTTGCCTGCACCGCTGCAATATTCTTCCGTGAATCTCATTACTTCATAGATGAAAAAATCCAGTCCGATGTAATAGGTATAACAACCAATAAGAGCCATCCACTTTTGTGTGGCAGCAATAATGATGGCATTTCCGAGGATAGGCGGAATGGTCGCTATATCCAGCCAGGATACAGCAACTCCAAGGTCTTTATAATGACGTTTGGCATTTATCGCGCATAAAACCAATATCAGTATAAGAAAAGCAAATATGCCAACATATACATATCTTGAAAACACGATCACACCTTGCCCACTAACAGAATTCTAATAATATCATTATAAGAAAACTTATGTTACGCACTCTTCAAGTATTTATTAATAAATAAAGAATAATGATATATAAGACAGATCCAGCCGGCTTCATAAGCATTAATGACATCTGGTGTATAATAATTTTTAGTTTTCGGCCGGATATGAGGAATGATCTAAAGGGGATTCATATGAGACGTATCATTACTTTTCTGCTTACAATTTCGGTTTTATTCTCACTTGGCGGATGCTTTCTGTTCCGTCCGTCCAATGAACCCTCGCATTCCAGGCATACGCTTTTGAATTATTGCGACAACGACCAGACTGTCGTTGCCGCAAGAGTCTGGACAAACGGCTATGGTGAATTAGATGAGCCGTATATTCAGGAAGTATCGGAAGACCGGCTTGATGAACTGATTGAAGAGATCAGCAAGACCCGTATCAGTTCGCATTTCGGACATACAGATTATTTCTACAAAGGTCAGTACGGAATCGAACTGACTTTGTCTGACGGCACCTATCTGATATACGACTGTACAAAACTTACCCTTTACGATAAGCCATATGATGTAGATAACCGAAAGTTCGGCGAAGAGATCAAAAGCTATTACATCGAAGATACCGGTAAGGATTTCTGGGAAAGGATCAGTCCATTTTTCCCGGATATGGACACACAGTACTTCTCTTACGGCTGGTGAGTTTTATCACATCTTCACTTCAAAGTCTGAGACAGCCTCCGAAAATGTGCGGTCATGCTCTACAAAGAGCATGGTGACGTTGTTGTCTTTGACCAGTCTCTCTATCTCCTGTCTGAGATAGACATCGATATAATTGAGCGGCTCGTCCCAGAGATATAGATCCGCATGCTCACACAGGGATAATGCGATCATGACGAATTTCTTCTGACCCAGCGACAACTGCGATACATCGCGGTATAACATCTCCTTGGTAAATCCCATCTTAACCAGGATCGTGCTGAATACAGTCCTGTCTGCACCGCGTTCTGATGCAATATCGTAGAGTGATCCGTTAAGAGATGAGGTGTCCTGACCTACATAAGAGATCCTGAGTCCCGGAGCAATATAGATGTCACCTTCGGCAGTTATTCCTTCGTCTTCACCAAGCCCTGCAAGATACTTGATAAGCGTACTCTTGCCGCATCCGTTCCTGCCCTGAAGAGAGATCTTGCTGCCGCGTTCGACAGTCAGATCAAATCCCGTAACTACCGGTTCTCCATAGCGGAACAGTGAGATATCTTTCAGTATAACCGGTGTTTTGTTGTGATGTTCGGTGCCGGTTATCTTCAGTTTTTCGGAGCGTTCAAGATCTTTAAGAAGACTCTGCTTCTCCTCCATCTTGCGCTCGTTCCGTCTCTCGAGATTTTTGGATGCAGCCATAAGTTTTCTGGCTTTCTCCGCTTCAAATGCTCTTCTGAAATGATCTTCTGCAACCTTTGAAGGTGCCTTGCTCCTGTTCTTATAGCCTTCTGCTTTCGATGACCACTGCGCATTTTTCTTCATGGCGGCATCGATAGCGCCCATCTCTTTTTTGAGCTGGTCGTTGCGCGCACGCTCGCTTTCCATACGCTGTTCATTGTTCTCCCACCACACTGAATATGTGGCGCCGACAAGCTCAAGTCCTGTCTTCGTTATGACCAGTGTGTGGTCGGTGCAGCGGTCAAGGAATGCTCGGTCGTGTGATATCAGGATGAAGCCGTCTTTGGCAGACAGGTAATCGGCAACAGCTTCTCTTCCCTGCCTGTCGAGATGGTTGGTAGGCTCGTCGATCAGGGGATAGATGCCGTCTGATGCAAAGAGATTTGCGAGCATCAGTTTGGTCCTTTCGCCGCCGGATAAAGTCTCCATAGGGCGCCACATAATGTCGGGATCGGCACCCATGAGATTTAATTCCTTGCGGACTCTCCAGTCCTCATTGTCGGGAAGCCCGGTCATAGGGAAAATGATGGTCTCAGGCACGCCTGTTATCGTTCCGCTGTAGGGGAGTTCGCCTCTTAAGAGCTTGAAGAATGTCGTCTTTCCCCTGCCGTTCCGGCCGGCAAGCGCGAGCTTCCATCCTGTATCCAAAGTAATCGAAACATTATCGAAAAGTGTTTTCTCGGATCCGTCGTATCCGAATGTAAGATTGTTGATAGTAATTACTGGCATAATGATTCCTTTCCGTGGGATCCTCTGCCGGATAAATCAAAAGCCGCGACACAAAGTAGCGGCCGCGGCTTAAATAAAAATGCAATATAAATGAACACACAAAAACAGACTTATCCGCGAGGCAGTTATATAAAACTTCAGCAGATCGTCTTTCTCATTGGTGTTCCTCCTGTGTAAGATTTCAGCCGTGATAATACAACAGGGTTTTTGTTCCGTCAAGCATGCTGTAATCTTACCGTCACGAAAATCACTCAACTTTCACTCATCCTTTCCCCACCCTTCACGCATATTCGGAAAGCTCTCCGTGTTACACTGTTCGTGGCAAAAGGGAAGCGTTGTCCATGTCAGGAATAAGCGCTGGAGAAGAACAACGCTTCCTGGAGTGCCGGTAAAACCGGTGCACATTCTTAACTATTTCTCAACGTTGACTATCCTTACATAACGGCTCAGTGCATACTCGCCGTCGTGGCATTCACCAGGAAAATAAGCACTCATGTCAGATCCTTTGGTGACACGTATTATTCCGCATCTTGTAAACAGATCTGCCAGGCTGCCCCTGTCTTCATCAGGACAGATAAGACCTGCTGTTTGAAGATGATATCTGCTTTCATAAAGCACTTCGCCGGCCTTTGCGCGCGGAAGAGGTTTGATGAGAACATTGCACATCATCGGTGAGAGTTCAAGAACACTGTCGGATGAAAGTATAAGACTTACACCTCTTCCCCTTAAAACGTTTTCCTGTTTCTCCTCTTCACCGAGATAACCCTTCAGACGCTGTGTATATGAAATGAGCGTATCTCTTGCAAGCACGCCTATCTCTTCTGATGCATTCTCATTGGCAGCCTTTTCGAGGAGCGGAAGGAACCGCACAGCAAATGATCTCAGTTCGTCCGGGTTTTCGGTGTCGAGATAGATCACCTGACAACTACTGCATAGGAGCTGTTTGGTGGTTGCAATGTGTTTTGCGAGACCTTCAAGCTCTTCTTTTGCATCTTTAACCTCATCCAATCTCGAGATATAGCAGAAGCCTAATTTCTGCCCCCACTCAATTATCTTCACGCCTGTCGGGGCAAGTCCTCTGACGGCTTCTATAGCCATGTCACTTCCCCAAACGCTTATGGCATTGCTTAATTCCGCCATCTTGCGCATGCCCTGAATATCTGTCGATGCCGTGTCGAAAACATAGATATAATCCTTCAGTTCCGGACGGTATTCGATGAGCTGCATTATGAGTTTTAACGATAATCCGTTATCTGCGGAAGGAAGCTTCAGGATGTTTATATTGCCGGTCATGAGACCTTCTGCAAGTGAATAAGCCGGGAGAAAATCCATGTTGCCTGCGGCGATGTGGAACAAAACGCCAAGCGGCATTTTCTTTACAAGTATCTGCGAGAAACCGTCCATCGGATCGGTTATATATTCTTCGGTATCCCCAAGCTCTGTTGCGATCTTTTTGTGAAGATGTTCTTTTGAAAGAAGGGCTTCTGCCTGTTTCTTGTAAGTGGCTACAACATCTTTCGGGAACGATGTGAGAAGTTCATCAAACCTTCCTTTGAGAAGGTCTTCACGAAGAATATCGACAGCATCGACCACCACCTCAGGTGAAAGCTGCTTCCCGGAAAGGATAACGGGTATCCTGTCCTTCAATTCCGTAAGGAGGCGGTCCTGTTCCGAACTCTCATATGTCTTTCCGTCGAAAAGGATCATACCTTAACCCCCTTGATGATGTCGGCAGCGCCGGCGGCACATGTTTTTATATCATCCGGAGCGACTCTTCCGATGATCTCCAGATAAGGCGACTTCACTCCGCATGGACATGTTGCACCGTCGTGAAGGATACCCAGATCATCTGTCATTATCGACAGTATGGGTGTCGCCTTGCAAAGAGGCGAAATGAGATTTACAAGACCTGTCTGACCTTTTTCAAGAGGCTCAAGAGAAACCGGATCTCTTATTACGATATTGCTGTAAACCGGCACATGGAAATGATGTGCCGGACATGAAGTATAAAGTATCGGATGCTCGACCGCGCCATAGAATTCGACTATGTTCTCCTCTTCGATATCAAGAGTTTTTTTCGCAAGTTTATAGAATGTCTCCTTGTCGGCAGCCTCCTGATAGAACTGCTTCCAGCCGCCTCCGAGCATTATCTTCGAACCTTTGGGGAGCTTGAATGAAAGGCCTTTCTCTTCAAGGATCCTGAACAGGAAAAATGTGTACGAAGGGAATCCCATAAAGCGCACCGGAGCTTTGCCCTTCTCATATTTTTTTAGTGCTTCGACGATGCTTTCAAAGTCAGGTTTATAACCGTCTGGTGTGTGCTTCAGAATGAACTTGCGGCTTAATGCGGGAGCAAGGAAAGTCGTAAGATAAGCTGTCTTTGCAACAGCTGTTTTATTCGAACGGTGCGGCTTATAACCCATGACGATATAGCGGCACGGTCTCATCGAAATGATCCCGTGATATCTCGTTACTTTAAGGGACATCTTAAGTGCCGACCAGAGCGCACCGAATTCAAAACGCACACGGCTCATCTTCCCGCTCGTGCCTGACGATGTCGCCATGACCATATACCGGCCTGCCCTGAAATCATGCTGCTTCATGAGCATGGTCGGAATAACGGGAATGTCTTCCACTTTGGAAATGTCTTCAGATGAAGTGATGCCAAGGCCCCTGCAGATCTTACTGTAGTCTTCGCAATGAGTGATCAGGTGATCGAAATTCTCACGGCATGCACCAAGAAACAGCTCCGACTTCGTGCAGTCGTAAGGATACTTGCTCGAAAACAGTTTTCTGCGAAGCTTCATCCCGTTCCCCCATATCTTTTAGCCGCCTTAGATATTTTCATTATAACAAACGTGAAATGAACGGACATCCGTTTCAGAGAAATCAGGTATTAGGGTGTATATTGCCATACCGAGAAACGCTGCGGGACACGGTGGATATACATTCCTCCGGCATGATGAATCTCCTGACGTTCGATAAGTTTCCATCCCGGTCTGTCATTCAGATAGTAGCCGCTCTGGCCGTCTGCATAGTAGTAGAACTTTACGGGATGCGTCAGTGTCATTTCGAGGAGATTAACAAAACAGATGAAGACGTCACTTTCCATCGGACGGTACATGAAGAGAACTGTGTAATCGTTGTAGTCCAGTCCGAATGCATCTCCTTCGATGATCTCAACATTACGGCAGCGCTTTGTCCAGCGGCTTGCAACCGAAGCGACTTCAGGATTGATCTCGATACCGGTAATGCTGCACGGAGCACCTTTCCCGACAAGGTATGCTATGACCCTTCCCTTGCCGCAGCCTATATCAACAAATGAGTCGTTGGAAGAAAGAGTGAGATCTTTTAAAACAACATCTAGTCCTTTATATGGCGCCGACTGGCAGCCTGTCGCACCTATCTCTTTACCGAAAGGCGACGGAACGAAAACGCCGAGTTTTTCCCCGCATATCTTAAGGTCACGCCTGTTGTCGAGCGCGCATGAGATCCTGTTTGACAATGCGATAAAAGGATTAACCACCTCAGAGCCACTTCTTCTTTTTAAAGAACAGGAGACTTGCAATAACGATCACTATGCTTACAAGAATTACAACGGGATAACTCCACTGCCATTCGAGCTCGGGCATATAGCGGAAGTTCATTCCGTACCAGCCGACGATCAGAGTCAGCGGCATGAAGATCGTTGTAACGACAGTGAGCACCGTCATTATACGGTTTTGCTTAAGGTCGAGATGTGCCTTGTAAAGGTCTCGAAGCTGCATCGTGTAGTCGCGCAGAGACATTGATTCTTCATGAAGCCTTTCAGCACGGTTGATAAATAGCCTGAAGTATCTTAGGTTTTCGGGTTCGAAGAAGCCGTTCTCGTTCTCTTCAAATTCGGCAGCAAGATCCATCATCTGTTCGTAGTGGATACGGAGATAACGGATATCGTTTCTGATGTCGTTAAGACGGCCGGAAGGAAGATTCTCGTCACCGTCGATTATCGCCTGTTCCATTGAGTCGAGTTCGTCTTCGTATTTCTCCATTAATCTCAGATCGTCTTTTACGATCTGGTCAAGGAAATCGTATAGGAATCTTTCAAGGCTCGGTATCTTCCATTTCTTGGTCTGTTGGATACGTTTGATGATGCCAAGAGCTGTATCGTGGTCATCGATGAATACGATGCCCTTCTCGTCTAATACAAAAGCAAACTTGAGATCATCTCCCGAAGGGTTTTTCCTGTCGGGTATGGCAAAAGATCCCGTAAGTGAATCGTAGTTTACTTCTGCCTTTGTAATGTATATATCGGACAGGTCAGGATCCATATCGATTACCATCTCGAAACTGTCTTTGTTCTTCTGCCACTCTTCAAAAGATAATACGGCAACGAACTGTTTGCCCTTAATGTCACTGCGGTCTGCAACTTTTAATGATTCCTCAATAGTGAAAAACACTTAGCCTTCCCTCCGTATTCAAATCAATTCACATTGTATCAGTGATAGTAAGATCTTTCATTATCTTAAAACCGGGTGTGATGACAGCATCTCCCCTGTTTTCTCTCCGCTAATTATACTCCTCTGCGCTGAACAGGACTTCATGTGTTATCATTTTCGGGTGTTGATAAGGAGAAAAACATGAGCGGAAACAACGATAAGGTTGCAGGCAAAGACAACCGGAAACTAAGCAAAGCAGAACTTCGAAGGAAAGAGAATTTCGAGAAGATCGAAAAAGACCTTAGCTCAAAAGGTTACAGACGTGTTGACCTTACTATAAGCATCATCACGGCAAATACTGTGGGTGTCCTTATCACTTTGCCCATCATTGCAGTTGTGGCTGCGGCATTTCTCCTCTACAATCACGGGCTGAATATGGAAAGTATTCTTAATGCCCCCTGGCCGGATTATATGAACATCGTGATCTTTCTGGTATCGTTCATTGCTTTCGTGTTTATCCACGAAGGACTCCATGGTCTTAGCTGGTCATTTGGAACACCCGGACATTTTAAGGATATTGAATTCGGTTTTATTGTTCAGCTTCTTACACCATATTGCACATGCAAAGTCCCGCTCTCTGTCCCTGTCTATATCTTAGGTTCTCTCATGCCGATGACTCTTCTGGGAATAATACCCGGAATAATAAGCGTTTTCTTTGGCAATCCGCTGTTCTTAGGCATATTCGCTATCCAGATACTTGCCGGAGCAGGTGACTTTATGATCACATGTCTCGTCATAAAACATATGTCCAAAACAAAAAGTAAGGATGTCGTTTTGATCGATCATCCTTACGATTGCGGTGCTGTTATTTTCGAGAAATAAGGTGGAGATCAGATCATCGCCTTGTAGATCTCTGTACAGTCATTCTCGGTGCCCTTGCCGAATACGAATTTCGTAGGTGAATAGAAGGTAAAATTTTCCATGCGTATCTCCTTTGCTTAATTAATTGAATTAGCTTTTGCGACCGCGTCTTCAAGACTCATTCCGGAGAACTCCTGTGCGCGGAATATCTGACCGTTTACATCGTTATCCACAAATGCTCCGACAACTACTCCGGGAATCGCGCTCTCGGGTGAATTGGGTGCATTGGGGCCGCCGAGGTCCGTCCTGCACCAGCCGGGATCGGTAAGGTTCATTGTTACACCTGTTCCGCCAAGTCTCGAAGCCATGTCTTTTGTTATCTTGTCGAGTGCTGCCTTCGCTGCCGAATATCCTGCCTGCTCAGGTTCTTTATCGATGCCGCTCGTAGTGTTTACGATGCGGCCGAAACCCTTTTCGAGCATTCCGGGAAGATAATGGTAGCAGATCATCGCAGGCGCGATCGTGTTGACATTGAAACTGACCGTGAAATCTTCCGGAGGTGTCACACAATACTCAGGTCTGTATGCGATCTGAAGACCTGCATTGTTGAGAACAACGTCAACATCGACTCCGAGTGCGTCAATGTCAGAGAGCATCTTCATTACCGACGGGATATCATTAAGATCAGCTTCAAAGGAATGACACTTAACGCCCAAAGCCTTAACTTCCTCTTCGAGAGATAAAGTGTGATCCACGCTTCTTGATTGAAGGATGAGATTGCAGCCCTGCTCTGCCATGAGCATTGCGGCAAGTCTTCCGAGGCCGCGTGAAGCACCTGTTATCAGGACCCATTTTCCCTTGATATCGAGCATAAAAACACCTCGCTGAAAGTTTTATCTGATGGTTCCATTTTATCAACAACAGCGGAGCGAAATATTCAATTTATCTTTGGTTTTTATTAATGATTTGATGTTATTGCGCAGTTAATGCCTTCAACGCCATCTTGCGCTCGTACATCCTCTTATCGGCACGGATAAATACTTCAGTGTAGCTTTCGTCTATCTCGGGATCGAAAACAGCCATTCCGCTGGATACGATGACATCTCCGTTGCTCATATTCTCATTGATCTGATTGTCAAACTGTATTTGAAGATCAACCCTGTTAGCGAAGTCACTGCCTTTAAGAATAACAACGAATTCATCGCCGCCAATGCGGTAAACGGGACTGTGTTTATATATTTCACAAATAAGCCTGCATGCACTTTTCAAATATATGTCACCGGCTTCATGACCCAAAGTATCATTGATGGTTTTCAGACCATTAAGATCGAATACAACAAGTCCGTATCCTTCAAAATTGTGATCCTTGGAGTAAAGTTCAAGTTCCCTCAATGATTCAAGGTAAGCAAGCTTGTTCTTGACTCCGGTAAGACCGTCTCTGTAAGCCTTCTTCGAGGCACTCTCCATTTCGCGGTTATGAACTATGTCTTTTTCCCTATATATAAAGGAGTGGATGGCGCAGGTTGCAAATAGGCACCCCAAAGCATAAAGCGGCATAAACGGGAACAGCATCTGCAAAGCAATGAATATTGCCATGATAATGCCTGAACACCCTACAGTAATGAAATGGGCTCTCTTGATTCCCTCGTTTTTAGCTGATACTGAAAAGGCATATATTGCTGTAACAAAGAAAAGCACCATCTGCAAAAATAAAGCGATGTATCTTGCCGGAAGAGCCAAATACTCCTTATCCGCATTAAACGTGAAAACGATCGGAACAAACAGGTTAACAATAAGGATGACCACTTCGAACCCGAAAATGAACCATCCGCTAAATACGAATAGTTTAGTCAGTTTTCCTTTGCTTCCCGTAAAAATCACTACGGCCCTTGTCCAGAATAATACGGACAGGGTCATCGTCGAAAACACCATAACAGTATCAATATAAGTGACAGCCACCCATCGTTGTTCATAAAACAGGCCCCACATTGCATCCGCTAAGAAATATGCGATAAGGGAGATCAAAAACTGGCGATACTTAATACGGAGCTCATTTTCTTTTGAGCTCTGTACCTTCCTCAGCGCCTCGAAATTAACGATGACAAGGATGATTATAGCTATTATTCCTATGCTGGCATAATACATGATCCTTCCCGCACTTCCTTTTATAATGCCTTGATTATAAAATCGGGAGGTCAAAATTGTAATGACAATTTGAGATTATTTACCAAATATTTATATGAAGGTAACCTTATATATTTATTTCAGGTACCCATCATTTCTTTCCTGTAAGGGTTATCATCTGTCGCATCAAAACCCGGAAGCAGGTATTCTTCCTTCATGTACTCGTGCACATCCAGGTCAAGGGAATAGTTGCAGAACACGATCGCGCAGTAGGTGATCTTAGTGTTGCCATCCTGACCCTCAGGAATCATTGCATATACGAATCCGCTGTAATCGTCAGAATCCATTGCGACCAGATCGTAGCCTTCCGGCTCACCTGTAACCGTATAAATGCCTTCGTAATCATCAATACCGATCTCCTGAAGCCTTGCGATCTCCTCATCATATCTATCGCCGTAATCAAGCGTCATGTACACAATATACTGGCCGTCCCACGGATTGTAATAGGTCAGCTGGTATTCAGTTACATCTCCTTCGATCTTCTCCGGCATGACATCGAAAAGCGGGTTTGAGCCCATGCTGTATTCGGTATCATAGTCCTGCTCATTGTGAATGTATTTATTGAATTCTGAAGCGTCTGTGCTGACCTCGATCTTAGCACCATAGAAGGACGCAAAGAAAAAGCCTAAGGCCAGGAATATGATAAGCACATAATGAGTTACCAGAGCCATGACGACTATGGTGGTGATCTTTATGGCTTTAACGAGCTTCCTGTGTTTGGTTATCTTCTGCAGAAGGCCTGTTACATAGAGCGTGATAATGCTCATGACCACAAATACCACAAATGTGATCAGAATGGCCGTGGCGCGCCTGAGATCGGGTTCATAAGATATCGTCTGCAGGACCAGTGACACAATGGTCAGCACGATTCCCGATATGCCCGCTATCTGGACAAACCTTAAGAGTTTGCTCTTTTCATTTCCCGCGTAGTCTGCCATCTTATCTGCGACTTCGCGTGTCTCTTTATCCATCATCTCGCTTTTCCTCTCCCCGTCTATGATCTCCCTTACATCGACATCATAGAAATCGGCAATCTCGACCAGCAGTGAGATGTCCGGAAGATTTGTTCCGGTCTCCCATCTTGAGACTGATCTGTTGCTGACATTGAACTGCTTTGCCAGCTGTTCCTGAGTAAGTCCTTTTTCATTACGCAAAGACTTAAGGAACTGTCCTGTTTTCTTCTGATCCAAAGTTCGGGCCTCCTTCCGATCGTTGTCAGGATATGCCATTCTCCCGAAGAATAACACGACACAAAGCGAGAATTGCCGTGTTTTCGGGGTTTAGACACACTGTGTCCGTCTTAAATATGCTTAAATCTGTTCCCTGTCGGCTTGCCGTGACCATAGTAAATGGTTCTCTCACCGAGCCCGTCGATCTTCCCGGCACTCTTCCTGATCGCATCAAGATCGTTATAAAGATGTCCAGTCGCGGGGCTGATCCAGTTATCAAGTTCGTCGCCGACGATAAGATATTTTCCTTCGACATCGACACCGACCGATCCTTTTGTGTGACCGGGAAGTCCGATTATCTTTGCGTCAAATCCATATGCCGACAGATCGTCGCCGTCCTTGATGAAAATGAGATTGTCGGGTTTCTCGACTTTTGTCTGTCTCAACACCTTAAGTGACGTGCCGAGAACGACTTTGCCGACGATGCCGTACGATTCCATCGGCTGTTTGTCGAAGCTCTCGAAAAGCTCGACATCTGCCTCATGACATGCCACCGGAATGCCAAAATGCTTCGACAGTTTCGCAGCGTTTTCGGCGTGATCGAAATGCGTATGCGTCAGAACGATCAGTTTCATATTGTACTTGCTGCATTCTTCCAAAACCTTGTCGTAACTTACCGCACTACCGGTATCGACAAGAAATGCGTCTTTTCCGTTCGAGACTAAATAACAGTTATCTGTTTTGCACTTTATCCATGTTACCGTGCTCATGATCCATATCCCCTTTTATTTTCTGTCTTATGTTATCACATCGGGATGATAGCAAGATCTCATAATCTGATGAAGTAGCATGACAGGTGTGCAATTGTTACTCCAAAAAACAGCCGACAATTGCACAATATCGCCTTTTTATGCAATTGTTGCCCCTAAATTTGATCAACAATTGCAAAGAGGATGCCTCGTTGTTTTGAGACATCCTCTTACGTAAGTTTTCGAAAAGATCAAAGATCAGTCGTCAACAGACTTATCTGTAGCCTTGGCATAGATTACTTCGACTTCCTTGCCCGGAGCCTTTGTTGCGAGTGTAACCACGACTGCAATAATGAGGCCTGCAATGAAGCCTGGAACGATCTCGTAAATGCCTGTGTCGGAGATGGCTGCAGGTCTGATCGTGCTCGTGAAGAGAAGGAGCCATGCGATATCTGCAACAGCGCCGCCGATGATTCCTGCAACTGCGCCTGCGTAGTTAAAGCGCTTCCAGAACAGTGAAAGGATAACGACAGGTCCGAAGGATGCACCAAAGAGACCCCATGCGTTCTCAACCATGTTCATGATGTCTGCGGCCCAGGACTGTGAGTCATCAAGACCCTGACGGGCGATGAAGAAAGCAACAACTGCAACAACAAGAACTACGATACGGCCGACCCAGAGCATCTCCTTGTCGGAAGCGCTGTTCTTGCGGAGGAGCGGTTTATAGATGTCGCTCGTAAATGCGGAAGATGCAACGAGGAGCTGGGAGTCAGCAGTAGACATTGCAGCAGCGATGATCGCAGAAAGAAGGACTCCTGCGATGAAACCGGGGAAGGTCCTGCTTACGACCTCGATGAAGATGTTCTTACGGTCATTAGGGAGAAGAAGTTCAGCAAGAGATGTTCCGTCGCCCAAGATGAAAGTTCTTCCGAGATAAGCGATAACTGCTGCAGCGCCGAGAGTAAGAACTACCCAGATGATGGCAACAGTAGCTGACTTCTTGATCTGAGAAGGCTTCTCGATAGACATGAAGCGTACGAGAATGTGAGGCATACCGAAGTAGCCAAGGCCCCAGCCGAGACCTGTTACGATCTCCTGCCAGGGAGCAGCGAAAGGATTTGTGCCGAATGCGGCAACTTCCTCGCCGGCTGCATTTGTGAAAGCATTATAGTAAACGGGATCGAAATCTCCGACAGCCTTCATTACGATCGGTACTGCAAGGAGCGCGATGAGCATCATGATGCCCTGGAAGAAGTCAGTCCAGCATACGGCCTTATAACCGCCAAGGAATGTATACATGAGGATCAATACTGCGAAGATGATCATTGCGAGGTGCGGCTTGTCAGCAAGCGTCGGAATGACAGATGTGAAAACTGCTGTGCCTGCAACGAAGCCAGATGCAACATAAACCGTGAAGCTGATGAGGAAAATGATAGCGCATACGACCTTCAGCACGGGGCTCTGGCTTGCAAATCTGTTTGTGAGGTACTGAGGGAGAGTGATCGAGTCACCTGATGCCTTTGAGAAACGGCGGAGTCTTGTGGCAACGAAGATCCAGTTGCCTGCCGTACCCAGTGCAAGACCTATTCCGATCCAAACCTGTCCCATACCGAACGCGAAAAGCGAACCCGGGAAACCCATCAACAACCAGCCGCTCATGTCCGATGCCTGCGCGCTCATCGCAGTAACGAAAGGACCCATGTGACGACCGCCGAGGAAATACTCTTTCTCGTCGCTGCCCTTGCTCTTGAAGAAGAAGAAAATACCGATACCAAGGACAACCACGAAATAGAGTATGAAAGCAATTAATTTGTCCATAACATACTCCTTTGGAATTAAATAACGTTCGTATTATAACAGAATAATTCTTTTATTGACTAAAGAGCGCCCGCGTCGATTTAAGAAATATTTAAGGAATGCGTAAGAGTTATATCAAGATTTACTCCCCCGAGCACGGTAAAGTAACATCAAGAAATCCGGAAGGGAGTCCCCGAAATGGAAAAAACAAAGAACAATTACGGAAAGTTTCTTCTGCTGTGGGCAGGCGAACTGATCTCATCAATAGGCGGAGGTCTCACGAGCTTCGGTCTTGGTCTTTATATTTTCCAGAAGACGGGAAGCGCTGCAGACATGGCGATGCTCACACTCCTGGGCTTCCTTCCCGCACTTGTCCTCAAGATCCCCGCAGGCGTTCTTGCTGACCGCTATGACAGACGTCTTCTCATGATGATCGGCGACGGTCTTTCAGGCCTGGGCGTTCTTTTCATTCTCATTTGCATGCTCACAGGAGAAGCCGCGCTTTGGCAGATCTATCTCGGAACCACCATAAGCTCAGTATTCTCCGCTCTTTTGGAACCCTCATATACAGCCACCATCACGGACCTTCTTACCAAGGAACAGTATTCAAAGGCGAACGGTCTTGTATCGATGGCAGGTTCTGCAAGATATCTCTTCTCACCCGTGATCGCAGGATTCCTTCTTGCGGCAAGCGACATCAAGTTGATACTAATAATAGACATCTGCACATTCTTCCTTACAGTCGTTGCTGCTGCAGTCGTAAGAAGCTCTATCAAGACAAGCAAGCCTTCAAATCCCGAACCGTTCTTTAAGAGCATGAAAGAAGGATGGCAGGCAGTATCCGGCAACAAGGGACTTCTTATTCTCGTCATTGTATCTTCCCTGATATGTCTCTTCATGGGCGTGTTCCAGGTTTTGGGTGAACCTTTCGTGCTCTCTTTTGCAGACTCGAAAACACTCGGAATCGTCGAGACGGCGGCAGCATCAGGAATGCTCGTTACAAGCATTATCTTAGGCATAAAGGGAATTAAGAAGAACTTCGCAAGAGTTCTCAGCCTCGGCCTTGCGGTATCCGGTGTCGGAATGGCACTCTTCGCAGTGACACAAAACGTTTATATCATCTGTGCATTCGGTTTTGTCTTCTTCGCAGCATTGCCTTTTGCAAACAACTGCCTGGATTATCTCGTAAGGATCAACATTCCTTCTGAGCTTCAGGGACGTGCCTGGGCTTTCCTCGGATTCATCTCCCAGCTCGGTTATGTCGCAGCCTATGCACTCAGCGGAATAACGGCAGATGCCGTTGGCAAACTGACAGGCAAAGGCGTCGGAGGAGGCTCATCCGTCACGATCATCTGCTCCGGCATATGCCTCGTGATCGTTGCTCTTTCAATGCTCGGGATCAGGAAGATAAAAGAATTAGAGAAGGTTGAGACCGCTGAAGCTGCCTGACCGGATTTGCTATTTTCTTAATATTTCAAACAGAATAAAGAAAAAAGCCCTGTCCCTGCTATGATACAATTAAGATGTATTAGCGGAGGACATCTGATGGAACTTTTCAAGGTTTTTATTTGTGAAGACGAGAGTATTGTGCGCGAAGGTCTGCGCGATATGATCCCGTGGGAAAAGTACGGCTTCGAGTTCGTAGGCGATGCCCCCGACGGTGAGATGGCCCTGCCCATGATAAGAAAACTCAAGCCCGATGTTCTCATCACCGATATCACGATGCCCTTCATGGACGGATTGTCTCTCAGTAAGACAGTCACGAAGGAGCTTCCCAATATCAAGATAATCGTCATCTCAGGTTACAGCGATTTTGAATATGCCAGAAAAGCCATCGAGATCGGCGTTGAGCAGTATCTCTTAAAGCCCGTCACCAAAACTGACATGATCAATGCTCTTGAAGGTGTACGCAAAAAGATCACCGAAGAGAATGAGCAGAAAGACTATGTGAAGCTTTACGAACAGGAATTCAAGAAGTTCGAGAGACTTTCGCACAGAGTTTTTTTCGAAAAGCTCGTAGAGGGATCTTTGTCGGTGCAGGAGATCTACGAAGAAGCCGATAAGCTTCATCTGAATCTTTCGGCCGATGGTTATAACATCGTCATCTTCTCGATCAGGGACCTTGACCAGTCAACATATTCGGACGAGGCATCCGGTGTCACGGAGAGCCTTCTCAACCAGTTCATGCAATATCCTGACTACATAATCTTCAGATGCAATCTCTTCTCTTATGCTGTCCTTATCAAAGGCGATGAGGAGAGTCTCAAGCGAATGGAGGAAAAGTGCGTAAAGATGATCGGCGACCACTGTGAGCAGGCATCTTCCACACTTGACTGGCATGTCGCTGTGGGTATGGCGACCAACAGATTAAGCGGTCTTTCATCCTGCTACCAGGATGCGAACAGGGCGTTTGCCTACAGACACATCTTCCCTAACCAGCATATTTTCACATCCGAGCAGATCAAGACAGAGCAGTATGTTGCTGATGAGAGCGAGATCAACAAGATCGATGCGGGCAAGTTCGACCCCATGATCATCCGCTATTTCGTTCAGACAGGTACGGCAGGTGAAGTCGAGACCTTTGCAAACGATTATCTGAAGAGTCTTGAATCGAGCGTCAACTCGATACTTTTCCGTTACTATCTGCTCGTGAGCATCAGAGTAAATGTTGAGCTCGCGCTGAAGGAAGCCGATGTGGATTCAGAGCAGATCGCCGCAAGCCTTCCGACTTTTGATACGAATATCACGGCAGAAGAAGTCAAGCCTTATCTCACTGAAGCTCTCACAGTCGCGATCAAGATGAGGGATACGGAAGCTCAGAAGCGTGGCAACGACATCATCAACAACGCTGTCGATTACATAAACGAACACTATGCGGACGAAGATATCTCACTCGACTCGGTTGCCGAAGAGATCAATATCAGCGCCAACTATCTGAGCGCTCTGTTCTCCAACAAAGTCGGACTGTCATTCGTCGAATACATCACCAAAAAGAGAATGGCCAAGGCCAAGATCCTTCTGCGCAATACGAGCAAGAGATCCGGCGAGATCGCCAACGAGATCGGATATAAAGATCCGAGATATTTCTCTTTCGTTTTCAAGAAGAATCAAGGCTGCACACCCAGTCAGTATCGTAACGGAGAAGTCACGGAATAATGAAGTCTTCCTCCGACAGGAGAAAAAGCTCGAACACGGTACAGAAAAAAATGTACCGCCTTATGCTTCAGATGTTTATTCCGATCGCTGTCATACTCGTCAGTATTTTCGCGATGCTTTTGACACGTAACCTGATGTACGCATCCGTGTCCGGAAACATCGTCAAAGTATCCGGCTTTAACCAGAAGTTCAAGCAGGAGATCGATGAGCAGATGTATTTCTACGTAACGGGATACAGCGACGAAATGCCGTGGGAGGATGTTGAATCGGCAAGATCCCTTGCAGAAGACCTTCTTCAGAACACATCTAACTCCGACGGCCGCAAGTCGATAACCAGCGTTCTTTCGCTCTGCGACAAGCTGAGCATATACATGCAGGACATCGAAAACACTTCCAGCTACGATAACCGCATGAATCAGCTTGAGACCAACATCTACATCACGACAGGCCTCATCGAAGAGTACATGTATTCGTATCTTTATTACGAGGCAGGCGAGATGGCAAGCATCCAGAAGCAGATAGATTTCTGGCTTACCGTAGAGATCCTTTTCGTCGTTCTTGTCATGATCTTCGTTATCCCTATCGTTTTGAGCCGTGCCGTCAAACTCTCGAAAAGCATTACCGATCCTATCGTTGAGATGAACAGCCGCGTTGAACAGATCGGCGGCGGTGACCTGAGTCCTCATACTCCGGTCGAGACCGATGACACAAGTCTCGCACTTCTCTCTGCCGGTATTGAAGACATGGCCGCAAGACTTGATAGGCAGATCGAATTAAACCGCCAGGAGCAGATCAAGCTCCGCGACATCGAGCTGTCACTTATCCAGGCGCAGATCAATCCCCACTTCCTTTACAACACTCTCGATGCGATCGTATGGCTCATCGAGATCGGCAAGAACGATCAGGCCGAACAGATGGTAACGAGCCTTTCTTCCTACTTCCGTTCATTCTTAAGTGACGGTAAGGACATTGTTACCGTCGCAGAAGAAAAACAGCATATTCAGAGTTATCTCGAGATCCAGCAGGTCCGTTACAGGGATATCATGGAATATGAGATCAATATAGATCCGTCGATCGAAGATACAAAACTTCCGAAGATGACTTTGCAGCCGCTGATCGAGAATGCGATCTACCACGGTCTGAAACCCAAGCGCGGCAAGGGCAGGATCCTCGTTACGGGCATACGCGAAAACGACAATATCATACTCAAAGTTTCAGACACGGGTCTCGGCATGAATAAAGAAGAACTTGAAAGCCTGAAGACAAGAGTCCTCAACGAAGATACAACAAGCTTCGGTCTCACATCATCTTACAAGAGACTGAAGATCCTTTACGGTGATGCATGCAGATTCGATATCGAGAGCACACCGCAGGAAGGAACTTCGATCAGCATACAGATACCCGGAAAGGCGGACATCGATAATGAAACGATTCTTTAGTATCCTGCTCTGCATGACAATGATATTAGGCATGGCCGGATGCACAGGCATCCGTGCAACAGAGCCCGCCGAAAACAATGCGTATGTGATCGGTTTTTCACAGGTCGGTTCCGAATCCGACTGGCGTGTGGCAAACACAAAATCCATGACCGACACATTTGCAGATGATGACGAATATGAACTCGTTATCGAAAATGCAAGACAGCAGCAGGAGAACCAGTTCACAGCTGTCCGCCGCTTCATCCTTGAAGGCGTTGATTTTATTATCATTGCGCCGACAGTTGAAGAAGGCTGGGAGACGATCCTGACTGAGATTCAGGATGCCGGTATTCCAGTAATCATCGTGGACAGATCCGTTGCCGTCGAAGATGACAGCCTCTATCTTACAAACGTCGGCTCTGACTTCCTCCGCCAGGGAAACCTTGCTGTTGAATGGCTGGAAAAAGAGATCCCTGAAGATACTGACATTAAGATACTTCATCTCCAGGGCACGATAGGCGCAACCGCACAGATCCAGCGTACGAAGGCTTTGGAAGATGCCGTTGCAACTCACGTCAACTGGGAAATCACGAGCCAGCTCTACGGTGACTTCACAGAAGCGAAAGCTTACGAGGTCATGACTGAATATCTTAAAGAAAACCGTGACATCGATGTTCTGTACAGCGAGAACGACAACATGACCTTCGGCGCTATGAGAGCTCTTGATGAAGCAGGCATCACCTACGGCAACGGCGGTCAGGTCAAGATAATCACTTTCGATGCCACCAGAGAAGCACTTCAGTATTGTCATGATGGCAAGATCAATCTCTGTGTCGAATGCAATCCGCTGTTCGGTCCTCGCGTAAAGGAACTCATCGAAGATTACCGCAGCGGCAAAGAGATTCCTAAGCATGTATATGTTGATGAATCTGCTTATACGACACAGAACATCACTCAGGAATTTGTTGACTCGAGAGAGTATTGATAACTGATCCTTAATATCGATGTACATTTTTCGCGATTTTCGACTCGAAAATTGCACAAAAGCAGTTTTTTATGCAATTTTCCAGCATTTTTTAACCAAAAATGTACATCGCTAAAAACTGTCGTAATTTATTTAGGGATCTTCATCGGAACGGTAACGCTTGTAGCGCTGCGCCCTTCAGCCAGTGCAACCGAAGATCTGGCAAGAATCCTGCAGAAAGAATCGATGTCGCATCCGGCATAAACGATTCCGGAATCACCTGAATAATAATCGTTGTCAAAACATGTCACCAGAATATCTTCCGGCACGGATACTCCCCTTTTACGAAGAAGGAAAATGAGCTGGTGTGCGACCATGCCGTTCTGGCAGATTACCGAATCACATCCGAAAAGATGGTTATCGATAAATGAAGTAAACTTTTTGCTGTCACCTGAGATGATCTCTTTCTCTTCTTTATATGTCATAAGAAAACATCTTGATTCGTCGTAGCCTGCATCAGCATCAAGAAGCGCATCGATATATCCTTTATACCTGTCACGGCCTGATGAATCATCTATTCTGAATATGCATGCGAGCTTCTTTCTGCCCATCTCAAGAACATGTTTTGTAAGGTCCCTTCCGCCTTCGTAATTATCGGATACGACATGTATTTTCCCCAAAGAAGAATTCAGATAGATAACAGGTATTCCGGTATCTTCAATCTTTTCAATAAGCCGCAAATTCGGATCAGGGACCAGGTCTTTTGCCGGTTCGATAATGAGTGCCGCGGGACGCTCTTTGATAACGCAGGATAATATCTTCGATTCTTCAGATGTGCTTCCGCCGCCCGAGAAAGATCTGAGCTTATATTTGGAATTTAAAAGCTGTTCTTTAAGACCTGAAATAAGCGCCGGACTCTGGTATCTGTCGCAGTCTTCGGTCATGAAGAAAACAGTTCTGTTATTAAAAGAATCATCTGCAATATAAGAACCTGCGCCACGGCGTTTTACGATCAGTCCTTTTTGAAGGAGAACGTCGAGGGCTGCACGGATCGTCTGTCTGCTGCACGAAAATTCAGAACAGAGATCCTGCTCGGAAGGAAGTCTCGTCCTGCCTTCAGATCTCATCTTCTTGAGTTCCAACTCAAGCTTATTAACTATGACTTTATATTTCTCAGCCATGGTTAAAAGCCCCCCTCTTTTATACTTGGCAAAATTATACAGTCCGCCCCATGTGCAAAGTAACGCTAAATTTTTGAGATGTTGTTTTTTGATGCGTAAAAAGTGGAGTATTTTATCTTGTTCCCAAAACGGAATTATATGATTTCGGAATAAGAAAATCGCAGTTGTTCAGAATGACAATTTGAATTTGTAAAGGTGCCTTAACCTGTCATCGTAGAATATCCGACAACTGTGCAAAAGATTTTCCACAAAGGCGCATAAAAGCAGCGCAAGACAATGCAAGTTGTCTGTTTTCATCACGAAAATTTCAAATCTGTATTTATGCAAACTTACCATTCTCAATACGGCATACGAGATTCGTTGCGGAGTATTGCCGTAGGGTGTTTATTTGGGGCAGAGTACACCGGACCCCAAGAAAAGTTCCGGATAAAAACCTCAAAATGTAAAGGAGAATCATTATGAAGAAATTGGTTAAGATGTTAGTTTCTTCCGCTGTAGTCGGAGCTATGGCATTCGGTTTGAGCGCTTGCTCTTCTGGTACACCGGCAGCTACACAGGCATCTGCAGCAGCACCTGCTAATACTGAGGCAGAGACAACAGCTGCTCCCGCAGTTGAAGACGGAGGCCTTATCAAAGTTGGTATCATCAACAACGATCCTAACGAGTCAGGTTACCGTACAGCTAACGACAGAGACATGAAGGCAACATTTACAGAAGAGAACGGCTATGAGGCTTCTTTCTTCTACAGCCTTAAGAACGAAGATCAGATCGCTGCAGCTCAGAAGTTCATCCAGGACGAAGTAGATTATCTCTTGATCTCAGCAGCCGGCACATCAGGATGGGACGGCGTTCTTGAGCAGGCACAGAAGGCCGGCATCAAGGTTATCCTCTTCGACAGAACAATCGACGCAGATCCCAGCCTTTACGAAGCATCAATCGTTTCCGACATGGCTAAGGAAGGTCAGCAGGCAGTTGACTGGCTCGCTTCACAGAACCTTTCCGAATACAAGATCGTTCACATCCAGGGCGTTATGGGTTCATCCGCTCAGATCGGCCGTTCAGGCGCTTTGGACGATAAGGTAGCTGCAGAGGCTAACTGGAGCATCGTTACACAGCAGACAGCAGAGTGGTCTGAAGAGACAGCTCAGCAGATCGTTCAGGCAGTCATCGACTCCGGCGAGACATTCAACGTTATCTATGCAGAGAACGACAACATGGCTAAGGGCGCTGTTGCAGCTCTCGACAAGGCTAACATCTCTCACGGCGTAGGCAAGGACGTTATCGTTATCGGTTTCGACTGCAATACATGGGCACTTGAAGAGCTCCTCGCAGGCAACTGGAACTATGATGGTCAGTGCAATCCTTTCCAGGCTTCCTACATCGACGACATCATCAAGAATGGCGTTAAGGAGAAGGTAGTCATCATGGACGAGAAGGGCTTCGACGCTACAACAATCACAGCAGACGACGTTGCTAACTACGGAATCTGATAACTCTCTTTAAAAAGAGTATTTAGCTAAACACAATTGATGTGCGGTGCGGTGAAGTCACATCGCGCCGCACATCTTTTCTTAGACCAGGAGGAAGAAGACTATGATGGAAAACGTAGTTTTGGAGATGCGCGGGATATGCAAGTATTTCCCGGGTGTACGCGCTCTTGAGCAGGTAGATTTCACCTTGCGCGAAGGCGAGATCCATGCGCTGATGGGCGAGAACGGAGCAGGAAAATCAACACTTATTAAAGTGCTGACCGGCGTATATCCAAAAGACGCGGGCTATGTCACTCTTTCAGGCGCTCCCGTACATATCAAGTCGCCACAGGACGCACAAAATATAGGGATCGCTACGGTTTATCAGGAGATCACACTCTGTCCTAACCTTACTGTAGCCGAGAACATGTACATCGGACGCACAAAAGGACCTTTCACAAACTGGAGTAAGATCAACTCTGATTCAGACAGACTTCTTCAGGAACTTGGAATTCCCGCAAGGGCAAAAGACCAGCTCGGAAACTGCTCGATCGCAGTCCAGCAGATGGTAGCCATCGCACGTGCGGTAGACATGGACTGTAAGGTTCTTATTTTAGATGAGCCTACATCCTCACTTGACGAACAGGAAGTTCAGAAGCTCTTTAAGCTGATGCGTGATCTTAAGAGCAAGGGCGTCGGCATTATCTTCGTTACACACTTCCTTGAACAGGTATATGAAGTATGCGACCGCATAACCGTTCTCCGTGACGGAATGCTCGTCGGTGAATATATTATCGAAGACCTTCCCAGAGTACAGCTCGTATCAAAGATGCTCGGTAAGGATTTCGATGACATGGCCGAGATCAAGAGTGACTCGGATGCTGAAAAAGTGGATTATGACGGTACCCCCGTTTACCAGGCAATTAACCTTACCGGAACGACCGGAATAAAGCCGTTCAACTTTGAGATACACAAAGGCGAAGTTAACGGCTTTACCGGCCTTCTGGGTTCCGGCAGATCCGAAAGCGTCCGTGCGATCTTCGGTGCGGACAGAGTAACCGCCGGCAAGGTAATGGTCAACGGCAGAACCGTATCCATCAGAAAGCCTCTCGATGCAATGAGATGCGGCATCAGCTACCTTCCTGAAGACAGAAAGAAAGACGGTATCGTCGGTGACCTTTCAGTAAGAGATAACATCATCCTGGCGCTGCAGGTAATGAAGGGATTCTTCAAACCTTTCTCACGTGCACAAGCCGAGAAGTTTGCAGACGAATATATAGAACTCCTGAACATCAAGACGGCTTCACAGGATACTCCGATCAAGTCGCTTTCAGGCGGTAACCAGCAGAAGGTAATCCTTGCAAGATGGCTTCTTGCAAACCCCCAGTACCTGATTCTCGATGAGCCTACAAGAGGTATCGACGTAGGAACAAAAGTCGAGATCCAAAAGCTCGTATTAAAGCTTGCATCAGAAGGAAAGAGCGTAACGTTCATTTCTTCCGAGATCGACGAGATGATCCGTACATGTTCGCGTCTTGTAGTCTTGCGTGACGGCAAGGTCGTAGGCGAACTTAAGGGCGACGATCTCAACCAGAATAAGATCATGGCAACGATTGCCGGAGGTGAATCCAATGACATCCAGTAAAATATCAGCAAGAGGTTTCTTCGGTAAGCTCGTAAGAAATCAGTTGTTTATCCCGCTTGTGGCACTCCTGATTCTTGTAGCAATAAATCTATTTGCAGATCCCACTTTCTTTAAGATCTCGTTAGAGCCCAGCAGCACCGGTAATCTCATCCTGTCAGGCAACCTGATCAGTATTATCGACAACGCATCAGAGCTTGCTATTCTTGCGATCGGAATGACACTCGTTACTTCCGCTTCAGGCGGTCAGGATATTTCCGTAGGTGCGACCATTGCCATCGCCGGATCAATGGTCTTAAGATTCGTAAAAATGTATTCTCCCGATATCAGCGGTGGAAAGTTCGCAGCAGTCATTATCTTCTCTTTCCTTGTATGCGTAGTAGTATCTGCACTGTTCGGTGCATTTAACGGATCACTGGTAGCGTTCTTTAAGATACAGCCGATGGTTGCGACCCTGATCCTCTTTACTGCGGGACGTTCGATCGCGGCATGGATCAACAACAACGACAACATCTCCATCAACGATGCAAGATTCGGTTACTTCGGTAACTTCATTCCGGGGATTCCCATTCCGACTCCGGTATTCATTACGGTAATCTGCCTGATCATTATTGCTCTTGTCCTGAAGTTCACAAACCTCAGACTCTATGCACAGTCCGTAGGTATCAACGCTTCATCTTCAAGACTCAATGGTATCAACCCTAAGCTTATAAAGCTCCTTACTTTCATTATCCTCGGTGTATGCGTTGCCGTATGCGGATTCATTAAGGTATCACGTACTTCTTCTATCACCTACTCCGTTATCGCAAACAACATCGAAATGGATGCGATCTTAGCAGTAGCATTGGGCGGAAACAACTTAGGAGGCGGTAAGTTCAATCTTACGGCATCAGTAATCGGCGCTTATGTTATCCAGTTCCTTACAACCACACTTTTCAAGTTCAAGGTAAGTTCAAGCGAGATCTCTGCTTACAAAGCAGTTGTAGTTATCCTCTTGATCTTCATCTCTGCTCCTGTCGTCCGCAAGTGGATCGCAGACGTAAGGAACAAGAACCTTGCTTCCAGAAAGTCGAAAATCGGAAAGGAGGCAAACTGATATGTCAGTTAACTCTAATGTCTTAGGAGAAAACAAGCTTAAGAAGCGTTCTTCCTTAACAGATACAAATCTCCTTCTTATCATTACCATCGCAGTATTCTTCACAATGTATGCCTGCGCGGTTATCTTCCTCAAACAGGGATTCTTGAAGCCCCAGATGTTCTTCAATATCCTTAACGAGAATGCTTCACTCCTCGTCTTATCCTGCGGCATGACACTCGTCATGATCACCGGCGGAATCGATATCTCTGTAGGTCAGGTAACGTCACTCGTATGTATGACATGCGCCGTTTATCTCCAGAAAGTAAATGACGGTCTGATCGCCGGCAACGTATTCACTTCGATGTGCATCGCCCTGGCTATCGGCCTTGCCTTCGGTATCGTACAGGGATTTCTCGTAGCTTACCTCGAATTCCAGCCGTTCATAGTCACATTGGCAGGATTGTTCTTTGCAAAAGGTATGACCACCATAGTAAGCAGCGACAGAATCGCCGTAACTTACGAACCCTTCGTCAAATTGTGCAGAACCGAAGTCACCATTCCTTTCCTCGGTTCCGTAAACAAAAAAGGCATATATATTCCTGCTTATGTTGAAGTGGGCGTAGTCGTTGCACTTGCAGTAGTTATCCTTCTCTTCTGTTTTCTCAAATGGACAAAGCTCGGACGTAATTTCTACGCAGTCGGCGGCAACAACCAAAGCGCAAACATGCTCGGCATCAACGTTAAGCTCACAAAGTTCCTGGCACACGTTCTCTGCGGTCTCTGCGCAGGTATCGGCGGATATCTCTTCTTCCTCCACGCGTGCTCAGGCTCTCCCCTGCACGCACAGGGCGCCGAGATGAACGCTATCGCTTCTTCGATCATCGGCGGAACGCTCCTTTCAGGTGGTGTCGGAAACATTATAGGAACGCTTTTCGGAGTGCTCTCGCTCTCAACAATTAAGAACATCGTAACTTCCCTGGGTCTTGATGAGGCCTGGTGGACAAATATCACCGTCGGTGCAATGCTTTGTGTCTTCCTTATTATCCAGAGTGCTATACTTGCAATCAGGAACAAAAAGAAGTAATTGCTAAAAGGAGGCCACAAAGTGGATCTTAAGACAACAGCATTGGGAATCGAACTCGGTTCCACACGTATCAAGGCAGTCCTGATCGACAAGGATCATCTACCCATCGCACAAGGTGATTTCGAATGGGAAAACCAATTCGAAAACGGCATCTGGACATATTCGTCCGACATGATCCACAATGGCATCCAGGCCTGCTATAAGGCACTCAAGGCTGACGTTCAGGCAAAGTTCGGCGTAACTTTAACAGAGGTCGGCGGTATCGGAATCTCAGCCATGATGCACGGCTACCTTCCTTTCGACAAGGACGGAAACCAGCTCGCTGAATTCCGCACATGGCGTAACACCATAACCGGCGAAGCAGCTGAAAAACTCACTGAGGTGCTCGGGTTCAACATCCCCCAGCGCTGGAGCATTGCTCACTACTATCAGGCAATCCTGAACAACGAGTCACACGTTGGTGACATCGATTATCTGACAACACTTGCAGGCTACATTCACTGGCGTCTGACAGGCCTTAAGGTCATGGGCGTAGGCGAAGCATCCGGCATGTTCCCCATCGACAGCGTTGCGAACGACTACGACCGTAAGATGGTTGCCAAGTTCAACGAGCTTACAGGCAAAGACCTTTTGTCCATCCTTCCTAAGGTCCTCGTTGCAGGCGAGAACGCAGGCACGCTTACAGAAGAAGGTGCTAAATTCTTAGATCCCGACGGCGATCTCAAGGCAGGCATCCCGATTGCACCCTGCGAAGGCGATGCAGGCACGGGTATGGTTGCTACAAATTCAGTACGTGTTTACACGGGTAACGTAAGTGCAGGCACATCAGACTTTGCAATGGTAGTCGTAGATCACGATCTCGGCGTACACAGAGAGATCGACATGGTTACAACACCTGCAGGCGCGCCTGTCGCAATGGTCCACTGCAATAACTGCACATCAGACATCAACGCATGGGTCAATCTTTTCGATGAGTTCGCAAAGTTATTCGGTGTTGATATCTCCAAGAACGACCTCTACACAAAGCTTTTCCAGGTTGCCTTAAAGGGCGATCCCGACTGCGGCGGACTCTTGTCCTATAACTACTTCTCAGGTGAAGGCGTTACGGACTTAGATGAAGGCCGTCCGCTCTTTGCAAGAACCCCCGACTGCTCATTTACTCTTGCAAACTTCATGAGAACACACCTCCTTTCCGCTCTTGCAACTCTGAAGATCGGTATGGATATCCTTCAGGACACCGAGAATGTAAGGATCGACAAACTCTATGGCCACGGCGGTTTCTTCAAGACTCCCGAAGTCGGACAGAAGATGCTGAGCGCAGCCGTTGCAGCACCTGTATCCGTTATGGAGACAGCAGGCGAAGGCGGACCTTACGGTATGGCTCTTCTCGTTTCCTACATGATCCAGAAAGAAGATGGCGAATCACTTCCCGACTTCCTGGATAACAAGGTTTTCGCCGGTGCAAAGAGCGTAAGCGTAATGGCAGACAAGTCCGATGTGGACGGCTTTGCGGCATTCCTTACCAGGTATAAGAATGCACTTCCTGTCGAAAGAAAGGCTACGGAGGTGATCTGATATGTTGGAGGAACTTAAAGCAAAAGTCCTGGAAGCAAATCTTCTTCTCCCGAAGCACGGTCTCGTTACATTCACATGGGGCAACGTATCAGGTATCGATAGAGAATCAGGCCTCGTCGTGATCAAGCCCTCCGGCGTCGAGTATGACGTCATGAAGGCAGAAGACATGGTTGTAGTAGATCTCGACGGCAAGGTCGTTGAGGGCAAATGGAAGCCTTCTTCTGACACACCCACACACGTTGTTCTTTATAAAGCATTCCCCAACATCGGCGGAGTTGTCCACACGCATTCACGCTGGGCGGTAAGCTTCGCACAGGCCGGACGCGACATCCCCGCAATGGGCACGACACAGGGCGACTATTTCTACGGTGATATCCCCTGCACACGTCCAATGACCGATGAAGAGATCAAGGGCGAATACGAAAAGGAAACTGGCAACGTTATCGTTGAGACATTCAAGGATAAAGATCCGGATGCCATCCCCGCTGTTAATGTCTTCTCACACGGACCTTTCACATGGGGTACGGATCCTTTCAATGCCGTACACAATGCAGTCGTTATGGAAGAAGTTGCATTCATGGACTTCCATGCTCTGATGTTAAATCCTGATCAGGGCAGAATGCAGCAGACCCTGCTCGACAAGCATTATCTCAGAAAGCACGGTGCCAACGCATACTACGGTCAGGGCTGAAACCAGAATTAAAAAGAAAAACATTTCATACTGTTTGCTTCTTGTTCAAGTAAGAACCCGCTGTCTGATAACTGCAGCGGGTTCTTGCTTTTTGAATTACCGCACTGTTCACGCAACAACAAGTTGATACAGCCGTTTTTATTGTTATACTTTTTTTATTGTTTCTGACAGAGTCGTTGGGGGATGAACAGATGGGAAATACATGCGAAGGGATAGTTCATGAGGTCAAAAAAGTAATCTGCGGCAAGGATTTTGTTATTGCCCAGATGCTGACGGCGATCCTTGCAGGCGGTCATATACTTATGGAAGATGTGCCGGGTGTCGGCAAGACATCCATGGCTCTTGCATTCTCCAGAACGATGGGCCTGAACTTCGGAAGAGTCCAGTTCACTCCTGATGTTCTGCCTTCTGATATCACCGGCTTTTCAATGTATGACAAGGCCACTGATTCCATGAAATACCAGCCCGGTGCGATATTCCACAATCTGTTCCTTGCAGACGAATTGAACCGTGCATCCTCACGCACACAGTCTGCTCTTCTCGAAGCAATGGAAGAAGCGAGTGTCACTGTTGACGGAACAACATATACGCTGCCGAAGCCTTTTATCGTAGTAGCAACACAGAACCCGACAGGTGCTTCCGGCACATCACTTCTCCCCGACTCACAGATCGACAGATTCATGGTAAAGATCTCCATAGGTTATCCGTCGGCCAAAAATGAGAAGGCGATGCTCGAGAGAAGAAAGAACGGCATCAATCCGATGGACAGTGTTATGCCTCTGTGTGATGCAAATATGCTGCTAAGGATGCAGTTTGACGTCAATAACATCTTCGTTC
Source organism: Oscillospiraceae bacterium (assembly GCA_902788505.1). Lineage (GTDB taxonomy): Bacteria > Bacillota > Clostridia > Saccharofermentanales > Saccharofermentanaceae > Saccharofermentans. Next base: position 77,085 of record CADAKH010000005.1, read on the forward strand.
ACGAAAAGATCGCCGACTACATAATCGATCTTATCAACAGGACCCGCGGTAATCCCGATCTTTTAAGAGGAGCAAGCCCCCGCGCGACACTCGCTCTTACTTCAATGGCAAAATCCTGTGCCTACTTAAACGGAAGGAACTATGTAGTCCCCGCTGACGTTCAGAAAGTATTCCTTCCCGTTATCACCCACAGACTTATCCTCACACCCGAAGCTGAGGTAAACAACAGGAGCACGCTCGATATTGCAAAAGAAGTACTTAATTCAGCTCCTGTACCCAAGGTCTGATATTCTATGCTGAAGACCTGGGTCATATACTCAGTCTCTTTGATCTCAACCTTCATCTTTTTCCTGTGTTACAAGATGTGGGTATCCTGGTTTTGTCTTATCGTTATGCTGCTGATACCTTTTTTCGCGCTTGCCATGTGTATAACGGCATCCAAAACGGTCTCGTTCAAAACAAAAGGTACCGGCAACTGCATTAAAGGCGATCCCGCATACATAAAGATAAAGACAGACGGCATTGCAACATGGTTCGCATTTTGCAAGGTTAAGACCGTCATCACCGATAAAATGGCCGGCACCTCCCGCAAGACAGACTTTATGGTCCACGACAGGGGTGTTACGAAAATACCTGTCGACACTTCACATTGCGGCGCTTTTTCCTACAAGATGACACGGCTTGAGGTGTATGATCTGTTCGGATTTTTCCACTCCAATCTGAATATCGATAAAGAGTCGGAGATACTGGTCATGCCCGTTCCGGCGATGCCTGACATCATGCCTGACATGTACGGATTCAAAGCAAGAAATCTCAGAAAATCCAACAAGCCGAATTCGGAGATCTACGACATAAGGGAATACCAGCCGGGCGATCCTCTCAAGTCGGTCCACTGGAAAATGTCTGCCAAAAAGGACAAGCTTCTGGTGAAAGAACCGCTCGAAGAATACGGCGGTCATTCGCGTGTGATCCTGGAGCTGACAGCTGACAGGGATAAGCTTGATCTCCATCTGGGACAGATACTTTTCACATCCAGGTTTTTCATTGAGCACGAAGTCTCTCACATGATCAGGGTCATTCCCCCTGACAGACGTGATATCTCATTTACAATCGAATCTGAAACGGATCTGAACAGGGCTCTTTCCCTGATCCTCCGTATGAGAATACCTGATGAGGTATATCAGGAGGATGTTCATGAGAACTGAAGTGTTGTCATTTCGAAAGAATACACCTCCGAAGATAAGCTCTGCCCTGATCGCAGTTATCATTACCGCGCTTTTGAATGCGGGTTTTATCCTGATGCTCGGAACTTCATTCGAGCTCGAGTTTCCTGTATTCCCTGCTGTTCTTTTTGCCGTGATAGCATCTTCCGTTTTTACGGCTGTTCACTATCCCGGAATCAAAAAGCTTTCTGTCGGGGCTTTTATTGCTGCACCGGCACTGACTCTGCTTTTTGTTTTATTCAACTGGTTCCATGTAAAAGACGGACTTCTGGCATTGCTTTATGACCTGCAGTTCTATGACTTCTACTGGCTGCCAGGTGATTATCCCGTACCGGAAGATGAGGGCGGATTCATCTTCACATTCCTCGTTGCATATATTTTTGTTTCAAGCAGCTTTACAACTTTTTTCCTTCTGAAAAGAAGATTCATTCCGGCCGGTCTTTTATTCTATCTGCCGCTGTTTATCTTCTCTGTTGCAAATATCATTATGCTGCCGGATACGATGCCGTGCATCGTTGCGGGAACCGGTGTCATGATGCTCCTGCTCTGTCATGCTTTTCGCAATAAGAAGAGAACCCCGGCCGAGAAAGCCCTTCTTATCCTTATTGTCCCCACATTTGTTTTCGCGTTGCTGATAGGTGTGATCTTCCCCCAGAAGAACTATAAAAAGGATGCGATCGCGAAAAGCATTCTTGTCGGAATACAGGAGTCTCTTGAAGGAAATGGTCCCTTGAGCGAAATCCTGGACAGGGCCCTCAACGGATTCAAAAATCCTAATGCCGACAACACTTATGACATTTTCTCCCCTCTGTTCACTTCATCAACCAACCTCAGCAGAGTCGGACCTTTCAATCCGCCTGAAGAAGAGCAGATCCTTAGGGTAAAACGCGTTGATGAACCTTATTACAGCGGACCCTTAAGTCCGGGTAACACTCTGTATCTTAAGGTTGAGTCTTTTGATATTTACAAGGACAACAACCTGAGCAGTTCAAGGATCGACTATAAGGTATACAACGATATTGACAGTGTCGATTATGAAATGCCGGCCTTCACTGTCTCAATAACGCCTTTGAATGATTCAAATCTGGATGTTGTTCCATACTATACGGATTTCTATTTTCTGACTGATTCAAATAATTCCCCGGTCAATGCGTATAATTTCACAAGAGGAAATGTCAGCTATTTTGCCGCTTCCCCTCTGCCCGTAAAGTCTGGCAACATCTATACCGACAGGTACCTGGATGAGTACGTTTACGGAGTTGCGCTGAAGGTTCCTGTCTCAACCCGGAATGCGCTTTTAACAAGCGGAGATCTTCCGGACTGGTATAAGGATGTTTACTACGGCCACCTGGAGATGTCCGATGCGGAAAAGGTAAGAAGGGTAACGGAATTTGTTACCGGCCTACATCCTTACGATCAGAACACACCTGTCCCTCCCAAAGATGTCGATTTTGTTCCGTGGTTCGTAAGCGAAGCACCAAGCGGTATATGTGTGCATTATGCAATTACAACCGTTATCCTGCTCCGCATGATAGGTGTCCCGGCAAGATACGTCAGAGGATATGTGGATACCAATTCCCACAACAACGTCGAGAATACCATCTATGCATCACGTGCTCACGCCTGGTTCGAATTCTTCGTTCCCGAATACGGCTGGATAATGGGCGACTCAACACCGGGTTATTCCGAAGATGCACGAAGGTTCAATATCGACGGCCTTTCAAGAGTTTATCCGGAGATAGAGTCAGCCGAATTCTCTTATGAAAACTACGTTAACAACCGGGTGACCGAAACTGAACTGGAAAGCGAAACAGACACTTCCGAAACAGACACTTCCGAAACGGACATAGCGGAAACAAACACACCGGAAACAACCGGGACTCCGGACAGCTCAGGAGAGCCAGAGAAAACAACTTCTCCCGAAGAATCAGCTCCTGAGGTTTCTTCCGACCGTCTGAGTTATACTTACGACCCGGATGCCGGTGTAAACATTAACTCTGACAATAATACAGAACCGGAAAATCATTTTAATGAAATAGAACTCAGATTCTTTAAGGTCATAGCCGGCATACTGATATCTGTCATATCCGTCTTCCTGCTTATCGCGATATCAAGAGTTGTTTACGTCATCTACTGGGATAACAGATTCAAAGAAGAAAAGATCAACGCCAAAGCAGTCGCTTACTATCACTACTACAGTTTCATGGGCCGTATGCTCAGATTCACGGTTCCGAAAACCGCCTGTGATATCGCGGAGAAAGCTGTTTTCTCAGGCAGTGATATTTCTTCGAAAGAATTAAATATGCTCCTCACAACATGTAAGGAGCATATGGAATCCTGTTCAGTGAGCTATTCCCGGATCAAGATGTCACTTTATAAACTGCTTTATATAAAGATCAGGAATTACAGGTAAGATACAGTCTCCGATAAAGGCTTTCTGTTGCCGTGATTGGCAAGAGGACCTGTGCCTTCCGATGCATAACCGAGATCTAAGATCATGAGGACTTCCTCGTTATCGGGAAGACCGAATTCGGTGTGGATCTTCTCAAGATCGATGCAGTTGAGCCAGCAGCTTTCCACACCTTCATTTGCTGCAGCAAGCATAAGGTGAGTTGCAACGATCGCTGCATCCTCTACACCTGATTCCCTTGCTGAATTCGGGTATGTATAAACATTGTTCTTATCAAAAGCAACGAGCAGGCATGTGCCGGCATTGTATCTGCACGGTGTAACCAGGTCAACCTTCGCAAGGCCTTCTTCTGACTGGATTACATAGATATGCTGTTCCTGAAGATTTTTCGCTGTGGGTGCAAGTCTTCCTGCCTCGAGTATCCTCTCGAGCTTTTCAGGTTCGACCTTACGGCCGTCATAACTCTTGCATGAATAGCGGTTCTTTATTACTTCACTGAATTCCATATTTGGCTCCTTAGATCAGCATGTATATCCGGGCTTCTTATATAAAGTATCGCACTCGGGTGCGATCTGTGTGTCCCAGACCTTATTCTTCCAGTCTTCCTTTTCGATCTCCTTGATCGCAACAGAAACACTTGAAGCATCACAGCCCATTGTCTCTGTGATGGCTTTTGTGACTTCTTCTGCACATCTTGTTTTCTGTTCTTCGGATCTTCCCGGATAACATTTTATCTCTACATGTGGCATGGCATATACCTCCTTTGATTACACCGGTATATTATACCAAGCATTTGTATATGTTTTAACCTGCAGTGAAAAATGTCGTGTGCCGATTTTGTACCAAATCGAACCCTTTTAGGTACGAAATCGTGCACAAAAGAGCAAATGTGATCTATTATGTGCCTGATTATGCGATTTCTGATACAAAACAGGTACAACCGGTTGCGTTAAGGCAGTACAGCTGCAGTCAGGTTTCTTTCAGTTGCTCGTATGTGATACCGTACTTCTCCGCAATGTTTTTGGCGTAAGAACTTGTGTCGGGCTCACTTCGTTTAAGCCTGAATGTATTAACGTTGTCCCTGATCTCCATTACGACACTTACGATCCGGCTTTCACCTTCCCATGCGTTCATCTCGGGAATGCATCCGGCAAGTTCGTGAATGTGCGTGTTGAAGATGACACATGAACCCTTATCCTTGAGTATGTGGATAAGGTCCTTCGAAAGGAAAAGGGCATCAGCAGCAGATGTCGTCGAGAAAGTCTCATTGAAAAGAAGCAGTGTACTGCTGTCAGAGTTTTTCACCATTTCCTTGATCCTCACAGCTTCTTCACCTAATCTTCCGTAATTGATCGTAAGGTTCTCGTCGATCGGAAAATGAGTGAGGATCTGACCGAACGGCATACCCTGGCACGAATCTGCAGTAACAAACATTCCCAAAGATGCCATCACCGAGACGAGTCCTATTCCCTGCTCAAGGATCGTTTTGCCGCCGCGGTTCGGTCCCGTGAGAATATATATCTTCTCGTTATCAGCAAATGAGAAATCGTTCTTGACGATCTCTTTCTGGATGTTCATCACAAGCCTGATATTATAGAAACCTTTGATCTCAAGATACTTGCCGGGAATGATATCCGGGAAAGCGATAACATGTTTTTTTGAAGCAAGTCTCTTCCCGAGATCTGCCGCGCTCAAATAGAAAACAAGTCCGTTATAAAGATCGGTCAGAAGTCTGGAATCGTATTTGGAATGCCTGTTTATGAGCCTTTTTATCTCTCCGAAATGAAGTCCGAGATGCTTTTTGAGAAAAGGTGTCATGGCCGTAAGCAGAGGATCCTGATACTTGTAGTCGTTGAAAGGATTTCTTATCTTGGAACCCACCGCAACATCTTTCAGGGAGTAGGATGACCTGGGCTTATAGTCGACGAATTCTATTGCAGTGACATTTTCTATATCAAGATCGGATGTCAGGGTTACACCGATAACGGCACCCTTGGCAGATGCGAGATCTTCGTGGATCCTCTGTATGTCAGGTTTAACGGATTTGAATTCCTCGCTCTCTACAATAGCTTTCAGAGAATCCCTTACCGAGATCAGGCCATCAGAGGAGATGTCGTTTTTGCAAAGAGTCTCATAAAGCGATTCAACCGTTTCGACATATACTTTCAGGACTCTGAGTTCCTCCAAAAGTGATGCCAGTGAATTGTCCCTGTCGTGCATTCTTTTTGCACCGCTTCCGTAAAAACAGAGGACCTTGACCGGAGCGATTATTCGCCTGATATCCTCTGAGAGTTCTTCATTGGACATGAGATCTTTTAATATCTCCTGCCTGAAAAGCATATCGGAGGCATCTTCCGGGAGCCTGACCATGATATCGCGGAGTATCTTTTTCTCTTCCGGATCTCCTGTCATATAATCGATAAGTTCATGAAGCGCAATGTCTTTTACAGTCTCATCAGGCAATATGGAGAACTTAGCATTCCCTTCAGTTTTGTAAAGAAGATTCATCCTTTGGGCCCCCGCTTGAAAAATAATTCTCTATCAATATTATTTGGAATACAACACAATGATATATCATGATATTATGTTTCATATCAAAATATTACGATATAAATTTATATGGAAAACAAAGACTTTCTGATAGATCCTTCCGAAATCCTGAATCTCATGCACTTCAATGCAGAGAACTCCTTTTCGCATACAACATACAGGAAAGAACTTGAAAGATTCTTTTATCTGGCCCAGGGCGATGAACGTGCAATTGAGTGTTCAGACCAGATACTGCAATCCGATATTCAGGGTAAGCTCTCGGAAGATCCTTTGCGCAATTACAAATACCTCTTTATCGTAAACACAGGTCTTGCAACAAGATTTGTTATAGAAGCAGGTGTTCCGCAGGAGCTTACCTATTCGTTAAGCGATGTGTACATCCGCAAAGCAGATGTAGCCAAATCAGAAGAAGAGATCCGTGAGCTTAACAGGGAATTATGGAAAAGACTCGTGGAGATCGTTCAGGATCTTCATAACGATGAGCCTTATTCAAGACCGGTCAAGCAGTGCATCGATTACATGACTTCGCATTTCAACACCGGGATTGCTTTAAAAGACCTCTCCTCCCTGACAGGACTTACGCCAAATTATCTCGCCTCACTTTTCAAGCGCGAAACAGGAATGACCATAGGTGAATATCTTGCAAAATTCAGGGTGGATTCAGCCTGTGCACTTCTGACCGGAACAGACTACTCTTATCTTCAGATCGCACTGTCTCTCGGCTTCTGCTCGCAAAGCTATTTTGTAAAAGTCTTCAAGAGCAAAACCGGCTTTACACCCAAAGCATTCAGGCTTAAAAACAGCGAAAGAGCGTTCAGTTAAAATGTGGGACACATCATGTCCCATCCGCGAAAACAGGGCGTTTGAGACGCTCCGTGTCCTTTAATCATCTCCCCTTGCGGGCTATTATCAGGCCATCAAAACCCGAGAGGAGAAATTCAAAATGACAAACAGGATCTTAATCGTGATCGAGGCAGTTTTAGGAGTAAGCGCTGTTATCCTTCTCTTAATATCAATGTTCGGTAATGCAGCTTCCAACCTTCCCCTGACTTGTGCTCTGGGATGCGTCGCAGGTTCAGGAGTGATAAATGTTATCAGTCTGGTAATGAAAAATAAAAAAACAAAGGCTTGAGTATATGGCAGCAGATTGCCTCACCCTGATATCGAAAGCAGGCAGGCTTTGGCAATGATATAATAGTCAGGATCTGTGGGACACAGTATGTCCCATCCCCGCAAACAAGGCATTTGCCCGTTTTGTGTCCTGTTTCATATCATGGGGAAAAGGTAATCTCAAGCCATCAATTCCAGGAGGACAACTTCAATGGATCAGCAGAAGATCGGAGAATTTCTTAAAACACTCCGCAAAGAGAAAGATCTTACACAGGAAGAACTCGCAGATAAGATGAATGTCTCAAGAAGGACCGTCTCAAGATGGGAGACAGGAAGCAATCTTCCGGATCTCTCGATCTTAGTCGAACTTGCAGATCTCTATGATGTCGACATGAGGGAAATCTTCAATGGCGAAAGGAAAAACGAGACCATGGATAAGGATCTTAAAGAAACAATGCTCATGGCAGCAGATTACACTGACGACAATATGAAGAAAGTAATGAAGAGAATGCAGCTGATGTTCATCGGCGCAACCGTTTGCGGAGCTCTCTACATTCTTCTTATCTGCTTCGGACCGGATATCGATACCGGCCTTTACGGCTTTCTCAACGGCGGCCTGCTCGGAATAATGTTCGGAATGCTCATTATGGGCATCTTCATTACCGACAAGAATTTCCGTAAGGTCACGGAATGGAAGCAATCAATGCTCGGCAAAAACAAGAAATAATCCTGAGGATCACAACATGATAAACACTTCTGAAATAACGAATAAGAAATTCGGTATCTTTATGGCTGTCGCCTTTCTGGTGGCATATATACCTCTTTCAATTGCAGGAATCGCCTATAAAGGCGGCAACACTCTGCTCTGTCTGTTCCTGTTCAGGTTCATAGCAGTGTTCATCCCTTTGATAGCTGTAGCCGTATCCGGCCTTCCCTTCAAAAAGCTCGGATGGAAGCCAAAGTTCTCTTTCAAGTATCTGATCGGTGCTCTCATAGGACCTCAGATCTTAAGCTGGATCGGCTCCGGGCTCTTCTTCCTGTTCAACAGGGACGCGTTCGGAGTAAGCCTGGACGCTTATATGGCAATGCTCCCGGAAGAGACCAAAGCTCTCATCGACACATCTTCCATTAACCCTTATGCAATGGTCATCACAATGACTGTAATGTCACTTACATTCATCCCCATCTCCCAGATCCTTCCGAGCCTCGGTGAGGAAGCCGGATGGAGAGGGGTTATGTATCCGTTCCTTAAGAGCAGGCTCGGTCCTGTCGGCGGCAAGCTTTTAGGCGGCGCACTCTGGGGAATCTGGCACTGGCCGCTGGTAATCCTCGGCAGTTACTTCTACGAAGGCGACTATTTCGGCAAGCCCTTCCTTGGACCGGTCATGATTTGCATATCACTTTGTGCTTTCGGCATCATCATTGACTACTTCTATGAGAAGACCGGCTGCATCTGGATACCTTCACTCATGCATGCGGCAATGAATTCTTCGGCAATGCCCCTTACGTTCCTACTTAAGAGCGGCAATCAACACCTGTCGATCTTAGGACCCAACTGCTTCGGTCTTTTAGGATGCCTGCCGGTCATAATACTTGCGGCAGTACTCCTTTTCGCGAAGGCCAAAAAGCAGGCTTAAACAATAGAAATATAAACGATATCAGGTGGTACTTATCACGGTTGCAAAACGGTAAGTACCATCTTCATATTCATAGACATAATAATCGTGGAACACACCGTAGGTATAAAACTCGTATTCTTCCGGTATCGTATCCTTGTCGAGCAGCGGAAGACCATATGAGATCTCATAACGCTTTACATGTGTACCCTTAATATCTTCACCATCTTCCGGATCTATATCCTTCAATGTTGTCTCTATGGAATCTCTGCACTCTTCTGGAAGTGCCTCATACATCTCATCAAGACTTCCGTACTGATAAGTCTCTACCACATATACCGCATCGCGAAGTCCCTTTTTCGCATAACGCTCAAAGCATGGCGCAAGATCCGGGTACAGAGCCTTGTAACTGTACTCCTCCTTCTGCTCAGCTGTCATGGATTCATATACATCACCGTTGGAAGCTCTGACGTAGCCACGGATAAACATGAAGATAAGCACTCCGAACAGCAGAGTGATCGTGCCAAAGATACCAAATCCTATTGCAAAACCTTTTTTCATATCCCTGAACTCCTCTTATGAATTCATCATGGTTGGGATTATATTAGCATGATATGTATTGTTTTTCAATTACTTTTTATTGTTATTCGATAAATATATGTTGAATAGCATGCGCGGGCTTAGTATTTATACGGGTTGCGTTTTCTTCTTGGCGCAGAAAAGCACTTGCATGCAATATTCCAATAATTGCTATTTTGACATGTAGGTTAAGACCGTTTTCAGCATCGAAAAAGAAAAACCTACATGCAATACTATACTTCTAAGCATTTAGACATGTAGGATTCGGATTTTTCTGGTATATAAACCGCAAAACCTACATGCAATACAATCTTATTTACGATTTTGACATGTAGGTGAAAAAACGGGCTGATAATCCGCAAAACAGGTGAGGGATCAAACCGGCAGAGGACCGGGCTTGCAGTTTGCATTAAGAAAGGGTTGCCTGTATAAAAGGCAACCCTTCTTAAAAACCTCAGCCGTTTACGGAGATCCGACTGTTAATTCATTGCTTTGATCTCGACATTATCGAGGAAGAAAGGACTCATGTCATTGCTCTCGAAATAGATCGTGAGAGTTGCGCCTTCTTCGATCTCGAAGTCGCCTTCGCCCAAAACCCACTCGTCAGAACCTGTCTGAACTTCTGCGATAGTAGGCCATGTGCCGTCGATATCTGCTGTGCACTTGCAGACGGAAGCCTTGGACTTGATGGCAAAGCTTACATGGATAACGTGTCCTGCATACTGAGAAACATCGATTGAATATCCGTCGTACTCAGCATAGCCTTCGGTGTTCTGGAGGCAGTAATTACTCTCGTATCCGCCTTCAACTACCTTCTGAACGGAGCTGTATCTCGGTCCGCCGATGAACTTCTGATCCTCGTAATCCTCTGTGAGAGGAGTTGTGTCAGATACGGGTTCAACATAGTCAGCTGGCTTCTGGACATCACCGCCGTTTACGGCGCACATAACTCCTTCGTAAGCCGGCTTGGGCGAAAGGTTGCCATAGAAGAGCAGCGGTTTTGTAGCAGACTTCCAGCTCATATCATCTGTGAGGCCCCAGACAGTTACGCACTCGATCGGAACACCTGCCTTGTCAGCTTCGATGATAGCCGTGAAGAACTTCTTCATGTAAACACCCTGATCGTACATAGGGTTAACTGACTTAGGTGCAGTAACATCAAGCTCTGTGATGTGGATAACAACACCCAGCTCGTCAGCATATCTCTTTGCAGCTTCAACATAATTATCGACATTAAGGCCTGAGCTGATGTGGCTCTGCATGCCCATACCGTCGATGTTGCCTGCATCAGCAATAGGCTTTAACATCTTGAGGATATCTTCCTGCTTGGATGTCTGATATTCGTTGTAATCGTTGTAGAAAAGCTCGACACCTGAAGGTCCGTGCTTTCTTGCGAATTCAAATGCCTTCTCAACGTAGTCATCACCAATTGTCTGCTTCCAGTAGCAATCTCTCATTCCCCCATCATCTGCGGCCGCTTCATTGACTACGTCCCAGGCATAGATAACGCCGGGATAATTCTCTTCGCACCAGTTCATGACTGCGTCGATATAGTTCTCCATTCTTGTAAGCATAAGCTCTCTGCTTGCAAGCTTTCCGTTGACATCGTAATTCTCATAGAAGAGCCATGAAGGTGTCTGTGAATACCAGACAAGTGTATGGCCTCTCATCTGAATGCCGTTCTCCTTGCAGAAGTCCAGGATAGGCTTAGCTGCATCGAAATGGATAGCAGGGCACTCATTGTACTTTGCGGGGTCAGCAAGAGTTGTTGCTGCATCAAGAACATTCTCAGGCTTGAGTTCGTTCTCGGGAGTAACCGAGTTGAACTGGGTCTGGATGAGCTTTCTGAATCCGTCATTCTGGTTTGTCATTACTGTTGCAGGAGATGCAACACCGAATCTGAAGTAATCAGCATATGCAGCTGAGAGTGAAGCAGTCTTGGTAGGATCTTCCAAAGACTCAACAGGTACGCCTGTGAGGTTATTGAATTCGCCTTCAACGCTTACTTCAAAGAAACTTACCGTGTAATCTCTTACATCGTTTGCTTCAAGATAGATAAGTGCATTTTCTGCGTTTGCAGGGATCTCGACTGTGCCGGTGATCTCAACAGCACCTGATCCGTCGGGCATGCCGCCTGCGATATTTACATAGGTAACGTTGCCGAAGATCTCATATCTCATGGAGAGAGTAAGAGAATCGTTAGTTGTCGTTGCCTTGGCAGAAGTCTTGATCGTGTTGCCTCTGAAATCAGGGCAAGGTACAGCAACACCAGTGTTGCTTGCCTTACGCTCGGTAACAACTGCTGTTCCGTCCTTCAGGGTAACCTTGCAGTCACCGTATGTGACCCAGTTGCCCTTGTCTTCTTTTTTGGTGAAATCCGCTGTGATAGTTGTAGGTACATCACGCGGTCCGTCCGTCCCCTTAGGGAGTACATCGCATCCGCCAAGGAGGAGCATTCCTGCCAAAGCGCCGGCGATAATTCTGATAAATCCTTTTTTCATATTACCTCCGCGAAAATAAGAATTCATATTTTTGCTGCTTGTCAAAATAAATGATAAAGCAAGAATGGATAAGTAAACAAGCAAAAGGATTAAGGGGTTTTGCCTAAAAATAAACGAAAACTTCCGTCAGGCTGACACTTTGATTTTACCGATATTGCTATCGGCCGCAATTTATGTAGTTTTAATTTAGTAAATCTAACGAACACAGAAACAAAAATTTGATTATCAAAATATTTATAATTCTGATATTATTGGCGTAAGGTGTTGTTAAGATGAAATTATTACTATGGTTGGTCGTATTTCTCATATCCGGTGTATTGCAGTATGCACTGCTTCTTATGGTGAGCGCATGTCTTGTCGACTCCAGGCGTTTCTATGACAAGCACAACGGCTATTACCGCTGGCTCCTTAACAGCTCCACGTGGATCCTGGTCTTCTTCGGCCGCATCCATCTTCACACCAGAGGAATGGAGAAGATCCCCACAGATCAGCGATTCCTTCTCGTCTGCAATCACAAATCCAAACTCGACCCGATAACAACATGGTACATATTCAAAGATTATGACCTTGCCTTTATCTCCAAGGAGAAGAACTTCCACGTTCCTTTCTGGGGAAACATCATCAGGAAATGCTGCTTCCTTTCAATAGACCGTGAGAATCCGAGAAAGGCAATGGAGACAGTTAATAAGGCTGCCGAACTTCTCAGGAACGATGAAGTATCCATGGCTGTCTATCCCGAAGGCACCAGAAATTTCGGTGAGGGACTCCTGCCTTTCCACAACGGCATTTTCAAGATTGCCCAAAAAGCCAATGTTCCTGTTGCTATCTGTGGTATCAAGGGTGCCGATATGATCAAGAAGAACTATCCTTTTCACAGAAGTGATGTATATTTTGAAGTCCTGGACGTTCTGCCCGCCGAAAAGGTACAGTCAGAACGATGCAGTGAGATAGGCGATTATGCAAGAAGTCTCATGATGTCATATATCGAGAGCAACGAGGAGGAGAAAAACAATGTCAACTTACGTACTGTTTAACAGTCTTTCCGGAAACGGAACCGGCAAGACCAAAGCAGAAGAGATCAAGCCTTTCTTAAGCGGCAAAGAATTGGTTTTCGAGGACGTCACAAAGATCACCGATGCCAATGCTTTCTTTGCAGGTCTGAATCCTGATGATGAGCTGTATCTCTGCGGCGGTGACGGTACGCTCAACCGTTTTATCAATAACACCGAAGGAATCGACATCGTTCAGCCTCTCTATTTCTTCCCTACAGGAACAGGTAATGACTTCTGGAACGACCTGGGCAAGAAGGTCGGCGACGCTCCCGTACAGATCAACGAGTACATCAAGGACCTCCCCTTCGTCGAAGTTAATGGCATGAAGAAGCGCTTCATCAACGGTATCGGCTACGGCATCGACGGTTACTGCTGCGAAGTCGGCGACCAGATGAGAGAAGCCGGCAAGGAGAAGATCGACTACGCCGGAATCGCCATCAAGGGACTGCTCTTCCACTACAAGCCCACAAACGCGGAGATCGATGTCGACGGACAAAAGTTCTCTTATCAGAAAGTATGGCTCGCGCCTTCAATGAACGGCCGTTATTATGGCGGCGGCATGATCGCCACACCCGCTCAGGACCGTCTTGGCAAGGACCGTCTCCTCTCACTGCTCCTTTTCCACGGCAGCGGCAAGATCAGAACACTCGCTATCTTCCCTTCAATCTTCAAGGGCAAGCACATCAACCACACAAAGGTCGTTGAGGTAAAGACAGGCCACAAGATCACAGTCACATTCGACCGCCCCGTCGCACTCCAGATCGACGGCGAGACCGTGCTTAACGTAACGACATACACTGCGTATAAGTAATTCGGGTATTTAATAGATTTGAATTGGGATGTCTCAGTGAAGTGAGGCATCCCTTTTTCGATGGGGTGAAAACAGATGCAGCCACAGTCTGTATCCGTTGTGCAATTGTTTGCTTAAAAAAAGGCCAACAATTGCATAAAACGACCTATTTGTGCAACTGTTACGGTTAAAAATGAGGAACAATTGCACACGGCTTTTAGCAGCTGCGAATAATCGAGAAATCAAACACAAAAAAGGATGCCCCGCGGGACATCCTTCATATCAGTGATGTAAGAAATCTTCGTAGACGCTCAGGTCGTAACCCGGCAGTATGACGACGTAGCAGTAGGTTTTCTGTTCGACGATTTCATCGGAGATATCGACCCGGGGATCTTCGACGAGGGCAAAGCCCGTGTAATCCGGGGATACGATGAATGCGTCGGCGGAGACTTCATCAAGGCTCATGTAGTTGTCGTACTGGATGATCTCAACACCTATGCAGAGATAAGAGTAAGAGTCGTAACTAGAATCTGTGAAGTATTCGAATTCTTCCATCTCACTCAGTTTGATGCCGGTGTCCTTTTCGAACTGCCTGAATTCCTTTTCGTTTGTGATGATCCTTCTGGCATTATCAAGACTTGCATTGGGACACTCGAATGTCTCAAGGAATGTCTCGTTCCCGGAATAGACAGAGGCAACACTTTTAAAATCGGTGGTCTCGAAAACGCCTTCTATAAGAGTATTCGCTTTTCTTGCGTGGCGGTCATCAAGAGCGCCGTTCCGGTCGCCTGACTCGCTGAGCGCGATCCACTCACCGTCAATATTGACTTCAATAAGACTTGTGCCTGCATCACATGCATACAGATCATCGTATATGAATTCGGCATCCGGATCTATCTGCATAGCCTGCTGATAGATCTTGAGAAGCCGTTTCTCATCAATATAAGCTCTGGGTTTGGTGTACTTCTTAAGAAGCGCGATCCTGTCCTCTTCAGTAAGATTATTCTGACCATATGCATAGTAGCCTTCAAAGGACTCGCCGGAACTGTACACGCTGCCGTCAGAAAACACGTAAGTCACGCTGCTATGATATCCCCATGCGCCGTTCTTGTGGCTTGATCTGATAAGGACCTCGTCTTCGGGAAGTTCATCTACTACCGGCTTATTGTCTTTCGTTTCTTTCGTCTCTCTGGTGTTCGTACAGCCACAACAGAATACGGACAAGCAAAGCGAGCCTGTCAGAACTGAAGCGATCATCTTTGTAAGTTTCATAAGAATCCCTCCCAAGGTTTTCTACTTATAAAACAGATTTAAGTCCCGGCTTGTTGCACCGGGACCTCGAAAACATAATGTAAAAGCCTTTATCAGCCGACCTTCCCGTCGATTGCCCTGGCGAGCTGGTCAGCGCAGGATGTGCCCTTCATGCCGCAGGTGTTGCCTCTTAAGATACCTGCAACTTCCTTTGCATCCTTACCTTCAACGAGTTTGCCGATGGCCTTGAGGTTGCCGTTGCAGCCGCCGACGAACTGCACGTTGTAAAGCTTGCCGTCTTCTAAATCAAAATCTATCTGGATGGAGCATACTCCCTTGGGTGTGAATGTTACGTGTTCCATAGTTTCCTCCGTGTCTGAACTAAAGATATTATACCTTGTTTTTTAATATGTTATTATGTTGCAAGCAATTCTTGGGAAGAGCCGGCAGATGGATTTTATAAAGCTTACATTAGACGACGTTAACGGCATAAAAGAGATGTCTGAGATGGCAACTGCCATTTTGCGTGAGCATTACGATCCCATAATAGGAAAAGAGCAGAACGATTACATGCTCGATATGTTCCAGTCTGTTGAAGCGGTAACGGAACAGCTCTCTCACGGCTACAACTACTATTTTGCAAAAAACGATGGCGCGAATGCCGGCTTTATCGCGTTCTATCCGAGAGAGGGCGCGCTTTATCTCAGCAAGTTATATCTTTATAAAGACCAGCGCGGGAAAGGCTTTTCGAGAGTCATGCTGGAATTTCTTAAGGAAAAAGCAAAAGAGCTCGGCCTTAACAGGATCGAGCTCAATGTAAACAGGAATAACCCTTCTGTAAAGATCTATGAGAAGCTTGGCTTCACCGTTGCGTGGGAAGAGAAAAACGATATCGGCAACGGTTTTTACATGGACGATTACGTGTACGCTTTAGAGTTCTGAAGAGATCAGTAACCCATCACGTTGATAAGCAAAAGCCAGCTCATTCCATAGTAGCAGCCTACGGCGATAAGGTCGTTGAGTGTTGTGATCAATGGTCCAGACGCAACTGCAGGGTCGATCTTGATCTTCTTGAAGAACAACGGGATAAGCGTTCCGACGATCGAAGAGAAGATCATAGAAACGAGCAAAGCTGCGCCGATGCATCCGCTTACTGCAAATGAAAACTGGGGCTCTCTGTGTTTGATCACCATGAGATATACGCCGATCAGTATGACCGATACCACGCCGAGGATAAGACCTACCGACAGACCGACTCTTGCTTCCTTAAATACGAGCTTGATCTTCTGACCTGCCGTGAGATTCTCGTCCGTGAGAACTCTGATCGTGACAGCGAGTGACTGCGTGCCGACGTTACCTGCCATGTCGAGGATCAGTGACTGGAATGCCATGATGATCGTGAGCTGTGCGATAACCGCCTCGAAAGCACCAACCAGCGTGGATACGACCATGCCGAGACCGAGCAGTATGAGAAGCCAGGGCATTCTCTTGCGGATACTCTGGGACAAAGGCTCCTTGATATCTTCTTCTGCAGTAAGTCCGGCGAGCTTGACGTAGTCTTCTCCTAACTCGTCATCGACAACTTCGACGATGCTCTGTGATGTGATAACACCGAGTATCTTGTTGTCTTCGTCAAGGACAGGGATCAAGTCCTCCGAATAGTCCTTGAGCTTTTCGATACAGTCATCGATCTGCTCGTTGGCGTAAACGTAAGGGAACGATGTAACTATCAGCGTGTTAAGGTCGGTCGTGCTCCTTGCCGTGATGAGATCTTTCAACGTAAGAGCGCCGTAGAACAGTCCCTCGTCATCTTCTACGAAGATTGTCGAGATGTTGTCATTCTCTTCAGCCTGTGTAACGAGCGCGCTCATTGCCTGCTTGACCGAGAGGTCCAGGCCGATACGGATGAAGTTTGCGGTCATCTTGGAACCGATCTCGTCTTCATCGTATGATGCGATGATGCTGATCTCTTTTCTGACTTCAGTATCGAGAGCATCGATGATGAGACCTCTTCTCTCCTTGTCGAGCTCCCTTAAAACATTGGCAGCCGTGTCCGTCTCGAGTTCCGAGATGACTGCCGCAGCACGCCTGATGTCCATCTCATTGATATATGAGCTTACCTGCTCTTCCTCAAGACACTCGAATGCCTCCGCAAGCAAAGACTTGCCGCAAACTCTGAAGAGCTTCTTCCTCTCCTGGTCGTTAAGCTCTTCTAAGATCTGTGCGATGTCACTTGCGTGATAATCTTCTAGCTTGTAATGAATTACCCTTGGGGAATCGTTACCCCTCATCAGTGAGATTATCTCGTCCTGATAATCTCTTCTTATTTCCTTCTCTGCCATTTGTCTCCTCCTAAAAGTAAACAAACGACGGGAACAAAAAACCTCCGCTTTGCTTTGGGCAAACAGAGGTGACGATACATCATTTAGTCCTTAAGGTCCGATACGGTCATCGACTGGCACTTTAAGGAACAAAGGATATTTCGGCCGCGTTTCCCTCGTTTGTCGCAACTGTCACCAGCGTCCACCGTATTCACCTCACTTTTGTAATGGGATTGGGGTTAACTCCCCGTTCGAAATTCTATCACGCTAAAGAGTATTTGTTAACCCTTATTTTTACGCTCTTTTCGGACTTTTATCAGAATCCCCGCAACCGATATTACGAGTACCAGCGGGAAGACCGCTCCGGCAAGAACGCCTTTCTTCAGATCATCGTTGTTCATCTGCGCGAAAAAGCCCACGATACCTGGTCCCAATGCGCCTCCGAGATCGCCTGCCATCGCGAGAAAAGCAAACATCGCAGTGCCGCCTCTGGGAAGTCTTTTTGAGAGGATGCTTATCGTACCGGGCCACATTATGCCGACGGAAAATCCGCAGATGATGCAGCCCAAAAGACAGACCATCGGAGACTTCGACAGAGATGCCGCAAGATAACACGCAAGGCAGAGCGCGCCTGAACCGAGCATGTATTTGGTAAGGTCGAGCTTATTTCCGAACTTGCCGTAGATAATTCTTGAGATGCCCATGGCGACCGCAAAAAGACACGGACCGACAAGATCTCCCGTCGTCTTTTGCATGCCAATGGCTGACTCTGCAAATGCCGAGAACCACTGTCCCATCGCGATCTCGGAAGAACCGGCACAGACCATGAGTACAATTCCAAGAAGAAATATCGGTGTCTTGAAAAGCTTGCCGATACTCATCTCCTTGCCGTCTTCAGTGAGAGTCTCAATGGGACAAACCGCGAAATTGATAATGTTTACGAAAGGTATCAGAGCCCATGTGCAAGGGAGCCATCTCCAGTGGCCGATGCCGAACACATAAAAGAAGACCGTCGACAAAACAATTACGCCGACGCTTCCCCAGCAGTAGAACGAATGAAGGATGCTCATGACCGATGCCTTGTTGTCAAAAGGACACGCTTCTACGATAGGGCTCGCAAGGACCTCGATCAGGCCGCTTCCGATCGCATAAAGGATCGTGCTTGCCAGGATCCCGACAAACGGATCGGGAAGAATGAACGGCAGAAAAGAAAGACCTACAAGGCCGATCCCGGCAAGAGCTTCAGAGATCAGCGCTCCCATCCTGTATCCGATCTTATTGATGAATCCGGCACAGATGAGATCGACCGTAAGCTGGGTAATAAAGAATGCAATCGGGATAAGGGCTATCTTTCCCAGTGATATGCCGAACTGGGTGTGGAATCTTAAGAAAAGCAGGGGTGCAAGATTGGCGGTTATCGCCTGTGTGATAAAGGCCAGATAACAAGCCATCAATGTCCTGTTGTATTTACTGCCCTGAGACATGTTCACCCCGCAGGTTTTTCGATATGTTATATCAGATTATATCAACTTAAAACTTAAGCCATCTTCAGACATAAGACTTATTTGTTGATTATTTTATACATTCTGAATGTTGGTATAATAGTGAAGATTGATTTTTCTTGGAGTACTTCATGATCAATTTCGGATTTTCTTATGTCGGACTTATATACCTGATTATGCTTTTCGTTCCCAACATTATTTGGGCAAAGAAAAAGCCTCAGGGGTACGAAGAATACGAAAAACATGAGAACAGGATCCTTCTGGCTTTTGAGAGAACAGGCGAAGTGCTGCTGTCTGTTCTCGCCCTTATCTTCAATGACACCAATGTAAGGCCCGGCTCCTGGTGGATCGGCTGGCTCGCCGCATCATTCCTTGCAATGGTGCTCTATGAATTCTATTGGCTCCGCTACTTCAGGAGCAAGAGAACTATGGAAGATATGTATTCATCTTTTGCAGGTTTCCCCGTTGCAGGTGCAACACTTCCGGTTCTTGCTTTCTTCCTCTTGGGAATCTATGCATCGAATATCTTCATAATAATCTCTTCCCTCATCATGGCAGTCGGCCATATCGGGATCCATCTTCAGCACCGCAAAGAGGCCGGCATCAAATCCAATAAGAGCAGGCCTGTCAGGATCGCGATCGGCATGGCTCTGGTCGTCACCTTGATCCCTATAGTTATAGCTGTTTGCATCTCTGTCTTCTTCATAGCGAAAAGAAATATCAACTATCTTTCCTGCCTCATCAATCCCTCAAAAGGCATCGAAGAGCAGACATACGTTGATATCAACGGTCAGAAGCAGTTCATCTCTATCCGCGGCAAAGACAAGACCAATCCCGTGATCCTCTTCCTTCACGGAGGCCCTTTGAGCCCTGATTCATATGTCACTTACACTTATGCCGACAGTCTGATCGATGATTATACCTTCGTCTGCTGGGATCAGAGAGGCTGCGGCAGAACATATATCGCAAACGATGACAAGACCAATTCGACCGTCTCTTTCGACCAGGCTCTCGATGATCTTGATGTCCTTACAGGATATCTCTGCGACAGATTCGGCACTGATAAGATCATCATCATGGGCCACTCCTACGGCTCTCTTCTCGGCGCAAGATATGTATACGATCATCCCGAAAAGGTCTCTGCCTACATCGGCATCGGCCAGTTCTTAAATGACAGGCTGTCCGTCATCTCCGAATACGAGGATTCCATGCTGATAGCAGGATCTGCGGGCGATGACACAACCTACATGACCAAAGCCTACGAAGCATATCTCGAAGATCCGAATTACCATACTTCGGATGAGATCTCCGCATACATGGCACAGTATCATCCGTCACCTGATTATTCCGGACTTGTCATGACTGCTTTAGAATCTCCTTATCTCGCCACAGAGGACCTTCAGTGGTTCCTTGCCCCTCAGACTGAAGATGAGATCATAAGCCTTGAAGAAGGCCTTCTCGAAGCCTGCCTTACTGAAGACCTTACAACTCAGACAGATTATCAGGTTCCAGTGTTCTTCATCTCCGGCGCAGATGACTGGACATGTTCATACAGGGTGATGACAGATTACGCAGAACAGATCGGCGCAGATTATGTTCTTATCGAAGGCGCCGGTCACAGTGTCCAGGGCGAGAAGCCTGATGAGTTCGTATCGGCTGTAAAGGCTTTTCTTAAAGACATATAAAGACCGCTGTGCCTGCACGAAAAAGGGCCGTCCCGTTTTTTTGAGACAGCCCTTAGTATTTTTATTAGTGTTTTCTTATCAGCCTTTTGACTCGAATCTTTCGACTGCTTCCTGCATGTAGCTTATGATAGACAGATGCTGGGGGCATACGCCTTCGCACTGGCCACATCCGATACAGTCCGAAGCATGGCTGTATCTGTCAACCAGACCGTTGTAGAAGAACTGCGGTCTCATGTCGCCGGGGAATTTTCTGGCTGTATTGATCGCGCTGATAACATCGGGAATACTGATGCCGGCAGGACAGCCCTCAACACAGTATTTGCATGCCGTACAGCCGATCAGCTCAACACGGGACATAGCTTCAACGACTTTATCGATCGCCTTCTTGTCCTCATCTGTCAGAGGCTCGAAATTCTTAAAGGTATTCATGTTATCAGCCATCTGATCTTCTGTGGACATACCGCTTAAAATCGTGGCGACTCCGGGAAGGCTTCCGACAAATCTGAATGCCCATGAAGCCATTGACTTGTCAGGACGGATGCTCTTCAGGATCGCAGAACATTCTTCATCAAGGTTTGCAAGCTTACCGCCTTTGCAGGGCTCCATAACGATGATCGGAATGTTCCTTTCTGAGAGGATCTTGTAGAGCTCACCTGAATGAACGATCGCATTATCCCAGTCGATATAATTGAGCTGGATCTGAACAAACTCGACCTCAGGATGGCTGTCGAGGATCTTTACGAGCAGTTCGGGTGTTCCGTGATATGAGAATCCGAAATGACGTATCTTGCCTTCAGCCTTCTTTTGAATGCCCCAGTTGAAGCAGTCGTACTTCACATAGGTATCGTAATTGTTGCCGTCTTCAATGCTGTGGAGAAGGTAGTAATCGAAATAATCGACTCCGCATCTTTCGAGCTGCTCATTGAATACCTTATCCCTGTCTTCCTCTGAATGAATGAACCAAGCCGGAAGCTTTGTGGCGAGTGTGAAAGAATCTCTCGGATGTCTCTTGACGATTGCTTCCTTGACAGCCTTTTCGGAGTTGCCGCCATGATAAACATATGCGGTATCGAAATAGTTGAAGCCTGCTTCAAGATACGCATCGGCCATCTTGCTGACCTTCTCGATATCTATTACACCGTCATTCTCCGGAAGTCTCATAAGACCGAATCCGATCTTGGGCATCTCATTGATGTTTACGCTCATAACAGCACCTCCTGACTAAAAACAGATTGATATGTCTGGATTATAACAAAGGGATATTTGGGGGTATTGTCTGTTTCTGTTGAAAAATATAAATAATCAGAAGAGAATTATTCCGCGCTGCAAAACATTTTTGCATCCGTAAGAACCGGAAAAGGACCGGGCACAAAAAATCCGCCGCCCCTAAGGACAGCGGATATATGTTTTTTATGGCATGTAAATGTTTTTAATCCTGGAAAAGAGGTGTTGAGAGATAGCGGTCACCTGTGTCAGGCAGGAGAGCTACGATCGTCTTTCCCTTGTTCTCGGGACGCTTAGCAAGTTCGATTGCTGCCCAAAGAGCCGCACCGGATGAGATTCCTACGAGAACACCTTCGTTCTTGCCCAAAAGCTTGCCTGTTGCAAAAGCATCGTCGTTAGAAACAGGGATAACCTCATCGTAAACGCCTGTGTTGAGGACCTCAGGTACGAAGCCTGCACCGATACCCTGGATCTTGTGGCTACCTGCAGTACCCTTACTCAGAACGGGAGAATCAGCAGGCTCAACAGCTACGACCTTAACGGAAGCCTTCTTCTCCTTAAGATATTCGCCGACACCTGTAACTGTTCCGCCTGTGCCTACACCTGCAACGAAGATATCTACTTCGCCGTCTGTGTCTTCCCAGATTTCAGGACCTGTAGTCTCTTTGTGAGCCTTCGGATTTGCAGGGTTGATGAACTGGCCTGCAATGATGCTGTTAGGAATCTCAGCCTGGAGCTCCTCAGCCTTTGCGATCGCACCCTTCATTCCCTTTGCGCCTTCGGTGAGAACGAGTTCCGCACCGTAAGCCTTGATGAGCTGTCTTCTTTCAACGCTCATCGTCTCAGGCATTGTGATGATGAGTCTGTAACCTTTAGCAGCTGCTACAGATGCAAGACCGATACCGGTGTTGCCGCTTGTAGGCTCGATGATGACACTGCCTTCCTTAAGTCTGCCGGTTGCTTCGGCATCCTCAATGATTGCCTTTGCAATACGGTCCTTAACGCTTCCTGCGGGATTGAAGTATTCAAGTTTTGCAACAAGTTTTGCTTCAAGGCCGAGAGCCTTTTCAAGATGTGTAAGTTCAAGAAGCGGTGTCTTACCGATAAGCTGATCTGCTGATGTGTAAATCTTAGTCATAATAAACCTCCCGTATGACTGCTAAAAGTAATTATATATCAGTTGACCTTATTGGGATCAAATTGCTGCAAAACCTTTTTCGAGGTCTGCAATGATGTCATCGATGTGCTCTGTACCGATAGAGAGACGGATCGTGTTCTGATAGATGCCTACGTCATTGAGCTCTTCCTCGGAAAGCTGTGAGTGTGTTGTGCTTGCCGGGTGGATAACAAGGCTCTTAACGTCAGCAACGTTAGCAAGGAGTGAGAACAGTTCGGTGAGAACAGTTCGAGGTGGTCGATGAAGTCGAATGCTTCCTTCTTGCCGCCCTTTACGTTGAATGTGAAGATTGAGCCGCCGCCGTTAGGGAAGTACTTCTGATATACTTCGTGATCCGGATGATCTGCAAGTGCAGGATGGAATACCTTCTCCACCTTCGGATGATTTGTGAGGAAGTCCAATACCTTCTTTGTATTCTCGATGTGACGCTCAAGTCTCAAGGACAGAGTCTCTGTGCCCTGGAGGAGCAGGAATGCTGCGAAAGGTGAGATGGAAGAACCTGTATCTCTTAAGAGGATAGCTCTGATATAAACTGCGAATGCTGCCTTGCCTGCTGCATCTGTG